>CALMZP010000030.1 GCA_937870635.1 uncultured Acidobacteriota bacterium | reverse complement strand
GTAGGGGCGATGCCTGCATCACCCGTGGCCCGCGGTGCCATAACCGTGTCATTTCGAGCGCAGCGAGAAATCTCGGCCCCAGGCCACGGAGCCGCCCGGTAACACGACGATTGGAATGACGCGACTGATGCGCGGGACGGAAGTGCTCGGGTTACCGCCCCAACCCACGCCCCACCCACCTCTCATCCGCCTCCCCGACCAACTCCAGCATCGGCTCCACAAACGCCTTCCCCGCCATCTGCACCGCATGCCCCGCCGTCGCCACATCCGTAAACTGTGCCCCATGCAGCCGCCCCGCCACCTCCTGCGCGATCGCCCGCAACGCCGGATGACTCCGCCCCCCCGAATACACCCCAACCGGAATCGCGGCCGAAATCCGATCCAGCACCGCTGGCGAAACATCTCCGGCCGCCTCGTTGCGCCTGAACCGCGCCGCGTGCTGGCACAGCCGATCCCACTCCTCCGTCCCCCGCAACCGCTCCACGACGTGCCCGGCCCCGATCATCGCGAAAAAGGCCTCCGTCGTCGCCTCATCCCCCGCCGTCCCATGCTCGGCTTGAATCGCCTTCACCCGCCTCGCCATCTCCTGGACATCCTCCCGCTCCGGCAGCAGCGCCAGCAAGGGCGGCTCGATCAGATGCAGACTCCTGATCCACTCGGGATGCTGCGCCGCCATCTCCAGCGCGATCAGCCCGCCGTACGAATGCCCGGCCAGATGAAACGACGCCAGCCCCATCTCCGCCACGATCCGCAGCAGATCCGCCGCCTCCCCAACCACCGTGAATCGCGCATCCTGAGCCAGCGCCATCCCCAGCCCCGGCCGATCGATCGCGATCGTCCGATACCGCAGCCCGATCTCCGCGCAGCACGGCCCCCACGCCTCGAACCCATCCCCAAAATCCCCGTGAACCATCACGACCGCCGGTCGATGGCCTCCGTCCCGGCGCTGTTCCTCGCTCGTCATGCGTAGCCTGACTCCCTCATTGGGCTGGACAATCGAGTACACTATCCGACCGACTAGTCGGTTTGTTTGACGACAGGCATCGGCGGTGACAGCGGTTCAGGAACGAAGCAAAACGCGGCGGCAGCGCCTGCTCGATGCCGCGCTGGAGGTCTTCACCAGCCACGGCTACAGCGACGCCGCCATCGATCAGATTGCCCGCGCCTCCGACACCTCCAAAGGCGGCCTCTACTTCCATTTCCCCAGCAAGCAAGCCCTCTTCCTGGCTCTCCTCGGCGAAGCCAGCGCCGCTCTCCTGACCGACGTCGAAACCGCCATGGCCGCCGAAACCGACCCCTTGGCTCGCGGCGATGCCGCCTTGCGCGAAGTGTTGCACGCCTTTGGCGGCCACCGCCTCCTCGCCCGCCTCCTGCTCATCGACGCCGTCGGCGCCGGCAAGGAGTTCGCCGTCAAGCTCGACGAGTTGCACGCCGCCTTCGCCGCCCTCATCGCCCGCTGCCTCGACGACGCCGTCGCCCAGGGCCTCATTCCGCCCCAGGACACCCGCCTCGCCGCCCAGGCCTGGTACGGCGCCGTCAACCACGTCGTCCTGCGCTGGCTGATGACCGGCGAGCCACGCCGCCTCGAAGACGCATATCCGGCATTGAGACGGCTCCTCCTCTTCGGAGTCACCGGAGCGTCTCAGGAGAAAGTACGTTGACCCCGACCCTCGAACTGGAGCGTCCAACCGTCGCCGCGTTTGGCGATGTCGAGACCGCCCTTCAACTTGCGCGCCAACTCAGCCGCCAAACCCTCGTATCCCGCATCGAAGCGCTCCCGGCGATCCCCGACCCGCTCGCCTTCCTCCACGCCGCATCCCAGGCGCTCGGCCACGGCGTCCTCTGGGACCAGACCGCCTTCGGCATCGCCTTCGCCGGCGCCGGCATCGCCCACACGATCGCCGCCAACGGCTCCTCGCGCTTCGGCAGTGTCTCCTCCGCCATCGCCGACCTGAACGACCACATTGTCCGGGATGACGACGTCGCGTTCCCCCTCATCGGCGGCTTCGCCTTTTCGCCAAGCTACGAAGAATCCCCCACCTGGCAGGAACTCCCCGACGCCCTGCTGGTCATCCCCAGCGTCCTCGTGCAGACCGCCAACGGTTCCGCGTTCCTACGCGCCACCGCCCCAGTGGATCCCGACACGTCGCCAGCAGACGTCAACGCCGCCCTCTGCTCCACAATGGAGCAGGCTCGACGCTGGGCGCAATCGCCCTTGGCCCAGCCGCACGCGCCGGCCCTGATCGGCCGATCGTCCGTCCCGGAGCGCCCCGTCTGGGAATCGTCCGTCGCCGCCGCCGTCGCCCTCATCTGCCAGGACCACCTCGACAAGGTCGTCCTTGCCCGCGAAGAACGGCTTCTCTTCGACCACGCCCCCTCCCCCGCGGCAACCCTCGCCCGCCTCCGCGAAGTCGACCCCGCCGCCACCCGCTTCGCCCTCCAATCCGGCGCATCCTGGTTCATCGGCTCGACCCCCGAGCGCCTCGTCCGCCTCCGCGACTTTCGGGTCGACGTCACCTGCCTCGCCGGCTCCATTGCCATCGGCCGCGACGACGCCGAGACGAACGCCCTCTCCGCACAGCTCCTCGCCAGCGCCAAGGACCGCGAAGAGCACGACATCGTCGTCCGGTCCACCATCGATGCCCTCCAGGACATCTGCGAACTCGTCGCCCCGGCCCCCGACTCCCCCCGCGTCGTCCAGGCCCGCTCCGTTCAGCACCTCGAAACCCCGGTCTCTGCCTGGATGCCGCGCGCGGGCCACGTCCTCGATCTCGTTGAGCGCCTCCACCCGACCCCCGCCGTCGGAGGCTATCCTCGCGATCGCGCCCTGACCGCCATCCGCGAGCTGGAAGCGTTCGACCGCGGCTGGTACGCCGCCCCCTTCGGTTGGACCGACCTCCATGGCGAGGGCGAGTTCGCCGTCGCCATCCGCTCCGCGCTCCTCACCGGCCGCGCCGCCTCCCTCTTCGCCGGCTGCGGCATCGTCGCCGAATCCGTTCCCGCCGCCGAGTGGGACGAGACCTGCCTCAAGCTCCGCCCCATGCTTGCCGCCCTGGGAGCGGCATGACCGCCGACACCGGCCGCGCCAACCTCGCTGCCGCCTGCGCCCTGGTCGATGCCCTCGCCCAGCAAGGCATCCACCACGCCGTCCTCTGCCCCGGCTCCCGCTCCACCCCTGTCGCCGTCGCCCTCGCTGCCCACCCCGACATCCGCATCTGGGTCCACATCGACGAGCGCTCGGCGGCCTTCTTCGCCCTCGGCATGGCCCGCCAGCGCGCCGAACCGGTCGCCCTCCTCTCCACCTCCGGCACCGCCGCCGCCAACTTCCTCCCCGCCGTCGCCGAGGCCTCCCTCAGCCGCGTCCCCCTCGTCGTCCTCACTGCCGACCGTCCCCCCGAGCTGCGCGACTGGGGCGCCGCCCAGACCATCGACCAGATCCGCCTCTACGGCAGCCACGCCAAGTGGTTCGCCGACCTCCCCGTCCCCACCGCCGACGAAACCCTCCTCCGCGCCACTCGCGCCGCCGCCGCCCGCGCCGCCCAAACCGCCCGCTCCGCCCCAGCCGGCCCCGTCCACCTCAACCTGCCGTTCCGCGAACCCCTCCTCCCCGCCGATCTCGAGCCCCCGCTGCGACTCGTGCCCTTGTTCGCCGCCGGACGCCCCAGACCGGCAACCACTGCCCGTGTCATTCCGACGAAGGAGGAATCTCGGCGCCCGGCAATACCTGGCCCAAGCACGAACGAGACTCCCGCAACCGATGGTCGATCCAAGCACCTGCGGCATGAGCCAGGACTCGCAATACCCAGCCAAAGGGTATTGACCGAGATCGCCTCCCTCATCAGCGCCGAGCCGAAAGGCATCATCGTCTGCGGCCCCGGCGAATCTCCGGGCCTGCCAACGGCGGCAACCAGCCTGGCCGAAGCCAGCGGCTACCCGATCCTGGCCGACCCCCTCAGCGGTCTCCGCTTCGGCCCCCACGACCACACCCCCATCATTGACGCCTACGACCCCTTCCTCCGCGACCCCGCCACCGCCGCTCGCCTCGCCCCCGAGCTCGTTATCCGCGTCGGCGCCCCACCCACGTCCAAACCCCTCCAGCAGTTCCTCACCGCTCACCCCGGCAAAGCCCATGTTGCCATCGACGCCGGCTCGCCCCGCGACCCCTCCCACCTCGCCACCCACTACGTCCAAGCGGACGAAGCGCAAACCTTCCTTGCCATTGCCGACGCGATCCCGCCATACGCCAGATTCGGAGAGACCGGATGGCTCGAAACCTGGCGATCCGTCGATTGCCTCACGCGCGACGCCATCGAGCAGGCGCTTGCAGACCACGACAATCTCTCCGAAGGCGGCATCGCGGCCGACCTCGCCGCCCTCCTCCCGAACGGCACGACCCTCGTCGCCGGCAACAGCATGCCCGTCCGCGACATCGACGCCTTCGTCCGCGGCGATGCCCGCCCCCTCCGCCTCCTCGGCAACCGCGGCGCCAACGGCATCGACGGCATGACCTCCACGGCTCTCGGCGCCGCCGCCGTCGCCAACGCCCCCGTCGCCCTCCTCGTCGGCGACCTCTCTTTCCTGCACGACCTCGGCGGCCTCATCGCCGCCCGCCTCTTCGATCTCTCGGCGGTCATCGTCGTCGTCAACAACGACGGCGGCGGCATCTTTTCCTTCCTCCCCCAGGCGAGCCAGATCGACACAGCAACCTTCGAGACCCTCTTCGGCACGCCCACCGGCCTCGACGTCGCTGCCGCCGCCCACCTCTTCGCCGCCTCCCACGCCCGCCCTCTCACCCGCTGCGCCTTCCGCCGCGAAGTCACGCGCGCCTTGGCCGAGCCCGGCCTTTCCATCGTCGAAGTCGTCACCGATCGGACACGAAACGTGGCGCAGCACCGCGAAGTCTGGGCAACCGTGACCGAGGCGCTGCGAAAGGCCGACCCCGTTGGCGCCTGAGACGATCCGAATCCACCAGGTCAACGGCCTCGAGTTCCGCGTACTGCGCCAGGGCCCCGGCGACCCGCTGATCCTGCTCCACGGCTTCACCGGCCGCGCCGAGTCGTGGCAACCCATCATCGACCGACTGGCCGGCGACTACGATCTTCACGCCATCGACCTGATCGGCCACGGCGCATCGTCGGCCCCCGCGGACCCCGCCCGCTACCGGTTCGACCTCGCGGTCAACGACCTCGCCGCCGTGCTGGACAGGCTCGGCATCGACCGCGGCGCCTGCCTCGGCTACTCCCTCGGCGGCCGTCTCGCCCTAGGCGTCGCCATCGCGCACCCGCGGCGCGTCTCCGCCCTCATCCTCGAAAGCGCCACCGCCGGCATCCAGGACGAGAACGAACGCGCGCTTCGCCGCGCCTCCGACAACGCCCTCGCCACCCGCATCGAGGAGCGCGGCACCGGGGCATTCGTCGCCGAGTGGGAAGCCCTGCCCATGTGGGACAGCCAGCGATCTCTCCTCCCCAAGACCCTCGCCGCCCAGCGCGATCGCCGCCTCGCCAACTCCCCTACCGGCCTCGCCAACAGCCTGCGCGGCATGGGCCAGGGCGCCCAACCCTCGCTCTGGCATCGCCTCGGAGACGTCCAGGCGCCCACGCTCCTCATCGCCGGCGCCCTCGATGCCAAGTTCGCCCAACTCGCGGCCCGCATGCAGCAAAGCATCCCGCATGCGACGCTCTGCCTGATCCCGCACGCGGGCCATGCCGTCCATCTCGAGTCCCCGGATTGCTTCAGCGAAGCCGTCCGCGGCTTCCATGCCACCCAAGAACGAAGCGCCTTTTCTTGACCACAGGAGGTAGCCCGTTGAACGCCGAATGGCAACAGGTCGGAACCTACGAAGACATCCGCTACGAAAAAACCCCCGACGGCATCGCCCGCGTCACCATCGACCGCACCCACGTCCGCAACGCCTTTCGCCCTCAGACCGTCACCGAGATGATCGACGCCTTCGTCGACGCCCGCGAAGACCTCGACGTCGGCGTCGTCATCCTCACCGGCGCCGGCGACGCCGCCTTCTGCTCCGGCGGCGACCAGAAAGTCCGCGGCGAAGCCGGCTACGTCGGCGAGGACAAGGTCCCGCGCCTCAACGTCCTCGACCTGCAGCACCTCATCCGCTACATCCCCAAACCGGTCATCGCCGCCGTCGCCGGCTACGCCATCGGCGGCGGCCACGTCCTTCACCTCGTCTGCGACCTCACCATCGCCGCCGACAACGCCCACTTCGGCCAGACCGGCCCCCGCGTCGGCAGCTTCGACGCCGGCTACGGCGCCGGGCTCCTCGCCCGCACCGTCGGCCAGAAAAAAGCCAAGGAGATCTGGTTTCTCTGCCGCCAGTACGACGCCCGGCAGGCCCTCGCCATGGGCCTCGTCAACACCGTCGTCCCCGTCGACCGCCTCCAGGACGAGGCCGTGCAGTGGGCCCGCGAGATCCTCGCCCTCAGCCCCACCGCCCTGCGCTTCCTCAAGGCCGCCTTCAACGCCGACACCGACGGCCTCGCCGGCATTCAGCAGCTCGCCGGCGACGCCACCCGCCTCTTCTACATGACCGAAGAAGGCAGCGAAGGCAAAACCGCCTTCCTCGAAAAACGCCAACCCGACTTCTCCAAATACCCCCGCTTCCCATGACCGCCCCATGCCCAGAATCGTCGAAATCGCGCCCCACCCCCCGTGTCATGCTGAGCGAAGCGAGGCATCTCGGCTCCAGAGCACAACATTCGCCCCTTGCCAGTACGCCGGGACCAACAACATGAACCTCCCCAGCTGGCTCGAAACCACCAGCCGCAACCACCCCGACAAGCTCGCCCTAACATTCGGCGAGGAACGGTGGACCTTCGCCGAGCTGTACCGTCACGTGAACGCGGCCGCCGAGACGCTGACCAGCGCCTTGCCGGACCCGCCGGGCCGAATCGGCATCCTCTCCGCCAACCGCCCCGGCTTCGTCCTCGCCGTCCTCGCCGCCGTTCGCCTCGGCATCCCCGTTGTCCCCCTCAACCCGCGCCTCTCCCCCGCGGAGCTCGCCTTTCAGATCGCCGACGCGGACATTACCCTCCTCCTCGCCGACGAAACGCACGACGCCGCTGCGGTCGCGCAATCGTCACGAAATCTCGCCGTCATTCCCATCTCGTCCATCGAGAACCGCCCCGAAAAAACGCTGCCCTCTCCCTGTGCGCAGGGAGAGGGGTTAGGGGTGAGGGTCAATCTCACCGCCGAAGCCGCCGTCTTCTACACCTCCGGCACCAGCGGCCGCCCCAAAGGCGCCATCCTCACCTACGGCAACCTTTGGTTCAGCGCCATCTCCTCCGTCCTCCATCTCGGCCACCGCTCGCACGACGTCTGGCTATTGACGATGCCCCTATTCCACGTCGGCGGCCTCGCCATCCTCTTCCGCAGCATCATCGGCGCAACGCCCGTCATCCTCCACGACCGCTTCGACCCCCAACGCGCCCTGCACGCGATCGACGCCGGCGCTGCGCTCGTCTCCCTCGTCCCCGCCATGCTCGACCGCATGCTCGCCCTACGAAACGACCGGCCCTGGCCCCCACATCTCCGCTGCATCCTCCTCGGCGGCAGCGCCGCCCCGCCCCAACTCCTCGAAACCTGCCTCCGCCTCGGTATCCCCGTCGCCCCCACCTACGGCCTCACCGAAGCGACATCGCAGGTCGCCACCCTCCTCCCGGAGCAGGTCCAGGCCCATCTCGGCTCGTCAGGACGCCCGCTGCCCCTGACCGATATCCGCATCGTCACAGAGCACGGCGAAGCGCCCCCCGGCGCGATCGGGGAGATCGAGATCCGCGGTCCCACCAACTTCCGCGGCTACCTCGGCGATTCGGAAGCTCGCGACCCCGACGCTTGGTTCGCCACCGGCGATATCGGCTACCTCGACGACGACGGCTACCTCGTCGTCGTCGACCGCCGCCACGACCTCATCATCTCCGGCGGCGAAAACGTCTACCCCGCCGAAATCGAGCGCGTTCTCCGCTCCCACCCCCTCGTCGCTGACGCCGGCGTCGTCGGGATCCCCCACGAAACCTGGGGCGCCCGCCCCATCGCCGTCGTCGTCTGGCGCGGCGACCCCACGCACGCCGACCCCGAGCTCCGCCGCCATTGCGCCACAGAGCTATCCAGTTTCAAAATCCCGGATCGCTTCGTGCTCGCAACCGAGCTGCCGCGCACGCCATCGGGCAAGCTCCTTCGTCGCGTGCTGTCCGAGCACATCGCGCCCGCAAGGCGAGGGACCTGACAGGACAGGAGTCTGCCGCGGGATCTCTGCCGATCCGCACGACGCCGCGCTCCCCTCCGCGCGCCAGCACGTTGCTGATCGCAGGCGGCTGAGGCCTGGCGCAGGGAGAATGCCCACGCACCGCCGCTCCGTCGTGGTCGCATTACGGCGCGATGCGGACGGCGTGTCATTCCGGCACGCCGCTCCAAGATCCGAACTATCCGGCGACCCCGGCGAGATCCATCTCAACCGCCCCCAAACTCTCGTCCAGAATCCCAACCACCTCATCCACCTGCTCGCGCGTTATCACCAACGGCGGCGCATACAATAGATGATCGCCAGCTGCGCCATCGGCCGTCCCCGCCCCCGGATACGACACCAGCCCCCGCTCCAACGTCGCCGCCCCCACCCGCTTTCCGACACCCCACGCGGGCGGAAACGGCTCCTTGCTCTCCCGATCCCGCACCAGCTCAACCCCCAGGAGCAGTCCCATCCCCCGCACATCCCCGATCATCGCGTGCCGCTCCGCCAGCTCCAGCAGCCGCGCCTTGAAATAGCCCCCCACCGCCTCCGCGTTCTCGATCAACCCGTGGTCGCGGATGTAGCGCAGCACCGCCGCCCCCACCGCGCACGACAGCGGATTCCCCGACGCCGTATGCCCGATCACGAACGACCCGCTCCGCGACCGAATCTCCCCCACAAACTCCGGCTTGGCCAGCACCGCCCCCAGCGGCGCATACCCGCCGCTGATCCCCTTCGCACAGGTGATGAGATCCGGAATCACCCCCCAATGATCGAGTCCCCACGCCTTTCCCGTCCGCCCGAACCCCGTCATCACCTCGTCCGCGATGAACAGCACCCCATACCGGTCGCAAATCTCTCGAATGCGCTGAAAATACCCCTCGCTCGCCGGCGCGGCCCCCAGCGTCGCCCCCACCACCGGCTCGGCGATAAACGCCGCCACATTCTCCGCCCCGACCTGTCGAATCGTGAGCTCCAGATCGTCCGCGCACGATAAATCGCACGGCGGGCACGCCCCATTCGCCCGGCACCGATACGGATGACACGGCGCAATATGCTCGGCCGGCGGCAGGATCGCCGCAAACGGCCTCCGCCGCCCCGCGTTCCCCCCGAACCCCAGCGCCGCGATCGTCGCCCCATGAAACGACTGCCGCCGTCCGATCACCAGATGCCGCGACCCGTCTCCCCGCTCCCGGTGGTACTGGAGCGCCATCTTCACCGCATTCTCCGTCGCCTCCGACCCGCCTGAGACGAACCAGACCTTGCCGAACCCCTCCGGCGCGAACTCCTCGATGATCAGCCGCGCGCACTCCTCGACCGCATCCGTCGTGAACGCATGCGTCGGCGCATACGCCAGCCGCCCCGCCTGCTCCGCCAGCACACTGACGACCTCCGGCACGCCGTGCCCGATCGCCGTCACCGCCGCCGACCCGCCGCTTGCGTCGATGTACCGCTTCCCCTCACTGTCGAAGAGGTAGACGCCCTCACCCCGCACCAACGTCGGATACGCCCGATTCAAATCGCGATGAATGACCCGCGTGTCGTCCGGCTCGACCCGCACGCTCATAGCTCGTCCACAAAGAGCGTCATCACCACCCCCGGCCCCTGCACCCCGACCGTCAACACCCGCTCGATATCCGCCGTCCGGCTCGGCCCCGTTACGAAGGTTGCAAAGGATCCTCCAGGACCCAGCGCTATCTCCCGCAACAGCGGAACCGCCTCATCCAGCGTCGCCACCAGCGCCGCCGTCGGACAGACAATCACCTGCGCCAAGACCAGCATCCCCACCGACCGGTCTGCGAGCGATGGCTCCGACAGCAGCATCGACCCTGTCTCCGCCACCGCCAGTTGCGCCAGACTGATCCCCGCCGGCGCATCCCGCGTCTCCCGTGGCGGCGCCGCCCCTCGCACGCTCACCCCAGCGCCCCCGAGCCCGGCAACGAGCTCCGGCGCCCGCTTCGCCAACTCTTCCGCCACGATGACCGCGCCCCCCCCCACCCCCGCCAGCCATTCCACTAGCGTCGCAACGGCCATCGCCGTCCCGCCGACCCTCGAGACCGCCACCCCAAGCGGCTCCGCCCTCAGGCGAAACTCAGCGAGCCTCACCCCGACAACGGCCTCGTCAACCATCACGATTTCGGCAAGATACGAAAATGGCACACACGTTTCGGGTCATTCCGACGAAGGAGGAATCTCGGCGTCCGGAACACGGCGCCCCGTGCAGCCGAAAATCCTCGCCAACGCCCGACATGACACGATGCGCGCCGCCCTTCCCTACAACATCGCCCCAATAATCCACGGGTTGTACTCCTCTTCCCCCACCCCCGCCAGCTCGCTCTTGCTCCGCTCGCCGGACGCCACCGCCAGAATCTTCTCGAAAATCTCCTGCCCCAGCTCGTCCAGGCTCACCCCGTCCAGCACCTTGCCGGCGTTGATATCCATGTCCGGCTCCTGGTTGGCGTACAACGTCGAGTTCGTCGCAATCTTGATCGACGGCGCCGGCTTGAACCCGAACGCCGACCCCCGCCCCGTCGTGAACACCACGACGTTGCACCCTCCCGCCACTTGCCCCGTCACCGACACCGGGTCGTACCCTGGCGTGTCCATATGGACGAACCCGCGCTCGGTGATGCGCTCCCCATAGCCGGCCACCTGATTCAGTGGCGAGCTCCCCGCCTTCGCGATCGCCCCCAGCGACTTCTCGAAGATCGTCGTCAGCCCACCCAGCTTGTTGCCCGGCGCCGGGTTGTTGTCGATCGAGGCCCCGAACAGCGCCGTGTACCGCTCCCACCAGTGGATGCGGTCAATGAGATCCTGCGCCACCTGCTCGCTCTTCGCCCGCCGCGTCAGCAGATGCTCCCCGCCATAGACCTCCGTCGTCTCCCCCAGCACCACCGTCCCGCCCTGGCGCACGATCTCGTCCGCCGCCCGGCCCAGCCCCGGATTCGCCGTCACCCCCGACCACCCATCGGAGCCGCCGCATTGCAGCGCCACCACCAGCTCGGACGCCGGGATCTCCTCGCGCCGCACGTCGTTGACCGTCGGCAAAATCCGCTTCACCGCTTCGATCCCGGCCTGCACCGTCTTGGCGAACCCGCCGTCCTGCTGGATCGTCAGCACCGTCGGCTGATGCCCATTGCCCAGCCCCGTCGACTCGATCATGTCCGTCGGCTGGTTCACCTCGCAGCCCAGGCTCAGGATCACGTACCCCCCCACATTCGGGTGATCGACGATTCCCGCCATCGTCCGCTGCAGCACCCCCAGGTCCGACGACCCGTAGTGCGACCCGCACCCCCCCTTCGTCGCCAGCGGGATCACCCCGTCGACGTTCGGGTACGCCTTCATCACCTCCGGATCGCGAAAGTACTCCGCCACCTGCCGCGTCGCCGACGACGAGCAGTTTACCGACGCCAGCAGCGCCACAAAGTTCCGCGTCCCGACGCGCCCATCCTTGCGCCGGTACCCCATGAACGTCCGCCGCTCCCCCTCCGGCACGTACTCCACCGGCCGGTACTCCGTCGCCGGCGCGTAATCGAGCTCCAACCCTTCCCCCACCGACAAATTGTGACTATGCACGTGATCCCCAGGCGCAATGTCTTTGGTCGCAAACCCGATGATCTGCCCGTACCGCCGCACTTCGCCCCCCTCGGGGACCGCCCGCAGCGCCACCTTGTGCCCCGGCGGGATCATCTGCGCCACCCGCACTTCGCCGCCAGCCGTCTTCAAAATGGTTCGCGGCAATAGCGGCTGCTTGGCGATGGCGACCGCGTCGTCCGGGTTCAGCAGCACCGCCACGTCCGCCAGATCGACCGGTTCCGTCGGCGCCTTCCCCAACAACGTCACACTCTGCCCTTGCGCCCGCGCTGGTTGCATCGTCGCCATGATCGTCCTCCAGGCGCCCAACGTCGCCAAACTCGCTCAACCGCCCAAGTACACCGAAGTTTGCACTACAACCCCCGCGCGCGACAGCACGCCCGCGTCATCCGCGTGTCACGCTGAACGAAGTGAAGCATCTCGGCTCAACACCACATGCGTACGCAGACGCCAAGAAGCTTCACCCACTGCGCTCCGAATGACTCGACCCGGATGCTACTTCCTAACCCGACACCACGATCACATTCGCATACGCCACCGTATCCCCCGTCCGCACCGTCCCCCGCGCCCCCCGCGCCAACCGCTTCAGCTCCAGATGACTCACCCGCTTTAACGGCACATCCCCCAGCAACTTCCGCAGCTCCCCCACCCGCCCCGGGCTCACCTCCGCCATCTCGTCCGTGATCAGCACCCGATCGATCGACCATTCCCCATGCACCGCCCGCAACACATCCAGCACCGTCGGCATGTCATCGACCAGCGCCAAGTCGATCCGCTCCGGCCCCTCCGGCACGGGAAAACCGCGATCGCAGATCGTGAAATAGTCGGTATGCCCCATGCTCGCCAGCAAATGACCCAGCGCCGGATGCAGAATCCCGCCCCGCTTCATTCCCCACCCCGCCCCTCATCCCCCCGCGCCTCGATCCCAAGCGACTCGTAGTACCGCCGCCGCTGCTCCATCGTCACCCGCTCCCGAAAATCGAGCGCCCGCCGCTTCAGGTACAACACCCCCTCATCCGCATCCCCACCGACCCCAACCAGCTCCCACCCCTCGCTCCCCAACGCCTCCAGCCGATCGCGTTCTGACTCAGGCAGGATCAGATAGGCCCAAGCGACGTACCCCATATTTCTCTCCCGTCACGTGCGCGATTCGACTCCCCTGCTAAACCGCGCCCAAATCATACGGAATCCGGCTGAACACCTTATCGATCTTGATCGCCACTCAGCAAGAGCCCCCCTCTCCCTTGTCCCACGGGAGAGAGGGTTTGGGGGTGAGGGAAGCGCGCGCCAACACGAACATGGCCCCTACCTTTCGCCCGTCCGCTATCCTTCCCCCAAACACAACCGTGTAGACAGTTCGGAAGGCAGCGCCATGAAACTCGCCACCCGCATGCAGCGGCTCGGCACCGAAACCGCGTTCGAAGTCCTCGTCCGCGCCCGCGCCCTCGAGGCGCAAGGCCGCGACGTCATCCACCTCGAGATCGGCGAGCCCGATTTCGACACCCCCGGCAACGTCTGCGACGCCGGCATCACCGCCATCCGCGACGGCTGGACCCACTACGGCCCCGCCTCCGGCCAACCCGACCTCCGCCAAGCCATCGCCGGCTACCTCAACCGCTCCCGCGGCACGTCCTACGGCCCCGCCAACGTCGTCGTCACCCCCGGCGGCAAGCCGATCATGTTCTTCCTCATCCTCGCCCTGCTCGAAGAAGGCGACGATGCCATCTACCCCGACCCCGGGTTCCCCATCTACCGCAGCATGATCGACTTCGTCGGCGCCCGCGCCATCCCCCTCCCCATCCGCGAGGAGAACGACTTCCGCCTCGACGTCGAGGAACTCGCCTCCCTCATCACCCTCCGCACGAAGTTCCTCATCATCAACAGCCCCGCCAACCCCACTGGCGGCGTCCTCACCTACGATGATCTCGAAGCGATCGCCAAACTCGCCGGCCAACACGACCTCTTCGTCCTCGCCGACGAGATCTATAGCGAAATCATCTACGACGGCGAGCACCACTCCATCTCCACATTCCCCGGCATGAAGGAGCGCACCGCCATCCTCGACGGCTTCTCCAAGACCTACGCCATGACCGGCTGGCGCCTCGGCTACGGCGTCATGCCCGAGGAGCTGGCCGAGCACGTCAGCCGCCTCATGGTCAACAGCGTCTCCTGCACCGCCTCCCTCGTCCAGCGCGCCGGCCTCGAAGCCCTCACCGGTCCTCAGGACGCCGTGCGCGACATGGTCGCCGCCTTCCGCCGCCGCCGCGACCTCATGGTCGACGGCCTCAACGCCATCCCCGGCATCTCCTGCCTCAGACCCGACGGCGCCTTCTATGTCTTCCCCAACATCGCCGAAACCGGCATGGCCAGCAAACCCTTCGCCGATCGTCTCCTCGACGAGTTCGGCGTCGCCGCCCTCTCCGGAACCTCCTTCGGCGAGCACGGCGAGGGCTACCTCCGCCTCTCCTACGCCAACTCCGAAGAAAACCTCGCCCGCGCCCTGGAACGCATCGAAGCCGCCGCCCGCCAAACGGTCCCCGCGTAATGAGCGCCCAGCCGATTTACGCCTCCTTCGATTGCTACGGCACCCTCATCGACTGGGAAGGCGGCCTCGCCAACTTTCTCTACGACTACGCCCTCCGCTTTAGCCCCGAGCCGCCCGAGAACGGCGAAGCCCTCCGCCGTCGCTGGGAAACCATCCAGTTCGACATCATCCAGGGCCCCTACCGCCCCTACAAGGATGTCCTCGCCGCCAGCCTCGCCGCCTGGGCGAAGGAACGCGGCCTCCCCTACCGCGACGACGACGGCGAAGCCCTCATCCGCGCCATGCGCTCCTGGCAACCCTTCCCCGACACCCGCCCCGCCCTATTGCAGGCCCGCGAAGCCGGCCTCAAACTCGCCATCCTCTCCAACACCGACCGCGACATCATCGCCCACTCCCTCAAGCACCTCGACATCCCCTTCGATGTCGTCGTCACCGCCGAAGACTGCGGCTCCTACAAACCCTCTTCAAACAACTTCGACCGCCTCCTCGCCGAGCTCGCCGTCCCCCCCGAAAACGTCCTCCACGTCGCCTTCGGCTTCAAATACGACATCGGCCCCGCCAACGCCGCCGGCATGCGCTCCGCCTGGGTCAACCGCCACATCGAACCCACCCCGCCCGGAGCCGAGCCGGGCCACATCTGGCGCGACCTCTGGGGCCTCACCCAACTCCTCGGCGCCGCCGGACCACGGGTGCCGTAGCGCGGCGCGTCAATGGTGTCATTCCGAGCGAAGCGAGGAATCTCGGCGCCACCCACACAACGTGCCCTCAACGCTGAGGAGTCTTCGTCGGCGCGTTGTCCTAAACTGGACTGCGGGAGAAGCAGCAGAGGTTACCGAACGCACGCCGAGACACGTCGAGAGACGCCGCCCATGATCGACCTCGTGACAGACCACCTTGACGACATCGCCGCCCTCTGCCGGAGATTCGGCGTGCGCCGCCTCGACCTCATCGGCTCCGCCGCCACCGGCGAATTCAACCCGGCAACCAGCGACCTCGACTTCGTCGCCGCGTTCGCCGACACTCACGAACCCAACTTCCTCGGCCGCTACCTCGACTTCGCCGATGCGCTCGAAGCCCTTTTCGGCCGCTCCGTCGACGTGCTCACCGATGGCTCGATCCGTAATCCACGCTACCGCGAACTCATCGACGCCACCCGCCAACCCATCCATGACGCCCAAGACGCGCCAGCGGTTGCATGAGGCCCCCGAGTCCTGTCGCGCGATCCGCCGCTACACGGACGGGATCGATTTTGCGGCGTAAGTGAGCGATGCAAAAACGCGAGACGCCGTCGAGCGTCTTCTACGGAAATACTTGAGAGGAGCAGCGTTCAAGGCAGCGTACGGCAATCTAGCCTCACGACCAGTAAAGATCGTCGGTCGTGAACATGTTCGGGTCGTACTTGATGATTACGTTGGTCGCCGTCTCCTGAACCTCGATGAGAATTGTCCCAGACACGAATTCTCCCGGTTGCAGCGTCCCGTCGCGAAGCAAGACGCCAACATCGTCCAGGGTCACGGGATCGTACGTGACGTCGGTGACCGCATCGATGCCGCTGAAATTCGCCGCGTCATAGCGCTGGTCGCCGTCGCTATCGTTTCGCAGCGAAACTTGCGCGATGAGCACCTTATAGCCACCTCGGGGAATAGCATTGGCAAAGCCATAGTCGAAATAGGCGCTTTCAACTGTCACGGCCAGCCCGTCGTTTGTGGTGAGAGTCGTACCGAGAGCAGCCGGAGCCTCAGCAGCGGAGCCAATTGGAACGGGAGTCGGAGTAGGCGTTGGGAGTGGCGTAGGGGTAGGGGATGGCGTCGAGGTTGGCTGGGGCGTCGCAGTAGGAGTCGGCGTCGGCATGGCAGTGGCCGTGAGGGACACAGACGTAGCTTCATGGGCTGTCGCGGTCGCGCCGGCAATGGCCACAGCCGTTGAGGTCGACGCTCGTTCCGTCTCCTCGCGAGCGGTACGGGTACTCTCCACAACGCGCGTCTGCTGGGCTGCCGTCGCGGCAACCCGAGCTTTCACGGTCGCCGTTGAGGCCTCGAACGCCGCTGCGGTGGATTCTGCAACGGCCGTCCGCGACGACGACGTCGCTTCCACAAGGGCAACAGCAGTCGTCGTTGCCGCCTCAATCCGAGACCGTTCGGCCTCTTGAGTCAGCTCGGCGGCCGCTCGCGCTCGGCTGGTGGCGTCTGGAGTGCTCGTGGGAACGCGTGCCGTTGCAGTCCTGGCCGTCAAGGCAGCTTGCTGCGTGCGTGGAGGATTACCGCTCGATCGCCCAAGGCTGTAGAGTACAAGAAGGATCAGGCCTACGGCGGCGAGCTTCCAAGGGAACCCGCGCTTTCGGGACGGACTGGTGGCCAAAATGTTTGCGGGCAGCTCTCTCCCGCACGCGTGACAGAATCGGGCGTTCGGCGTGATCGCCGTGCCGCAATGTGGGCAGAACCCCGAGTTTGCAGCCTGACGCTTCGCCAATTTCGGCTCCGTTGCCGAGTCTCGCACGCGAGCAATTGACAAGAAAACCCCACGTGGATCATCGCCTATGTCCGATTCGTTTGTCTAGTGCTGTTCTCCTGCCCTACGCGAGTCTCGAAAATTCGAGGACTTTCAGACCTACATCGCCACCATCGACTCCTGCGTCCGATACGTCGCCGACACACTCGCCCCCGTATGAATCCGCTGAATCGTCTCCCCCAGCAGCGCCGCCACTGAAAGCACCGTCAATTTCTCAATCCGCTTCTCTTCGGGGACCGCGATGCTATTCGTCACCACCACCTCCCGAATCGGGCTCGCCTGCAACCGCTCCACCGCCGGCCCCGAAAGCACCGGATGAATCGCCGAGGCGTACACCTCCTTCGCCCCCGCCTCCAGCACCACCTGCGCCGCCTGCGTGATCGACCCCGCCGTATCGATCTCGTCGTCCACGATGATCGCCTGCATCCCCGCCACCGACCCGATCAGATTCAGCACCTGCGACCGGTCGTCGTTGCCCACCCGCCGCTTCTCGATGATCGCCAGCGGCGCATCCACAATCTCGGCGAAGTTGCGCGCCCGCTTCGTGTTCCCCAGGTCCGGCGACACCACTACCGGCGCGGTCAACCGCTTATGCGCGAAATACGACGCCGTCAGCGACATAGCACTCATTTCGTCCACCGGAACATCAAAGAAGCCCTGAATCTGCCCCGCGTGCAGATCGAGCAACAACGCCCGATCCGCCCCCGACACCCCCACCAACTTCGCCACCAGCCGCGCCGTGATCGGCACCCGCGGCTGATCCTTCTTGTCCGTCCGCCCATACCCGAAATACGGGATCACCGCCGTCACCCGCCCCGCCGACGCCCGCTTCATCGTGTCGATCATGATCAGCATCTCCATGATCGCGTCGTTGATCGGGTTCGAAAACGACTGCACCACGAACACGTCGTTCTCCCGCACACTCTCCTGAATCCGCACAAACGTGTTGTCATTCGAAAACTTGAACACCTCGGCCCGCCCCAGCGGGATCCCCACGTAATCGCAAATCTCCTGCGCCAGCGCCGGGTTCGAATTGCCGGTGAAGACGGACAGCTGATCGTAATGCCCCGCCACGTCCCTCCCCCTCGGCCCACCCCGGGCTCGCTGCCATTACGCCGCTAATCACCTGCGCGCCGCGTGTCGGCAATCCTACCGTGGATCGGCCAATCGTCGCGCAAAAAGCCCCTCTCCCTGCGCACAGGGCCGGGCGCCCTCCGGGCGGCGGTTGGGGTGAGGGTCGTTCGAGCGATTGGGGGGTGAGGGCCGCACTCACGGCTCAATCGCCGCTTCCTCCTCCTCCGCATCCAGCGTCGTCAGCGCCGCCGCCGCCGCCGCCTGCTCCGCCTCCCGCTTCGACGCCCCAGACCCCCGCCCCAGCACCCGATCCCCGAACCGCGCCTCCACCACGAACGTCCGCGCGTGATCCGGCCCCTCGGTCGACACCGTGACGTAATCGGGAGCCCGCCGATACCGGTCCTGCAATAACTCCTGCAATCGCCCCTTCGGATTGGCCAGCCCCTCCGCCTGCGCCAGAATGTCCGGCGCATCCTGCTCCAGCAGCCGCATGAGAAACTTCCGGGCCGCGCCAAACCCGCGATCGAGCGCCACCGCCCCGACCACCGCCTCGAAGGCCCCCGCCAGCATGCGGTCCCGCGCCCCCGGTCCCGGCCGCTCCCCCAGCCCCAGGTAGAGATACGACCCCAGGTCGATCTCCCGCGCCCAGCGCACCAGCGTCTCGGCCCGCACCAGCGCCACCCGCCGCCGCGTCAGGTGCCCCTCGTCGGCCAGCGGATCGAGGTTGTAGAGGTACTCCGCGGCCACCGCGCCCAGCACCGCGTCCCCGAGAAATTCCAGCCGCTCGTTCGTCAGCGTCGCCGTGCTCTCGCCCCCCAGTCCCGCGCTCACGACCTCGTGCAAGATCGAGCGGTGCGTCAGCGCCGTCCGCAGCAGGCCAATGTCCCGAAAGCGAAACCGCAGCGCCCGCGCCAGCCGCGCCGCGTTGTCGTCGCCCGTCGGCCGCGGCAGCTTTGGCCCGGTCTTTACGGTGGGGTCGTCAATCGGCCGCTCGGGCCGCCGACGTTTTGGAGCCGCCATCAGCCGCCCGGAATCGACGCATCCCGCGCCAGGGCCGCGGGCAGATCGACGCCGGCGCCGTCGGCGACCTGATACAACGGATCCCAACTTACCGAAATGAAATAGTCGTAGTGCCCCGGCTCCGTCTCCTCGCTGCGCGACTCGGCCAGGTCGAACCGCACCAAGTACATGATCAGCGCGTCCGCGATCGCGTTCTCTTCCGCATCCCGGTCGTCGAGCCGGATCTCCGGTTTCCCGATCCCCTGCGCCTCGAACGCCAGAAGCAGCCCTTGCCGAAACGACGGCAGCAGTTCCCGCGCCCGCGCCGACGCGTCCTCGACGATGCGGCGCTTCTCCGCCTCGATCACCGCCGCGTCCTCGTCGGCCGACGCGTTCAGGTCGACATCCTTCTGCGCGTCGGTAATGACGTAGTCGCGGACGATGACCTCCAATAACTCGGCATATGGGTCCGCCACGCGCACTCCCCCAACGCTCGATTCGTTAACCGGATCGCCCGTGAACCGCCACGAGACACTGCCGTGCCCGGCGATTATAGGGCCGCGCGCC
Organism: uncultured Acidobacteriota bacterium; assembly: GCA_937870635.1. Classification (GTDB taxonomy): domain Bacteria; phylum Acidobacteriota; class Thermoanaerobaculia; order Gp7-AA8; family Gp7-AA8; genus DATLEX01. The sequence goes on along the minus strand of CALMZP010000030.1, from coordinate 33,376 downwards.
GTCTCCTTCGCGACCGAATTGCCGCAAAAGGCTGTTGACACCACGCCGGGCTCGTGATGAAGTACCCCAAACCCCAACGAAGGGTGATGACCGGCATGGCGCCACGTCGCGCCCTGCCCCACAAGGAGGACTCTCGATGGCGAGCGACAAGACCTTTTGGCAGTACATCGAACGACGCGAATTGGCGAGGGAACGGCTCAAGGCCAGCCGCCGCACCCTCCTCAAAGGCGCCGCCGGAGCCGGCGCCCTCCTGGCCGCCGGGGCTCCCCTCGGCTCGTCGCGCATCGCCCGCGCCCAGGACGCCCCCAACCTCGAAGGCGTCACCCTGCGCGTCTTCACCCAGACCGGCCCCTTCATCTCCGGCCCGATCAAATTCCATGCCCCCGAGTTCCAGGAGCTGACTGGGGCGACCGTCGAGGCCATCGAGGCCCCCAACGCCGACCTTTTCGCCCGCGCCCAGCAGGTCGCCCAGACCGGCAGCGGTGACTTCGACATCCTCCTTCTGGCCAACACCTGGATGCCCGACTTCGTCAACCTCGAGTACGTCGTCCCCTTGCAGCCCTTCATCGACGCCGACATCGAGAACGAGCTGCTCGCCTGGGACGACATCCCCGACGGCATCAAGCGCAAGAACTCCTGGGCCGGCACGACCTACACCTTCATCGTCGACAACGACAACCAGACGATGTTCTACCGCAAGGACATCCTCGACGACCCGCAGTGGCAGGAGGCCTACAACGCCGCCACCGGCAACGACCTCCCCAACCCGCCCCAGACCCTCACCGAGTTCGTCGAGGTCGCCAAGTTCTTCGCCCCCAACGGCGGTGGCGCCGAGTGGAGCGACGCCGGGACCGGCTACGGCTTCATCACGTGCGTCCTGCGCGGCGCGCAGTCCTACTGGTACTCCTACCCCTGGACCGCCCCCTACTCCGTCGTCCCCACCGACGTCGCGCCCGACGGCACCCCCGGCATCTACATCTTCGACCCCGACATGAATCCCCTCATCGCCACCGAGGGTTACGTCCGCGGCCTCACCGAGTTCGTCGACGTCATCCAGGGCGCCATGAAGCCCGGCCTCGACGCCGACCGCGCCACCGTCATCGAGGACATTATCAACGGCACCACCCTCATGTCCCTCGACTGGGGCGACACCGGCCCCGCCTCCGTCGCCGAGCGCTCCGTCGTCAAGAACAAGATCGGCTTCGCCCTCACCCCCGGCGTCACCGAGTACTTCGACTGGCAGACCAGCACCTGGGTCACCATGCCCGACGGCGAGATCCACCAGACCCCGACCCACGCCTACAACGGCTGGTCCTACTACATCACGAATCAGACGCCCAATCCCGAAGCGGCCTGGGAGTGGATCAAGTGGCACGCCAGCCCCGGCATCTCCTCCTTCGACGTCGCCTCCCCCGACTCCGGCTACCAGCCGTGGCGCAACTCCCACGCCACCAACCTCGAGCCGTGGATCAGCGCCGGCTGGGACGAGGCCGAAGCCCGGGCCTACATCGAAACCATCCTCGCCGCCACCGACCACCCCAACGCCGTCTTCGACCCGCGCCTCCCCGGCGCCGCCCGCTACCAGGAGACCCTCGAGCTCTACACGAATCAAGCCATCGCCGGCGAGCTGACCCCGCAGCAGGCCATGGACGAATGCACCACGGCCTTCAACGGCATCACCGATGAGCTCGGACGCGACGCCCAGATCGCCGCCTACCGCGCCCACCTGGGCATGGCCTCTTAGCGAGACGGCAAGACGGTGAGACGGCGAGCCGGCAAGCAACTCTGATCTCGACCTCTTGCCGTCTTGCCGTCTCGCCGACTCGCCGTCTCCGTATAGGCGTCACCCATGTCCACCGCCCAGCCAGCCCTGGCCACCCCCGCGCCGCGAGCGACCGCCTCGCGGCGCGGCATGGACGGCTACGCCAAATACATCTTCCTCCTGCCGGCGATGCTCTACCTCCTCATCCTCGGCCTCTTCCCCCTCCTCTTTTCTTTGCGCCTCGTCTTCGGCGCCTGGAACGCCGGCCAGAAGAACGTCACCTGGGTCGGCCTCGACAACATCCAGCGCCTCCTCGCCGATAGCCGATTCTGGGGCTCCTTCTGGAAAACCCTCTCCTACGTCGCTCTCGCCGCCGGCCTGGAGCTGATCCTCGGCTTCGCCGTCGCCCTCGCCCTCCTCAACGTCACCCGCGGCCGCAGTTGGATGCGCGTCGCCTTCGCCTTCCCCATGCTCCTCCCCCCCATCGCCGTCTCCTTCACCTGGAAGATGCTCTTCGATTTCAACCGGGGACCGATCAACTATTTCCTGGAAACCCTCGGCCTCGACCGCATCGCCTGGCTCGCCGGCCAGAACTCGGCCCTCCTCTCCCTCGTCATCGTCGACCTCTGGCAATGGACCCCCTTCATTCTCCTCGCCTCCCTCGCCGCCCTCGAGTCGCTCCCCGTCGAGCTCTACGAAGCGGCCACCGTCGACGGCGCCTCCCGCTGGAACCTCCTCTGGGACATCACCCTGCCCTTGGTGAAACCCTATCTCGTCGCCATCGTCCTCTTGCGCGCCATCGACGCCTTCAAGGTCTTCGACACCATCTACATCCTCACTGGCGGCGGCCCTGGCACCGCCACCGAATTACTCACCTTCTACGCCTACGTCGCCGGCTTCCGCCCCTTCAACATGGGCTTCACCGCCACCGTCTCCTGGGCCATTGTCATTATCATGTCCATCATCTTCCTGCTGTTCCTACGCGCCTTCCGCCGCCTCGAGGAGGCCTGACATGTCCCTCTCCATCGGCCGCGGCACGAAGATCCTCTCCTACATCGTCCTCATCGCCTGGGCCTTTTTCACCCTCTTCCCCCTCTACTGGACCATCATCACCTCGGTCAAAACCCAATCCGCCGTCAGCGCCCCCAACCCCACCTTCATCCCCTGGGTGCAGTTCGAACCCACGCTGCAACCCTTCCGCGACATCTTCGGCGAGGGCGAAGGCTACGGCGTCAGCGGCATGGGCGACGTCGCGCGCCTCTTCCGCAACAGCTTCAGCGCCGCCTTCTTCTCCGCCCTCTTCGCCGTCGTCCTCGGCGCCATGGCCGCCTACGCCCTCAGCCGCTTCCGCTACCGCCGCTGGCGCAACAACGACATCGCCTTCTGGTTCATCTCCCAGCGCATGATGCCCCCCATCGCCCTCGTCGTCCCCTATTTCCTCCTCTTCGGCCGCGTCGGCCTCCTCGACAGCGTCCCCGTCCTCATCGCCGTCTACACCGCCATGAACCTCCCCCTCGTCATCTGGCTCCTGCGCGACTACTTCCAGGACCTTCCCATCGAGATCGAAGAAGCCTCCATGGTCGACGGAACCTCCCGCTACGGCGCCTTCTTCCGCGTCGCCCTCCCCCTCGCCGTCCCCGGCCTCGTCGTCGCCTTCCTCTTCGCCTTCGTCTTCGCCTGGAACGAGTTCCTCTTCGGCCTCACCCTCACCATCGACCAGGCCAAAACCCTCCCCGTCCAGCTCGCCGGCAACGTCACCCTCCGCGGCCCCCGCTACTGGGACATCGCCGCCCAGGGCCTCGTCGTCATGCTCCCCCCCCTCATCATCGCCCTCCTCGTCGGCCGCTACATCGTCCGCGGCCTGACCCTGGGGGCGGTGAAGTAGGGTCTGCCGCATGATGGAAAAGCCCCTCTCCCTGCGCACAGGGCCGGGCGCCCTCTGGGCGGCGGTTGGGGTGAGGGTTGCTCTCCGGCTTGAGGCGAGGAACAGGCGATTCCTAACACCCCCCCGCAATCGTCGGCACGCTCACAAACCGATACCCTTTCGCCCGCAAATCCTCAATAACCCACGGCAGCGCCACCGCCGTCCCATCTACACTCCGCGCCGAATCCAGGTGCAGATCGATAATCGCCCCATCATGCGCCCCACTAACCACATTCCCATAAATCGAATCCGCGCTCGCCCCCGGATCCCAATCGCCCGACCCCACGCTCCACCCCACCGTCACCAACCCCAGCGAGCTGGCAATCGACCGCACCCGCTCATCACTCGCCCCCGCAAACGGCGTAAACCATGGACTCGGCGCATACCCCAGCGCCGCCGACAGCGCCCCCGCCGCCGCGCCCAGGTCCCACGCCACATCCTCATCCGACCGGCTCGTCAGCTCCGGCGGCAAATACCCATGACTCCCCACCACATGCCCCCAACTCGCAATCGACTGCACCAGCCACGGGCTCTGCTCCGCCAACCACCCCATCACAAAAAAGCTCGCCGGCACACCATACGTCCCCAACGTATCGAGCATCCCCACCGCCGGCTCGTACCCGGATCCTGCATTCACCACCAACGCCACCTGGCCGCACCCCGGCACGCCAGCCATGACGTCGAATGCGCCCTGCGCCGACGCACGCCGCAGCCCGCCGCCGCACGCCCCAGCGATTGCCGCCCCGCCCGCCAATGCCCCCGCCAAGAAACGCCGTCGATTGACCGTTCCCATCCGCCCCCTGCCGCCCGATTCAACAAAGACGCCGCGGCGTCCCCCGCCAATCCCTCCCTCTCATCTACGACCCAACCCGCCACACTCAATCCCCGCGCCAGCCGCCAGAAGTCCCAATCCTCGAGAACCCCGACACCTGACACCCGACACCCGTCACCCGCCCCGCGCTTGCCCCCCCGCCCCGCTTGCCGTATAAGTCCGAAAGCTTTAGCACGAACCAGTGCCCGCGCCGTCCGTGGCGACGGCCTCGCAAAGGAGATCGATCATGGCAGTAGCGGATGCGGCCCCCGCCCTCGACCTCGACCGCGCGGCCCTCCTGGACATGTACGAGCGCATGGTGCAGATCCGCACCTTCGAGGATCTCGCCGGCAAGAACTTCGCCGCCGGCCTCGTCCCCGGCTTCGTCCACCTCTACGCCGGCGAGGAAGCCGTCGCCGTCGGCATCTGCCCGGGCAGGACCCGGAAGATACGTCGTCGTCCGGTTTCGCGACCACAACACGCCGCCGGCTCCCGACAGCGCAACGATCGGCGGCGTGGCGACGTCGCCGACGATGTCCGTCTCGTTGTGCGAGTACGCGGCCGAAAGATCGAGACGTCCGAACTGCCCGAGCCCGCGCTGGTAGTTGACGACGATGTCGTAGCCGTTGGTCTCGGTGTCGATCGCGTTCGTGAAGAAGCGCGCGCCTGTGACTCCGAACTGCTGAATGAGCGGGAGAACCTTGGGCCCCGTAAAGTTGCCGGAGAAGACGATGCGGTCCTCGATGTCGATGCGGAAGACATCCGCCGTGATCTCGAGATTCGCAAGAGGCTGGAAGACGATACCTCCGCTGAGATTGGTCGAGGTCTCGGGCTCGAGCGGCTGCGCGCCGAGAGCACGCGCGATGGGGCTGTTGACCGGGTAAGTGCCGACCTCGAATGGAGCGAGCTCGCCGGTCGCCGGATCGCGCAGGAAGTTCGTGCTCACCGCTGAAAAGTACGACTGGCTGAGCGACGGAGCGCGGAAGCCGGTGCTGGCCGAACCTCGGAAAATCAGCGATTTCATCGGCGAGAAGCGCGCCGTCACCTTGCCGTTGGTCGTGCTGCCGAAGTCGCTGAAGTTTTCGTAGCGCCCGGCGATCCCGAGACGGAGCGTCTGCAGAACATCGCCTTCGATGTCGACATAGACCGCCTTGCTGTCGCGCGATTCGTCGACCTCGTTCGACGGACGGAAGCCGGGGAACACCTGCGCTCCCGGCGCAGCCCGGCCGCCGAACTGATCGGGGCGGCCTCCGTCGATGTAGGAGTTGGGCTCCCCTGCTCCGATCTCGAAGCCGTCCTGCCGGTATTCCGCGCCGACCGCTACGTTCAGCGGCCCGGCCAGTCCCAGCTGGAACTGCTTCGACAGGTCGAAGTTGGTCGTGAAGAGATTGTCGGCGAGAGTGCCCGCATAGAATTTGGTCTGGTTGGGCGGGATGGTCGGGCCGAGCGAGGCGTTCAGCGAGTTGGTCACGTAGAAGTCGAAGCTGTTGTGGCCATAGCCGGCGCTGAAGTCATAGAACCACGTGGCCATCTGTCCCCTGAGTCCGGCGGTCAGCGAATCGTCGACGACGCGCGGCTCGATGAGGGGAAGGAATCCGAGCGGATAAATCTGAGGATGGTTGCGGGCATCGAGCGCGCGGCGGTAGAACCCGCCGTGAGACCCGTGACGATTGCTGTAGCCGCCGAACGCGTAGAGGATCTGCTTGCCGTCCTCGGTCAACGGGAGGTTCAGGTTCGCGAACACCATCCAGTCCCGCATGTACGAATCACCCCAGTGATGATTCGGCTGCTCGACGGCGTTGTTGCCGGCGTCGCCGGGGACGATCTGGGGGCGAGGATCGTCGCCGGCACGATTCGTCTCGTAACGCGTGCGGAACTCGGTCGTGGCGAAGATCGCCCCGCGCCCGAGTTTCCATCCGCCGCTGACACTGGTATCGAGGACTTCGCCGTCGCCGTGCGTCGTCATGCCGGCCTTGGCGGAGACCTTCAGCGGCTCGGCATCAGACTTCATGACGAGGTTGATGACCCCTGCGATTGCGTCCGACCCGTACTGCGCGGCGGCGCCTTCGCGAAGAATCTCGATGTTCTCGATGGCCGACGCGGGGATGGCGTTGAGATCGACGCCGCTGGATCCGCGGCCGACGGAGTTGTTCGCGTTCACGAGCGCGCTGGCGTGGCGGCGCTTCCCATTCACCATCACCAGCAACTGATCCGGGCCAAGGCCGCGGAGCGTTGCCGGGCGCACCGTATCGGTGCCATCCGTGATCGTCGGCCGCGGGAAATTGAACGAAGCGGCCATCTTCTGGATGATCTGATTCGTCTCCGTTGAAGGAGTCTGCTCGATCTGTTCCTCGGTGATCACGTCGACGGGAACCGCTTTCTCCGACTCGGCACCGATGGCGCGGGACCCAACCGTGATCTCCTGGCCGAACGAAACGCGCAACGCAAAGTTCTGGGTCGCGTCGCCTCCGCTGACGTCTACGGTGGAAGTTCGAGGCTGGAAACCCTGCAGCATGGCGGTCACACGAACCGCGCCCCTGGATGATGCTCCGGGCACCGGCAACTCGTAGTTGCCATCCGAGTCTGTCACCGCTGACACGCCGAAACCTTCGGCGGATACCGTGACTCCAGGCAATGGCGAACCGTCGTTCTGCAGCGTGACACGACCACGTATCGTCTGTGCAGACAGCGGAGCGGCGACGAGAAGAAGAAACAGAGCACCGAGCAGCTTGCGCATGCGGACCCCTTTCCAATCGTTTGGTGCGCTCAGTATAGGCGAGGCGGTTCCGTATCAACTCTTCGAATCGAGTTCCGCCCATCGCGCATAGAGGCGATCGACCGCGTCCTGTGCCGCCGCGAGCTCCGCGAAACGTTCCTGCAGCGCGGCCGCGTCGGACGCGATTTTCGGATCCTCGGCGGCCACCCGCGCGGCATCGAGACGTTCCTCCGCCGCCTGGACGTTCTCTTCGATGGCTGCGAGCTCGCGCTGTTCCATGTATCCGAGGCGCGATCTTTTTGGAGCGCGGGCGACCTCGCCCGCGGGTTTCTTCTCTTCGCGGGCGGGATTTTGTTCGCGGGCGCGGGCGAGGTCGCCCGCGCTCCACTCCCACTGACCGTAGTCCGAAAAGTACTCCGCGCCGCCACGGCCGTCGAGTGCCAGGATCTGGGTGCTCACCCGGTCGAGCAGATAGCGGTCGTGGGTGACGAGGACCAGCGCGCCCGGAAATTCGAGCAGCGACTCCTCGAGCACGTCGAGCGTGGGGATGTCGAGATCGTTCGTCGGCTCGTCGAGGACGAGAAGATCCGCCGGCTGCAGCATCAGCCGCGCCATCACGATCCTCGCCTTCTCCCCTCCCGATAGCTTCGATACCGAGGTCTCGAGCTGCTCGGGGCGAAACAGAAATCGTTTGGCCCATGACGCCACGTGAATGGAGCGATCCTGATAGAGGACGCTGTCACCTTCGGGCGCGAGCGCGCGCTTGAGCGTGAGCGTCGGATCGAGACTCTCGCGGTTCTGCTCGAAATACACCACGCGCAGCCGGTCCGCTTTCTCGATCGTCCCTTCGTCCGGCTCGATCTCGCCGATGATCACGCGCAGCAGCGTGGTCTTTCCCGACCCGTTCGGACCGAGGACGCCGAGGCGGGCGCCGGGGGTAAGGAGGAGGTCGAGGCCCGAGAAGAGGTCGCGCTTGCGCAGGTTCTTCCCGGCCAGGAGCCGCTTCGTTTTGCGCTCGCTGGCGTTGAAGTCGATCTTTGCGGTGGAGACGCGCGCGCGGTCGCGGCTCTCATCGAGCTCGTCGATCAGCTTCCCCGCCGACTGGATGCGCGCCTTTGCTTTCGTCGTACGCGCTTTCGGACCGCGCCGCAGCCAGTCGATCTCTTTCCTCACGAGATTGGCGAGCGTCTCCTGATACGCCGCTTCGTTTCGCAGAAGCTCGTCGCGCTTCTCCAGGAACTCGCTGTACGTCCCGTCACTCTGAAAGAGACCTTCCGGATAGACGCGATTGAGCTCGATCATCCGCCGGGCAATGTTCTCCAGGAAATAACGGTCATGACTCACGACCACGAACGCCTCCGGCTCACTCTTGAGCATCGTCTCCAGCCAGAGGATTCCTTCGACGTCGAGATGGTTCGTCGGCTCGTCGAGGAGCAGCACGTCAGGCTCCTTCACCAGCTCGCACGCGATGGCCAGGCGCTTCCGCCATCCGCCGGACAGCGTCTCCGTGGCCAGCGTGCGATCGGTGAACCCAGTCTTGCCCAGGGTGATGGAGATGGGCCGGGGGTCGTGATGCCCGAGGGCGTCTTCGAGGACCTCCTCGACTGACTTGCCGGGGGTGAAGACAGGATCCTGGGGCACGTAGCCCACGCGCAGCCGCTTCCGGACCGAGCGCGTTCCGGAGTCGGGTTGCTCGATCCCCGCCAGGATTTTGAGAAGCGTTGATTTCCCCGACCCGTTCGGACCGACGAGGCCGATGTGGTCGCCTTCAGAGATGGCGAAGTCGAGGCCGGAGAAGAGAGGGCGTGAAGTGAACTGCTTCGTCAGCTTTTCGGCTGTGATGAGAACAGGAGGCACGGCAATATTTTAGATTTTAGATTTTGGATTTTGGATTTTGGATTTTTGTTTGGCTGAAAATCCAAAATCCAAAATCCAAAATCTAAAATCCAAAGGGGCCGTATATCACGTCATCAGTACTTCATCGATCTTGATCTCCGAGGTGAGCGCCTTGGCGACGGGACAACGCCGGGCGATGCCCAGCAGTTTCTGCCGGTCGTCCTCGGTCAGATAGCCGTCGAGCCTGATCTCGACGCGGAATCGGTGGATGTATCCGCTCGTCGTGAGGCAGTCGGCGCAGTCGGCGGCGTGCTCGCGGTCGTGCCGCACGACGACTTCCACGCCCTCGAGCGGGATCTTCTCCCGCCTGGCGTAGAAGTGGAGAGTCATGGAGGTACAGCCGCCGAGAGCAGCGGCCAGCATGTCGTAAGGTGTGGGGCCTTCCCCGCCGCCACCGGCGGAGGCGGGCTCGTCGAGGACCCATGTGTGCGGGCCGGCCTGCACTTCATTTCGAAAAGAGGCGCCGGAACGGATGGTCACTGGTTGTGAGGGCATGGGAGTCTCCTCAATTTTGGATTTTGGATTTTAGATTTTGGGTTGAAAAGCAATCCAAAATCCAAAATCCAAAATCCAAAATGCTCTCACCTTCCGCGCAGGCCATCCCGCATCCGCGGATGATACAGATCGACCTCGTGCAGGTCGCCCGTCCTGCGCACCCGGATGAGGCGCTCGCGGCTCAGCGTGCGCAGCGGCTCGTCGGTCTCGATCAGCTCGAGGCGCTCCTCGATCTCCATCTCCGGAATCGGCCCGGTCGATGAAAGGAGCAGGGCAATGATCCTGCGCGCCGGAGCGGACAACCTCTCCAGCCGCACGCGAATGGCGTCCGCGAGCGTGTGTCCGGGGGCCGCCGCGATCATCGCCGCCAATTCGGCGTTTCCACCCGATTCCGCGGCGATCTTCTCCGCTTCATCGCGTGCAATCCCCGGCAGCAGCCGTTCGACCAGTTTCATCGTCGCCGGCAGCGACAGTTCCTCGACGCGGCGCATCAGCGGCGCCGGGTTGCCATTCGCCAGGGTCTGCAGCAGCAGGCTCGTCTTCCAGTCTTCCTCCCGGTACGCGGCAATGAGCACCAGGCGCTGCGATGACGCGGCGGCGAAGATCCGTTGCAGGAAGAGCGCGCTCTGATAGTCGCCCCACTGGGCATCGTCGAGCATCATCACGACAGGACGGCCTGCGGCCGTCGCGAACAGAATCGAAGCCAGCTCCCCCGCCGCACGGCGCGTCAGCTTATCGCCGGACACGGGCACGACGATCGTCTCCTCTCCCGGAGCGAACGCGGCGTCGTATACGAGCGCAGGGAAAAGCCGGGTGACGGCCACGGCGCGGCCCATCACATCGTCGACAGCCTCGGGGCGTTCACGCCGGATGACCCGCGCGAGTGAATCGACGAGCGCGTCGACCGCGTTGAAAGGCACCGATTCCCACGCGTGACAGCGGCCGCCGAGGATCAGTGAGTCGGTCTCGGCGCGGACGCGGTTGAGGAGACTGTCGATGAGCGCCGTCTTTCCGACGCCGGGCGCGCCGGGAACGAGGACGAGGCGCGGGCTGCCGGTTTCCAGCGTGGTGACGTCATGGAAGAGGGTGCGCATTTCGTCGGTGCGCCCGAGGAGGTCGACGTTGCGGTCGCGCATGCGCACTCCGCGAATCGGGTCGAAGGCGGTGACGCCGAGCATCTGTAGAATCTCGATGTCTCCGGCGCGCGCATCGGGCTTGCGATTGAGGAGGTTCGAAGCGAGATCGGAGAGATCCTTCGGAACGCCGCCGACGATCTCGGACGCCGGAACGACGTCCTCCTTCATCATCTTCTCCATCATCTCCATGGCGTTCTGCGCCATGTGCGGCATCTGGCCGGTGAGAGCCTGATAGAGAAGGACGCCGACGCTGTACCAGTCGCTGGACGTGGTCGGCATCTCGGCCATCATCTGCTCCGGACTCATGTACCCCGGCGTACCGACGACTTTGCGGCGGTCGATCGTCTCATCGAGCTCGACTTCGACGATCAGGCCGAAGTCGAGAAGGACCACCCGCCCCTCGGCCGTGATCATGATGTTGGACGGCTTGATGTCCCGATGCACGATGTCGCGCGCGTGCAGGACAGCCACCGCGACTGCCAGCTGACGGAACGTCTCGCGCACGTTCTCGACGTACGCCGGACTGAGTGCGGCGGGGCTGGAAGACGCGGGCGAGGTCGCCCGCGCTCCAACGTCCGCGTGAAAGGAGTTCTGCAACTCCGTGAACGCGAGATACTCGAGAAGCTCGGATCCCCTCACGAGCTCCATCGAGAGAACCCACTTCTCGTTGAGCACGAGCATCTCGTACATGCTGGCGAGGTTCGGGTGGCGCAACTCGGCCAGGTATCGAAACTCACGCTTGAAGCGCGTGACCGTCTCCGGCGCGGCGCGCTCGAGGACCTTGAGAGCCACGGGACGGTTGCGGTAATGATCGATGGCGTCGTAAACGACACCGAACGACCCTGATCCGAGTTTGCGGTTGATTGCGAAACGGGCACCGGCGTCGAACATCAGTTTGCGAGACCTTCAGTCCAGTTCTGAACGAGTGAGTACGGCGAGGCAGTGCGATCCTCGATGTCGCGGTTGACCAGGATGCGCTGACCGTCGCTGGAGATGGCCCAGAGCATTCCCGGTAAAGAACGAAGTCGCGGATCGACCAGCACTCGAGGCACGCCCGCGGTGAACCGCGGCGAATGCGTCACGTCTACGACCATCAGCTTCCCATCGCTGCCCAGAAAGACGATCTCGCGGTCGCCGCGGCTCCAGAGCGGGCGGCTGCCGCCATCGGTCGAGATCTGCCACTTCCCGCCATCATCCTCGAGCGAGATGACGAAAACCTCACTCCGTCCCGATTCGTCGGAGTGGTAAGCCAGCCATCGTCCGTCGCGGGACAGCTGTGCCGAATTTTCGGAAAAGGGCGTCTCGAGGATGACCCGCCCCTTGCCGGTGGCAGAGTCACGAAGCCAGATGTCCCAAGCGGTCTTCCGGCCGATGTTGTTCGTCATCATCGCGGCCAGTTTTCCATCCGCGGAGAAGCTGGTCAGCATCGTCCATTCGGCGTCGCCGACGAGAAGCTCCTCCGCGCCGGTGCCGGAGCTCGATTTCCAGAAAACGTCGCCCCGCCCCTGCCGAGCTCCCGTGAAGTAGACGCGCCGATCGTCCACGGACCATACCGGTGCGAAGTCATCCTGCGGATCGAAGGTGAGCCGGGTTGCGGTTCCCCGATCCATGTCGAGTACCCAGATGTCCGAAGAATTCGATTTCGGATCGACGACGGTCGCGGCCACACGCCTGCCGTCGCGCGACAACCCGATCTGGCGATAGTCCGCGGGCTTTCCCACCATTTCCAGATCGCGGCCGTCGCGATCCATCCAGACGAGAGTCGAGATTTCGCCGCCTCTGCCGGTCTGAACGGCGAGGAGGCCGTTGTCGGACACGCTGAACATCGCTACATACCGAGTCGATCCAACCACGTTCTCAGCGACCGGAACGGCCTCTCCGCGCATCGCGAGATCATCTTCATCGAACGGTTGCGCGAGAAGGGTCCTGTCGCGAACGAACAGGAGCTGTCCGTTCGTATGAAGCACCGGAGAATGGGAACGGAGGACCTGCGCGCCGGGCTTCGAGCTGATCGAGCCCACCTTGATCGCGTAGTCGTTCGCGAACGTGCCGGGAACCGCGCGCGCTTCGACGAAGTAGAGAAAGCGGTCGCCGTCGGAGAGAAACTCCGGGAAGCGATGCGACGTCTCTCCCTGCTTCGTGTCGAGTTCCGTCACCGCGACCGGAGTGCCGCCCGCGGCCGGTACGCGATACAGCGCATCGCCGGTCCCGGGTGTGAATACGATGATCCCCTTCCGGTTCCACGCTCCGCCGCGACCGCCGCCGCCACCGGCGGCGTCCGCAATCGTCTGCGGCGGACCGCCATTGGCGTCGATCCGGCGCAGCTTCCCCGCACCGAAGAACCCGATGAACCGGCTGTCCGGCGACCAGAACGGGAACGTCGCTCCCTCGGTCCCGGCGAGCGGTTGCGCCGTCAACGCATCGAGGGACCGCACCCATAACATCGGTTTCCCTCCCTCCGGGGTCGCGACAAACGCCGCCCGGCGTCCGTCCGGCGAGAGGGCCAACGGCCCGGAAGGGTTGTCGAACCGCGTTCCCTCCGGCGCAATGATCGACGACCGGATGATCCGAGGCCGCTCGCTGGTCGCCCGCAGCACGCCGAGGGTCGCGGCGACGGCGAGGATCGCCGTGGCGGCGTGAAGCAGCCAGGCCATCCGAAGTCTGACCTTGCGCTTCGCGAGCACCGCGGCGGGCTCGCCGGCCCGCGATCCCGCTTCGGCGATCCAGCGCAGCTGGTCGGCTACATCGTGAATGCTCTGCCAGCGATCGTCGGGATCCTTCTCGAGACACTTGCGAATGATGTGGTTGAGCGCAGGAGGAGCCAGCGGCACGATCTCGCTGACAGGCACCGGGGTTCCAGACACGATCGAGGCGATGAGCGAGGTCTTGTTCTTTCCGTGAAACGCCCTTCGCCCGGTCGCCATCTCGTAAAGCACGGCTCCGAACGCGAAGATGTCGGTCCGCGTGTCGGCTTCCTGGCCCTCGAGCTGTTCGGGAGCCATGTACTGAAAGGTCCCGATGAGAGTTCCCTGCTCGGTGAGCGGTCTGTGCTCGGTCGGACTGTCCGCGACGCGGCTCATCCCCGGTGTCGAAACGAGGAGCGGTCCGGATTTGGCGAGGCCGAAGTCGAGCAGTTTCGCGCCCGATCGGGTGAGCATCACGTTGCCAGGCTTGAGATCGCGATGGACGATCCCCTGACGGTGGGCGGCTCCGAGGGCGCTGGAGATTTCGATTCCGTAACGGAGAACGAGGTCGATCGGAAGCGGGCCCTTCGCCAGTCGATCGGCGAGCGACTCGCCGTCGAGAAGCTCCATGACCAGAAAGTCGACCCCTTCCGAATGGCCGACATCGAAGAGGCTGCAGACATTGGGATGATTCAGCTGTGAAATCGTCTTGGCTTCGCGGTCGAACCGGGCGCGCAGCTGCGGATCCGCCGAGAAGCCAGCCGGCAGGATCTTGACCGCCACCTCGCGATCGAGACGCGTATCCTTCGCCCGCCACACTTCCCCCATGCCGCCCGCACCGAGCGGCGCGACGATCTCGTACGGACCGAGCCGGGTTCCCTCGCTGACCGTCATGTCGTCACGCGAAAAACCACCCGACAGACGGGGACGCCCTGCTTCACGAGGCTCACCCGTCCCGCTACCTGACCGCCCTCGAATTTCCGCAAGACGACCCTGGCCTGCTTCACTGTCTCCGGATCGATATCCTCGATGAAAAGACTCAGCGCCGTGAGCGCGCCGTCCGGCGCGATCACCATCACGCCTGCCTGACGATCGCCGTCGTAGAAACGGATCGCTATCTCTTCCCCGGCCCGTTCCGCGGTGGCGCGGGTCACGTTCGCTTCGTTCCCGCCACTGCGGATGCGACCGCGCGCTTCGCCGGGCTGGAGCGACGCGCCCGGCTCCGCCTGCACGAACACCGGCATGCCCGCGGCGACCAGCGGCGTCCTCACATTCGTTTCCACCCAGTCTTCTGCGCCGATCTCCAGCCACGAAGGATGAAGGTCCGCGATTCGGTCCTCCGCGAAATCGAGTGGAACCGCCGCAAAGAAGGCGGTGAAGGCGGTGGCCACGATCGCCGTCATGACCGTCATGTTCATGAGCGCGGTTCCGATGGTGTTCAGCCGCCGGGCGAACAGACCCTTTGCAGTCTCGAGATTCCGGTCGACGATGAGCGCTCGCCTGTCCATCGAATAGCGGCCGATCGCGCAGACCTCGGCGCCCGCCTTTGCGACGTTGTGGACGATCTTCACATCCGGTTCGACGAGGACCCTCAGCGACTGTGTCCCGCATCGAATCGTCCCTGGCAGTACCCCTTCGGCCTGATCGGGTGTGATCGGTCCGATGGCGGCGAAGAGCTTGCCATCCTCCGGCTCCCCTCCTCCCTGCGCTTTGCGGATCAGCATCAGCTCGCGCAGCGAACGCGCGAACCCGAAGAGATGCGAGAACGCCACGGACGCAATCGCGCCCGCGACCAGCCCCGCGGCAAGCGCGGGCCCGCGCTCCCCGATCCGGCGCTCGACGACCAGAGCCAGAGCGAGCGACACGAGCGCGTAGAGAGCGAGCCAGGCAAAGCAACCGCGGAGGGCTTTCATGGTGTGTTGGACAAGGATGATCGTACAGCACGGGCTCATCGATTGCACTGGCCCGGAAAAAGGAGGATTCGCGAATGAAGAAATGACTGATTGTTGCCCTGGCTCTTTCGTTCCTGCTCGTCGGCTGCGACAGCCCCGCGGAGAATGCGCAGGAAGAACGCATCGAAGATGCAGGTGAAGCGTCCGGGACGATGAGTGAGGATGCCGCCGAGCGTCAGGCCGAAGCGGTGACCGACGGAACGGCGACTGCGTACACGACGACGGATACGACGGCCACGACCGTGACGACGGGCACGACGGCGACCACGACCACCACGCCGTAGGAGGCTACCGTCGCAACAACTGTCACCCCGAGCGTAGCGAGGGACCTGGGAGGCCGGGCGGCACGAAGCATGATCTTCCCGCCCCCATCACACCCAGGTCCCTCGCTACGCTCGGGATGACACCGTTTTCAGCTCCACTCTCCCCGCATAAGATATCGGCCCATGGAAGTCGAGCAATCGGATCGGATCCTCATGTCGCGCGTCATCCGCGGCGACGAGGAGGCCTTCTCGGAGTTCTATGACACCAACTTCGAGCCGCTCCATGCGTATGCGCTGACGCGCGCCGGCGGCAACGAGGCGATCGCCGACGACGTCGTCCGCCGGACGTTCGCCGATGCCGTGCAGACGCTGGAAACGTGGCGCGGACAGGCGCCGGTCATCACGTGGCTGAAGAACATCAGCCAGACCGTGCCCCGAAACGAGACGCCCGGATCAATCGATCACGAAGCCTTGCGCGAAGGCGTCCACGACGAGTGGCAGGAGATCACCACGCGCCGTGCGCAGAAGCGCGTCTTCACCTCGCTCATGGCGGCGATCATCGTGGCGCTGATCATCCTGCTCTTCAACTGCCCGGGCGCGTGACCGCAACCGGCGCGCTCACTTTCGACACGCCGTTCTCGTCGAAGCTCTCGATCGCCACCCAGTAATCCTGCCCCACCGTCATCGCCCGGATCTCGAGCTTCTCGCCCTTCTCCGCCCACACCTGATAGGTCTGATAGAGCTTGTCGGGAGCGATGCCCCAGAGGATGTTGTAGCCGACCGCGCCGGGAACCTTCTGCCACTCGACGAACGCGTTTCGAGGATCGGAATCGCGTCTGGCCGAGAGCCGCGCCGGCGTGCGCGGAGCCGATCCATCGCCGTTGCCGAAGACGCGGATGTCGCTGATGGCCAGGTTCCGCGCGGCAACGTACACGTGTTCGTAACGGATGTGCCTCGCGCGGACCGGCTTCGGCAGCTCGATGTAGGCGTTGGGACGATCGCGCTTCTCGCTTGTCAGGTCCACGACGGTCTCCCAAGCCTTTCCGTCGCGTGACGCGTGAATGCGGAATTGCGTGTAGACCTTCTCGTCGTTCGTGAAGATCCCCGATTTGTAATCGGCGTAATTGACCTGCAGCGCCTTCACGTCGTATTCGCGGCCGAGATCGATCGTGGCCGACTGGCCAGGCTCGTTCGACGCGGCCACCCAGAAGCCGCGCGGATCCTCGTCCGTCAGATTCCAGGCCGGATAGTCAGGATGCGATGACGACACGCTCACTTTCCCGCGGTACGACAGCAGCATCCAGCCGGCGAACAGTTCATTGCGGTCCGTCCACTTCCCTGTCGGAATCCGCTGCGGAAAGTCGCCGAATCGCGTATTTGCATAGAGGAGTCCGTCGCCGTCGAATCCGGCGGGGAACATCGCCATGCGGCGCTCGAAGTTCCAGTTCACGCCGATCCAGGGTGTGCCCGTGTTCCAGAAATTTCCGTGCTTGTCCTGGAACGTGTTGCCGTGTCCCGCGCCGTTCATGAATCCGCCCGGCTTGTACGAAACGGGGTTGTTGGGCGCGTAGGTGAAGGGGCCGAGGGGATCGTCGGCGATGTAGGTGCCGTTCGCGTAGACGTTGTATTCCGTCCCCGGCGCTCCGTACTGCAGGTAGTACTTCCCCTTGTGCTTGTTCATCGTCGCGCCTTCGATGAACGGCGTCCGCGCATCGCGATGATCCTGGCCGAATCGCTCCCACCCATGTTTCCCGGGATGAAGGCGGATGAGATCCCTCGCGCGGCCTTTGTACGCGAGGCGTTTCTCCGGATCGAGCTCGATGACATAGAGCGGATAGAGATTCGACGATCCGAAGTACATGAACCACCGTCCCGTATCGGGATCACGGAAGAGATCGGGATCCCACGGCCCCTCCGCTCCCGGCATGACCGGCATCCATCGGTTGAAGAAGTCGAGGCGGCCGCTCTTCGGATCGTCCGTCGAGAAGATCGGGCGGTGAGTGAAGTTCGACTGGAAGAGATAGACCGTCTCGCCGTCGGACATCGCCGCGGGCGCCACGATGTCTTCGACGGGCCACCGCTCGGGAACGATCCTTTTCCAGCGAATGAGATCCGGGGAGTGCCACCAGCCACCGGCGATCGTCGCGAAAAGGTAGTACTCGCCCTCGTGCAGGACAACGACCGGATCGGCACCTGACCGGTACGAGATGTTCTGGTTCAGCTGCTCGAAGTTGTACTGATAGTCGAGGTCGATGGGATTGCAGTACGTCGTGATGCCGGAAGTGGCTGCGAGGAGCATGGCGGCAGCGAGCATCCTGCCATTTTAGATTTTGGATTTTGGATTTTGGATTTTTCTTGCTCTTCCTCAATCCAAAATCCAAAATCCAAAATCCAAAATGAAAATCACTCGCCGGACCGCCATCAAGTCCCTGGCGGCCGCTTCGCTGGCGGCGCCGCGGCTGTTCGCGCAGCGCCCGATTCCGCGGAACGCGCCGAACATCCTCTTCATCATGACGGACGACCAGCGGAAGGACGCGCTGTCGATCTACGGCAATCCCATCCTGAAGACACCGGGCATCGACCGCATCGGCGCGGAAGGCGCGCGATTCGACGATTTCTTCGTGACCAACTCGCTCTGCGCGCCGAGCCGGGCCGTCTACCTCACCGGCCTCTACTCGCACATGAACGGCGTCACCACCAACGGCTTTGGCGATCCCTTCCGCAATCAGGGCGGCCTTCGCGAGGATCAGGAAACGTTCGTCAGCCTTCTTCACGACGCGGGGTGGTACACGGGCCTCATCGGCAAGTGGCATCTCCGTTCACTCCCGGCGGGCTTCGATCAGTGGGCGATCTTTCCCGGCGGCGGCGGGCCGTACCTCGACCCGCCGATGAATGCGAACGGCGTTCCGCTCCGCATGCGCGGCCACTCTGACGACATCGTCGGCGACCAGACTCTCGAATTCCTGGACAAGCGCCCGAAGGACCGCCCCTTTCTCCTTCTGATGAACTTCAAGTCGCCCCATCGCAACTGGGTGCCGGCAAAGCGATTCGAGAACGCCTTCGCCGGCATCGACATCCCGCTTCCCCGCACCTACGAAGATCGCCTCGATACGGATGCGCTGCGCCGCGCGCGGATGGCCATCGCTTCGATGCCCGACTTCAAGAGCACGGACAAGGACTTCAACTATCAGGCGCTCGTGAAGAACTACTACCGCACGCTCCTGAGCGTCGACGAGAACGTCGGCCGCGCTCTCGCTGCGCTCGACAAACTGGAGCTGGCCTCCAACACCCTCATCCTCTTCGGCTCCGACAACGGCTTCTTCCTCGGCGAATACGGCCTTTACGACAAGCGCCTGATGTACGACCCGGCCATTCGCGTGCCGATGCTCGTCCGATGGCCCGGACGTGTGCAGCCGGGCACGGTCGACTCCTCCCTCGTCACCAACGTCGATGTCGCTCCCACGTTGCTCGAGATCGCCGGCATCCCCGTTCCGCCGTGGATGCAGGGGACGAGCTTCCTCCCTCTTCTGGAGCGGAAGCTGGTGGAGTGGCGCGACGCCTTCTATTACGAGTTCCACGAATATCCCGATTACGACCATTGCGCGCGGAAGCACCGCGGACTGCGCACGGAGAAGTGGAAGCTCATCGAGTTCTGGGAGAAACCGGTCGAGTACGAACTGTACGACCTGCAGAAGGATCCCGACGAGACAAAGAACCTGGCCTCGTCCAATCCACGCATGGTGAGGGAGCTCAAGTCGAGGATGGAAGCACTTCGGCGCGAGCTGGGAGCAGTCGATCCACCGGGAGCGGTGCCGGCGGTGGGACCGTGCACGCCGGGAGCACGGTGATCAGAAGGATGAAGGAACGTGATCACTGTCAGCGATGTCACATCGCTTCATCTTTCGTTTTGACACGGCGCCGTCCTTCCGCAGGAACGCGGCGTAAAGGGCGACGCGCGCGGTCAGGTCGGTGGCAAGCTGCCGTACTCCAGTGCCTATCTCCTTTGCGCGGACGCGTAGATCGCGATTGCCGTCCAGATGATGGCGAATGCGATGAGGCGCTCCTTGCCGAAGGGCTCATGAAAGATCGCCACCGCCAGGACGAACTGGATCGTCGGCGAGATGTACTGCAGCAGACCGACGGTCGCGAGGCGCAGCCGCCGGACGGCGGACGCAAAGAGCAGCAGCGGAATCGCTGTCAGCGGCCCGGCCGCGATGAGCAGCAGATCGAGCCCCGTCGAGTGATTCGTGAACGCCAGAGTCCCGTCAGCTGCACGGTGAGCGAGGTAGGCACCGGCGATCGGCAGAAGGATGGCCGTCTCGATCGTGAGTGCTTCGATCGACGTCACGCCCGCGACTTTTCTCGTCAGTCCGTAAAGCGCGAACGTAATGGCCAGAACGAGTGAGATCCAGGGGAACACGCCGGCACCGGCAATCAACCACGTCACGCCGACCGCGGCGATACCGACGCTCACCCACTCGATCCGGCGCAGCTTCTCGTGCAGCACCAGAAATCCGAGCAGCACGTTCACGAGCGGGTTGAGAAAGTAGCCAAGGCTGGCGTCGACGAGATGATCCGTCGTGACGGCGTAGATGAACACCAGCCAGTTGACCGCGATGAGGATCGAGGAGATGAAGAGGAGCCCGACGCTGCGCGGCACGCGGATCGCGCCACGCAGAAGCGCCCATCGCCGCGAGATCGCCACGATGAGCACGAGCACTACGACCGACCAGACGATCCGGTGCGCGAGAATCTCCAGCGGCGCAACCGAACGGACGAATCGGAAGTAGATGGCGACGACGCCCCAGAAAACATAGGCGCCGACCCCGAAAGCGAGGCCCGACCTTGTCTCAGAGGCCGTCAAGGCTGCCGTACACCACGATGCCGCGGATCATAAGGGACCTTGGACCCTGGACCTTGAACCTTGGGAATTCCGGCCGGAATGTCGAAGGTCGAATCACACCGACGCCGGTTGCTCCAGGTCATGGGAATGTTGAATGTTCAATGTTGAATGTTGAACATTCAACATTCCCGCTTCTTCTAATCCGGCCGCCCCTTCCCCTTGCCCTTCCCTTTTCCCTTTCCCGGGCCATCGTCGAAGGGCGGCGGGACGGGAACGGGCACGCGTTCGGCGCCCCGCTCCCTCATCAGCTCTTCCACGCGGCGGCGCGCTTCCTCGAGCTGTTCCTCGACCTGCTTGTCGATGTCTTTGCGTTCTTCTTCATCGAGGACGTCGGGGTCGTCGTCTTCCTCCTCTTCGCGCTCCGGCGGCAGTTTCGATGCGGGATCGATCACGATCTGCACGTCGCCGAGTCCCGGCACCGACCACTCGAGCGACTGCTCGGGCGTGATGACCGGCGGCTCCTCGAAGTCGATCCAGAGCGGCGTCGGCTCCGGACGTGGCGTGCACTGCTCGTCCGGCTCGGTGCCGGCGAGGAACGCTTCCTTGAAAGGCTGCCCGCAACCCGAGCGCCACAGCAGTCCGCTCGACGGCTCGATGTCGACGAGGTTCACGCCGTCCGGCGGAGCGATGTCGGCCCGTTTGTGCGGTGCCTTCGCCATGTACGCCGCCCAGATCGGGAGCGCCGCTTCACCGGATGAAATCCGAAGCGGCGTGCCGTCGTCGAACCCGACCCACGCCGCGGTCAGAAGGTCCGGCGCGTAGCCGACGAACCAGGCATCGCGGTAGTCGTTCGTCGTCCCGGTCTTTCCGGCGATGTGCCCGAGGCCGAGGTGCTGGAGGTCGGATGCGGTGCCTCGCTGCACGACGCCGCGCATCATCGAGTGGATCACGTACGCCACATCGGGATCGATTGACTTCTTTGCCCGCTCGTCGAACTCGTAGATCGTGCGGCCGCTCGTGGATTCGATCTTCTCGATGATGTGCGGCCTGGTTCGCGCGCCAAGGTTCGGGAAGATGCTGTAGGCGCTGACGATCTCGCGCATCGATACGTCGTCTACGCCGAGTGCGACCGCCGGCGTGTCCGACAGATCCCCTTCGATGCCGGCTTCGTCGAGCACGTCATGTACGCGATTGACACCGACGTCGCCGGCGATCCGCACCGCCGGCGTATTCAGCGATTTCTCGAATGCTTCGCGAACAGTCACCGTCCCGCGGAACCGCTCGTCGTAGTTCCGCGGACGCCAGACGTCGTTTCGCGCCAGCTGGATCTCGACCGGCTTGTCCTCGACGAGCGTGGCCGGCGTGATCTTTTTGCCGGCGATGGCCGCGGCGTAGGTGAACGGCTTGAAGGCCGATCCGGGCTGGCGCCGCATCCGCCGCGTGCGATCGAACTGTGATTTCCGGAAGTCGCTTCCGCCAACCAGCGCGCGAATGCCGCCGGTGGACGGCTCGACGCTGAGGATCGCCGCCTGCAGTGCTTCTTTGCGCCGGAGCCACCGGTAGCGGCTGCGCAGGCGCTGCGTGCCCCCGCGCACCGCGGCCTCCGCGGCGCTCTGCATCTCCGAGTCGATGGAGGTGTAGATCTTCATCGGGCCGCTCATCAATCTGCGTGCGCCCGCCACCTCCACCACTTCTGCCCGCAAGGCAGCGACCAGATACGGATGCGGGGTCGTACGCAGAGTACCGTTGCGCAGTCGCACCTTCTGTTTCCTGGCGCGTTCGTACTCGTCTTCGTCCAGCCAACCGCGGTCGCGCATGACCTCGAGCACGCCGTCGCGGCGCTTCGTGGCGACCTCCGCATTCGGCGCCCGGACCATCCCCGCCAGCAGCGCTGCCTCGGCCACCGTCAGCTTCGCGGGTGTCTTGTTGAAGTAGGCGCGCGCGGCTTCGTCGATGCCGAGGATGCCGCGGCCGTTGCGGTGGCCGAGGTAGACGTCGTTGAGGTAGGCCTCGAGGATGTCGTCTTTCGACAGCCGCATCTCGATGATCACGGCCAGCACCGCTTCCTTCGCCTTGCGCGTGAAGGTCCGCTCGGTCGAAAGGAACCGCATCTTCGCAAGCTGCTGCGTGATGGTGCTTCCGCCCTGGGCAATGCCTCCGGCCTTGACGTTGGAGAGTGCGGCGCGGCCGATCCCGATCGGATCGATCCCGAAGTGGCCGCGGAACCGGACGTCCTCGGCCGCCAGAAACGCGTAGACGACGTGATCCGGCAGGTCTTCGAGCAGGACCGGATCCGTCCGCCGCCACTCGGAACCGTACAACTCGAGGAACGTCTCGCCGTTGCGATCGACGATCTCGGTCGGCGTCCGCCACGATCCCGGCCGGAGCTCGGTGAAGGCCCGGAAGCCGTACCAGCCGACTGCCACGACCGAGAGCGCCGTGAAAGCAAGAAGGGCGATGAGAACGGCAACACCAATACGGGAGCGCACGCAGGCGAACGGAGCAAAAAGAGGGCCTGGGCGCGAAGGTGGAGTACGTGGTGAAGAACGAGAGCGGCGACGACCCCGACCTGGCTCAGCTGTCGCAAGAGCCTGGAGACGAGGTGAAATGAATGAACGTCATGGCATTCGAGCCGTTGCTCAAGAACGCGACCGTCAAAGCGATCGACACGGTCGGAAAGAAACTCGCCGGGGCCGAGGTCACCGCGGAAAACGCGATCACGCGGCTGCTGAATCGGTGGAACGCACTCAGCAAGGAAGAGAAGGAAAACGTCGCCACCGTGATCATCGCCACGGCAGCCACGGCGGTAACCGCCATCGCTGCGCTCAAAGGTGGCAAGAAGAAAGAGGCGAAGAAAGTAGCGAAGAGCGTCGTCCGCAAGGTGGCGAGGAAGATGACCCGCTGACAATCAGGCACAATACGCCCTCATGATGAATCGACGGGCGTTTGGCCTGACCCTCGGACTGTCAGTCGTTGCCGCTTCCACCGCTCGCGGCCTCACCGCGAAACCACCGCGCCTCATCAAACCGAAGCGCCTCTCCGAAGGCGACACCGTCGGGCTCGTCCTGCCGGCGTCCAATGAGATGGCTGCCGACGACATCGCCTGGGGCCGCGAGCAGTTGGAAGCCCTCGGCTTCAAGGTGCAGATGGGGCGGCACGCGTACGACCGCCACGGCTACTTTGCCGGAACCGATCGCGATCGTGCGGCCGACGTCAACGCGATGTTCGCCGACACGAACATCGACGGCATCTTCTGTTACACCGGCGGATGGGGAACGCCGCGCATGCTCCCCTTCCTCGACTACGACCTCATCGCGCGCAATCCAAAAGCGCTCATCGGATTCAGCGACATCACCGCGCTCCTCAACGCGGTCTATCAGCGCACCGGACTGGTGACCTTTCATGGTCCGGTCGCCGGATCGACCTTCAACGAATACAGCGCGGAGAACTTCCGCAAGGTGGTCATGTCGAACGAGGCGGCAGGACTGCTCGAACCGCCCGAAAAACGCCCGAGCGAGCTGGTCGACCGGACGAACCGGATCATTCATCTCTCACCTGGCAAAGGGACGGGACGCCTCGTCGGCGGAAACCTGACGCTGCTGGCTGCCACGATGGGGACGCCGTACGAAGTCGACACCACCGGCGCCATCCTCTTTCTCGAGGACATCCGCGAAGAGATCTACCGCATCGACCGCATGCTCACCCAGCTCGCCCTGGGCGGAAAATTCGAGCGCGCGGCAGGCATCGTGTTCGGCCGCTGCACTGAGTGCCAGGTGCGTCCCTCGGGCTTCAGCCTCGAGGATATCCTCCGCGACCGCTTCGGATCGCTGGGAGTGCCGGCGATCTCCGGCCTTTCCTTCGGACACATCGAGAACAAGCTGACCCTGCCGATCGGTGTGAAGGCCATGCTCGATGCGGACGAGGGAACGCTGACGATCGACGAAGCGGCGGTGAGTTGAATTTTGGATTTTGGATTGAGACTCCGAATCTGGTTTTCAATCCAAAATCCAAAATCCAAAATCCAAAATTCATGGTCGCAGGACGACCACGACCCCGCCGAAGCCGCCGCCCGCCCGCCGCCGCACCGCGTAGCGCGCGTCGTGCACCAGCACTCGCGTCGCAGCCGGGGTGCGCTCGATCTCGTACCAGGGAAAGCGCATCCACGTGACGAAGCCACGGATCGAAGGATCTGCCTTTGCGGCCCGCCACTCCGGGGTGTCCGCAGGCAAGGGAAGCACATCGCTCTCGAGCTTCAGACCGCCGCGCAGCCAGTGAAACCGGCCGAACCGGTAACCGCGGTTCGTCTCTGCGACCACGTCCCATCGCAGCGGATCGAGAGCGTTTGGCGACACCATGAGCCGCCGCGTTCCCGCGATCTCGGAGCGCACGCGCGTTGCGGTCACGGCGTGAATCGTCAGGCGCGCGCCGATGTAGATCGACGCCACGATCAGTGCCGCTGCTGCGAACGATCGTCTGCCGCGCCAGAGGAGAGCGGCGAGGATCAGAGTGGCGGCGACCCCGACGACGATCAGATCGCCCGGCGAGCGATGTCGAACGACCCAGACGATCGCCCCGGTGAAAAACAGCCATATGGAGAAGAGCAATACCGATGGTCTCCGCCCCACCAGCCATCCGCCGCCGAGGATGAGCCAGAGCAAGGGATCCATGATGAAGACGGAGTCTCCGTAGAACCACGTACCGCGAAACGGCATCAGCCATCGCATCCCGTAGTTGTTCAGCCAGTCGAGAAACGGATGCGTGAGGATGGCGATGAATGAGAGGATCAGCAGCCATTTCGGCGAGACGGCGTACTTGCGCAGCTTCGCCCATCCCATGAGCAGAGCCGCCTGGATGACGGGCAGGAGGAAAAGAGCGAGCACGCCGTGCGTCCACCCTCGCCGGAATCCCAGGGCGAGGTCGGAGTGGCCGGTGAAGTAGAGAATGGAATCGACGTCCGGAAGGTTGGCGCCGATGACGAGCGCCGCCCCCGCGAGCCGCGATTTGACTCCGAAGCGCGTCGAGGCAAGGTTTGCCCCGACGAGTGTGTGAGTGAGTGGATCCATCGATTTTGGATTTTGGATTTTGGATTTTGGATTTTGGATTTTGGAATCTAATCCAAAATCCAAAATCCAAAATCGTTTCTCCTCCGCGCGGAGGCGCGGAGGAGAAACAAAAACTCACCTGCGGTCGAGGACGAATTCGGCGCGGCAGCCGTTCGTCACCCACACGCCGGCGTCGTCGACGCCCCACGTGCGACCTTTCTCGCAGCGCTTGTCGCTGAGCTGGCGCAACAGGCTGATGCCGTAGCGCGTGTCGGCGCGGCAATGCTTGTGCTCACCGTTCTCCGACTCGCACAGGATCGTCGCCGGATTCGCGGATGAGATCATCCCGCCGCGCGCGACGCGCGAATCGCCGGTCATGAACTCGGCGCGGCAGCCGCGCGTCACCCAGACTCCATTCTGATCGATGCCCCAGGTCACGCCGTATTCGCAGGCCGAGTCGCTGGTCTGACGAGTCAGAAGCACACCCATGTTCGTGTCGGCGCGGCAATGGTTACGGCGGCCGTCGATCGATTCACAGATGAACGTCTGCGTCGGGTAAGCGGCGAGGAACACGGGCGGCGCGCTGACGCCGAGGGATCTGCCCGATACCGCGAACTCAGCGCGGCAGCCGTTCGAGACCCAGATCCCATCGCGGTCGTAGCCCCAGTCCTTGCCGAACTCGCAGCTGGCATCGCTCATCCGGCGAATGAACTGGACTCCCGCCGCCGTCGACGTCGGGCAACGGACGAGGCGGTTGTTCTCGGACTCGCAGACGAGACGTGAATCGAGGGGCGCCGAGACGGCGCGGTTCGTCAAAGCGAACTGAGCGCGGCATCCCTTGTCGACCCAGATCTTTCCGTCACGGTAGCCCCAGGTCTGCCCTTCGATGCAGTTGCGGTCACTCATCTGACGGGTCAGGGTGGCCACCCCGATCCCCTCCAGACGGCATTCGCGATAACCGCCATCGCTCGATTCGCAGATGACCGTCGACTGAGCAACGGCCGGGAGCGCCATGAAGGCCAGGACGGCGAACACTACAAATATTCTGCTCATACCTTTCACCTCCGGCCGTATGTCTTGCTCGTAACTTGCCAGCAGATACAATCGGATCCGATGTCAGGCCTTCGAACCGTCATAACCGGCACCGGCAGCCACATCCCGTCGCGGGTCGTGCCCAACAGCGCCTTTCTGGGGCATGAGTTCCTCGGCCCCGACCAGAAGCCATTCGACAAGACGAATGAGGAGATCCTCCGCCAGTTCGAGTCGATCACCGGCATCCGCGAACGCCGCTACGTCACCGACGACCTCGTCACTTCGGACATCGCGGCCGATGCGGCGCGCAAAGCGATCGATTCGGCCGGGATCAGCGGCGAGGATCTCGACGCCATCATCGTCGCGCACAATTTCGGGGACGTACGGGCCGGTTCGACCCGCTCGGATCTCGTGCCCGCGCTGGCGGCGCGGGTCAAAGCCAGCCTCGGCATTCAGAAGCCGGGGGCGGCTGCTTTCGACCTCATCTTCGGCTGCCCCGGCTGGCTTCAAGGAGTGATTCAGGCGGATGCGATGATCTGCGCCGGCCACGCGAAGCGCGTGATGGTCATCGGCGCTGAAACTCTCTCGCGCGTCTCCGACCCGCACGACCGCGACAGCCTCATCTACGCCGATGGCGCCGGCGCAACGATTTTCGAAGCCCGCAACGGCACGGCGAACGGGCAGGGCATCCTCGCTCACGCGGTCCGCTCCGATACGCTGGAGCATTCGAAGATGCTGTACATGGGACACTCCTTCAACCGCGAAGCATTCCTCGAAGCGCTGTTCCTCAAGATGGAGGGGCGGAAGCTCTACAAGTACGCGTTGAATACCGTCGCGCACGCGATTCGCGAGTGCCTGCAGCGCGCCGCGGTCGATCTCAAGGATGTGAAGAAGATTCTCATCCACCAGGCCAACGGCAAGATGGATGAGGCGATCCTCGAGGCGCTCTACAAACTGTACGGCTATTCGGCACCACCGCCGGATGTGATGCCGATGACGATCTCATGGCTCGGCAACAGCAGCGTGGCCACGCTGCCGACGTTGCTCGATCTGATCCTCCGCGGGGAGCTTCCGCAGCACGACCTGAACTCAGGCGACACGATCGTGTTCGCCTCGGTCGGTGCCGGCATGCACATCAACGCCGTGGCCTACCGGATGTAGGACCTATACTTGCGGGACGTGCCTCCGGCCCCGGAAGAATCGCTCATTTTCCGCGCGATCCTGGAAGGATCCGACGACAACATCTACGTCATCGGGCCCGACCTCCGCTACATGTATATCAGCCGCGGTGCGCTCGCCACTCTCGGACGGCCTGCTGAGGAACTGATCGGGCGGACCTGGCAGGAGGCCGGCCTGGATGCCGGCGCCATAGAGAAGGTCGAGCCGGACATCAGGAAGGTACTGACGACCGGCGAGACCATCCGTCGCGAAGCGGAGTACAAAAGCCCGACAGGCACCCGCGTCTCCGAGTACGTCGTATTTCCCGTGCGCTCCGGCGGCGAGATCATCGCTGCAGCCACAATCTCCCGCGACGTGACGGCGCGGGTTCACGCCGAGCGCGAAATGCGCCGCGCAGAAGAGCGTTACCGCTCGTTCATCGCGCACACCTCGGAAGGCATCTGGCGTTTCGAACTCGACGAGCCCGTTCCCGTCGATCTGCCCGTCGACGAGCAGGTACGCCTCATGTTCGATCGGGCCTACCTCGCCGAATGTAACGAGGTCGTCGCGCACATGTACGGCTTCGAGAAGGTCGAAGACATCCTCGGCGTTCGGCTGACGCAGATGCTGGATCCCGCCGAACCGGCCAACTGGGACTATCTCCGTGCATTCGTGAATTCGGGCTGGCGGCTCGTCGACGCAGAATCCGTCGAAGTCGATCGCTTCGGCCGCCGGAAGTACTTCGTGAACAGCCTCACCGCGACGATCGAAAACGGCCTGCTCGTTCGAGCCTGGGGTGTCCAGCGCGACATCACGGAACAGAAGGCGGCCATGGAGCGGCTGCGGCTCAGCGAAGAGCGCTTGCAGGCCCTCGTTCAGGCCTCGGCGCAGGTGGTCTGGATCGCCGACCGCGACGGAGGTCTCGAGTGGATCTCGTCCTCATGGACGGAGGCGACCGGGCAGACCCATAAACAGGCGAAGGGGTTCGGCTGGCTCGACCACATTCACGAGGACGACCGGCGCGTATCCGCCGCGCGGTGGCGCGACTCGGTCGATTCGCGAAAGGTCTTCGACGTCGTGGTGCGCGTTCGCATGGCCGATGGCGCCTACCGCTGGTGTCATTTCCGCGCGGCTCCTGTCCTCAACGCGGACGCATCGGTCCGCGAATGGATCGGCGCAACGAATGACGTCGATGCCGAGCGGCAGCAGGAACAACTTCTCGCCTCCGATCAGGTCCGCGCGGAGTTCATCGCCGAGGCCAACGACCTCTTCGTCCGCAGCCTGGATTATGAGGAGACGCTGCGATCGCTCGCCCGCCTGGCCGTCCCGCGGCTCGCCGACTGGTGCGCGGTGGACATGGTCGAACCGGACGGAACGCCGCGCCGCCTCGCTGTCGAGCACGTCGATCCGACGAAGCGGGAGCTTGCCTTCCGCATCGCGGAAAAGTACCCGACGGACATGAACAGTCAGCGTGGCGTCCCCAACGTCATCCGCACGGGGCGCACGGAGTTCATGACGGACATTCCGTCGGAGATCATCGACGCCGCGGCGCGGTCTCCCGAGCACCTGTCGCTGCTTCGCCAGCTCGACCTGCGCTCGTACATCTCCACGCCGATCCGCATCCGCGACGAAGTCGCCGGAGTGCTGACGCTTGTGAACTCCGCCGCCTCACGCCGCTTCACGGCGCGTGACGTCGAACTGGCGGAGGCGCTGGCGCTGCGCGCGGGCCACGCGATCGAGAACGCGCGTCTCTATCAGCAGGCCGTCGCGGCCAATCGCGCGAAGGACGACTTCCTCGCGACACTCTCTCACGAGCTCCGCACTCCGCTCACAGCCATCCTCGGCTGGTCGAATCTGTTGCGCCTGTCGAATTACGACCGGAATACGATGCAGACCGCGATCGAGACGATCGAGCGAAGTGCGAAGTCGCAGGCGGCGATCATCGACGACCTTCTCGACGTGTCGAGGATCGTCACCGGCAAGTTTCAGATCAGGCCCGAGACCATCGATATCGTTCCGATTCTGCGGACCGTCGCCGACTCCTCGCGACCCGCCGCGGAGGGGAAGCGCGTCGAGGTATCCGTCAGCGCGCCGGAGTCGCTCATCGCACGCGCCGATCCGAACCGGCTGCAGCAGATGACATGGAATCTGCTTTCCAACGCGATCAAGTTCAGCAATGAAGGTGGCGAGGTCGTCATGTCCGCTGAGCAGTCGGACGGCGAGGTCATCATCACCGTGACCGACGAGGGCGCCGGAATCGCTCCGGAAATTCTTCCGCGCGTCTTCGACCGCTTTTGGCAGGCCGACAGCTCCAGCAACCGCGCCCATGGCGGACTGGGACTCGGCCTGGCGATCGTGAAGCATCTCGCCGAGATGCATGGCGGCACCGTGCACGCCTACAGCGACGGCGTCGGACAGGGAGCGACGTTCACCATCACCCTCCCCCTGGGCGACGCGACCCGCAATCCCGAGATTGGCGAGTCGACCGTTCGCATGCCGGCAAAGCGAGTGCTGCTCGTCGATGACGATGCGAGTGCGCGCGTCGTCGTCGCGAGGATGCTCGAGCACTTCGGCGCCCGCGTCACGGAGTCGCCGTCGGCTTCCGAGGCGGCGGAACGTCTGCGCGATCGCCGCTTCGATCTCGTCCTCACCGACCTGGCCATGCCCGACCGCGACGGCTACTGGCTCCTCCAGACGGCCCGCGAGCTTCATCCCGACGTCCCCGTCGTGGCCATCACCGCCCTCGGCGTCCGCGACGAAGAGCTCGCGAAGGCCGGCTTCGACGCGTTCGTCCGCAAGCCGGTGGAGCCAGCCAAGCTGGCGGAGCTGCTCAAGAAGAAGGGCTGAGGGATTTTGGATTTTCGATTTTGGATTTTGGATTTTCTGCCCAACTCACAATCCAAAATCCAAAATCCAAAATCGAAAATCCAAAAAATGATCTATTCGACCTTCAACTCCTCGACCGGCGCCGGCCGCGCGAACAGGTATCCCTGCGCGTACTCGCATCCGAGTGAGAGGAGCAGCTCTTCCTGGGCTTCGGTCTCGACGCCTTCGGCGATGACCTCGATCTCCAGCCCTCGTCCCAGAGCGATGATCGAACGGATGATCTCGACGTTCTTCGGCTCCGTCGGCGCGGTGCGAACGAACGACGCATCGACCTTCAGCATGTCGATCGGGAACCGATGCAGGTACGAGAGCGACGAATATCCCGTCCCGAAATCGTCGAGCGAGATCCGGCAGCCCAGTTGCTTGAGGCGGTTGATCACCGAGAGCGCGGCCTCGGGGTGCTGCATGATCACGCTCTCGGTCACCTCGATGTGCAGCGAGTTCGCCGAGAGCGAGCATGTCGCCAGAGCCCGCTGGACGTCTTCGAAGAGATCGCTCTGTGCGAAGTGACGGCTGGAAATGTTGACGCTGACATACCGGGGGGACCACACCGATGCGGTCCGGCAGGCCTCGCGGATGACCCATTGTCCGAGTCCAACAATCAACCCCGTCTCCTCGGCCATCCCGATGAATTCGCCCGGTGGAATCAGTCCGCGCAAAGGATGCTGCCAGCGCACGAGGGCTTCGAGTCCGACGATCTCGCGCGTTTTGAGCCTGACGATTGGCTGAAAAAACAGCCGCAGCTCGTTCCGGTCGAGCGCGCGGCGGAGATCGTTCTCCAGCTGCAGACGAGCAACCGCTTCCGCGCGCATGTCGGCGTCGAAGATCTCCGAGCGCGATCTTCCCTGCGCCTTGGCGCGGTACATCGCGGTATCGGCGTCGCGCAGAATCTGCTCGGGCCGCTCGTACTCGGTTCCGCAGATCGTGATCCCGATGCTCACCGACGTGAAGATCTCGTGCTCGCCGATGCGGAACGGCGCGGCGAGGCCTGCCTGAATCCGCTCCGCGGCGCGGGTGGCGTCGGTTGGACCGACTACGTTCTCGACGAGGACCGTGAACTCGTCTCCGCCGAACCGCGAAACCGTGTCGGCCGCGCGCACCGACTTCTGCAACCTCTCCCCGATCTGCATCAGCAGCTCGTCCCCGGCCGCGTGGCCGAGCGAGTCGTTCACGTTCTTGAAATGATCGACGTCGAGGAGAAGGACGGCGAAGGTCTGCCGCCTCCTCGCCAGCGCGTGGCCCACGCGGTCCATGAAGAGCGCGCGGTTCGGCAGGCCGGTGAGCGTGTCGTGAAACGCATTGTGG
Source organism: uncultured Acidobacteriota bacterium (assembly GCA_937870635.1). Classification (GTDB taxonomy): domain Bacteria; phylum Acidobacteriota; class Thermoanaerobaculia; order Gp7-AA8; family Gp7-AA8; genus DATLEX01. Next base: position 1,471 of record CALMZP010000030.1, on the reverse strand, counting down.
ACGAGCTGGTTCTCGACGATCCGCTGCTCGGTGACATCCGTCCCGATGCCGGCCGCGCCGAGGATGCTTCCCTGGGGATTGCGGAGGATGGTGTAGTTCCAGAGGATCGTGCGCGGCACGCCTCCACGCGTCATGATCTCGAACTCGGAGTGCGCAGCGAGGACTCCGCGGCCGATGTTGGTCGTGAATGCGCGCTCCGCGGCGCCACGGCTGCCTTCCGGCAGGAAAAGCTCGAAGAAGTTCCGGCCGATCACTTCGTCCTTGCTGTAGCCGCTGATGCTGAGCAGGTACGGATTGCAATAGGTCACGTTCCCGACGACGTCGAGGAGCATGGCCACGAGCTCGATCGTGTCGAGCATCTCGCGGAACCGGCGCTCGGACTCCCGCAGCGCTTCCTCGGCCCGCCGGCCGGCGTCGGCGTCCACCGCCATGACCATGCGCGCACGGCGGCCGGGAAGCCGGATGTCGTAGCCGGAAAGCTCCGCCGTAAGGAGCGAGCCATCCTTGCAGGCAATCGAAGCCGGCCCGCTTCGCGGGACCGTATCGCCGGTGACGAGATCCTTCACGGTCATCGCGAGGAGTTCGTTCGCGTCGTATCCATACTGCCGGGAAGCCGCCGCATTCGCCGCGATGAGCTCGCCCGTGTCGGCGTCCGCGATCCACATCGGGTGCGGATTCCCTTCGAACAGCAATCGGTACTGCTCTTCCGATGTGGTCAGAGTCGCGTGTGTGCGGGTGCGTGCGTGGACATTCCCGAGAAGCTCGCCGATCCGCTGAATGACCGCGATCAGGCCCGTGTCCTCCGCGATCGGGTCCGGCGAGAAGAATTCGAGAACCGCCAGCGGGCCATCCACGCCGATCACCGGAAATGCCGCCGCCGACTGAATGCCTGCTTCGCGCGCCGCCGAAGCGAGCGGCAGCGGCAGAACGCCTTCCAGCTCGGTGGTGACCACGGGCGCGCGCCGCGCGAGCGCGCTGCCGGACACACCGCCGGCCGGCGCGACGAGCGTCGTCTCGATGGCGTGGCGGAAGTGCTCGTAGCGCTGCAGGTCTCCGACGAACCAGATGTCACTCAGGGTGAGGACCGAGGTCGTACCGATGGCAAGGTAGGCGTGCCCCACAGGCCAGCCCAGATGGGTACACAACTGATCGACCGCGGATTGCAGCGCGTCATCGAGCGCGGGCGACTCGTTGGCCGCCACCGCCACGGCCTGCAACAGCTTGAGATGCTGCTGCTTATCGTAGAGAGCCCCGGTGGCGTGGTCCGAGATTGCTTCCGCTGCGACGCGCGCTCGACGCTGCCGGTCGAGCCGCTTCACGAGCATGGCCAGCTCCTGCGCGTCGAATTGCTCGTCGTCGGACATGGGAACCCGGCGCAAAGCTTAGCAGCGTTGGCCGTTAACCGTTAACCGTTAACCGTTAACCGTTAACCGTTAACCGTTAACCGTTAACCGTTAACCCGGATTATTCA
>CALMZP010000029.1 GCA_937870635.1 uncultured Acidobacteriota bacterium | reverse complement strand
AATGTCACAGCAGGGGTTAAGTTCATGAAACCAGAGATTCATCCGTCCTATCAGCAGGTCAACGTCCACTGCGCGTGCGGCGAGACGTGGAACACCGGATCCACCCGCAAGGAGCTCCGCGTCGAGATCTGCTCCAAGTGCCACCCGTTCTTCACCGGCAAGCAGAAGCTGGTCGACTCGGCTGGACGTATCGATCGCTTCAAGCAGCGCTTCGCCAAGAAGGTCGACAAGCCAGCCGTAAAGAAGGCCTGATGATCCGCCGCGCCTGGACAAGAGCCGCCCGCCTCATCGCCGGTACCTTCGGGGCCGTCACGAACGGCCTCGCTTCGTCCATGCCGGCTTCCGGCGATAAGAACGTCGACATGCTGATCGGCGGGCAGGCCGTCATCGAAGGCGTGATGATGCGCTCGCTGACCGGCTATTCGGTTGCCGTCCGGCAGCCCGACGGCGGCGTGGCGATCAAGAAGGACAGGCTCGTATCGGTGACGGCGAAATATCCGTTCCTGAAGACGCCCGTCCTCCGCGGGTCCGTCGTCCTCATCCAGTCCCTCATCCTCGGCATCCGCGCCTTGAACTACTCGGCCGTGGTGTCCGGAACCGAGAAGGACGGCGAGGAAGAGATCTCGGGGTGGGCGATCGCCGGGTCCATGGCCATGGCGCTTCTCCTGGCGGTGGGTCTCTTCATCCTGGCGCCACTCGGCCTGACGAACCTGATCAAGCACTACCTCTATCCGTCGATGGGCAACTTCGCCTACAACCTCATCGACGGCGTCATTCGGGCGATCTTCTTTTTCGTCTACGTCTGGTCGATCTCGTTCATGGATGAGATCCGGCGCGTGTTCCAGTACCACGGCGCCGAGCACAAGACCGTCTACACGTTCGAAGCGAACGAAGACCTCACCGTCGAGAACGCGCGCGGGAAGTCGACGCTCCATCCGCGGTGCGGGACGAGCTTCCTGCTCTTCGTGATGGCGATCTCGATCCTGGTCTTCTCGCTCGTGCCCTCGACCGCGCATTTCGCGGTCAAGTTCGGCGCGCGCGTGGTGCTCCTCCCTCTCATCGCCGGTCTGGCATACGAGGTCATCCGCTTCTCCGCCCGTCATCTCGACAGCAAGGTCTGCCGCGCGCTCATCACGCCGGGCCTCTGGCTGCAGAAGATCACGACGAAGGAACCGGACGACAAGCAGCTCGAGATCGCCATCGTCGCGCTCAAAGAAGCGCTGATGTACGACGCGGTCGAAGACGGCAAGCAGGCCGCGGTAGCCTAGCGAAGGCTCTTGGCTGTTGGCTCTGGGCTCCTGGGAGCTGCTGATTCCCAGGAGCCCAGAGCCAGGAGCCCAGAGCCTTCTGCCATGTACGAAAAACTCAACGACATCGAAAAACGCTACGACGAGCTTCAGCAGAGGCTCGCCGATCCGTCCATCGTGACGGACGTGGCCGCGTACCGCGACACGATGAAGGCGCTCTCCGAGATCGGCGACGTCGTGGCGAAGTACCGCGAGCTGAAGGCTGTCCGGAAGAGCCTCGCCGAGACGCGGCAGATGCTCTCCTCGATCAAGGGGGAGGACGAGCTGCGCGAGCTCGCGCAGATGGAGCTCGACGAGCTCGAGGCGAAGGAGCCGGTGCTCGAAGACGAGCTGCGGGTCCTCCTGCAGCCGAAGGATCCCAACGACGAGAAGAACGTCTTCGTCGAGATCCGGGCCGGCACGGGCGGCGATGAAGCGTCGCTTTTCGCAGCCGAGATCATGCGCATGTACATCCGCTACGCGGAGCGGATGCGCTGGAAGGCCGAGATCACCGATGCGAACTACTCTTCGGTCAACGGGATCAAGGACGCCACGATCGAGATCCAGGGATCGAAGGTTTACTCGCGGATGAAGTTCGAGTCCGGCGTGCACCGCGTGCAGCGCGTCCCCCAGACCGAGACCCAGGGCCGCATCCACACCTCGGCCATCACCGTCGCCGTTCTTCCGGAAGCGGAAGACATCGACATCCAGGTCAACGAGAAGGACCTGCGCATCGACACGTTCTGCTCCTCGGGGCCCGGCGGGCAGTCGGTCAACACGACCTATTCGGCCGTCCGCATGACGCACCTCCCCACCGGCGTCGTCGTGTCATGCCAGGACGAGAAATCGCAGATCAAGAACCGGGCGAAGGCGCTGAAGGTTCTCAAGGCGCGCCTCTATGACATCGAACGCCAGAAGCGCGAAGCCGAGCTCTCCGCCACACGAAAGGGCATGATCGGCAGCGGCGACCGCTCGGAGAAGATCCGCACCTACAACTTCCCACAGGACCGTGTCACCGACCACCGCATCGGCCTCTCCGTTCACAACCTCCCGGACGTGATGAACGGCAACCTCGACGCGATCATCGAGCCGCTGAACGCGCACTTCCAGGCCGAGAAGATGAAGGAAGCGGTCGAGGCACGCTGATTCATCCCGAGCGAAGCGGCTGCCTGCAGGCCGAAATCAGTGGAGCGCGGGCGATCTCGCCCGCGTCCCTGTGGCTCGAGCACGCGGGCGAGGTCGCCCGCGCTCCACATGTCCTGGCTCGCAGGGTCCATCCTGCCGATGGAGGCGCTCGGGATGAGCTCTACGCGGCTACGAGCTCCGTGTTTCGCGTGATCCGCGCCTCGTAACCTCGCCACGTGACCCTGTTCGAGAAGAACGGAACGAACCACGCGTAGAGCATGAGCGCGTCGAGCAGGGGAACGGCCCAGAGAGGCGCCGGGGCCGCCATCGCCCGCCGCAGGATGGCCACCTGAGCGAACCGGATCAGAACGACGGCGAGAGGAAGCGCCGCGGGAGCCCCGAGAGCCGCGGCCGCGATCGCGGCAGGCATCGGGTTGAGCAGGATCTCGCTCGCATACAGCGACCGTGAGAAGGCGTAACGGATCTTGTTCCAGCGAACCTGGCGATCGACGGCGCGGCGAATCGTCCGGCGAACGACGACGTTGCGGACGGCCACGGGAGAGACAACGACCTCATATCCCGCCTCTCTCACCGCGAGCCCGATGGCCTGATCCTCGGCAAGGATGTTCCGGAACGCCTCGAATCCCCCGATGGAGCGCAGCGCTTCGCGCGAGATCGCCATCGATTTTCCTACGACGCAAGGGATGCCCGCCGTCGAGGCGAGGATCGTCCCGCCGACGACGAACGAGAGCAGATGCAGCGATTCGACCGTCGCGCCGAGTGTCCGGGCATTGGCCCCGGTGAAGAGATTCGACACGCAGCCGACGCGCGCGTCGCTGAAGGCGGCGATCGTACGTGCGACATCGTCGGGCTGCACGCGGACGTTGGAGTCTGAGATCAGGAGAATGTCACCGCGGGCCACGCGTGCCGCGGCGATCAGACGTTCGACCTTTCGATTGACCACACCCTGGCGGGTGCCTCCTCCGCCGATGACGAGCCTGAAAACATCCGGATGGTCGCGGACCGCGGTCTTGAGAACGGGCAGCGCAGCGTCTGCATGATCCTCGACGGAGAGGATCACTTCGTAATCGACGCCGGGAAGACTGACGAACGACAGCAGGTTTTCTTCGAGCTCATCATCGAGTCCGCAGACCGGCTTCAGGATGGAAATGAACGAATCGGCCTGCGGGTATGCCTGCTCGCGCAGGCCGCCGGCGAAAGGGCGGCCGGATCTCCGGATCATCGCCGTGAGGAACGCCTGCGCGGTGGTGATGATTGTTCCGACGACGGCGATGAGCGTGAAGATGGTCTCTGCAATCATGGTTCATCCTGCAAGGGCTGCATAAGACGGAATGGCAACGTGCGACACGGGCGGCGCAGCCAGCCGTGTGAGCGCCAGGCCTGCGCCGCTCTTGAGAGTCTCGAGGACCGCTTCCTCGCGTTTCTCGCAGGGCAGCAGTGTCTTCCAGGCCCAGAGGTGCTCAGGTTTGTGGAAGTCGCTGTTGCCCATGTAAGGGAACCGGGCGCGCGACACCTGCGGAAAGAGGTCCCACCGGCAGGCGACTTCCCACCGATCGATCAGCTCGCCGATCTCTCCACGGCGATTCCAGAGGTAGAACGTGTTCGCGTACCAGTCGGACATTTCGTTCGGGTGACACGCCACGAGGACCGGTGCCTTCGATCGCGCACGGGTGAGCATTTCCTCGACGGAGCCGTTCGCGGAAATGAACTCGGTGATGCCGAGGGCGAGGACATGTGCGGAGTTGCGGCGGGTGAGGGCGTTCTGCGTCAACTCCGTGCCGGCGATGACGATCATGCGGTATTGATCCCAGGCCCGCCGCTTTTCGCGCTCGACTTCGGCGAGATAATCGGGGAAGGTCTCGGGGGTCAGAGTCAGCTGCCACCGGTGAGTCATCCGGCCGACCAGCGAGTCGTTGTTCACGATGTGATCGGTAATGGCGATGACATCGTGCCCCGCTGAGCCGAACAGGTCGACGACCTCCCGCATCGACAACTTGCCGTCCGACCATTTCGTATGGATGTGAAAGTCCGCGAGCAGCATCCCCAGCCCCTCCTTCGCGCGTCCATGGTCGCCGGGAGGGTGCAACTCTTCTTGTGCGGCGTGTAAAGAAGAGGAGAGATCAGCGTGAAGAGGCCAGATAGCGGCGTCCCAGATCGCGAAACACGGCCACGGACGGGCGGGCGCGGCGCTCCAGGGTCGTCCGGTCTACTTCGTAAAGACCGAACCGCGGACCGAACCCGTCCAGCCATTCGTAGTTGTCGAGCAGGGACCAGTGGAAGTAACCGTGCACCCGTGGGTCATCGGCGAATGCGCGGACGTGGTCGCGAAGAAAGCCGGGACGAAGGCGATCATCGGCATCAGCCAGCCCGTTCTCGGTGATGACCAGCGGTTTGCCCGCCTGCGCGGCCTCATCGATGAGAGGAGTGAGCGCCTCGGGAACGATCTCCCACCCGTTGTCGGTGAGGCCGCGGCCTGCGCGGTCGCGGTAGCGAAAGTCTCCGACGATTCTCTCCCGGCCCGGAGACCGGAGATGAAGCCGGGAGTAGAAATTGACGCCGAAGAAGTCGATCGACGCGGGAAGATCGTCGCGCCGCCCTCGCATCCTCGTCGCCGGAGGCAGGAGAAAGTTCCACCGCCCCGTCGCGAACGCTTCGACGATCCCGCGGTTGTAGCAGCGGTGGGCGGTGCGCGCGAGAAGACGGTCGAGCGGGTTCCACCGGCGTTCGGGGGCGAACGCCATCATGTTGTGGGCGATCCCGATCGCCGCCTGTGGAACCCGCTCGCGAATCGCCGCGGCCGCGGCGGCATGTGCAGCGAGGAGGTGGTCGAACACGCGCGGTACGAGGCGCGCGGAGGTCACGCCCGGCGGAATCTGTCCGTCGAGATATCCAGCGAGGAGGAACACCAGCGGCTCGTTGAGTGGAATGAACATCCGCACCGAGTCGCCGAGAGCGCCGGCCGTGACATCGGCGAATCGCGCGAACGCATCGACCGACGCGGGGGACAGCCACGGAGATTCCGCATGGAACCAGCGCGGATGTGTGTAGTGGAAGAGCGTAACGGCCGGCTCGATTCCCGCGTTTTTCAGGAAAAGGGCGAAGCGACGATATCGATCGAGCGCGTCGAGGGCGTAGTCGCCGCGCCGCGGTTCGATCCGGCTCCAGGAGATTGAGAAACGGAAGGCGTTGGCCCCGGCGGCCTGGGCCAGACTGCCGTCCTCCTCATATCGGCTCCAGGAATCGGCCGCGGGTCCGCACGGACCACCACGCGTTCGCCCTGCCGCTTCCCATTCGCTCCAGTCGCACGGGTCGTCCCCCTCCACCTGATAGTGAGAGACCGCCACCCCCCAGAGACGAGGACGATCAGAAAACGGAAATCGCAACATGCACTGTGTAGCGAATGGATGTGCAGACCGCGTGAAAGAACGGTGCATGCCTGGAGAAGTGAGGGATCTCCGGTACCACCGGCAGGATGTGGCCCACAGGCTCCACATGTCCTCCGCTCGCAGGGTCCATCGTGCCGGTGCTTCCGGAGATCCCGCCGGAGCCTTCGTCCCGATGTGGCCCACAGGCGAAAATCAGTGGAGCGCGGGCGACCTCGCCCGCGTACCCCGTGGCTCGAGTATGCGGGCGAGGTCGCCCGCGCTCCACTTGTCCCCGGCTGCGACCCTCGCTTCGCTCGGGATAAAAAAAGGCCGCCCTTCGGCGGCCTTTCGCTGTGTCGAGGATGAAGTCTTACTTCTTGATCATCGCCTTGACCGGGATGGTCGCGATCGGCGCGATCTTGTCGTTCGTGTAGATCTTCACGCTGCCGTCCATCGCGCCGGCTTTGGCGCTGTCGGCCACCTGCAGGGTCACTTTGTACTCACCCTTGTTGGCGGTCGGTTCGACGGCGGCGGTGAGGCCCGGGATGTTCGTCTCGGCCTTCTCGACGACGAACTTCTCCGGCGCCTTCATGTCCAGAGACTTGAGAACGATCGCGCGGGTGGCCGCGTTGTCGTTCGGAGCAACCTCTCCGAAGTTCACGCCGCCCGGCTCGATGCGATACGTCGGGCGGATGACGCCGGTGACGTTGATGATGAACTCGGGCTGGTGCTTGGAATTCGTGGTGATGCGGACGCGCTCGGCCAGCGGCCCGATGCGGGCTTCCGGACCGCCCACGGTGAAGATGAGGCGGTACTGGTTCTGCCCTTCCTTGCCCATGTTCGGCAGGGGCATGTCGAGCTTCTTGTAGTCGACCTTGATCCACGGCTGAGGCGTCTCGACCTTGAGGATCTCGAACGGCTCGTTCTCGTCGGAGAAGAGCGTCACGCTCTGGGCTTCGACGTCACCCTGGAGCATGTTGTAGCGGACGAAGCCGGCCGGATGGACGTCGACGTACGGCTTGACGGTCGCGTTGATCGTGACCTGCGCGTTCGGCGCGGCCGGATCGTTCGTCTCGAGGGCGACGCTCTTCGCGATCGGACCGGTGAATCCGGCGGTGTCGACCACCGAAACGACCTTCCCGGTCTGTCCCGGTTTGATGACCTTGTCGAACTCGGCCACGGTGCAGCCGCAGGCCGGACGGGCGCTGAGGATCTCGAGGTCGGCATTGCCGGTGTTCTTGACCGCGAAGGTCCAAGTCAGCTTTTCGCCCTTGGCCACGGTTCCGAAGTCCTTGATTGGTTCGACCAGAGTCAGGCGCGGAGCCTTCTCGGTCTCGGCCGTCTGCGCCATGGCGGTGCCGGTCAGCGCGACCAGCAGCGCGAGCGTGAGGATGGTGAATCGCTTCGACATCAAATTGCCTCCCTTGTTGGACGACGAGGTGGTGATTGGTTGACTGGCGTAGCGAACAGACGCCTTCAAGGCCCCATTCCCTGCGACGAAGTGTCCTTTGACTCTATGATTTGGGCCGCGTGAAGCACGTTTCTTGCGAAGCAGCCTCGCGCCAGAGACGGGAGAAAAATGCCTCACCTCAAAGAGCTTCCCCAAAACGTGAAACGTGTCTACCTGATCGGAATCGCCGGGACGGCCATGGCCTCCCTCGCCGGAATGCTGCAGCAGCGCGGGTACGAGGTCGCCGGATCCGACGAGCAGGTCTATCCACCGATGTCCACGTACCTGGAGAGTTTGCGGATCCCCGTGCTCGAGGGATATACGAAACAGCATCTCGAGACGTTTCGGCCGGATGTGGTCGTCATCGGAAACGCGGCGGCGAAGACGAACGTCGAAGCGGCCGCGACCGTGGCGCTCGACCTTCCCTACACGTCGATGCCCGAGGCGATCTATGAGCTTTTCATCCGAGGGAAACATTCGGTGGTCGTCGCCGGGACGCACGGAAAGACCACCACGACCTCGCTGATGGCCTGGATCCTCGAAGCCGCCGGGCGGGACACCAGCTTCGTCGTCGGCGGCATCCCTCTGAATTTCAATCACAACTTCAAGCTCGGAAGCGGGCCGGAGTTCGTCATCGAGGGTGACGAGTACAACACGGCCTTCTTCGACAAAGGGCCGAAGTTCCTGCATTACCACGCGAACACGTTCCTTCTGAACAACATTGAATTCGACCACGCCGACATCTACGCCGATCTCGGCGCCATCGTGGACGCGTTTCGGAAGGCCGTGCGGCAGGTCAGCGCGGGTGACGTGATCGTTGCGAACGGCGATGACGCCAATGTGACGCCGCTTCGCGGCGAAGCGAGAGCACGCTGGGTGACGTTCGGCTGGGATCGCAGCTGCGACATCTCCGCGATCGATCCCCAGTTCGACCCCGCGACGACCTCGTTTACGGCGCTGTGGGAAGGAAAGGAGTGGTTTCGCTTCCGAACGACCCTTTCCGGGCGCCACAACGTATTGAACGCGCTCGCCGTGGCAGCCGTGGGACGCCTGCGCGGTCTCACGGCGGAGCAGATCCAGAAAGGCCTGGAGACGTTTCAGGGAATCAAGCGCCGCATGGAAGTGCGCGGCGTCGAGCGCGGCGTGACGGTCATCGACGACTTCGCGCACCATCCGACGGCCATCGCCACGACGCTCAACGGCGCGCGGAAGCGCTATCCGGGACAGAGAATCTGGGCGCTCTTCGAGCCGCGGTCCATCTCATCGAGCAGGAAAGAGTTCGAGGCCGGCTACATCGACGCGTTTCACGAGGCCGACCGCGTGATCATCGGCCCGATCTTCCACCAGCAGCGTTACGTGGAGCGATACGGGCTCGACCACATGATGTCGGTCCCGACCATCACGGAGCGCCTGAAGGCGGACGGAATCCCGGTCGAGCAGATCGACGACTTCGACGCCATCGCCGCCCGTGTCGCCGCCGAGGCAAAGGACGGCGACGTCATCCTCGTCATGTCCTCGGGCGCCTTCGGCGGGGTGCACGAGAAGATTCTCGGAAGGATGAAGGATGAAGGCAGAAGGCAGAAGGATGAAGGATGAAGGATGAAGGATGAAGGATGAAGGATGAACCGGTCGCTGTCATCTCTCGCTAACGCTCGGATGACACGCTTTCGATGACCTTCATCCTTCATCCTTCATCCTTCTGCCTTCTGCCTTCATCCTTCTGCCTTCATCCTTCATCCTTCTGCCCCCGGAATACCCCCGCCTGCCCCTCCGGTTACACGGACGTCCCGATACACCAGCGAGGGGGAAACCATGCACGAGAAGAAAGCTCAGGAACTGCTGCGCAAGCACAACATCAGCCTCGAAGAGGTTCAGGAGCGCCGCACGTCGCTTCACCACCTACGGCAGATGGTGCACGGCGAGCAGTTGCCGTTCGACGTTTTCAAGGCGCTCGTCAAGATGCGCCGGTAGTTCGATTTTGGATTTTGGATTTTGGATTGCCCGCCCGGCCAGTCCCAAATCCAAAATCCAAAATCTAAAATCCAAAATTCTTCTACAATCCCCGCTCCATGCCGTTCCGCGAAGACGCGCAACAGCTCATTCAGCAGAAGAAGTTTGACGACGTCGAATCGCTCTGGATGTC
>CALMZP010000028.1 GCA_937870635.1 uncultured Acidobacteriota bacterium | reverse complement strand
CTTTTGTGCTATCTCCGTGAATAATCCGGGTTAACGGTTAACGGTTAACGGTTAACGGTTAACGGTCACGCCTCTTCGCCCGGTGCGTGGCCACGGCCGTCCATGGATCCTCGGGCCACGGATGCTTCGGGTACCTTCCGCGCAACTCCTTTCGCACTTCCTGGTAGGTCGTGTTCCAGAAGCTGCGCAGGTCCTTCGTGACCTGCACCGGCCGGCCGTTCGGCGCGAGCAGTTCGAACGTGACCGGAACTTTCCTCGGGCCGAGCTTCGGTGTATCCGCGAGGCCGAAGAGCTCCTGCAGCTTCACCGACGCGACGACCGAGCCGTCCTCGCGGTAATCGAGCTTCGCCGTGCGGCCGCTTGGCAGCGGCACGGACTTCGGCGCGAGATCATCGAGCCGTTGTGGCGGGTCATCGACCGTCATCCCCGCGAAAGCGAGGCGGCAGAGAAGGTCTGGATCGACATTGCGCCGGCGGTAGTTTTCGAGCATCCGGTGAGCTTCGATCGGATCGGGCGGCACCTTCTGCTCGTGAAGGAGGATGCCCCCGTACCAGACACGCTGGACGGCTTCCACGCGATCGCCCTCCATGGAATGCGTGATCTCGCGCCGCGTGCGCACGAGCCAGCCGCGCTCGATCGCGATGACGCGATACGCGAGCTCGCCGCGGATGTCGAGGACCACGAAGAAATCTCCAGGAGTGTGCTCGATCTCCCGCGCCAGCGTTGCGCCGGTGCCGGTGGCTAGAACGAGTCGCGGCGAGTTTCTCTCGCGACGCATCGCCACGCGATCGGGGTAGCCGGACAGCGCGGCCCTCGCCACGCTCACCGCCGCGGTGCCAGCCGATGTGCGCGCGGCGCGCTCGATGTCCTTCACGACCTCGGGCCTGGCGGTTCGTTCGGAGATCTCGACGGCCAGCTCGACGACGTCACGAGACCCGCCGCCCTCCACGACCATGCGCGCGAGCCGCGGGTGCAGAGGGAGGCGGCGCATGGCTTCGCCCGTAGGCGTCAATCGGCGACCCTCGACCGCGCCGAGTTGCCCGAGAAGATCGAGCGCTGCATCGATGCGTTCCTCGGCAGGACGCTCGAACCATTCAAATGTTTTCGGATCGCCTCCCCAGGCAATGATGTCGAGGACTGGCGCGCTGAGATCGATGCGTTGAACGTCCGGCTCGCGTTGCGGGCGCAGCATCATGCGCTCATCCCATAGCCGTGTGGCGCGGCCCGGAGCCGTGCGTCCCGCGCGGCCTGCGCGCTGCGCGGCGGAATCCGCGGAGATCTGCTCGGTGACGAGATGATCGACCGCGCTCTCGGTGTCGTAACGCAGGACTTTGTGTTTGCCGGTATCGATCACGTCCGTGACGCCTTCGACGGTGAGCGAAGTCTCGGCAACGTTCGTCGCAAGGATGATCTTCTGCCGCGTCGACGGTGCGAGAGCGCGTTCCTGCGCGTCTACATCCAGCGATCCGTGGAGCGGCAGCACGGCCGCGTTGACCGGACCGATTGTGGCCGCGGCCTGCTCGATCTCGCGGGCGCCCGGAAGAAAACACAGGATGTGTCCCTGCGCCGTTTCCGCCACTTCGCGAACCGCGGCGCCAATGGACGCGCCGGGCCGGTAGCGGATCTCGATCGGGAACGGCCGGGCCGCAACGTCGATGACCGGAGCGTCGAGAAACTTCGCCACCGGCTTGGCGTCGATCGTAGCGGACATCACCACGACGGCCAGATCGGGACGAGATATCGCAGCCTGCTTCACCAGCGCCAGGGCGAGGTCTGCATGAATGCTCCGCTCGTGGAATTCATCGAGGATGACGATGTCGAAGTCGCTCAGCAGCGGATCGCTCTGGAGGTGGGCGGTGAGAATCCCTTCCGTCGCCACGAGGAGCCGCGTTCGATCCGAGAATCGTCGCTCGAACCGGATCTGCCATCCGATCTCTTCACCGATCCGCCACCCCTGCTCCGCGGCAATCCGGCGGGCCAGCGCGCGCGCGGCCACTCTGCGTGGCTGGAGCAGGATCACGCGGCCGAGCTTCACCAGTGCCGGCGGGACGCGCGTCGTCTTCCCCGATCCCGGAGGAGCGACGATGACCGCCGTCCGCCGTTCCCGTACGGTTTCGACGATCCGGGCGATGTGCGCGTCGACCGGAAGCACGGGCGAATCATGGCATGCCCCTCGCTGCCAATCGAGTCATGGCTAACGAGAAAAAGGACGACATCGACTACACGGCCGAGGGCAGCACACCTCCGCGGGAGAAGAACGATCCGACGAACGTGAACGGAGTGCGGCAGCAAGGAGAGCGTTTCAAAAAGCGTGTCATCCGAGCGTGAGCGAGGGACCTGGGGGATGGGCGGCACGAGGCATGATGTTCGGGGCACCCGCCCCCCAGGTCCCTCGCTCACGCTCGGGATGACAGAATGTTGCGGCAGAGCTGGTCCAAAACCCTACGCGATGTAATGGTCGTAAATGAGCTGCGACCAGGTTTCCATCGCGTCCCGGATTCCGGCGAGCTCGGCCCTTGGCCGCCAGGCGCCGCTCATCTTTTCCGTCTCGCGCACCGTGACGTCGCGCGATTGCGTGTCGAGCAGGTACACAGCGCCGAGATGCACACGGCCGACGTCCGTCGTGTCGTCGTTGAGAATCCCGATGAACCGAAGGTCGAACGGCCTCGGCACCGATACTTCCTCATCGAGCTCTTTCTCGAGGCCGCCGAGGACGGTCGGCGTATCGGGGTTGATGTGGCCGCCGATGCCGAGAGACATCTTGTGATGCAGACGGGACTCGGTCTGCTTCGACGTGCGCTGCAGCACGAAGTAGTCCTCGAGGTTGCGGATCGCCACGTACGGAATGATCTGCTTGTACCGCGGCGACTCCTCCGCGATCGGCCGGGCGATGAAGAAGTGACGAGCCTCGATCACGTTCAGGATGGATTCGGTGTCGCGGGTGATGAACGTGAAATCGCGCCCATCGATGAACCGCGCGAGATCGTCTCTCCGCACGACCATCACTTCCTCGCTCATCGCAGGTACTCCAGTACGGCGTCGTGGATCAGGCCGTTGGTCGAGAGACCGCTGCCGGCGTCGGGCCGCGCTTCACCGCCGAACGAGGTGAATCTCCCGCCGGCCTCCTCGACGATGATCTGGATCGGGGCCATGTCCCACGTCGCCACTTTTGGCTCCAGGGCGATGTCGATCGCTCCCTCGGCCACCAGCATGTGAGCCCAGAAATCGCCGAACCCTCGCGAGCGGTCGCAGGCGTGAAGGAGATCCACGAACCGCGATTCAGCCTGACTGGGCTTGAAGTCGGTGACGCTGTCGTACCCGATGAAAGCCTCCTGCAGCGTGGCAATGCTGCTGACGCGAAGCCGCGTTCCGTTGCAGAACGCGCCATCGCCACGCCGTGCCCACCACCGGCGCCCCAGTGCGGGTGCCGACACCGTGCCGACGGTGACCTGGCCCTGTTCCTCGAGGGCGATGAGCGTTCCGAATATGGGCACGCCCCGCACGTAGTTTCTCGTTGCGTCGATCGGGTCGATGATCCATCGCCGCACCGTGGTCCCCGTCGTCCCGTACTCCTCGCCCATGACGCCGTCGCCCGGACGCTCTCTTCGGAGGAGGTCGCGCAGGGCGCGCTCGGTTTCTTCGTCCGCCTCCGACACGGGCGACAAATCGGTCTTCGTGCGCACGGCGAGAGTCGCGGTGCGGAAGTGCTTCACGGTGATCACGTCGGCAGCGTCAGCGAGAGCGAGGGCCAGGGAGAGGTCAGGATGCATCGGGCGCGGAGGTTAGCACGGCTCTTTTCGCTATGATCACATCCAGGAGTGAGAATGCTGAGAGCCTTTGTCCTTTGTCTTTTTGTCTCGACCGCCTTCGCCTCGACTCCTCTCACGATCGAGGATTACACGACGATGGCGACGCTCGGGGGCGTCGAGTTCTCGCCGGACGGCAAACGCATCGCCTACGTCGTGAACCGCGCGGACCTCGGAAAGAGCTCATGGGACTCCGATGTGTGGCTCATCGATGCCGATGGCCGGAACAATTTTCAACTCACACGCGGAGCGAAGTCGGATTCGGCTCCGCGCTGGTCACCCGACGGGAAGCGCATCGCGTTCCTCTCCGATCGCGACGGCGTCACCGGCCTGTACGTCATCGCCGTCGCCGGCGGCGAGGCGATGAAGCTCACCGATGAGAAGACCGCGATCCGCACGTACGAGTGGTCGCCCGATGGCGAGTCAATCGCCTACATCCGCACCGACCGCCGGACCGCGGAAGAGGAGCGGAAGGCCGAGGAGAAGGATGACGCGGAGGTCGTTGGGGTCGGGGTCCGTCATTCGCACCTCTATGTAATCGACGTCGCGACGAGAGAAGTCCGCCAGCTGACAGGCGGCGCATTCACGGTCTGGTCGCTTTCGTGGTCGCCCGATGGGAGGCAGATCGCATTCGACCGGGGGCCCGGTGCCGGTCTCGATGAGATGTACAAAACGGACATCTACCTGATTCCGGCGGCGGGAGGGGAGGCGCGGCCGCTCGTGGTCCGCGATGGCCTGGAGCGGAATCCGAAATTCTCTCCGGACGGAAAGTCGATCGCCTTCGTCAGTACGCGCGGAACGCACGACTGGCTTCGCGAGCACTTTCTGCACGTCGTGAACGTCGAGGATGGAACCGACCGGTTGATCGGCGCCGATTACGGTCGCACGCCGGAATCGATCATGTGGAGTCCCGACGGGCGCACGATCTGGTTCGAAGGGCCGTGGAACACGACGACCCAGCTCTTCCGCGTCGGCGCGGACGGGTCGCGTTTCGCCAACGTGACCAACGCTGCCGGGCTGGTCGACGATGCCGACATCGATTTCACGGGTGGACGTTTCGCGTTCATCTATCAGACCCTCACCACGCCGCCCGAGCTCTTCGTCTCGAGTCTCCATCGTTTCGAGCCGCGGCGTCTGACGGATCACAACGCGTCTCTGCGGGATCGCAAGCTCGCCGAGACCCGCCTCATCCGCTGGAAAAATCCGAAGGACGGTCTGGAGATCGAAGGCTTTCTGACACTCCCCCTCGGATACGAAACGGGAAGGAAGGTTCCGCTGCTCACCGTCGTTCACGGCGGGCCCGCCTCCCGCTTCGACCAGAGTTTCCTCGGGTACCTCGGCTACATCTATCCGTCGCAGGTCTTCGCGTCGCGGGGATTCGCCGTTCTCCGGCCGAACCCGCGCGGCACCGGCGGCTATGGCGAGGCATTCCGCCAGGCGAACCGCAACGACTGGGGCGGGATGGACTGGATCGACATCAACGCCGGAATCGACACTCTCATCGAGCAAGGCATCGCCGATCCCGATCGCCTCGGGCTGATGGGTTGGAGCTACGGCGGCTACATCGCTTCGTGGGCGACTTCGCGCGGCGACCGACTCAAGGCGATCAGCGTCGGCGCACCCGTCACCGATCTGCTCAGCTTCCACGGCACCGCCGACATCCGTTCGTTCATCCCCGAATACTTCAAAGGCGCGTCGCTCGATGAGCTGCGCGCCCACAGCCCGCTCTGGCACCTGAAGAAACCGGCCGGCCCGGTATTGATCCAGCACGGCGAGGACGACGAACGCGTGCCGCTGTCACAGGGCACGATGCTCTACCGCCTCCTGCAGGAGCTCGGGGCCGACGTCACGATGGTGATCTATCCGCGAACGCCGCACACACCCCGCGAGCCAAAGCTCCGAGTCGACGTGGGCCGAAGGAACGTGGAGTTCTTCGAGAAGAATGTGAAACCGTTAACCGTTAACCGTTAACCGTGCCGCGGGCCGCGAGACCGGCAAGCACGTGGAGCGCGGGCGACCTCGCCCGCGACGATCTCGGGACGCACAGTGGAGCGGCGGGCGATCCCGCCCGCCGGTCGAGCAGAAAAACCGCGGGCGGGATCGCCCGCGGCTCCATCGGATGCGGGCGGCAGCAAGCTGCCGCGCTCCACTACCTCACGAGCATCACTACCGTCATGATCAACCCGATCGCGACGACGAATCGGCGCACGAACTTTCGGCCGAAGCGGTGCGCGAGGCGGGCGCCTAAGACGCCGCCGACGATTGCGCCGCCGGCCATGATCAGGCCGTCGTTCCAGTCCACGGCGCCGGAGATGGCGAAGTAGATCGCCGCCACTCCGTTGATGCAGATCGCGAGCAGATTCTTCAGGCCGTTCATCTGATGCAGGTCCGTCATGCCGATGAGGCCGAGCGCGGCGAGCATCAGGATCCCGATTCCCGCGCCGAAGTAACCGCCGTAGACACCAACGAGAAACTGGAACGTGAACACGAACACGACCCATCCGGCCGTCGGATTCTCATGGGCCTCGGCGATGAACGCGAGGCGGCGCGTGATCATCTCCTGCGCGGCGAGCAGCAGCGTCGCGCCGAGGATCAGAAGCGGGACGAGGCGGTCGAAGGTCGTCGAGGGAGTGCGCAGCAGGAGGATCGCTCCTCCGGTTCCTCCGAGCAGCGAAGGGATCACCAGGAGGAACAGCCAGCGGCGCGTCGATGCGAGCTCGCGGCGGAATCCGACCATTCCCGCGAACGAACCGGGCCACAGCGCGATGGTATTCGTGGCGTTCGCGAGGATGGGATCGCGCCCAAGCCAGACGAGCGCGGGGAACGAGATCAGCGTCCCGCCCCCGGCAATGGAATTGATCGCGCCGGCGATCACGGCCGCGCCCACGATGATGGCGATCTCCATCGGCGACCCCATGCTATCCTGCCCAGCCTTGCCGACAAGCGCTTTGCTGAAGGTCTGGCTCTTCGTCTGCGCGCTGGCCATCGGTATTCACCTCGGCGGTCCGCCGCTTCTCGATGCCGACGAAGGGCGCAATGCCGAGGTTGCAAGGGAGATGGCGGCGACGAACGATTACGTGCTGCCGAGGTTGAACACACTCCCTTACCTCGACAAGCCAATCGTGTACTTCGCCGCCGGAGCCGCGGTGATGGAAGTGCTCGGGCCGACCGAGCTGGCGGCAAGGCTGCCTGCCTATCTCTTCACGCTCGCGACCGCGGCGCTGCTGTTCTGGTGGACGCGAAAGCGAATCGGTGAAGAGGAAGCATTCGTGACGGCGATCGCGTATCTGGCGATGCCGCTGACCGTGGCTTTCGCGCGCATCGTGATTTTCGACAGCGCGCTGACCCTTTTCATCGTGTTGGCGATCATCGCGTTTTTCGAAGCGGTGGAGACGAAGGACAAACGGTGGACGATCGCGGCGTGGGCGGCGATCGCGCTGGGCGTGCTCACCAAGGGGCCTGTGGCGATCGCGCTGCCGCTGCTCACGGCCATTCCGTTCGCGATCTGGCGCAAGAGCTTCCGGATGCTCTGGTCCTTCCTCGGACTCCTGCTGTTCATTGCGATCATTGCGCCGTGGGTGTGGGCCGTATCGCAGGAGGTCCCGGACTTTCTGCATTACGTCCTGGTGACCGAGACCGCGGCGCGGCTCGCGACGGACGAGCTGAAGCGGACCGGACCCCCGTGGTACTTCCTGCCGTACCTCGTGGGCGGGGCGCTGCCGTGGTCGATCGTGGCGCTTGCCAGCTGGCGGGAATGGCGGACTCGGAATCCACTGGTCGTGTTCGTGCTTCTGTGGATCCTGGTGCCTCTCGTATTCTTCTCGATCTCGCAGTCGAAGCGGCCGCAGTACATCCTGCCGCTCATGCCGCCGATCGCCGTGCTGATCGGATGGAGCTGGCGTTCGTCGCTTCGATTCCGCGCGGCCGCGGCCGCAACGGCCGCGATCGGGATCCTGCTGCTCGTTGCGGTCAACGTCCCCCAACTCGTCGATCGCATCCAGGCTCCCCTGGCCGGTGCGGCCACGACGACCGGCCTCGCCCTCGGAGCGATCTTTGCCGCCGGAGGAGCCGTCGCCGCGGTCACGAAGCGCCGCGACCTCGCGCTGATCGCACTGTCTCTGCCGGTCATCGCCATTCCTGTCGTTGCGAATCCACTCATGAACGCGATCGGCGAACGGCGCTCGACTCGCACGCTCGCCGCGACCATCACACCGCACGTCGGACCGCGGACCCCGGTAATCGGAGTCGAAGCGTTCGCCGGATCGCTCGCGTTCTATCTGCGCCGGCCGATCGTGCTGGCCACGGACGACGCCAGCGAGCTGACGAGCAATTACATACTCCGGCGATACGACCGCATCGCCGGGAGTGAAGCCTCGCCGGTCAAGCGGATGTCCTGGCTCGACGAAAATCTGACCAGCTGCTGCGAGAAGAGGATCTACATAGCCCGGGTGAAGGATCCGGAGCATCAGCAGCTGCTGCTCTCGCGTGGCGCGCAAGTCATCGCCACAGGCACGCATCACATCGCGTACGTGTGGGATGGCAGGAAACCCTAGCGATGTGCGGCATCTACGGAATCGTCTCGAGTAACGACACCGCGATCGGGCATCCCGACGTCGTGACCGCGATGGGAGAGGCCCTCCGGCACCGCGGCCCTGACGGCAGCGCGCATTTCCGCGCCCCGCGCGCGATCATCGGCACCGAACGCCTGCGGATCATCGACCTGCACGAGCGCGCCGACCAGCCGTTCGCATCGCCTGACGAGTCCGTCTGGCTCGAATGCAACGGCGAGATCTACAACTCCGCTTCGATCCGGGCACGCTATCGCGACTATCCATACCGATCGCACTCGGATGTCGAGACGATTCTTCCTCTCTACCTCGACCGTGGCACCGATGCGATCGCGGAGCTCGACGGAATGTTCGGCCTCGCGATCCGCGACGCGCGTGACGGTTCGCTTCTCCTGGCGCGCGATCGCGCCGGCGAGAAGCCTCTCTTTTACGCGCGCTCGGGCGACGAAGTGATCTTCGCGTCGGAGCTCCAGTGCGTCATGAAGCATCCCGGCGTCTCGCACGAGCTCGATCCCGAGGCGGTCGCCGATTACCTCACTCACGGATATGTTCTCGAGCCACGAACGATGTTTGCCGCCGTCAGGCGCGTGCCGGCCGGGTCGTGGATCCGGTTCACCAGCCGCGGCGACGAAGTGGCGCGCTACTGGCAGCCCGAGTCGATCCCGATCGCGGACAGGAATACCGAAGACGCGGTCCTCGAGTTGCGCAGTCTCATCGAGGGCGCCGTGACGAAACAGGTCATGTCGGACGTCCCCGTTGGCGTTTTCATCTCCGGCGGCATGGACTCGTCGATTCTTGCCGCGCTGGCATCGAAGGCGATCGGCGTGGACAAGGTCCACACGTTCTCCGCGCAGTTCGCCGAGGCTTCGTATGATGAGAGCGGTGATGCCGCGGTGATAGCGGCGAGGATGCACACACGTCACGTGCCGGTCCCGGCCAACGACGAGACGCTGTTCGAGGCGCTGCGGGCCGTCACGCGCCGTATCGCCGAACCGATTGCCGATCCTGCCGTTCTGCCGACTTTCCTCCTGGCCCGCGCGGCGCGCGAGCACGTGAAGGTGGTCCTGAGCGGCGAAGGCGCAGATGAGCTCTTTGGCGGATATCCGACCTACATCGGGCACAAAGTCGCGCCGCTCTACCGCGCAATTCCACGGTTCGGACGCCGGGGTCTCGAAGCGCTTGTCCGCCGACTTCCTTCGTCGGGAAAGAAGGTCACCTTCGAATTTCTCCTGAAGAGGTTCGTGGCCGGCGCGGATCAGCCGTGGGCCGAGCGCCACGCCGCGTGGTTCGGAACCGGCCCGCTGAAGGGCTCACGCGCGGAAATCGAGCGCGAGGGCGCCAGGAAGACCGCGGACGTTCTCGCGGCCGCGATGCTGCTCGATTACCGGACGTATCTCCGGGACAACCTTCTCGTCAAAGTCGACCGCGCCACGATGTTGTCATCGGTCGAGGCTCGCGCGCCGTTTCTCGATCGCGAAGTCACAGCCTTCGCTTTGTCACTCCCGGCCCACCTGCGGATCCGGCGGTTCACCACCAAGTGGATTCTGAAGAAAGCGGCGGAGGCGTGGCTGCCAAACGACGTGATTTACAGGAAGAAGCGCGGGCTCAGCGTGCCGGTCGCGTCATGGATCAATCGCGGCCTGGGGGCGGAAGTCGATCGCCTTCTGGCGCCGGAGCGGCTGGAGGCGAGCGGGCTCGATGCGGAAATGATCGGGAAGCTGCTCGCGGAACATCGACGCGAAGAAGCCAATCATGCCAGGGCGCTGTGGGCGGTGATCATGCTGCAGTACTGGATGGAGAACTGGGCATAAGCCCGATGTGCCACGCGGGCGAGGTCGCCCGCGCTCCACTGGCTCACGCTGAGAACGATGACCAGTGGAGGGCGGGCGACCTCGCCCGCCACTTCAATTCGTATCCGAGTCCTCGCCCCGAATCTCCCGGAGCCTCTCCATGCCCGCGGGCGTGAGAATCCGAAGCGTCGCATCGGAATCGGCATTCTCTTTTCCGAGAGCGCTCTTGAACCCGTTGATGCAGAGGCGCACCAGGCTGCCGACGTCGGCGACGTCGAACGGTTTGCGCAGCACGCCGGAAACGATCTCCGCATCGACTTCCTTGAAGCGCTGGTCGGCGTAGGCCGTGATGACGATGACCACTGGCTTATGAGGGGCCGGATGAGTACGCAGATACTCGATGACGCCGAAGCCATCGACGCGCGGCATCATGAGATCGAGAAGGATGACCGAGTATTCGCCCTTTTTGAGATGCTCGATCGCCTCGGCGCCGTCGGCGGCGAGGTCGACCTCGAGGCGTTCGCGCTTGATGATCGTCCCGAGCAGCTGGCGGATCGACTGATCGTCGTCGGCGACGAGGACCCGATCGGTTGAATCTTCCCGTTTCATTTCATGGTGACCTTCGGCTGCGAATCACCGATGAAAAATGTGTGCCACGCGGAAACGCGCGCCGCAAATCCAATGATTTCGGAAAAAAGCGTGCAATTACATCAAGCGAAGCTGGGGTGTCGATTTCGCCTCGAAGAACGCGCGAATCTCACTCGCAGGTTTCTTCGTGACCAGTTCCCGCGGCGACTCGGCGTACCAGTCGAGCGGAAAATAGCGCGTGTAGGTCTCCTGCGTAAAGCGGCGGCAGAAGAGGGCGATCACGCCCACGTCTTTCTCGCTGCGGATGACGCGCCCGGCCGACTGCACCACCCGCGTCATTCCGGGGATGAGGTACGCGAACTCGAACCCCGCGCCGTACAGGTCGTCGTAATACTGCTTGAGAAGCTCCTGTTCGAAGCTCACCGACGGTAGTGCCGGGCCGATGACCATGACGCCCGAGAGCATGTCGCCCTGATAGTCGACGCCTTCCGCGTACATGCCGCCGGAGACGGCCAGGATCAGATTCCCGCGCCGCGGCTTGTCGCGCAGGATGTCGAGGATGGCGTTCCGCTCGTAGTCGGTCATGTCGCTTCGCTGGATCATCACGTTCTTCCGCGTCGGCGGCATTCGATCCGCCACCTCACGCAGGAACGCGTAGCTAGGGAAGAGAGCGAGGTAGTTGCCGTCACTGGCGTCGGCAACGTCGGCCACCATCGATCCAATGCGATCGTAGTGGTTCGCCCGATTCTTGTAGGTCGTGTCGACGTCGGAGACGACCACGATCTTCCTGTTGTCCCTGGGGAACGGCGAAGGGAGTGACAGCTCCGCGACGCGGTCGCGCGGGAATCCGAGTGTCTTGCGGTAGAAGTCGAACGGCTCGAGAGTCGCCGACAAGGCGATGGTCGCGTACGCCGAGTCGAAGATCCGGCCGAGATATTTCGACGGATCCTTGCAGAAAATCTTCAGCCTGAGCCCTTCTGACGTCTTCTCGATGAGGTGCGCAAACTCGTCTCCGGAATCGCTCAGCAGGTTCGTGAACTTCACCAGCTTGAAGTAGAAATCGATCAGCGGATCCTCTTCCTCGGCGATCCGGTTCTCGATCTTCCATCCGATATAGGCCAGGACGACGCGTTCCCATTCGACCCGCTGCTCCATGAAGAGCTCGCGGTCGGGGCTGCAGAGCATCTGATTCGTGCCTTCGGGAAGCGATGAGGCGAGCTCGTTGAAATGCACGCGCAGCATTTCGATCAGCTCTTCCCACCCCTCGACCCAGCAGTTGCGCCCCATCATGAAGTTGCGGATGGCGTCGAAGCTCTTCTCGTGCAGGTCCGGCGAGAAATACGCGCGGCCGCGATCGACGAGGTTGTGCGCTTCGTCGACGATCAGGACGCAGTCGCCGTAGTCGCTCTCCTGCTGATACGCCTTCAAGCCGACGTAAGGGTCGAAGATGTAGTTGTAATCGCAGACGATGACATCCGCCTGCTCGATGAGCTCGAGAGACACCTCGAACGGGCAGACCTGGTTCGCCTGCGACACCTCGAACGTGATGTCGGGGTCGAAGTAGCTCATGCTCGTCACGAGCTGGGAAAGGAGTCCGGTCTTCTCCATCTTCGCGGAGTACTGCGCGGCAAAGGGGCAGAAGTCCTCGTGGCAGATCATCTGCGTGTGCGCGCACATCTTCTGTTTGGCGCGGATCCTGAGGACGCGGAACGAGCCGTCGTTGAGCATC
The DNA here is from genome assembly GCA_937870635.1 of uncultured Acidobacteriota bacterium. Classification (GTDB taxonomy): domain Bacteria; phylum Acidobacteriota; class Thermoanaerobaculia; order Gp7-AA8; family Gp7-AA8; genus DATLEX01. The sequence continues at coordinate 6,521 of CALMZP010000028.1, read as the reverse complement.
GCCAGCGCCTTGACCGCCGCGTCCTGCTGCAGCGTCTTCGACGTCAGAAAAAAGAGCTTCTTGCCGAGGCGGAGGGATTCGCGGACGGCGGGGTAGAGGGCGGCGATTGTCTTGCCGACCCCCGTCGGTGCCGACACCAGCAGCGCCTCATGCTGGCGAATGGCGCGGCCCACGGCGTCGATCATCTCGCCCTGGTACGGGCGCATCTCCTCGTAGGGAAATGCGAGCGACTCCGCGAACGATCGCTTTGCCGCTCGCAGCGCCTCGGCGGTCTCGATCGTCTCGACGAGGCGGTCGAGGCTCTCGTTGAGGGTCGTCTCGACGGTCGCCGCATCGAACTCGGCGTCGATGACCTTCGTCTCGCCGGAGATCAGGTCGATCAGCACGAGCTGGGGCGAAAGGGTGAATCCGGCGTACTCGTCCTGCGCTCTGAGGAAAAGCGCGTAGAGGAGCAGCTGGTAGAGATGTCGCTGTAATTTCTCCGACCTGTAGAGTGCTTCGAGCTCCAGATCGAAGTGCAGCGACTTCACTTCTTCGACCGAAATCCGCTTCCCGTCGCGGTCGACCGACATCCCGTCGATGCGCCCGGTGATGGTCACCGACCACCCCCGTGCCACCGCACGATACGAGACGTGGACCTCCGGGCGATAGAAGGGGTCCTCGCTGGCCCTCAGATCGGCGCGCTTCGTGTGGATGTCCTGGCCGATCCACATCCGGCGGAAGCCGTCGCCACGCTCGACGCCGATCCGGCGGTAGGTGGTTTCATGGACCAGATCGCCGACTGAGCAGACGATCGCACGATTTTCGAAGTCGATGCGCACGGGTTATTCATAGTAGCAGGCAGGTTCGTTAACCGTTCACCAGTCCGCGCTTCGTGGAGCGCGGGCGATCTCGCCCGCGGACTTTCGCCGCCTGACGCCCGCGGGCGGGATCGCCCGCGGCTCCACCGTTACTCGGAACGCGTCACCCGTCACTCACAGAATCTCGACTTCGTCGCCGAGGATGAAAGCGACGTAGTCGTCGGTGGCGCGGTACTCGGCCAGCTGGATGGCCGGCTCGAACGTCCGGTCGGACAGGCGCAGGTAGAGGTCGCGGACGTTGTCCTTCTTTACGTTGAGGAGCTCGAGGCTCAGCTCGCCCTTGAGCGAGAAGAGCCGCTCGAAATCGCCATGCGGGATGCGCAGCGGTCGATGCACGTCATCCGAGAGCGGATCCCATTCGCCGATGAGGACCTCATCCTGCGCTCCCGAACCCTGTTTGATGCAGATCACGATCTCGCTGGCGACCACGCGCTCCGTGGTCGTGTCGGCCCGCTGCTCGTCATCGAGCGGCGTTGCCGCGGCATCGTCGGCGTGATCGGTGTGAAACTCCTGGCGCAGGAGGATGAGCAGCGGATCGCCGGCCTCGATGGGAGCGGCGACGACTTCCCCCGGCGCAAACGGCACGATCTCGCCGACCTCGATGTTGTCGAGTCCCTTCAGCGACACCATTCCCAGCAGACGCAGCCCGACGTACTCGAGACCCGGGATGGCCGGTGCGAACCCGATGTAGGTCGACCACGGCGCTTTCAGCCGGAACAGCTGCTGCGATTCCGCCTGCAGCTCGCTGGAAAGCTCGGACAGGAAATCGCGCGAGGCCACGATTCCCTCATTGACCAGGTGCCCATTGGCATTGACGTAGGCGTAGAACTCGCGGGCATGCTGAGTGTGATCGATCACGTCGACGCCGCGGGCCAGCGGCGCGAAGAAATTCTGCACCTTGAGCGGCTCGTATCCGTGCGCGACGAGGAAGGACGCGATCTCCTCGATCTCCTTGTTCGCCTTGCCCGTGGTCAGGCGCGAGAGCTCCACGATGCCTGGACCATAGAACTCCGTGATCCGGTCCGCCGAATCGCTGGCCACCTTCATCGGCAGCAGGCGGTAGTAACCGTAGTTGATGGCGATTCGCAGCCCTTTGTTGAATGTGAATCCCTTGCGCTTCATCTCCGAGTAGAAGCGCTGGATCTCGACCGCGCCGCGCACGAGCCGCAGTGCGCGGCGCGTGGTGTAGAAGGCGCCGTCGCCGAGGAACTTTTCGAACTGGAGACGGTGGCGGTGGGCGACGGATTCGAGCCGCCGCTGAAAAAGGAGCATCTGCCGGTACGACTTGACCTCTTCGCGCTCGCCACCCCGCCGGATGTTGCCGAGAGTCTCGGTGAAGTTGGAGATGTCGTAGATCAGGCCGAAACGGTGGATCAGGGGATCGACGACCCCCGGCTTCCCGTAGTCGATCGGACGCGTCGACTTCGAGAAGGTCGTGGCGTTGCGGTCCGCCGACACGACTTCGCCGTCGCCGCGCACGCTCATCCAGACGATTCCGCGCCGCAGCTGGTTGAGCACCGCGAACTCGCGGACGCGGCGGCTGAGCAGCTGGAACTGCTCGCGGTCCTCGCGGGATGTGACGTTCTGGATCGACGGGTGCTCGAAGAGGAAGGCCTGGAATCGGCTGTCCAGCAGGAGAGCCACGGTGATGCCGTTGTCGTGATTGGGGCTGAGAAGCGCGATGGCGGCCTTGACCGCCCGGTCGCGTTGCAGGACATCGGCAGCCGTGGTGCGCATCCGTTCGAATGCGTCGCGGAACGCCTGGAAATCGCGGCGCAGGTAGCCGGTGATGAACGACCTCAACTCCCTCAGATCCGGCCCGATGAACTCCTCGGTCAGGATCAGGACGTCGTCCTGCAGAAGCCGGAAGAACTGCAGCGCGCGCTGTTCCTCGCCGTCGAGGATCGACGTCGCGCGCGCGGCGACCTGTGTCATCAGCTCGCGGGTGTCGGTGGCCCACCGCGAATAGATGCGGTACTTCAGCGCGTCGCCCTGGGTCCGTCCGGCCGCGCTGTCGATCGCGCTGACGCGCCGTGGAATGGAGGTGAAGTGCCTGGCCAGATCGAAGGAGTGCGCAAGCCAGAAAACCGCGTGATAGTCGTTCAGCAGGTTCGACATCATCGCGTTCTCGGCCATCTTCATCAGATGGGCCGTGTAGGACGTGAACGCGGCCTGCGCTTTCTCTTTGCCTTCGGCTTTCCGCCCGACCTGCCACGCCACTTCCTCGGCGAGCCAGCGGTCGAGCCTGAGCTCGAGGTCCTTCATCGCATGCGATTCCGCGAGAGGAAATCCCATGACCGCCAGCTGCGTCTCGTCCGCCGGATAGATGCTGTAAGGCTGCGGCAGGAGCGTGGCGCCCGGGGAGAAGAGCTCCTCGACGGTCCGCTCGAGGTCAGTCGGCAGCAGGAACGCGGCCGATTCCCCTCGTTGAGCCAGATAGCGGACCAGGGCGCTTTGCATGAATGGGAAGGGGAAGTTTAAATCATGTGCACAGAAACGAGGGCGTCGAGCAGGGAAGACCTTCGAGTCAGGGTCGACGAGAGTCGGAAATGTTGAATGTTCAATGTTGAATGTTGAGTGTTTCAACATTGAACATTCAACATTCAACATTCAACATTGAATATCCCGTACGCCCCTCGCTTCGAACTGCCTCTCTCGCCCCCGGCCGTCCCATCAGCTAAACTTCCTCCACCCATGCTCCCCGCCCAGGCCATCGACACCTGTCCACGTTGCAGCGGCTCCGGGTGGGTTCCGCTTCCGGGGGACTCGCTCCGGGTGGAGCCTTGCGGGTGTCACGGCGATCTGCGGCGGCGGCAGCGGATGGCCGCCGCGGGCATCCCCAAGCGTTACGCCCACTGCACCCTCGGTACGTTCAAGGAGAAGAGTCCGCTCCTCAAGCTGGTCAGGAACGACATCCAGAAGTTCGTCGACCTCTGGCCGCACACGGAGAAGGGGAAGGGACTGCTGCTCGTGGGTGAATGCGGGGTGGGGAAGACCCATCTCGCGGCGGCCGTACTCATCGAGCTGATCACGGCGGACAAGCCGGGGAAGATGCTCTTCAACAACTTCCAGGATCTCATTCAGGAGATTCAGGCGTCGTTCGATTCCGACCACACTCCGGGGAAAGCGGAGATCCTGCAGCCGCTGCTCGATGCCGACCTGCTGGTGATCGACGAGCTCGGATCGCAGAAGCCGACGACCTGGGTGCAGGACATTCTCTATTACGTGATCAACACCCGGTACAACGACGAGAAGACGACGATCTTCACGACCAACTACTTCGACACGACCGACGCTTCCAAGCGCGAGTCGCTCGCCGACAGGATCGGGACGCGGCTTCGCAGCAGGCTCTTCGAGATGGCGTGGCGGTACGAGATCACGGGCGTCGGCGATTACCGCCGGAACACGCTCTGACGCGATCGATGAGAGCGAGCGCAACGGACGTCATCCGCCGCGGGTTCGACAACGCGATCGCGAACTGGCCGCTTCTGCTGATCCGCATCGGCGAGGGCATCGTGATGATGGTCCTCGTCGTCGGAGCCGTTCTCGCCATCATCATTCCGGTCATCGTCTCCCTCGGCCTCAACACGACGACGTTCGAGAATCCCGCCGATGTGGCGGAGATGCTCATCGGAACGCTGATCGACCAGTGGATGGTGATCGTCTACGTGATCGCCGTGGTCACCCTCATGCTGACGGTGCTCGTAGCGCTTCACGCGTTCGTCGAAGCGGGATCGGCGCGCGTCTACATCGACGGCGAGCGGATCGCCGGGCCGGCGACGCTCGGGCCGCGCGACCGGTTCAAGGTTTTCAGCACCGACCGCTGGCTGGAAGGGGGCAAGCGCGACTGGTGGTCCGTATTCTGGATTTACAACTTCGCGTGGGCGATCGCCAGCCTGATCATCCTCGTACCTTTTCTCGTCGCGGCAGCGCTGATCTTCATCGTTCGCGACGAACCCGCGGCGATGGCGGGCGTCGGATGTCTCGCCGTGGCGTTCCTCCTCCTCTTCACGATCGGCGTGGTGGTGGTGACCAATATCTGGTGTCAGAAGGCGATCGTCGTATGCGCGGCCCGCACGCACCGGGCCGTCGGCGCTCTGGGCGAAGCCTGGCGCGAGTTCCGCGCCGATGCCGGCCGTCACATCGGTGTCGCGCTGATCCTCTTTCTGCTGATGATGGTCGGCACGGGCGTCTTCGCCTCCTTCTCAGCGATGACCGGCATCAGCGATGCTCCGTCCTTCGCGCTGGCCGTGATGCCGATGCAGATGGCCGGCTCGTTCGCGAACACGATCTTTTCGACGATCATGGCCGCCTGGTTTCTGGCGTGTTTCGCGGCGCTGTCGGTGGAACCGCGGTGACCGCCCTCGATCGCTTCCTGTCGCGCGACGCCGGGAGCTTTCGGCCGTCGGCGATACGCGCCTTCGCGAAACTCATCAACGATCCGAACGTCATCTCGTTCGCCGGCGGCGTTCCCAATCCGGAGACTTTCCCCGCGGACAGCATCGCCGAGATCGCGGCGCGCGTCGTCCGCGAGCGGCGCGGCGTCGCATTGCAGTACGGCCCCACGCGGGGGCTTCCGCGGCTGACCGAAGCGATCGCGTCGATCTGCAGAGGGCGGGGAATCGAGTGCTCCGCGGCCGACATCCTCGTAACGACCGGTTCGCAGCAGGCGCTCGACCTCATCGCGCACGCCTTCCTCGACCCGGACGACGTCGTGCTGGTCGAGCTGCCGACGTACATCGGCGGCACCGCTTCGTTCTACGCCCGCAGCGCGCGCCTCATCGGTGTCGCGCAGGACGACGACGGCATCGTCCCGGAGTCGCTCGACGAGGCCGCGGCGCGATCGCACCCGAAGCTCGTTTACACGATTCCCAACTTTCAGAATCCATCCGGGCGCCTCATGGCGCAGGAGCGGCGGCGGCAGGTCCTCGAGCTTGCGGAAAGGCACGACTTTCTCGTGATCGAGGACGATCCGTACGGCGAGCTCGTTTACGTCGAGGGGGCCGATACGACCGCTATGAAATCGCGCGACTCGTCGGGACGCGTCCTCTACCTCGGATCGTTCTCCAAGGTGCTCGCTCCCGGACTCCGCTGCGGCTGGATCGTTGCGCCGCCCGGCATGGCCGCGAAACTGGAGATTGCCAAGCAGGCGGCGGACCTCTGTTCGGGGATGCTCGACCAGTCCATCGTCGACGAGTTCATCGCCGCGGGTGAGCTGCCGGGACAGATCGCGAAGGTCCGCGATTTCTATCGCGGAAAGCGCGGGATCCTCATCGAAGCGCTCGCGGAACATTTCGCCGGGCGCGCGACGTGGACCTCCGCGGACGGCGGCCTCTTCTCGTTCGTGACGTTTCCGGAGGGAGTGGACACCGGCGCGAAGGTGGAGGAAGCGGTGAAACGAGGCGTCGCCTACATTCCCGGCGCGCCGTTCTTCGTCGATGGCTCGGGCGCCAACACGATGCGCCTCACGTTCGCCAAGGAGAGCGACGACAATATCAGGGAGGGAGTGCGGAGGCTGGCGTCGACTTTTCAATTTTAGATTTTGGATTTTGGATTTTGGATTTCACGCAGGCCAAAATCCAAAATCCAAAATCCAAAATCCAAATTAATAACTCCCGAAGAAGGCTATTCTTGATAGAAAAAAAAAACCCCCCGAGGAAC
>CALMZP010000027.1 GCA_937870635.1 uncultured Acidobacteriota bacterium | reverse complement strand
AAAACAAGGGAGACGGGGCCAGAAAGATCATCACCGTGTTCCCCTGCGCCCCTGCGCTGATTCGGTTACTCCACGAGGACCGAGTCGCCAGTCTTGTTGTCAACGACGGCAGCGTAGACGAACAGCGGAGCGCTGGACGTCCAGCTCACATAGAAGTTCGGCTGGACCTGATCCGCGCCGGCCACGGTATCGATGAGGTTGAACGCACCCTGCTGGACGAAGCTGTACCCGGGAATGGTGATCGTCTTCGTTCCGAGGACGCTTCCGTTCTCGGTGCGTCGCGCTGTGAAGGTCGCGGTCACAGGAGACGCGGTCGGATTGAAATAGCCGATGTTTGTGCGGAAGCCGACGCCCGCACCGATGTCCGCGGTCGACGCCGCAGACAGAAACCCGAGCGTGCCGGCCTGTGACGCGTCGCCGAGCTGACCCGCTCCGACGGCGAAGCCGGTCGTCCCCTGACCGCTCGCGCGAAGATCATTGAGGACGCGGGCGCGAACCTCGACGTTCTCATTCGAAGTGACGCGGAGCCCTCCCAGACTGCTCGAACCCAGGACACCGATCACGTCGTCGAGGATCTTCTGCTCGCCCGGAGCGACGGTCGTGGCTGATGATGCGGAGGGCGCGGCCTGGCCGGAAGGCGACTGCTGAAAATAGTCGAGCGTCACGGTAGCCGTGGCCGTTCCATGGTTGATGATCCGAACGTCCGTCACGAAATTCGTTCCGGCTGCGCCGGCCACTTTGCCGACGACCGGTACATACTGCACCCGTGCCCCCGCCGAAGAAGGCGTCACGAGCTGGCCGCGTACCGCCCCCTCCGGAAACTCCGCCGTGTGCACATTGACGTAGTGGCCGGCAGGATTCGAGACGATGGCCGAGATCACGTTCGCGGGCACGTTCTGCACCGAACCGTTCGTGAGCGTGTTCACGTTGAGAGTGACCACCGGCGGACCTGCCACACCGGCAGCACCGGTATGGATGTGCGCGAGGGTTGGGGCGCCGATGTTCTGCGTGAGAACCGTGTAGCGGATCGTCGTTCCCTCGATGGTGACAACCGCCAGACCGGCACCGTCGGGATCGCCCGGCGGCACAAGGCCCGTGCCCGAGAGCACAGCCGTGTAGGACTGCGCGAAAGCGGCGGCCGGCAGCACGACTGCCAGGCAGAGAAGAATCAGAAAGCGTCTTGTCATCGCTCTATCTCCTGAGTTTCAGTGATCAGTTGTCCGAGAAGTTGGCCCAGCCGGAGAGGACCCAGTTGTTGCCCGGCCCGACGCCGCCGATGAAGTCCACCTGCTCGAAAAACCCGTTATCGGGCGGCTGCGACACATAGTTCGCGTCGAGAGCAGGCGAGCCTGGCAGCGGCGTGACATCGGGCATGAGCGAGGTCACCGGGTTCAGCGAACCAATCGCCAGGAGAGGATCGGCGTTGCGGTTGTTCTTCATCGTCGTAAAGAGGAAATCGCGAGTCTGCGCGGCGCGATCCGAGCTGCCGAACGCGGCGTCGGAGAAATCGCCGTGGAGGAGAGAGCTCGTCCAGAACAGGGTGCCGGCCGTCGCATTGTTGAATGTTGCGTCGTCGCGCAGCGTTACCGGCGCCTTCCGTGAGTTGGTGATGATGGTGTTGTAGAAACGCGGCGCCGCCCCTCGGCGAATGACCGCGCCGTAGTTGCCGAACGACGTGTTCGTCTGACGAACGGCAGTCGCGTTGTAGACGGAAGGATTCGTAAGCGGAGTGAGCGTGAAGGTCTGCGGATGGCCGTCCGACTCGGTGAGGATATTTGAATCATTCTCGTCGTTGATGGCCCGCTTGATCATGACGACGAACTGCACGCCGCCCTGGTAACCGAGGTCGAAGTCGAGACCGTCGTCGGCGAAGCCGACACCTAGGAGATGCTTCGCATTCACCGTGCCGCCCCAGAATTCAAAAGCGTCATCCTTGTTCTGCAGAACCTGCACATGGTCGATCACTGTCCCGCGGCCGATCCCGGCGAGCGAGAGACCGTTGATCTCCTGATCGCGTTCGATCTCGAAGCCACCGAACTCCAGGCGCACATAGCGGAGAACGCCGCTGCTGTCATTCGGGTTCGTGCCGCCGAAGCGATACTGCGGCTGCTGCGGCAGGCCTTCCAGATAGGCCTCGGCGGTGCCGAGACGCGTGTCATTGATCGGAGCCGCGCCGAGGAGAACGAGTGAACCCCAGTCGGTCTGGCTGCGGCTTCCGGTTTTCTGAGCCGAGGTAAAGATGATCGGACGGCGGTTCGTACCGTCGGCGACGATCTTGGCGCCGCGCTGGATGAAGAGCGTCGCCCGGGTGTTGCCGCCGTAGATCACGGTTCCCGGCTCGATCGTCAGCGTGGCCGGAGCCTGCACCCCGACGAAATCGCTGAGCACGTAACGGCGATTCGCGGTCCACGTCGTGTCGGCGGTGATCGTGCCGCTGACCGGAACGCTTTGCTCGATATAGGAGTACATCGCGTTCGAGCGCGAGATCACGCGCCTGCCGGCGGAATCGCGAATCTCGAGAACGTACTGGTAGAGTCCGGGCTGACCAGCCGGCACGGCAATTGAGCCCCCGAGGGCTCCGTTCACGCCCCAGCTGTTGACTGTGTCGCTCCCGGTCCCGAACAGCACGAAGTCGGAGAGATTCGGAACGACGACCGGGACCGGTGCCCCCGTCGAGCCAAAGAGATCCGCGGCCTGCCCGGCCGGGAGGAGCGCGCCGGCGCCGGCGTTGTAGTAGCGGCGTTCACCGGTGGTGCGATTTTCCCAGTAGAGGTACATCGTCACGGGGCCGGCATACCCGTTGGCGTTGGTCGTGATGCGCACCTGCAGCGGTTCGCCGGGAAGAAACGTGTAGTAGTTCGTTTCGATCAAAGCCACGGGACGATTGCTCATCGCCTCCCAGCTCAAGGCATTGGTTTCCTGCATCAGATCACTCGTCGTGGCACGCTGCACCCACGACGTAACGGCAACTCCGCGCCCCGCGGCGCGCTGCGGTGCCGCGAACGCCTGGGTCGCGAGGAGTGCGACCGCCAACATCCATACACTTCTGCTCATCTGGAATCCTCCATTCATAGTCGGAACTGCTTTCGGGTGGGAATCAGAAGGGGCTGTAGCTGAAACTCAGGCTGACCGTGCGGCCAGGCCGATAAAGACGCTGAATCGAATCTCCTTGCGCGAACTCCCGCGACTCGTCGAACAGATTCGTCGCCGCGAGCTTGAACTCGAAGCCGGGCAGAAACATCTGCTGCGAAATGACGACGTCGACCGACGTGTATGCGGCTTCGTAAATGTCGGGAAGGCCGTATGCTCCAACATCCGCGAGGCGATCACCGACGTAGGATCCGAGCAGGCGGACCGAAGTCCCGCGGCTCGGGTGGTAGAACTGAAGCGCCGCGTTTGCGGTCTGGTCGGATTGACCCTCGAGCGGCCGCTCGAGATTCGTGACGACGGCCAGCTGCTGGACGCCGACCTGCACGTCCGAGTGGATGTACGCATAATTGAGGTTGACCGACCAGAGGTCGAGCATTGGCGTCAGACTGCCGAGTGAACGACGGAACTCCAGCTCCGCACCCCACAGCGTGGCGGAGTCCGCGTTGACAAACGACGTGCGCAGCTCCGTGGTCGGCTGAATGATCCGCTCGATCGGCTGGTCGATTCGTTTGTAAAACACGCTCGCCGCCATCACTTCCCCACCGGTGGGGAACGTTTCCCACCGCACATCGAAGCTGTCGAGCGTCGCTTCCACCAGATCGGGATTGCCGGCCACCGAGCGCCCGCCCGTCACTTCGACGAACGCGAACGGGCTGAGCTCTCGAAACTCCGGCCGGTTGACCGAACGCCCGTATCCCATGCGCAGATTCGTGCGCGTCCCGATCTGGTAAACGACGTTCAGCGATGGCAGGACGACGGCGCTCTCGTTGACCGAGGCGACCTGCGCCGCGGTGTCGAACGGGTTGAAGGTCAACACCTGCTGGTCCGAATTCTCGTAGCGGGCTCCGCCGATCACCCGTAACTTCCCGAAAGTCGAGTCAGCCATGACGTAGGCCGCGTTCACGGTGTGCTCCGCGTCGTACGCGTCGTTCACGCCCGTAACTTCGCGGATCTCGAAGCCATCGGGGCGGATGTTCTCCGGCGTGAAGACCTCTCCGGCATCGCTTGTAAGATCGAACATGCTCTGGTTCGGTACCGAGAAGCGGAACCTGCGCGATCCGAACTCCCGGGTGCGTTCGAAATGATCGACGCCGCCCTTGAACAAGCCGGAGTTGCCCCCGTCGGCGCTGGCGTAGAAAATCGTGTAAGCAAGACCACCCTGATTGATCGAGTCGGCGAGATTGTAAAAATTGCTCCCCGCCAGTCCGACCTGCATGGCGAAAATGCCGGGCTCTCCCTCCCGATACACCGTCTCGCGCAGATCTGAGTCGTTGCTGGCCTGCGACCGCGCCAGGCTCCACTCGACGAGACTCCCCATCCTCGGACCGGCCAGATTGTGCTCGCCGCGCAAACGCGTGGAGAAGATCTCCTCGAGCTGGTATCGAACGCGGTGCGCCTGGATGAATCCACCCGTGTTCGTGTTCAAGCCTTCCTGGAAGCGATATTCCGAGCCTGCGTCACGCGTCAGGAGGGTGTTGAGGCTGACCCGGTTCGAGTCATCGATGCGGAGCGAGAAATTGCCGATCAGGCCGACGTTGACGCTCTCGCGGTCCGTACGCATGTCGTAGTCATTGCGCGGTACGAGAATGTCACCGGCATCGAGCCCGAAGAACCGCAGCTCTTCTTTCTGTGCGTCGTACTTATGGTTGGACACAGCGGAAAGAACTACGCCGAGGGGACCGAAGGTGTTGCCGTAGGTGAGCGAGAAGTCGGTGGCCGGGGACGCCGAGGTAGCGCGGTCGCCGGTCCAGTTTCCCGCGAAGGACTCGCCGAAAGTCTCGAGCTCCTCGGGCGTGTACCCGCTGGGAACGAGCGAGCTGCGGCGCTGCAGATAACCGGCCGGGATCGTCGAAGGAAGCCTCTGCCCGCCCCGTCCCCAGCGATCGAGGCCGCCGGAGTAGAGCCGGAAGTCGTTCCCCGTCGCCTGGCTCTGGTATCCGGCTCCGAGCGTCAACTTCAGCGATTCGGAGTTCGGAAAGTCGGTCGTCGTCATCTCCACGACGCCGCTCCCGAAATCTCCCGGACGATCGGGCGTGTAGGTTTTCACGACGTTGACGGCGGCGAGAAGCTTCGCTGGAAAGAGATCGAGAGGAACGACGCGCTTATCCGTCTCCGTGGTGGCAAGCGTCGCGCCGTTCATCGTGGTTCCGCTGTACCGCTCACCCAATCCGCGCACGAACACGTATTTGTCGCCGATGAGTGTCACGCCGGTGAGCCGCTCGACGACGGATGCCGCGCTCGCATCGGGGGTCTTCCGGATCTCGTCCGCGGAGATGGAGTCGCTGACCACGGAGGCCTGCCGCCGCGTCTCGAGGATCGCCACCTCGCCGGTCTGGCTCGCCTTTGCGACGACCTCGACGGTCTCGCCGAACATGGGAGCGAGCTCGAAGGCGAGCTTGACTGCCTGACCTGTCACGAGCTTCACATCTCTTTTGAGCGTCTGAAACCCGTCGAGCACCGCTTCCACGCTGTACGAGCCGGGCGTGAGGCCAGTCAGTTGAAAGTCGCCCTCCATTCCCGTATAGACGACCTCCGGTGCCGCCGCACCCTCACCAGCCCGAACGACCGTAATCGTCACGCCGGGAACGGCAGAACCACTGTTGTCCTTGACGACGCCCGACAGGGAAGCGCCGCCCTGCTGAGCAGACAGGCTCTGCGCGAACAGAAACAGGGTGAAGAGAATGGCGGACGAACCAAGGGCGGATTTGAACCTCACAATCATGGCGCGAGTTCTACGCGGCCCACGCAACCAGCCATTGAAGTTGATGTAAAGAATCTGTGGAGAGTCGTGGCCTTTGTGTGAAACCGCCGGGGCAGCGAGCTAGTTCACACGGACGCCACTCCACTGCACGCGCTCTTCACATTGGATGCACCCGGACGATGCTCCGAGGACGAACACTTGCGCCCGTCCTATGCGAAGCATGGCGATCATTGACAGAGACCGGTCGTTTGCGCGCCAAGTGGGACGGGCGTTCGAGTCTGAGGGGTATCTCGTCGAATGGTTCGACGTTCCCTCCAAAGCGCTGGGAGCTCTCCGCTCGCGAACGTTCGACCTGCTGCTGATTGACGCGGGCCGTACCGGGGTGGAGTTCTGCAGGCGGGTGCGATGCGAAGCGTTGCGAACCGACGTTCCGATCATCGCCCTGACGGACGACCCATCCGCTCACGCGGAGACACTCATGGCGGGAGCCGACGAATCGGTGATGAGAACGCTTGGAATGCGCGAACTGATCGCCCGGGCCCGTGCAGTAGCACGCCGCGCGGCACAGGGCCTCAGCGAGAGCGCTGCGTACGCGGATCACACTCTGAAGATCTATCCGGACACGATGCGCATCATCCGGGCCGGCGAGCAGATCTATCTCTCCAAGGGAGAATCCGACGTGCTCTCTCTTCTCATCCGTTACGCACCTGCATCGGTTTCTGTCGAAAGAATCCGCACCGAGCTTTCCACTCCGACGAAGCCGCTCAGCCGCAGCGCGATCGAAGCACGCCTCAAGAGTCTGCGCCGGAAGATCGGGCCGGACCGCATCAGGAACCGGATCGGATTCGGCTATTCGTTCATGTCTTGACGGGTGACAAAGCCTCACTCCGTCTCGGCCAGCTTCCGCAGAATGCGCGGCGAGAGGAGCCACTCGAGCAGCGCCCGGCCGTCGGCGTAGATACGAATTCCGTAGCATCCGCCCTTCTTCAGCTCGAACTGGCGGGCTGCGGTGACACCGATCAGCTCCATGAGATTGTCGGAAAGATTCGGCTCGTGCCCGACGATGATGATCCGCCGCTCCTTGATGCTCGCCAGGAATTCAATGAACTCCTTCGGATCGGAGCCGGGAATGAGGGAGTCGGTCGTATTCACTTTCACTCGCGACCGATAGCCCTTTGACACCCAGAGCGCGGTCTGCACCGCACGGAGAAGCGGGCTCGCGTAGATGACCTGAGCTTTCGGAAAGGCGCGCTCGAGTCCGCGCGCGATCTGCTTCATGCGCGCGTGCCCCTCGGGCGTCAGGCTGCGGTCTTCGTCAGCCTTCGCTCCGGTCCGCTCCTCGGCCATGCCGTGGCGCAGGAGAACGACGAACCGCTCCCGCCGTCCTTCTTCTTCGTCTTCCTGCGGTATCGTCCCTTCCACCACTCATCACCTCGCAAGTTCCAGACGGGTCTTCCGGCCGAATACTTTACCGAAATACTTCGCCTTCTTCAGCGCAGAGTCCATTTCCACCTCCGCGTCCCGGCGCGGCCGCATCCGGAACGAGATCTCGCCGTCGTCCAGGGCCACCGAGACGTCGCGGATCGCCGTATGCCTGCTCCGGTCGAGCGCATCGGCAAGACGGAGGATGGCCGTCAGCTTTTCGATGACTTCCCGCTGATGCGGAGGCAGCTCGGAGAAATTGCTGTCATCCTCGCTGGGTACCGCCTTCCGGTGATAGCGCGCAACGTTCGCGACGATTCCGACCTGATCCGCGGTGAATCCGCGCAGACCGGCATGACTGATCAGGTAGTACGAGTGCTTGTGATGCTTCTGATAGGAGACGTGCATCCCCGCCTCGTGCAGCAGCGCCGCATACTCGAGGAGCTCGCGCTCGCCTGTGCGCAGCATATGCAGGTCCTGGGTCTGATCAAAGATGCGCAGCGCGAGCCGCGCCACATGGCTCGCGTGCGCGAGGTCGACGTGGCTCCGTTCGGCGAGAGCCATCACGGACGAACGGCGGACGGCGTCGGCGGACGAATCCCTCTTCTTCACCTCGCGCATGCGATCGAGAACCGACTCGACGATTCCCTCGCGCAGCGCGGCATCACATGCGCGGATCTGGTTGATGTGCAGGCGGTCCATGATCGCCTCGAGGACGATCGCGCCGGCGACGATCGTCGACGCGCGCTTCGGGTCGAAGCCGAAGGTGCTCGCGCGATCCTCCACCGTCATCGGCCCGAGGATTTCGATGAGATCGTGGAGCTTGCCGCGGTTGAGCCAGGTGAGGCCGGAGGTCATCTCGTCCGCCCCGTCACTGGTCTCGTGACTGATCGAGGCGAGAGTGACGATGGTTCCCGACGTTCCCACGCTGAAGTCGAACCCGATCGATGCAACTTCCCCGAGAGTTTTCTTCAGCGACTTTTTCACGAACTTGCGGCACGCGGCGATCGACTCCGGTGAAGCCGACGATTCCAGCGCGAAACGCTGAGCCATCCGCAAGGCTCCCAGCGGCTCGCTGCGCGTGAAATAGACCTCGGACGACGTACCGACGATCAGCTCCACGCTGCCGCCGCCGATGTCGATCGACAGCGCCGTGCCGCCATGAAAGTCGATCGCGGAGCGGACCGCGCGATAAATGTAGTCCGCTTCTTCTTCACCCGAGATGATCTTCAGGTCGATGCCGGCTTCCTGCTTCACCGTGCCGAGAAACAGCTTGCGGTTCGGCGCTTCACGAACAGCGCTCGTGGCGACGGCGACGATCTCCGAAACCTTCCATCGGCGCGCGATCTCGCCCATCGTCCTGAGCGACGCCACACCTCTGGCGACGGCGTCGTCCGTGAGGGGACGCCCTTCCAGGCTGTCGCGCCCCAGCTGCACCATTTCCTTTTCCTTGTCGATGACGCGATAACCATGGCGCTGCGCTTCCACCACGATCATGTGGATCGAGTTCGTGCCGACGTCGATCGCAGCGATGCGGAAAGGAGTCCTGGGCATGGGCGGCGTCGCGATTGTACGCCGCGGTTTGCGAGCGGCCTGCTTCCGATCAGAACGCGAACTGGTAGCGCAGGGTCCAGACGTCGTCGTCGGGGTCGTTTCGCTGCAGCTCAGGCCGCTCGTAGGCGAGCATCACCTTGCTGTTCGCATCCCAGCGGAAACTGTACGCGCCGCCGAGCGTGCGGGTGGCATCCCCGGCCCGATCGTGATCCGGGTCGTACTGATCCGCGCGCACGACAAACTGGTGACGCTTGCCGACGTCCTGGATCGCGTATGCGTACCAGCCGCTCACATCGGCCGCGCGCGCAGCTGTCGCCAGCGCACCTGTCGCCGGAGGCTGTACGCCGCTGATGTACTCCCCGCGAAGACGAAGGCCGGGCAGCGGGGTCTTCCACTGGATATCCACACCTTCACGCTGTTTGTCGAAGCTCCGTCCGGCCGGGAGTCCGGCGAGCGAGACGAGCTCAGCGCCGCGATAGGCCGACAATCCGGCATCGACCGGGCCGAACGAGTAACCGACGCGCCCCACGAAGTCCTTGCGCCTGTTGAAATCGAACGACCGCGTGGTCCCCGTGCCGTTCACGATGGCCGCGCGGTAATGAAACTTCTTGTTGAAGCCCGTCCCGGAAAGCATCGCGCCGCGATCGCGCTCGCCGGGGAAGAGCGTCCGCACCACCAGGGAGCGCTCCGGCATCTCACGGTTGCTCGACGAATAGAGAAGCTCGAACCCGAAGGGCCACTG
>CALMZP010000026.1 GCA_937870635.1 uncultured Acidobacteriota bacterium | reverse complement strand
TACAAAATTGGGTGTGCCGCGCGGCACACCCAATTTTGTAAGAAAAGTTGTTTTTGCAGACCTGACCCCATGACACCTACGGGTAATAGCCGCGGATCGTCTTTGCTTTTCCTTCGCTGACCTGCACGGTCACTTCGCGCCACTTGCTGCCCGACTTCACACCTTCGGGGGGATAGAAGCCGAGGACGTACTGGGAGCGGAGCTCGTTCTGGATGTCGTCGTAGATGCGGTGGAGATCCTCGGCCTTCTCGATGTAGTAGACGCTGCCGCCGGTCTCGCTCGCGAGCCTGCCGATCTTGAATCGCACGTCGACTTCCGACGTGCGGATCCCGAGCGCGATCACGTAGATCGGCACGGCGGCGCGCCGCGCGTATTCGATGGTCTGGTCATACGAGAACTTCGAGGCCGTGTCGCGTCCGTCGGTGAGCACCACCAGGGCCCGCTGTCCCTTGACGCCGAGGAAGTTGTAGAGGGAGTAGACGACGGCGTCGTAGAGGGCGGTGTACTCCTCGGCGCGCAGCTTGGCGAGGCTGGCGTGCACGTCGCTAACTTTGCGCGACCACTTCTGCACCAGCGATGGTTGTGAGTCGAAGCCGACGAGAAATGCCTTGTCGCCGGCCTTCATCACGTTCTGGAAGAACTGCGCGGCCGCCTTCTGCGCTTCGTTCATGCGCGGCTGCATCGATCCCGACGTGTCGATGGCCATGCCGATCGAGAGGGGAAGGTTCTTCACGTACTCGAACTTCGCGATCTTGACCGGCTTTCCTTCGTCGAGGACCTTGAACGACGATTCCGTGAGGTGTGATGTCGGCTTGCCGTTCATGAGCACCGTGGTGGGCAGCTCGACGAGATGCACGTCGACCGTCTCCATGTGTGCCGGCGTGTTGATCATGACGACGTCTTCGATGGGAGGCGACGGGTCATCTTTCAGAAGCGCAACGGCACGCAGGTACCCGACACCCGGCGTCTCGGGCACGTCGATGGTCTGGACGTACGGGGAGTTGTAGAGCGTGGCCAGCTTCGTCTCGTTGAGGAACAGCTGCACCTCGGCTACTTCCTTCCCTTCGGGGACCTTCACCGTCATCTCGACGCGGGTGCGTCCCTTCACCGTGCCCTGGCGCGGGGAGACGATGCGCACGCGGAAGGGATCGTTTCCCGTGTTGGCGACGATGTCGTCCCCGGTGAGGACGTTGCCTTTCTCGTCGAGTGCGAGCGCCTTGATCCGCCGCAGCCGAGGCACTTCGCCGAAATCGAAGTCGAGCGTGAAGGGAGGCTGCCGTCTGATGGCGATCTTCTTGCCGTCGAGCCAGAACTCGACCGCCTTGATCTTCTCTCCGACGGCGATCGTCTCGATTTTCTGCAGACCGCTGAGAAGCTCGTCCTTGAGAGGGACGATCCGAAGCATCGTGGCACCGGACTCGATCACGCCCTTGAGCTGGCTGACCGCTTCCGCGCCCGCTTCTTTGGCGGCGCGCTGTTCGGGCGTGTCGAAGATCTCCGGCACGAGGAGGTCCTGCTCGAGGATCGTCTCGGCGCCGCTGTTCACGTCGGTGATCTTGATGCGCGACTTGTATTCGCCAGGACGAAGGAAGCGGTCGATGATGAGCGGCAGCTTCTCGTCCTTGATTTCGGCGGGGAAGTCGAAGCGGTAGCGATAGTTTTCCCACAGCGTCTCGTCACGAAGGACTTCGCCGGTGACGTCGAGGCTGTACATTGCTACCCCTCCGACGTCCTTCGTTCCGAGCTGGGCCCGGGGAACGAGCACCGTCAGCTCGGCGTCGGTACGGCTGCCCTGTTTCGCCGGGAACCGCGCGCTGAACTCGGCTGCGAGCTTCGGCGCGTTCGGATTGGCGAGGACGAGCGAACGGAGGATGCTGCGCACATCCTCTTCGTCGACCTTCGGCGGATCGAACACGGCCTGCAGCTCGATGCGGTTCTGCTGCTGCGCATGGATCGCGCGGAGGATCTCGTCGCCGTTGGTGCACTCCCATTCGATCTTGCTGAGGAAGGTGCCGCCGGTGCGTCCCGCGCTTTCGAAGAACGCGCGGCGCACCGCGTCATCCGACGTGACGGCGCCACCCATCGCCTCCTGCGAGATCAGCTCGGCGAGGTCGGTCTTCGCATCGCCCATCGGGCGCCACAGTCTGTAGTCCGACCCGTGGCGAGGCATGTAGAAGAGGAAGCGCACGCGGCTTCCCAGGCCGGGGATGTGGTTGTAGATCCAGATCTCCAGCGGCTGGAGAAGGCGGCTGCAGTCCTCTTTGATCAGGCCCATCGGCTCGCCGTGAATCAGGTACATGCGGGCGCGATCGGAGGAGGCCTGCTTGTAGCGGTCTTTGGCTTCTTCGAGGCGCGCGTAGTACGCGTCCTTGAAGGCCGAGTTGGTGATGCCGCGCATGGCGTCCCGGCGGCGCCAGAATTCGGCGATGTAGACGTCGCGCTGCGCGTCCGTCTCGAGAAGCAGGAAGGTGTCGCGCTCGGTGTCCTGGAGGATCGGCTCGACGTCCTCGAGGAATTGCCGGTGCTGCTCGGGGAGCTTTGCGATCCGGTCTTT
Source organism: uncultured Acidobacteriota bacterium (assembly GCA_937870635.1). Lineage (GTDB taxonomy): Bacteria > Acidobacteriota > Thermoanaerobaculia > Gp7-AA8 > Gp7-AA8 > DATLEX01. The sequence goes on along the minus strand of CALMZP010000026.1, from coordinate 47,404 downwards.
GCGCTCCCGGCGCGAGAGTTTGCGTACGCCGGGATCGGGAGGAGCCGCCTTGGTGCTGGCCCGCGGCTCGGCGGGAGGCGCCGCGGCAGGCTGTTGCGCGAGTATGCTTCCGGCGAAGAGGACCGCCGCGGCTACCGACAGCGTTCTTTTCATCTTGGCTCCATGCGGATCTATCTCGACAACAATGCCACCACCCCGCTTCATCCGGAGGTCCTTCGATCTCTGGAGGTCAACTTCCGCGATGTCTTCGGCAACGCCTCGAGCATTCATCAGGAAGGCCAGACCGCCCGGCGGTTGATCGAGGACGCACGCGAGAGCGTCGGGCGCCTCATTGGCGCTGCCTCGCGGGACATCGTCTTTACCAGCGGCGGGACCGAGTCTAACAACGCTGCCATTTTCGGGGCGGTTGCCGCGGCCGGTCGTCATCACATTGTCACAACGCAGATCGAGCATCCGTCCGTCGCGGAGCCGGTCGCCGAGCTCGAGCGGCTGGGACACGAGGTCGTTCGTGTCGCGGCCGCCCGCAGCGGCCGCGTGGACGCCGGCAGAATTGTGGAAGCGCTGCGGCCTGACACGAGGCTCGTCGCGATGATGCTCGCGAACAACGAGACCGGGGTCCTGCAGCCGGTGGCCGAGGTGGGGAGGGTGTGCCGGGAGCGGGGGATTCATTTGCATTGCGACGCCGTGCAGGCGGCGGGGAAGGTCGCGTTCTCCGTTGAATCGCTGGGCTGCGACACGCTATCGCTCTCCGCGCACAAGATGCACGCCCCGAAAGGCATCGGCGCGCTGTATGTCCGGCGCGGGGTGGCGATGTCGACGCACATGTTCGGCGGAGCGCAGGAGCGGCGGCGCCGCCCCGGAACGGAAAACGTTCCGCTCGCGGCGGCCTTCGGCGTGGCGGCGAAGCTCGCGGCCGACGGCTCCTGGCGCGACGGCGCGGCAGCGTTGCGCGACCGCCTCGAATCGGAGATGGCGAATCTCATCGAGATCACCGTCAATGGCGCGGACGTCCCCCGGCTCCCGAATACGTCGAACATCACTTTTCGCGGAATCGACGGGGAAGGTCTGGTCATCGCCCTCGACCTCAAGGGTGTGGCCGTGTCGACGGGTTCCGCCTGTTCGTCGGGAAGGGTCGAGCCGAGCCCCATCCTCCTGGCCATGGGCCTCACGCCGGAGGAGGCGAAGAGCACCGTGCGGTTCTCGCTGTCGAGGTTCACGACCGCTCCGGAGATCACGTCCGCGATCGAGGTATTGAAGGAAGTCGTGCCTCGCTGCGCGGTTCGTTGACCGTTGACCGTTAACCGTTAACCGTTTGGACGAATCGCGTGGAGCCGCGGGCGATCCCGCCCGCGGGGTGCATGTTCGAGCGACGCCTGGAGGAGCGCGGGCGACCTCGCCCGCGAGGGCCGATCCGGCGGGCGAGATCGCCCGCGGCTCCACTGCCCCCAACTTTTTTGCGAATCCCTCACGCACCGCTGACGCGTGTTCTCCGCCACCTGCCGTCCAATGGCAACCTCTAGTACCATTCGGGCGGTTCCAATGGCTGAGACTCCCATCCTGCAGGGCGATCTCTCGCGCATCCAGCTTCCGGATGTGCTGAGCTTCGTCTCTATGATCCGCCGGTCGGGGAGGCTCGCCATCCAGAAGGGCGACATGGAGCGCTCCCTTCTGTGGAAGGAAGGCGACATCGTCTTCGCCCATTCCAACTCCATCGACCACACCCTCGGCAAGTTCCTGCTGCGCAACGGCAAGATCACCCCCGAGCAGTACGACGAATCGCGCCGCAAGGTCACCCCCACCACCCGACACGGCAAGATCCTCGTCCAGATGGGCGCGATCTCGCCGAAGGACCTCTGGTGGGGCGTCAAGAACCAGGTCCTCGAGATCATCTACTCGCTCTTCGCCTGGAAAGAAGGGTCGTTCGCCTTTTACGAGCGCGAAGACGACACCATCGGCGAGCGCATCGTCCTCCAGCTCAACACCTCGAGCGTGATCATGGAAGGGATCCGCCGCCTCGACGAGTCGGCGCGGATCCAGGAGCGCATTCCCTCGCTGGAGATGATCGTCAGCCGCCTCCCCGGCGTACAGCCGGACTTCGCCGAGCTCGACATGAGCGAGCCGGAGATCGAGGTTTACAACAACATCACCGGGACCCTGACGGTGCGAGAGCTGATCGGCAAGTCCGACCTCACCGAGTTCGAGGTCACGCGCATCCTCTTTCAGCTGCTCTCCGCGCGACTCGTCGACATCGAGAAGGCCGACGAAGGACCGCGGCCCGTGTTCCTCGACGTCGAAGATTCGCCGGAACTGCTCAAGGTCATCTCGACGTACAACGACATGTTCGGACGCCTCTTCGACGCCCTGCAGACTTCCGTTGGCGAGGAGAGCGCCCGCGACATCTTCATGACCGTGCTGCAGAACGCCGAGACTGATGAGCACTCGCTCTGGGCCGGTGTCTTCTTCGACCAGTTCGGACGGTTCGACGAGAACATGCTCATCGCCAACATCTCGGAGCTGCCGTTCGAGAAACGGAAGTCGGTCCTCGACGAAGGGCTCAACACGCTGCTCTCGGTGCAGCTTTTCGAGGTCAGCCAGCACCTCGACTCGCGCGGCAAGGTGGACGTCTTCCAGTTCATTTCGGACCAGAAGGCCAGCCTCGAAGCGCGGCCGGTCTGATCGGGGTATCCTCCGCCCCGCATGTATCCGACTCTCATCAAAATCGGCGCGTTCGAGATCACCACATTCGGTGTGATGATGTTTCTGGCCTTCATCGTCGGCGGGTGGGTGCTCGCCCGCGAGCTGCGGCGTTACGGGATCGACGACGACGTCGCGTCATCCGTCGTCGTCGCCGGCGCCCTCGGGGGCATCCTCGGCGCAAAGATCTATTACGCGATTCTCTTTCAGGACTGGCGTCTGCTCTTCGATCGGGCAGGACTGGTCTGGTACGGCGGTCTGATCGGCGGCGCGGCCGCCGTGTCCTGGGTGCTGTATCGCCGCAAGGTCGATTTCTGGGTCGCCGCCGACTGCGTCGCGCCGGGCCTGTCCATCGGCTACGCCCTGGGACGGATCGGTTGCTTCCTCGTCGGCGACGACTACGGCCGTCCCACCGATGCCTGGTTCGGCATCGCCTTCCCCAAAGGGGCGCCGCCGACGACCGCACGCTCGCTGCGCGACTTCGGCGTGAACGTCGATCCGTCGATCCCGGGCGACGCGGTCCTGCGCGTGCATCCCACCCAGCTGTACGAGACATTCGCCGCGCTGGTGATGTTCTTCGTGCTGTCGCGGATGAACGCTCGCGCGCACGCGAAGGGCCGCGTCTTCGGCCTGTTCCTGATCCTGCTGGGCATCGAACGGTTCCTGGTCGAGATCGTCCGGGCAAAGGACGACCGGTTCCTGGGGGCGTTCACGGTGGCGCAGTTGATATCGGGCTTGTTGGTGCTGGTCGGAGCAGTGCTCCTCTCAACAACCAGAGGCGTGGCAGCACCACAACCAGCATCCCGAGCGCAGCGAGGGATCTCCGGTACCACCGAGCGGAGGTAGCCCAGCGACCGGCGGCGCAGATAAAGTACCCCGGTGCGAGGCGCGTTCGTTTACATCATGAGCAACAAGAGCCACACGCTATACGTGGGGGCAACGAACGAGATCATGCAGCGCGTCCTTCAACACAAGAACCGCCACTCCGCCTTTACGCACCGATACCGATTCACGCGTCTGGTATGGTACGAAGTCGCGTCCAACATGTCCGTAGCGATGAAACGGGAGCGGCAGATCAAAGCGTGGTCGCGACCAAAGAAGGTAGCGCTCATTCAATCGATCAATCCGAACTGGGATGATCTCAGCCGGAAGTTCATCGGATTTCTGGAGGTGCGTTAGTGCGCAAGCAGCATCCCGAGCGAAGCCCAAGCTGCATCCCGAGCGTAGCGAGGGATCTCCGGAAGCACCGCGGAGAAGTGGCCTATGTGCGGGGCTCTCTGGGCCACATCCTGCCGAGTTGGTACCGGAGATCCCTCGCTTCGCTCGGGATTCATGAAGCTGAAGCTTCGCTCGGGATTCATCGAGGCGACCGTCAACTGATCGAGATGCGTTCCCAATGAATTTCCTCACCGCCGGCGAATCTCACGGTCCGCAGCTCACTGTCATCGTCACCGGCATGCCGGCGGGGGTACGCCTCGACAGAACGAACATCGATCGCGACCTGATGAGGCGCCAGCATGGCTATGGCCGTGGCGGGCGGATGAAGATCGAGCGCGACGAGGCGGAGATCACGGCTGGCATCAGAGGGGGAGAGACGCTCGGATCGCCGATCGCCATCACCATCCGCAATGCCGACTTCGACAACTGGCGCGGTGCGATGGATCCGTGGGAGATCGAAGAGGCTGACGCGAAGAAGCGGAGGGTCCATGCGCCGCGGCCGGGGCACGTCGATCTCGCCGGCGGGATGAAGTACGGGCGCCGCGATCTCCGCGACGTCCTCGAGCGCGCCTCGGCGCGCGAGACCGCGAGCCGTGTGGCCGCGGGCGCCATCGCCAAAGAGCTGCTGCTCCAGTTCGGGATCGAGATCCGATCCGGCGTACTCTCGATCGGTGCAGCCGGCGATGCGGAGTACACGCCCGGCTGGGATGAGCTGGACATCCCGGACGACTCACCGGTCCGCGCCATCCGCAAGACCGACGAAGCGGCGATGCTCGCCGCGATCGATGCGGCGAAAGAGGCCGGCGAGACGCTCGGTGGCGCGATCGTGATCGCCGCTTCGAATGTTCCCGTCGGCCTCGGTTCGTACGTGCAGTGGAACGAGAAGCTCGACGGCCAGATCGGCCAGGCCATCCTGTCCGTTCACGCGGTGAAGGCGGTGTCCATCGGCGACGGGATCGCCGCGGCGAGGAAATCCGGATCCGAAGTCCACGACGCGATCCGCTTCCAGGATGGATACCGCCGCGACACGAACCGCGCCGGCGGGCTGGAAGGCGGCGTGACGAATGGTCAACATGTTGTCGTTCGCGCCTTCATGAAGCCGATCAGCACGACCCGCAAGGGAATCCCCTCGGTCGACATCGAAACGCGAGAGCCGCACCGTTCGCAATGGGAACGGAGCGACGTCACCGCCGTTCCCGCTTGCGGCGTCGTGTGTGAAGCGATGCTGGCCATCGTGCTCGCCGGAGCGATGCGGAAGAAGTTCGGCGGCGACTCTCTCGCCGAGATGAAGCGATCCTTTCAGGCCTATCTCGATGATCTCCGAAACTACTAAGGCCACCTGGCGCGAGCTGTTCCCGGTCACGAAGAACATCACATATCTCAACCACGCCGCCGTGGGCCCGCTCTCCACGCGCGCGTTCGACGCCATGCGGCGGCACGCCGTGGACCAGCGCGAATTCGGCGCCACGCACTGGAAAGACTGGTACGCCGAGTACGAGCTGCTCCGCGCGGCCGCCGGACGCCTCATCGGCGCCGCTCCCGACGAGATCGCGATCCTCAAGAACACCTCCGAAGGCATCTCCTTCGTGGCCGAGGGGCTGGAGTGGGAGCGGGGCGACAACGTGGTGACGACGGATCTCGAGTTCCCGTCGAACTACACGCCCTGGAAGAATCTGGAACGCCGGGGAGTGGAGTGCCGCGTCGTGGAGAGCCGCAACGGAGCCTACGAACCGTCCGACGTCGAGCGCCTCCTCGACTCCCGGACGCGCGTCGTGGCCGTCTCCTCCGTCGCCTTTCACAACGGCTTTGCTCCCGATCTGGAGGCCATCGGCGAGATCTGCGACCGCCGGGGCATCCTCTTTTGCGTCGATGCGATCCAGAGCGTCGGCGCGATCCCGATCGACGTCCGCCGCGCGCGCATCTCGTTCCTCGCCGCGGACGGCCACAAGTGGCTGTGCGCACCGGAAGGCGCCGCGATCTTCTATGTCGCACACGAGCATCGCCAGAAACTGCGCGTCATCGAATATGGCTGGACGAACATCGAGCGGCGGGGGAAGTTTCTCGATGCCTCCACGGACCTGCTCCCCGATGCGCGGCGCTTTGAAGCGGGCTCGCTGAACACGAACGGAATCTATGGGCTCCGCGCGGCGCTGGATCTCGTCCTCGAGATCGGAATCGAGACCATAGCGGCCGAGGTGATACGGATCGCAGGGGTGCTGGCGGAGGAGCTGGAAGGGGCGGGTCTGGCCATCGGCTCGCCGAGGCCCATCCGCAGCGGCATCGTCGGCGCGATCCCGCGGCGGACGGAAACCCTTACGTTACTGAAGGTTCACCGTCATCTGGAGGAGCTGGGGATCATCTGCTCCCCCAGAGAGGGGATGCTCCGTTTTTCGCCACATTTCTATAACGATGACGCCGATGTGAAGCGGGTCACACAGGCCTTCGCCCGCTTGGAGTAAAAAGTGGAGCGCGGGCGACCTCGCCCGCGTCGGGTCGGGGAAAAAGTGGAGAAGCGGGCGATCCCGCCCGCCGTCAGATCCGGGGTGAAGCCCAGGACCGGCGGGCGATCCCGCCCGCCTTCACGCGGACGAGCTCCCCTGTCAGGCTCCACGGGAATGGAAAGGGTTTTGCTCCGCATTGGCGCTGGTCATGAGATCGGCAGTTTTCGTCGTTACCCTGCTCTTCGCCGCGGCCGCTGCCGCGGACGAGGTGACGTGTGGGACGACGATCGAGAACGACCGCGCGGCGCGTGAGCTGGCGCGCTTCGTCGAGGCGAGAGGGCCGGTCCGCGCATTGAGCAGCCACTCCACGCGTGTGGTCAATGATTTTCTCGTCGTGCCCGCGGATGGCATCACGGCCCCGTTCGACGATCCCGCGGACCTGCAGGGAACGTCCTTTCTGTTCTCGAGGAAGAGCGACACCGCCTTCGCCGTCCGTCACGAGGATCTCGTGTACGACACGGCGATCGGCACTCTCTTCCACTCGTTCGGCCGCGGTGAATCGACGAAGACGCTCGATCTGACTGGTTTCGAATTTCCGTTCGGGACGAGCCGTCATTCGGAGTTGATGCTCTCGCGCTCGCGCGGAATCCATTTTACCGATCGCCCCACGCTGCCCGTTCACCCGTTCACTGCATTCGAGATGCTGACGGCGACTGAGCCGCTGATCTCGCCGCTGTTCGATCATGTCCATTCGCCGACGGGGCAGCCCGACGTCTACGTCAAGCAAAGCGCGTCGGCGGTGACGATCACCTGGCGCATGCAGTCACCGGGCACGGTCGATTACGACATGCAGGCGGTGCTCTTCAGCAACGGAGACATCCGCTACTCATACAGGAAACTGCAACGCGTGGCCTGGGGCGCGGTCGTCCTCAGGAGCGGCAATCTCGACGCGATGTCGCGGACGCCGCTCTCGAGCAAGGACGATCCGGTGGGTGACGTACCGGAGATCGCCGGCGGAGCGCGCGGCATCCTCGATGTGAAGCGCGTCGACATCTCCCGCCTCGGCAGCACTACGATGCTCGAGGTGAAAGTAGAGCTGGCGTCGGAGATCAACCGGGCCGTTGCCAACGGTGAGCTTTACAGCCTCACGATCGAAGACTCCATCAATCGTTTCGATCTTTATCTGCATCCGGAACGCGTCATCTATCGCGTGCCGCGCGTCGGAGACCTGGAGAACACCGGCACTTCAGTAAGCGGCGCGACCATCACGTTCCTCGTCGACGAAGACCTGCTGGCGCTCACCTCACGCACGCCAAAGGTCTGGTTGCACACCGGATCGAACGTTCAGGCGGACTCGGTCGAGATCGATCTCGAACTTGGCGCGAGCGTACGAAGTGCCGAGACCGATTTTTCCGAGTTGACCGTCCGCGAGACCTCGGCGCCTTTCGTCGAGGGATTCAGAGTGCCCAGGGTGAACGTGGTGGGAGTGTGGGAGAGGCTGAAGAAAGATCGCGGCTATACCGACGACAGCGTTGACGCGGTCTTCGTCTACACGCCGTTCCTCAGTGACCTCATCTATCAGCAGTATGGCGCGTTCGCGCTGTACGCGAATCCAGGCGCCGATGGCGTGTCGGCGCATTCATCGAAGAGCCAGCCGCGGACGCCGACGCTGGTCAACATGAACCGCCTGGGGTCGTTCGGAAACTTCGATACCCAGATCCTGCTGCACGAATTCGGGCATCGCTGGCTTTACTACTTCGACATTCTCGAAGCGGGTCAGAAGCGCCGCAGCCTGAATCCGCTCGGCAACCATCCCGCGCAGTTCGTCCACACGCCCGCCGCGTTCAACCTGCGCACCGGCACCGATTCCTCGGTCATGGGTGGCGCGACGTTCACGGATCTGAGGAATGGGACCTACCGTTCGCCGATGCCCGGCGACTGGTCGTCGAGCTTCGCATGGCACGAGCTCTACCTGATGGGTCTCGCGAAGGCGGAGGAAGTGCCGGGGTGGTGGTACATCCGCGATACGAACCCGGCGCTGGGGCTCGAGTACTACCCGCCGCCGAACTTCACCGTGACCGGGTCGCGCGTCGAAGTGGGAATCGAACAGGTGATCAACGCGATGGGTCACCGTAACCCGTCGTTCGAAACGAGCCAGAAGAACTTCCGCGCGCTCTTCGTGGTGCTCGAGCGTGAGGGCGAGTCCCTGTCGGCTGAACAGCTCGACCCGCGGTACAGGCTCCGCTTCGAAGAGGCGTTCACCAAAGCCACCGGCGGTCGCGGCACGGTGCGAACCGTCGCATCCGATCCGGTCCGCCGCCGCGCCGCCGGCAAGTAACCGCCCGCGGCGCCCCGCCCGATGGTATCGTTCACCCAAAATAGAGCTGGAGGATCGAATTCATGCGGACGCGTGCTCAGCTGTTGCTTGCCTTGCTTCTGTTGATGAGTTGTACGACCGCGGTTCAGAGCGTCAGTGAACCTGGCGCCGGGAGCCGGCAGGTCCGGTCACTCTACGATGCGTTCGCACGTGGCGACGTTCCGGCCGTGCTCGGGAGCTTTGATCCGGAGATCGTCTGGATGGAAGCCGAGAACATCAATTACGCCGACCGGAATCCGTATCGTGGTCCTCAGGCCGTCCTGGAAGGTGTGTTCATGAGGATCGGTCAGGACTGGCAGGAGTTCCGGGTCAATGTCCAGGAGATCGTCGACGGCGGCGACACGGTCGTGGCTCTGGGGCGGTACAGCGCAGTTAACAAGACCACAAAACAACCTCTCGACGCTCAGTTCGTACACGTGTGGCGCTTGCGCGACGGCAAGATCGTCCGGTTTCAGCAATACGCGGACACGGCACAGTTTGCGCGGGTCACGGGCGCCTGGAAGTAGTGGGGGAGCGTCCGGATCGTGCGGCTGAGATCCGAGCGCCGAAAGAGCGAAGGGCTGCGCGGCAGGATGCCGACCTGGGCGTGAGGGGCGACCTTTCACCGCGGAGGCGCGGAGAACGCAGAGGGACGCGGAGAGAACGACAGGGCTAAAACGCTCTGCGTCCGTCCGCGTTCTCTATGTCTCCGCGGTGAACGCCTCCCGATTCGCCCGAAATCATGCGACCATTCGCCGCTCATCATGCGGTTACGCGCCCTGCTCATCGCAGTCTTCCTCCTCCCTCCCGCTCTGCACGCCGCGAACTGGCCGGAGCGGCCGACCCTGCGTGCCGTCCGCGCCGTCACACCGCCCGCTGTGGACGGTGATCTCTCGGACCCAGCGTGGCAGAACGCGCCGGAGTTCACCGACTTCACGCAGCAGGACCCCGAAGACACGATGCCCGGCACGCTCCTCACGAGCGTTCGTATCGTCTACGACGACGAGGCCATCTACTTCGGCGCGAAGATGGCCGACACGCAGCCGCCGGCAGCCCAGCTGGCGCGGCGCGACAGCTTCACGCAGAGCGACTTTCTGGCGATCAACATCGATCCGCAGCTCGATCGCCTTTCCGGCAACTGTTTCATCGTCAATCCGGTCAACGTCCAGGTGGATACGGTTCTCTACAACGACATCGGGGAGGAGGACAGCTGGGATGGCGTATGGCAGTCAGCCGCGCGCATCGTTCCGGACGGCTGGGCCGCCGAGGTGCGCGTTCCGTATTCGCAGCTCCGCTTTCCCGACAAAGATGTCCACGTATGGGGCGTCAACATCACCCGCCGCATCGTCCGCAAGAACGAGATCGTGCGCATCGTCAACACGCCGAAAGGGCAGACCGGGTTCGTGTCGCACTTCGCCGACATCGTCGGCATCGAAGGGATCCGGCGGGGACGGCCGCTGGAGCTGGTGCCGTATACGGTGGCGCGGTCGGACTTCCGCTCCGGATTCGACGGACCGGTCGACCGTTCCGAAACGCGTGCCGAAGGCGGACTCGATCTGAAGTATGCGCTGACGCCGACCATCACGCTGACCGGCACGATCAACCCCGACTTCGGCCAGGTCGAAGTCGATCCCGCCGTCGTCAACCTCGGCCAGTTCGAAACGTTCTATCCCGAGAAGCGGCCGTTTTTCACGGAAGGCGTGAGCAACTTCCGCTTCGGGGACACGCCCGCGCCGGCCCGCTTCGGCTTCATCCGCGCGCCGGACAACTTCTATTCACGACGGATCGGCCGTGACGCCGGCGGGGGCGACGCCCGGATCTACGCCGCGTCGAAGCTGACCGGCAAGCTTCCGGGAGGGTGGTCGATCGGGGTGCTCGATGCGCTCACCGACGCATCAGACGGAACGAACTACTTCGTGTCGCGCGGCACGAAGGAGATCGGTGACGGCGCGCGCGTCGGGTTCATGGCGACGTCGGTCAACAGCCGGGAGCGGCGATCGGCCGCCACGGCGGGTGTCGACGGCTATGTGAGCTTCCGCGAGAAGTCGTGGATTCTCGAGGGTTCGCTCACCGGATCGCGGATCAGCGGCGACGAAGACCAGATCACGGCCGCGCAGCTCTCTCCGGCGCGCTACTACGCTCGGCCCGACGCCTCGCACGTGGAATTCGATCCATCGCGGACTTCGCTCAGCGGATGGGGAGGGCGAGCGCAGATCTCGAAGGCGACCGGCGTCTGGCGGCCGATCGTGCAGGTTCAGGCCTATTCGCCCGGGTTCGAGACCAACGACATCGGATTCATGCAGCGCACCGACATCATCTCGGGAAGCGCGGTGATGAGGTACAGCGATCAGACTCCGACCAGACGCACACGTGAGCGCAACGTGCGGTTCGGGACGTGGCAGAACCGCAATTTCGACGGCGACACGGTCGAGAAGGGGGTATTCGCCGACTGGTTCGTGATCACCAGCAACTATCTCCGTCCGCGCGCCGCGCTGTTCGTTCTGCCGGCATCGTTCGACGATCGCCTCACCCGCGGCGGCCCCGTCGTCCGGCGCCGGGCCGCTTGGCAGTCGGAGGCCGGCTTCGAGACCGACGAGAGGAAGAAGGTCGTCTACGAGCTGGGGGCTCGATTCTCGAAGAGCCGCGACGGTTCGTATGAGAGGAACTTCGAACTGGAGATCTCGGCCAGACCTTCGTCCAATCTCCGGCTCGAGATCGAGCCGGAGTTCAGCCGCGTGCACGAATACTCGCAGTACGTCGCGCGCGTCGGCGACCGCTATGTCTTCGCGGAGCTCGAGCAGAGATCCTTCGAGATCGGTGCCCGTGCGGACTGGACGCTTACGCCTGCGCTCTCATTGCAGGTCTACATCCAGCCGTTCATCTCCGCGGGCGACTACCACGACTTCCATGAGCTGGCCGCTCCCCGTTCGCACGACTACGTGCCGTCCACGTACAGCGAATCGCGCGACTTCAACTTCCGCAGCGTGCGCGGAAGCGCGGTCGTGCGCTGGGAGTTCCGTCCCGGCTCGGCCCTGTACCTCGCCTGGAACGAGAACCGCGCCACCGAAGAGCCCATCGGCGACTTCCGCCTGGGGCGCGACCTGCGCGCCATCCCCGGCGCCCCCTCCCACGACGTCTTCCTGGTGAAGGTGTCGTACTGGCTGCCGATGTGAGGAGTGGAGCCGCGGGCGATCCCCGCGCCTCGGTTCGGTCTTTCTCCCTGGCGGGCGAGATCGCCCGCGTCTCCACTTGGTCTGATGCGCTCCCTGCGCCTCGGCGCTCACCGTTTACTGAACTCCGCGTGATGGTCGATCGCAAACGCCTCAAATCGTTCTTCGACGTCGCGTTCACGCTCAAGGTCGTCAACGGCGAGCCGGTGGTCAGGCAGGGCGTGCAGTAGGCGAGCGGGCGGTGTGCCTTAACTATTTGTGCTGCATCTTGGAGCGGTGCTATATTGACGTCCAGCAGTCACGCCTGTGACGATCACCGCGACCTACGGAACGACGCGCAGCGCCGGGATGACCGTCTCTCCCTGCGCGAGCTGGGTGGCGGACGCCGACGGGTTCAGCAGCAGCGAGACGGTCTGGCTCGACGACAATGACGCGTCGTTGCAGTACTTCGACACGTGGTTGTGGGACCCGAATCAGAAAGTGTCGGGAACGGAGAGCAGCACCGTGGTGCCGGGCACGGGGAACCGGCAGTGGCGGTTCGACATGTCGAACGTGTATCTGGGGACGCCGGATCTGCTCACGCAGTATGTGCTGATCGATCCCTGCAATCCTCCGCGGGGGTTCATGGTGCGGTGGCGCGAGGTTGATTCCAACGCGGCCTGGACGCACGGGGCGTACTGGGGAGAGAAGCCGTTCGATTGCGGGATCGAGAGTCCGGCCTGCCGGAACATGGGCCCTCTGCCGCCGGCGGGTAAGTGGACCCGGCTGGAAGTGCCGGCGCGCAAGGTGGGACTCAACAACACGCCGGTGTGGGGGATGGCCTTCAACGTGCTCGACGGACGGCTGTGGTTCGACCGGTCGGGGATGGACGCGTGCGTGATGCCGGTCGCTCCGGCTCCGGCGCTTCCGGCGGGGGAGACGGTGTGGTTCGACGACGCGCTGCCGGCGGGATCATGCCCGTGGGGTCCGTGGGAATGGGATCCGGCGCAGAAGGCGAGCGGGACGCAGTCGCATACGCAGCCGGCCAGCCTGGGGCGGCAGGACCGGTATTTTCAGTGTGCGACGCCGATGCCGGTGGGGGCGGGTGAGAAACTGATCACGTACGTTCTGATCAATCCGTGTGATCCGCCGCGGGAGCTGATGCTCGCGTTCAACGACAGCACGGGGAAGTGGTCGTATGTCTACTGGGGTGAGAACCTTTTCGGCGCGCCGGGTCAGGTGCGGATCGGCGAGCTGCCGAAGGGTGGGGAATGGGTGAGGCTGGAAGTGCCGGCGGCGGTGATCGGGGTAGAAGGGCGGTCAATCGTGGGGATGGAGTTCCTCGCGTACGATGGAAAGGTGTGGTGGGACCGGAGCGGGAAGGCCGCGGCGACGGGAGGATCGATGCTCGCGCCCGCGGTGAGTGAGGAAGTGCCGCGCGGCGAGGAGGACGAAGGCTCGGAAGGCTCGAATGGCCCGGAAGCCGTGGAAGGAGCACCGGTGAGCCTGGGAGTGACCGCGCGTTACACGGAAACGAACGCGACGCTGACGATGCGGCGTCATGCGTTCTATTCGCCGGAGCTGCAGTTGCTGGCCGAAACGAACACCTCGGCCATGACTCCGTGGATCGCGCACGAGTATGTGTGGTTCAACGGCGAGCCGGTGGCGCAGGTCAACGTGCCGAGCGGGGAGATCGCATACTACTTCAACGACCACCTCGGCGCGCCCATCCTCCAGACCGATACCACTGGCGCCGTCGTCTGGCGTGTGGAACGCGATCCGTACGGCGAGCGTTACGCGACGCGCGTCGGTGCCGAGCGGCATCAGCCGCTCGATCTTCCCGGGCAGGAATATGACCCGGCATCTGATCGACGCTACAACGTGCACCGTTGGTACAGGCCATCTTGGGGCCGCTATACAACGGCTGACCCCATAGGATTGGGAGGGGGAATCAATCTGTATTCCTACGCACTCGACAACCCGGTGATGAACGCCGATCCGCTAGGACTCGTCTCATGGAGTCTCGCACCGACGGAATATCACGCGGCGGACTGGGACACCGTCACTCGAAATTGCTTTGGTGTTTGGACAGCGCGTGGTTGTACGGTCTATGACTTGAAAATGCGGTGCAGTTGTAGGTGCAGCGGCGGCAGCTTCAAAGCTTCGGTTTCGCTATCTCTGAAGCTCAACGTTTGGGCTCGCGACGATCACCCGACGATCCCGCTAGCGAAGATTCTGTACGAGGAGGAAAAGCACGTCCGGTATTGGAAGGTGATGTTTAAGTGGGCGATCCAGAGGGCCGAGAGACTTGAAGCTAGAGCCTTCAAATACTGGTGGGAATGCAACGAGGCCTGCAAGGGAATGGTTGCGTCGACAGAAGAGGATTTCAATGACGACTGGGTACACCGGAACAACCCGCACCCGAAGTAGAGCCTTCAGCGGTTGGACGTTTACAGCATTTGTACCGTTCTTGCTGAACCTGATCGCGTGTGGTGCGTTTGTCGCCACACGGCCGCCCATTAGACACGCGGACGAATCTGTACCCGCAGTTCGCGACGAAGTTCGGCTGTCCGGGAGTTCAGCAGCGGCGCTAGTCATCGCCAACCGTGCGTTGAACCTCGATTCTTCGTGGCACGCCGAGGAGCCCGCTTGGATACGGACAGTCGGGTTTCTAAATCGTCCGGCGTTGGCTGCGGCAGCGTCTGTCGAATCAAGCGCGGGAAGCAGTTCATGGCGACGCGCCCGTGTGTACGTTCTCGTGTCCTCACTCCAGTGGCTGTTCGTTGGAGTCGTGATAATGGTTTTGCTGAACGTGCGGTCACGCCATTCCAAATCTCCAGTGCCCGTCTCACATCGTGAATAGGGTGGATCGGTCGTCATCTGGACAGGCGTCTGGCGTGATGAGCGACTTCAATGTTGGGCTGACTCCCGCCGCCCTCCCACCCGCCCTCGCCGCCGTCGTGTTCGTTGCATCGCCCGCGAAAAGGTACCTGACAGTGCGTGCGGGCAACGACCACGCCGGCGGCTCCCGCCCGGCGCGATTGTCAGCGTGTCGTAACTTGTTCGTTCCACCGCCCGACCGCGTGGCGGCGAGTGCGTCGTGCAAAACGCGGCCTAATGCGCGCGAGCACGGGACACGGCACCGCGTCGAAGTCATCGTGAGGTCGAGAGCAGCGCGTGCGGTGCCGCGCGCGATGACGCGAGTATTAGGCCGGCGTGAATCATCGTTGATCGTTCGTTCCACCACCCGGCCGCGCTTCACATGGTTCGTCGTGAATCTGCAGCGGTGATCCGATCGGCGCGTTCCACCCATGCCATGCCGTCGCGGCTCGCCGCCCCCCCGGCGGCCGCGAAGCGAGCGGCGCGCACACCACTTCGCTCGCGCGCCCACCGCGCTCGCTCAGTCGTGCGCGCGCCGCTCGCCCGGCGCTTCCACCACCCAGGCCCCCGCGCTGGCGGCACGGCTTCCCGCCGCCCGGTTGCACGTGTTGCGCACGAATGCCGCGCGTCGCACCGTCATCCGTCGAGAGAGCCGAATCGTGCCGCGGTCATTGCTCGGTATTTTTGGCTGGCCGCTGGAGCGGTCGAAGGTCCGGCCGGATTTTGTTCAGCGCACGGTGCTGGAGACCACTCCACGGAGCAATCGGATGTCGTCCGACAGCGGCCGGTCGCGGAAGACCGGGCTCGCCACTTTGCGGATGCGCAGGTACAGCTCGCGCGATCCTCGTCCCAGCGACTGCGCGATCTCCGCCGCCCGCCCGCTCACGCGCGACTCGAAGGCCCTGGCCTGCTCCTCCGCTTCCTCGAGGCCGAGGAGCCGCGGCGCGCGCTGATTGGGATCGAACGCGAAGGCGACGCGCCACTCCACCGCCTGCGCCGCGCACATCAGCTCGATCGCCAGCACTGCCTCGACATTGGCGATGACATCGCGCAGCTTGCGCGCGGCGTGCGTCGACATCGACACGTGGTCTTCGCTGTTCGCGCCCGTCGGAATCGAATCGACCGAGGCCGGATGCGAGAGGACCTTGTTCTCGGAGACGAGGCTCGCCGCGGTGTACTGCGCGATCATCAGCCCCGAGTTCACCCCCGGCCTCGTCGTCAGATTCTGCGGCAATCCACGGTTGTGATTGCCGTCGAGGAGCATCGCCGTGCGCCGCTCCGAAATGTTGCCCAGCTCCGCGACGGCAATGGTCAGAAAGTCCGCGGCGAGCGCGAGCGGCTGGCCATGGAAGTTGCCGGCCGAATACGCGAGGCGTTTCTCGCCGTGGTACCACTCCGGCCAGTTCGCGCGAAACTGCAGATCGAAGGGATCGCCATCCTCGGGAAAGAAGAGCGGATTGTCGGTGGCGGCGTTGATCTCGTGCCCGGCGATCGTGCGGACGAACCGGATCGTGTCGCGCGTCGCCCCGTGCACCTGCGGCGCGCAACGCACCGAGTAGGCATCCTGGACCGCGCCGGCGCGCTCGACGAGCCTGCTCTCCTCGAGCTGCATCCGCATGCGCTCGGCACTCTCGATCTGCCCCGCGTGGCCGCGCTCTTCGTGCACCTTGGCGTCGAGGGCGCGGGTGCATCCGCAGAGCGCTTCCATCGACAGCGCCGCGCCCGCGTCCGCGGTCTCCACGAGCGCCGTGGCGTCATGAACGGCAAGGGCCAGCATCGCCGCCGAAAAATTCGCGCCGTTGACGAGCGCGAGGCCCTCCTTGAACGTCGGCTTCATCTCTTCCGCGGAAAAGCCGAGGATGGAGGGGAGGTCGGTGGCGGGACGGATTTCTTTGCCGATCGCGAAACGGCCGACACCGAGCAGGACGACGAAGAGATGGGAGAGGGGACAGAGGTCGCCGCTCGCTCCCACCGATCCCCGCAACGGCACGAGCGGCACGACTTTGCGATTGAGCATCGCCTCGACGATGTCGATCAGCTTCCGCCGCACGCCGGAATGTCCCTTGAGAAACGCGTTCATGCGCGTGGCGAGCGCGGCCCGCACGACGTCGGCGGGGAAGTAATTCGAGAGATCGTCCGGATCGCTGTTGTCGCCAACGCCGACGGAGTGGCTGAGCAGGAGGTTGCGCTGCAGCTGTTCGAGATCGTCCGGCGCGATCGGCTTGTCCTTGAACTCGCCGAAGCCGGTGGTGACGCCGTACTCACTGGGAGCCGCTGTCCCTTTTTCCCACGCGTCGCGATAGTTCTTCGCGACACGGGCGATGAGCTCTTCACTCTTCGCGACGCGCTGCTTTGTGGATGGGTCCTGCTGAACCTGCGCGCCGTCGCGCGCGATCGCCACCAGCTGCTCGATCGTCAGCGACTCGCCGTCGAGGGTGATCATGCCGCCCGCCCCGACGGGGGGAACACCGCGGAGCGGTGAACGGTTCGACCCGTCATACTTTCTCGATCTCGCCGAGCAGTCTCTGAATCGCCGGCACGAGCTCACCCCGCGGGACGGCGATCTGTCCGGGCCGCGCGGCGAGCCATTCCTTGCGGTCGCCCACCGCCTTCGCCTTCTCGCGCCCGACGGTCATGTCCTTGACGGTGACGATGCCCCGCGTCTTCTCGTTCGATCCATAAAGCAGGGCGATCGGAATCTCGTACTGATCGGCATACTTCAGCTGCTTGCCCGGCCCCTTCGCCGTTCCGATGTAGAACTCGGTCGGAATCCCCGCCCGCCTCAACTCCCACGTCATCGCCAGGTAATCCTCGGCCAGCGCAGGATCCATGTTCGTGACGAGCACCCGCGCGGTCGACCTCTGCTGGCCGGTCTTGCCGAGGTGGGTGAGCGCGGCGAGGAGACGATCGACGCCGATCGAGGCGCCGACCGCCGGGATCGCCTCGCCGAGGAAGCGCATCACCAGGTTGTCGTAGCGGCCGCCGCCGAAGACCGATCCGAACTGCGGCGCGTCGAGGAGGATCGCCTCGAAGACCGGACCGGTGTAGTAGGCAAGGCCGCGCGCGATGGAGAGATCGAGCGACACGCGATCGTCGCCATAGCCGAGGGCGTAGAGGTGATTGGAGATCCGCTCGACGACGTCGATCAGGTCCTTCGATCCCTCGACGGAGCTGAAGAGATCGCGCACCCGCGTGACGACGTCGCGGCGGCTGTCCGCCTTCACGTTGAGGAAACGCTCGATCCGGGTGACCTGCTCCTGCGAGAGGCCGAGCCCGCGGATGGTGTCGCCCGATTCGTCCTTGTAGCCCTGCATCAGCTCGAGACGAACTTTCTCGATGCCGGCCTTGTCGAGCTTGTCGAGGACGCGGAAGACGTCGACGCTCTGCTGTTCGTCGATCCCCGCAAACTTCAGCAGAAGGTTGAGAATCGAACGGCTGGAGAAGCGGACCAGGTGCGGGCCGACCTTCAACGCGGTGAGCGTGTCGCACATGCCGGCGATGATCTCGGTATCGGCGATCTCGGACTCCGTTCCGACGGAGTCGAGGTCGAACTGGGTGAATTCGCGGAAGCGGCCCTTGTCCGGCTTGTCGGCGCGCCACACCGGGGAGACCTGGTAGCGGCGGAACGGCCGCGGGAGCTCGCGATACTGCGCGATGACGCGCGCGAGCGGCACGGTCAGGTCGAATCGCAGTCCGAGGGCCTCGTTTTCGGGGTTGGAGACACGGAAAATCGATTGCTGCGCCTCCTGGCCGGCGCTTCCGGAGAGGACGTCGAGGAACTCGATGGCCGGCGTGTTCAGTGGCACGAACCCGTAGAGCTCGTAAACGCCGCGGATGGTGTCGATCATCTGCTGCCGCGCCAGCATCTGGTCGGGGAGCAGGTCGCGCAGGCCCCTGGAGAGGCGGGGTTCAACGTTGGTCATTTGCGAGGGGGAACGGGAATGTTGAATGGTGAATGTTGAATGGTAAATGTTGAAACCATTCAACATTCACCATTCAACATTGCGCATTCGACATTCGCCGTAAGGCGTTTGGTACCAGGGGTGGGGCTCGAACCCACGACCCCCAGATCCACAATCTGGTGCTCTAACCAACTGAGCTACCCCGGCACAGGTCGCGAATGATACACGCGGAAGGCGAGGGAGAGAACCCGGAAAGGGAGGATTGCATTTCGGGCGCCCGCACTGTGGATTTTGGATTTTGGATTTTAGATTTTAGATTGATAAAAATCCAAAATCCAAAATCCAAAATTGTGTCACTGCGCAACTAACAGAAACTCCCCGAACCAGCCCGCCGCGTCGGTCCAGCGGCGCACCAGGTCGAATCCGCTCTCCCGTCCCATGGCTTCGATGTCGTCGTCGCCGTACTTCCACGAGTTCTCGGTGTGGATGGTCTCGCCCTCGTGGAAGTCGATGGCGGTGGCCAGATCGTCGATCCGGACGCTCTGGTCCCGGAGGCTGACCAGGTGCATCTCGATCCGGCCGGCCTCCTCGTCGTAGAAGGCGCGGTGGGCAAACGCCCGCAGGTCGAAATGGCCGCCCAGCTCCCGGTTGATCCTCTGGAGCAGGTTGAGGTTGAACGCGGCGGTGACGCCGAGGATGTCGTTGTAGGCCGGCTCGAGGATCGCTTTTGATTTCCGGAGGTCCGCGCCCACCAGGAGAGGGTCTCCCGCGGCCAGGACCGAGCGGAGGTCACGGAGCATCGCTACCGTTTCCCCGCGGTCGAGGTTGCCGATCGTGGAGCCGAGAAACAGGACGGCCGTCCGTGACCCCTTTTCGACGATGTCGCGGAGCACTCTCGACGGCCGCCGGAAATCGCAGACCGCCGCGGCAACCGACAACTTCCGGTATTCATGGAGGAGATCGCGGCCGACCTGCTGCAGGAGGGCGACATCGACGTCGATCGGGACGTACTCGAGGCCGCCCGGCGCCAGCCGGTCGAGCAGATGCCGTGTCTTGCGCGCGCTGCCGCTCCCGAGCTCGACGAGACGGTCGACGGGTCCGAGGGCGGCGGCGATCTCGTCGCCCCGTTTGATGAGGATCTCCTCCTCCGACCTGGTGAGGTAATACTCGGGCAGGTTGCAGATGGCCCCGAAGAGAGACGACCCGAGCTCGTCATAGAAATACTGAGGGGGGATCGTCTTCCGCACGGCGCCCAGCCCGCTCTGGACCGCCGCCGCGAAGCGTGGCCCGCGGTCGACCTCGCGGCGGAGGGAAAAGCGGTCGTCCATGGAAGGGATTGTATGTCTGACCCTCCTAGGGGGCTGCACCGTGGCTTGAAGGGGCTTGGAGAGGCAATGTTGAATGTTCAATGTTGAATGTTGAATGTTGAAAGAACCCCTTCAACATTGAACATTGAACATTCAACATTGAACATTTCGCCTCTCCTCACTTAGAGCGCTCGCCGGCGCACCCAGAGGGCCCGAAATTCATGACGTAACCACTCCGTTCCACCGGCGTCTAACCTACGACGTAAGATTTCGTATACACGCTGATCATGCGAGCTTCGGTCTGCGCCTTCGCTGCGCTACTGCTGGCATCGTGCTTCTCCGGCTACCGCGAAAAGCACGATGAGACGATGAAGGTCCGCAAAGGGACCTTCACGAAGGACGTCGTCCTCACCGGTGAGCTCGAAGCCGCGCGTGGCGCCGCGATCACCGTGCCGACGCTCCCCGACTGGCAGACGTCGATCAAGTGGATGGCCGCGGACGGCTCGACCGTCCGCGAAGGAGAGCGCGTCGTGGAGCTCGACAACTCCTCGTTCACGGCGAACCTCGATTCCAAACGTCAGGCCGAGCTGCAGGCTCTGCAGGAGCTGCAGCAGAAGAGCGAGGAGTGGGCCGCTGATCTCAAGCAGAAGGCCCTCGAGTTCGAGAAGCGGAAGTCGGAGCTCGACAAGGCGAAGATCAACGCCGACGTCCCGAAGGACATCCTCTCCGCGCGCGAATACGCGGACCGTCAGATGGAGCTGCAGCGGGCGATGGTGGAGTTCGAGAAGGCGCGGGACGTCCTCGCGGCGCAGCGCCTTGCCGTCGCCTCCGACCGCAAGAACCTCGAGATCCGCCTCGGCAAAGCGCAGCGTGAGATCCGCCGTTCCGAGCGGGCCATCGAGGACCTCGTCCTGCGCGCGCCTCGCGCGGGCATCGTCGTCGTGCGAGAGCTCCCGTGGGAAAGCCGCAAGCTCCAGGCGGGGGACACGGTGTGGGTGGGGTTCCCGCTGGCGCTGATCCCGGAGCTCGATTCACTGCAGGTCTCGGTCGCCCTGCCCGATGTCGACGACGGCACCATCGCCGTCGGGATGCCGGCCACGGTGACCCTCGACGGTTATCCCGGATCCGAATTCAGGGGGAAGGTCACCGCCATCTCCGCGGTGGCGCAGGAGAGCGCGCGGCAATCGCTGCGCCGGGCGTTCAAAGTCATCGTGAATCTCGACTCGATCGATTCCACGCGGATGAGGCCGGGTCTTTCCGCGCGCGTGCTGGTGCATCGCGAATCGCGGCCGGGGAGCCTCATCGCTCCGCGCGCGGCGCTCGACATCTCGGGCAGGGAACCTCTCGCCGCGCTGGCGTCGGGAAAGAAAGTGAAGATCGGCATCGGCTCCTGCAACGCGCAGGAGTGCGTCGTGACCAGCGGTGTCGAAGAGGGAGAGGTGCTCGCGCGCTTCGACGGTGGGACGGATGGCTAGGCTCATGCGGTGGCGGGTCCTGATTCCTCTCGTTGCCGGCATCGTCTTTTTCGGCGCGGCCCTGACGTTCCGTCACAAGCTCGCGGCCGACCGCCAGGGCGAATGGGTTCTCCCGGCTCGCGGCGACCTCGTCAGCGGTGTCGAAGTGATTGGCAGCCTGGAAGCATTCGAGTCCGACCGCTTCGGCCCCCCGCAGCTCACTGACGTCTGGGACTTCAAGATCGCGATGATGGCGCCGGAAGGTGCCGAGGTGAAGAAGGGGCAGCCGGTGCTGTCGTTCGACACGTCGGAGCTCCGGCGGCGCCTCGATGAGAAAACCGCCGAGCGCGACGAAGCGCAGAAACTGATCGAGAAGAAGCGCGCTGACCTCGCACTGCGCACGAAGGACGAGCGCCTCAAGCTGGCCGAGGCGGAAGCGCGGATGCGCAAGACCGCGCTGAAGCTCGACGCTCCGACGGACATCGTCGGAGTGAAGGAACGGCAGCAGGTGGAGCTCGACTACGAGCTCGCCAAACGCGAGACCGCCGCCATCCGCTCCCGCCTCGGCTCACTCGAGCGCGCAGCGGAGGCGGAGATCCGGCTGCTGGAGAGCAGGCAGAGGGAGGCGGCGAGCGCCGTCGAGACCTCGCAGGCTTCCATCCGGGCCATGACCACGCTGGCCCCCCGCGACGGAACGGTCATCTACGTCCTGAACCCGCGCAACGGCGAGAAGAAGAAGGTAGGGGACACATGCTGGCGCATGGAGCGCGTCATGGAGATCCCCGATCTGACCCGCATGCTCGGCAAGGGTGAAGTCGACGAAGTGGACGCCGGCCGCGTTGCAGTCGGCCAGCGGGTGTCGTTCCGCCTCGATGCGCATCCCGACGACGTCTTCTACGGCACGATCACCAGCGCCGGCACCACCGTGCAGCAGAAGAAGAACACGCGCGACCCGCTCAAGGTGCTGCAGGTCGACGTCAAGCTCGACAAGACCGACCCGGCGAAGATGCGCCCCGGCATGCGATTCAAGGGAACGATCGAGCTGCAGCGCATCAGGAACGCGCTGACGATTCCGCGCCGCGCGGTCTTGATCTCCGAAGAGGGGCCGGTGGTTTATCGACGAGGCGCCTTCTCGGTGGAGACCGTGCCGGTGAAGCTGGGCAAGGAGAATGAGGAATCGGTGCAGGTGATCGAGGGTCTCTCCCCGCGCGACCGGATTCTGCTCGCGAAAGAACAGGAAGAGGAGCAGGAGAAATCGTGAAGCGCAAGATCGCTTTGAGCATCGCCGCGGTTCTCCTTCTCGTCACCGCGATCGGCGTCACCGCGGCGCTGCGGCATCCGGCGCGGTCGGAAGTCCCGACGTTCCGTGTCGAGTCGTCGGCGTTCCGGCGCCAGGTCACCGCGGAAGGAACCCTCAAGGCCGTGAAGGCCACCCCCGTGTCCACGCCGAACCAGGCCAATCGGCCGCTCAAGATCGCCTGGATCGAGACCGACGGCGCCGTGGTCAGCAAGGGCGACGTCATCGTCCGCTTCGATCCGACCGAGTTCGAGAACGAGCTCCTGGTCGGCAACGAAGAGCGGGCCACCGCCTCGAACCGCCTCACCAAGACGAACACCGACTCCTCGACGACGAGGACGAATCTGAAGCGGGATGCGCGGCAGGCGGAGAACGAGCTCGAGTCGGCGCAGCGGTTCAAGTTCGACGACGCGGAGATTTTCTCGCGGTATCAGCGGATCGAGTCGGAAGTCGACGCCGATCTGGCCGGTGACCGGAAGCGGTACGCCGAAGAGGTGCTGAAGGTCCGCGACACGCTCTCGCGCACGGATCTCGACCTCATCGCCATCGAAGACCGCAAGGCCGGTCTCCGCATTCGAAACGCCGAGAACGGTCTCAAGTCGCTCGAGATCATCGCTCCCTACGACGGCATCCTCGTCCTTCAGCGCGACTGGCGCGGAGAGATCCCGCGCGCCGGCTCGACGCAGTGGCCGGGAAGCCCGCTCGCGGAGATCCCCGAGCTCGCGGAGATGAAGGCGGAGGTCTTCGTCCTCGAGGCCGACGCCGCGGGGCTGGGGGTCGATCAGAAAGCGACCGTGTGGCTGGAATCCGACGCCGGCGTGAAGTACGCGGGGAGGATCACGTCCCTCGACAAGCTCGCGCGGCCCCGCACCCGCGGAGTGCCGGTGCAGTACTTCGGGGTGACCGTTTCGCTCGACCGCACCGACGTGGGGAAGATGAAGCCCGGCGCGCGCGTACGCGCCGTGCTCGAGCTCGAGAATCTGAAGAGTGCGTTCGCGATTCCGCGGCAGGCGCTCTTCGAAAAAGACGGCAAAAGGCTCGTGTATCGGAAGAACAACGGGCGCTTTGAGCCTGTCGAAGTCGCAATCTCCAGCTCGTCCGCCGGACGCGTGGTGGTGACCAGGGGCCTGATCAGCGGCGACGAGCTCGCCCTGCAGGACCCGACGAAAGATGAGGAAGCAGCGGAAGAGGAGAAGGCCGATGGTTGACGTCGAATCGCTCACCGGCGCCCTCCGCAACCTCGGCAAGCACAAGATGCGCACCGCCCTGACCATGCTCGGCATGATCTTCGGCGTCGGCGCGGTGATCGCCATGCTGTCGATCGGTGCCGGAGGCGAGGAGAAGGCTCTGGAGAACATCGGCCGCCTCGGCCTCCGCAACGTGATCGTGAAGGCAAAACAGGTCAAGCCCGAAGAGCGCGCCGAGCTGCGCAAGAAGTCGCTCGGCGTTTCGCTCCGCGACGCCGAGGCGATCCGCGAAGCCGTCCCCAATGTCGAGCGCGTG
Organism: uncultured Acidobacteriota bacterium; assembly: GCA_937870635.1. Lineage (GTDB taxonomy): Bacteria > Acidobacteriota > Thermoanaerobaculia > Gp7-AA8 > Gp7-AA8 > DATLEX01. The sequence goes on along the minus strand of CALMZP010000026.1, from coordinate 23,203 downwards.
CTGCCAAAGGTCGAAGTGAAGCCGTACAAGATCATGTCCACCAGCGGCAAGACGAAGGGAAAGGTCTTCGGTGTCTCGTCGCAGTACCGTGACGTCGCCACCGTGAAGCTCGCGGAAGGGCGCTTCTTCGATGCCCGCGACGAGCGCGAGCACGCGCAGGTCGCGGTGATCGGCCAGGAGATCCGCCGGAACCTCTTCGGCTACGGCGACGCGATGGGCAGGCAGCTCAAGGTCAACGACGTGTGGCTCGAAGTGATCGGCATTCTGGCGACGGAGCCGATGGCCGGCAGCGATACCTCGGCCGAGGAGATCTGGATTCCGGCGTCGACGGCGATGAGGAAGTTCGATCGCGATCCGCTCGACGCACCGATCGACGAGCTCATGGTCACGGTCAGGGAAGGTGTGTCGCCCGGGGCCGCGGCCGAGGTGATCAAGCCGCTCATCGACCGCCTGCACGGGAGCGCCGACGATTACGAAGTGGTCGTGCCCGAAGCCCTGCTCGAGCAGCAGCGGCAGACGCAGCGGATCTTCAACATCGTCATGGGCTCGATCGCCGGCATCTCGCTGCTGGTCGGCGGCATCGGCATCATGAACATCATGCTCGCCTCGGTCCTCGAGCGGACGCGCGAGATCGGCGTCCGCCGCGCCATCGGTGCGCGCCGCGGCGACATCCGCGCGCAGTTCGTGATCGAGTCGTTCGCGATCAGCTCGATCGGCGGACTGGCAGGGATCATCATCGGCATCGTCCTGGCGCGGCTCGTGGCCGCATACGCCGGCTGGCCGACGGTGATCACGATCTCGTCCCTCGTGCTCTCCACGGGCGTAGCGATGACCGTCGGCCTGGTCTCGGGCATTTACCCCGCGAACCGAGCCTCGGAGCTGAACCCGATCGAGGCGCTGAGGTACGAGTAGGGGCGGGCGGGGGAGATTTTGGATTTTGGATTTTGGATTTCTTCAATCCAAAATCCAAAATCCGAATGGCAAACTCTCGGTGAGGGTCCGTCAAAAACTCCAGTCCTCCCTTATCCTTCCCTCCATGCGACTTCTCGCGCTTCTTCCGGTATTCCTCGCCACGGCGCTCTCCGGGGCGACGTTTCCGACCATTGACTACAAACATCGCGTGCTGCCGAACGGGCTCGAGGTCTACAGCGTCGAGGATCATGCGACGCCGACGGTGGCGATTCAGGTCTGGTATCGCGTCGGATCGAAGGACGATCCCGAAGGTCGCAGCGGGTTCGCGCATCTCTTCGAGCACATGATGTTCAAGAGCACGAAGAACATGCCTTCGGAGATGCTCGACCGCCTGACCGAAGATGTGGGCGGATGGAACAACGCGACGACGTTCGATGACTCGACGCCCTACTACGAGGTCGTTCCGTCGAACTATCTCGAGACCCTGCTGTGGGCAGAAGCGGAACGGATGGGGTCGCTCAATGTCGACGACACGAATTTCAAATCCGAACGCGACGTGGTCAAGGAAGAGTTCCGATCGAGTGTTCTCACGCCCCCGTATGGGCGACTCTTCTACGCGATCGTGCGGAACTCGTTCGAGAAGCATCCCTACCGCCGGCCCGGTATCGGGTCACTCGAGGATCTCGATGCGTCGACGATCGACGACGTGCGCCGGTTTCATTCGACTTTCTACCGCCCCGACAACGCTGTGCTCATCGTCGTAGGCGATTTCGAGCAGGCGCAGCTCACGAAATGGGTCGACCAGTATTTCGCGAAGATTGCGAAGCCGGAGACGAAGATCCCCCGCGTCAATGTCGAGGAGCCGGTCCGGAAAGGGGAGCGGCGCGCCGTGGAGAAGGTTCCCAACGTCCCGCTACCGGCGGTGGCGATGACGTGGCTGGCGCCGGCGGCCTCGCACGCCGATGCACCGGCGCTGCAGATCCTCGCTGCGATTCTGGGGCGAGGCGAGTCGTCGCGCCTCTATCAGGCGCTCGTTTACAAAGATGCGATCGCGCAGGAGATCGACGCGTCCGCCGAGCTCATGCAGGACCTCGGATTCTTCGCGGTGCTCAGCATCATGGGCAGCGGCAACACACCCGAGCAGGGAGAGAAGGCTCTCCGGGCCGAGTTGAAGAAGCTGCAGGACGCGCCCGTGCCGGCGGCGGAGCTGGAGAAGGCGAAGAATCTCCTCGTCACCGACGCTCTTCGCGAACGCGAGACCAACAGCGGCAAAGCCTTCGCTCTCGGCGAAGCCATCATCCTCGGCGGCGGCCCGGCTGAAGTGAATCGCGGCCTGGCCAGGCTGCAGGGTGTGACCGCGGCGGACGTTCAGCGCGTGGCGCGCACGTACACGCGCGATCAGAAACCCGTAGTGCTCTCGTACGTTGCTGCTGATGAGAAGAAAGAGGGAGGCGAGTGATGCGCCGCGCGGCGGTGATGGGCGGGATTCTCCTCATGGCGAACATGGCGGTTGCGCAGCAGGCGACGCCTCCACCTCCGGCGCCTCCACGCGCCGCGAACCTTCCCAGTCCGGCGGAGAAGACACTCGGCAACGGGATGCGGGTGATCGTAGTTCCGAAGCACGACATCCCTCTGGTCTCGGCGCGGCTCATGGTGCGGACGGGCAGCGAGGCGGATCCGGCGAATCTCGCCGGGCTGGCCGGCATCACCGCCAATCTTCTGACGCAGGGCACGACGACACGCGGCGCCGAACAGATCGCACGCGGCATCGAAGCCCTCGGCGCGACGCTCAACTCCAACGCGGCCTGGGACACCTCATATGTGAACGTCAGCGTGATGTCGTCGCGCCTGGAACAGGCCCTGAGCTTCGTCGCGGACGTGGCGCGGAACCCTGTCTTCAAGACGGATGAAGTGGAGCGACTGCGCGAGCAGTCCATCGACGCGGTCCGCGTCGCGTTACAGGATCCGCTGTCGATCGCACGTTACGTCGCCGCGCGCGTGGTCTTCGAAGATCGTCCGTACGGTCACGCGACGACCGGTACCCCCGATTCTCTGGCGCAGATCACCCGTGAACAGATCGTAGCTTTCCACAAGCGCCACTACCGCCCGAACAACGCCGTGCTGATTCTCGCCGGCGATGTGAAGCCGGAAGTGGCGTTCGCAGCGGCGGAGAAGCTTTTCGGAAAGTGGAAGAGCGCGCCGGTGAAGGTCACAAGGTCTGAAGGTGACGCGAAGGTGACGGACTCGAAGCCGCGCGTGATCGTGGTCGACATGCCCGATGCGGGGCAGGCCGCGGTCCTCGTGACGCGCCGAGGCCTTCGGCGGGTCGATCCGCGGTACTACCCGTCGCTGGTCGCCAACTCCGTGCTCGGCGGCGGTTACTCGGCGCGCCTGAACCAGGAGATCCGGATCAAACGCGGGTTGAGTTACGGCGCGACCAGCACGTTCGAGCTGCGCCGCGACGCCGGGCCGTTCTCCGCGTATGCGCAGACGAAGAATGAATCGGCGGCCGAAGTCGCCGGCATCATCATCGACGAGCTCGATCGCCTCGGCGCCGGGGAGCTTGCCGAGACGGAGCTCACGCCACGCAAGGCGGTGCTCGTGGGTGGATTCGGCCGCGCTCTCGAGACGACCGCGGGAATCGTCGAGCGTGTCGCATCCCTGGCGCTGCATGACCTGCCGCTGAGCGAGATCGGCGCGTACATCCCAGGAGTCCAGGGCGTGACCGGGGAAGCGGTGCGCAAGTTTGCCGCGTCGCAGCTGCAGGGCGCCAGCGCGAACATCGTCATCGTCGGGAACGCGTCGGCCTTCATCGAGGCATTGCGGAAGCGGTTCGGGACGGTGGACGTGATCCCGGTCGAGGAGCTCGATCTCGACACCTCGGCGCTGCGGAAGGTGAAAAAAGCGGCCTTTTTCTGAGGCTTACAGGATCCGCGTCAGGATGTAGATGATGAGCGCGAGCGCGAGGACGCCGATGATGATCCACGCCGTGGCGCTGGTGCCCGTGGACGTCGAGCTCACGTGCTCGTAAACGACCTTCCGCGAGACCTCGTCCTTGTTGTCTTCGTCAGCCATGCTCGTCGGTGGGAGCAACGTCGATGCCATGGCGGCCGGGACCGTTTCCGGCACGCATGGACCGCGTCGCTACGACGAAGATCGGGATGGCCAGCAGGCTCAGCGCGGCGGCGACGGTGAACGCCACGCGCAGCGTCGAGTGCTCGGCGATGAGTCCCGTGACGAGCGAGCCCGACCCGATTCCGATGTCGAACGCCAGGACGATGCTGCCGAACGTCCGCGCCCTTCGTTCGGGATCGGTGTGAGACAGGACGAAGCTCGAGAACGCCGGCCACGCACCGCCAAAACCGATGCCGAGAAGGGCGCCGGAGACGACGAGCTCCCAGCGGGTCTGGGCGGACGCCAGGAGAAAGAACGAGACCGGCATGGCGGCGTACGAGGGATAGAGGAGGGCTTGGGGGCCGTAGATGTCGCCCAGCCGCGACGTGAAGATCCGCACCACCACCACCGAGATCGCCAGCACCGTGAAGAAGAGCGACTTCGGATGGATGTTCCGCTCCTCGGACAGGATCGCTACGAAGCTCGTCACTCCTCCGTAGCCGAACGCGATCACGGCCATGGACACGGCGGCGCGGATGACGCGCCAGTCCCAGGCATCGTGCAGCGAAGGGAGACCCTCCGGCCGCTCACTCTGGATCACCGTGAGCCTTGACGACCACACGAGCATGACCAGGGAGAGCATGGAGAGCTCGAGGCACAGCACGATCCAGCCTCGTTCGAGCAGCAGCAGCCCCACGAGCGGTGCCGCGGCGATGGCCGCGTTTCCGGCGAGGCCCCAGTAGGCGAGGCCCTCGGTCCGCCTGGAGATGGGGATGTAGTCGCTCATGATCGCCGACGCGGACGACAGCAGCGCCGACCAGAGAGATCCGTGCACGACGCCGATCAGGAGCAGGAACGGGATCGACGTGACGAACCCGTAGAGGAGGGAGAAGACGATGAACAGCGCCGATGCGACCATGAGCAGCCGCTTGCGGCCGACGTGATCGGCGATGGTACCCATCACGGGCGCCGCAAAGGCGCTGGCGAACGTGTAAACGGTCAGAAACCAGCCGGCGGTGGCCTTCGAGCCGCCAAGCTCCATGATCCGGAACGGGATGGCCGGGAGGAGCTGAAAAGCCGAGAAGAACGTGACGAAGGCAAAGGCCCACAGGCCGAAAAATCGCCGCGTAAAGAGGGGTTCGGACGACATCGGGCGCGGATTGTAGTGGACCTTGGACCTTTGACCTTGGACCTTGGGAGCGGTAGCCGCACGGGGTGGGGTGGTGGCCTCTCAAGGTCCAAGTCCAAGGTCCAAGGTCCAAACAGAATCTTTCCCCGCGCCCGCGCGTTTCCCCCACCCGAATGAAAGTCAAACGAGCCGCGAAATACGGGTTCTGTTCCGGGGTGCGGATCGCGGACCTCAAGGTCAAGCGCTTCGCTGCCGCCGGCGGCCGCGGCGCCATCCTCGGCCAGGTTGTTCACAATGAGAGAGTGGTCGAAGAGATGGAGCGCCTCGGCGTCCGCACGGTCGACGAGATCACCGCGGTGCAGGAGCCGACGATCGTCTTCTCCGCGCACGGCGTCCCCCCGTCATTCCACGAGAACGCAAAGGCGTCCGGGCTGCAGGTCCTCGATACGACCTGCAAGTTCGTCTACGACATCCACCGCGAGTCGAAGAATGCGCTGACCGACGGGTTTCATCTGGTGTTCATCGGAGATCCGAAGCATCGTGAGGTGATCGGATACACGCACGACCTCGACCCGGCGATGTACCACATTGTCTCCACGGTCCAGGAAGCGGAGAAGATCGACTGGTCGAAGTACAACGGGATCAAGATCTTCTACCAGACCACGCTCAACGCCGAGGATTTCGAGGATGTGGTGAGGACGATCGAGCGGCGGGCGGAGAAGGTCCAGCGCGGCGACACGATCTGTTACGCGACCAAAGAGAACCAGGACGCGGCGCGCGCGCTCGCTTCCGATCCGGAGGTCGACGCGATCATCGTCATCGGCGGCAAGAAGAGCGCGAACACGAAACACCTGTGGGAGATCTGCAGGGAAGCCAAGCCGTCGTATCTGGTGCAGGGGAGCGACGACCTCGACCCGAAGTGGTTCGACGGGGTGTCGGTCGTGGGTCTCACCGCGGGCTCGTCGACGCCCGATTACGTGATCGATGAAGTGGAGCAACGGCTCAGCACGCTGTGAATAACTGCTGTCCGCAGAACGTTCAGCACGCAACATGTCAAAGATCCGAATCGCCGCTGTTGCCCTCGCACTGATGGTGGCGGGTACGCCTGGATGGGCAACCGACCTCAACTGCAAGGGAGCGGCGGGGAACGTCGAAGAGTTCCGTTACTCGTGGCGCCTTCGCGGCGGGCTGAGCTGGATCGCGGGGCTACTGGTCCCGACGTCAGGGTCCGGGCATCTTCGGACCGTGTTTCCGGCAACCGATTCCGCCCACATCAGCAGCGAGCTGCTCATCACGTCACCCAAGGGCAAATCGGAGGGTTTTTTCCACTACGAGTCCGAGATGGACGGCAGGGGTGACAAGACGCTGATGTCGATGAGCGCCTACGCGTGGGGCAACAAAGCGCGCGAGGAGCGCGCCACGTTCGATTACGCGAAGGGCACCTCGAGGGTGCGGAAAGAAACGACGGAGAAGGTGGAGAACAAGACTCGCCAGCTTCCCGACGCGCATCTGCGCGACGTCCTGACCGCGATCTACTTCCTGCGCCAGAACGCGCACCGCATCTCCGCGCCGATGCTCACCGAGATCTACTCGGATGGGAAGGAGTACCCGGTCATCTTCCGGCCGGCCGGCACGGCGTCGTTCAAGATCGAGGGGCGTCGCGTGAACGCGAGAGCGTTCGAGATCGTCGACGCGCCGGGCGGCAAGAAATGGCCGGGAGAAGTGAAGGTCTACATCTCCGACGACGCGCGCCGCATCCCGTTCCGCATCGACATCACGCGCTCGTTCGCCGCGTTACAGCTCGACCTGAAGTCGATCGAGGCGTGCGGTTTCATGCAGGCATCGCGGTAGTTTTGAGGGTCACGTGACCCTCAAAACTACGTCGTTCTGGCCGGCGCCATCGGGGTGCCGAGGCCGCAGAAGAGGCCGACGAGGTCGAGGAGCTCGGCGACGTGGAAGGGCTTCTCGAGAATCACCGCCGGCTTGAGCTCAGCGTCCCCCGCGTCGAGCTTGTACGCCGAGATGATGATTACCGGCGAATCCTTCCTCATGTCGCGGAACCAGCGCAGCCACTCGCGTCCGTCCATGCGAGGCATGGCGAGGTCGAGGATGACCAGGAGGATGTCGGGGTTCTTCTCCACGATCGGAATTGCCTGCTCGCCGTCGTTGGCGGTCAGGACTTCGAACCCGTAGGGGCTGAGGAGATCGCGATACGACGCAAGAAGGCGGGCGTCGTCGTCGATCACCAGCAGCTTGCGTAGCTTGAATGGTGTTCTGCGGGCTCGAATACTCAAGTCAGGCGCTCCCGTTGATGGCCGGCGTTGGTGGCGGTGTAACTGAGGAAGCTGCTGCAAACGTTATACCCCGAATGAGGTCACCGCGTCTCACTCCGCGGAGGAACGACGTCGGTCGGGGGCGAGAGCCGCAGCGGTTCCATCTCCCGCGGAATCAGCGAGAAGCGCGCCGGATCGTATCGAAGTGCGAGAAGCTTCCCCTTCTCGACCGCAACCTGACGGGGGAGGTCCACCCGCAGGAGAAACCCGCCGGTGAGGATGCCGACCGCCCTCCAGACGCCGCCGTCGAACATCGCCTCTTCGACGCCGAAGATCAGATCGGACTCTTCGCCTTTCGCAGCGACCGTGAACTCGTCCGGCCGCGCCAGCGCCACGCCGGCGCCGTGAAACGGAGCGGGATCGACCTCCCACGACCCGATGAGCGAGTCGACGGAGGTGCCGCGAATGGCGATGGGAATCACGTTGACGTCGCCCGTTGCAACCGCCACGGCGTCATCGAGCGGCGCCGCAAACACCTGGGCCGGTCGCCCGGCCTGCACGAGGACACCTCGATCGAGGATCGCAACGTGGTCGGCCCATCCCAGCTCGGCGATCGAGGCGGGAGCACTGATCACGGTCGCTCCCATGACACGCAGCGTTCGATAGAATTCGTCCCCCGCCCAGCGCGCGAGCGCCGGACTGATTCCGGCGAGGAGCCGGTCCGCAACGAGAATCCCCGGACGGAGCAACTCGATCGACGCCAGGTGGACGAGCGTCCGCTCGCTGTGGGAGAGCTTCGAGATCCGCCGGCCGGCGACCTCCGTGAGATGCCACTTCTTCAGCGCGAGATCGAACTCACGCTGGCGATCGATCCGGTCCAGCGTCCGCTGCCGGACCGCGGCGACGAGTGCGTGTCGCACCGACCACCATCCCGAGAAAGGGAGCTCGTCGGTCGCGAACAGCAGCGGCCGCCGTGACCGCGAAACGCGGTTGACCGTGCGATTGCCGATCCGGACCTCGCCGGCATCGGGCCGCAGATCGCCCGCGATGAGCTGCAGCAGCGTCGTCGACCCGCATCCCGCCGGCCCCGTGATCGCCGTGTGAAGGCTCTTCCCGCAGATCAGGTCGATCGATCGAATGGCAAACGGCGAATCGCGGTACGTGAACGACAGGGAGTGGAGGGAGACATCGAGCAAGGTAGAGCGATTCTAAGGCGAGTTGAGAAAAGAGGTTCGGGGAACGGGAATGGTGAATGGTGAAGTGAGCCCATTCACCATTCACCATTCAGCATTCCCGGCTCCTCAGAACCTCTTTCCCTCGAACCTCCGTTGCTTTTACGGCCGTCTGCGCGGCCGCGGCTGCTGTGGTCTCCGATCGATATGCGCGCGGAGCTTGTCCCACTGTTCGTTGTTCAGCACTCCGCGCATGTCGACGAGCATCATCAGTTCGCGCTCGAAGAGCTTCCCGCGCGCCTGCGTCAGCTGCCCGGCGAGTCGCTGCAGGTTCTGGCGATTGAGCTGCGCCTGATCGAGCTCGCTCCGCACCGCCAGTTGCAGTTTCTCCACCTCAGCGCGGCGGTCGATCAGGTCATTGGCCGTCTCACGAAAGATTGCATCGAGGCGTGCCTGCTGCTCCGGCTCCAGCGCCAGGCGCTGCGCGATCTGCGGGTTCTTCCACCATTTGCCGGGCGGAAGCTCGCCCTGCGCGGCCGTTGCGACGGCGAGTGCCGCCAGCATCGAAATCATCACGAGTCTTTTCATAGCGATTGTTCTCCGTTTTCGATCCAGGTCTCCCACTGCACGACCGAGCCGAATTCTTCGAGCTCGTCGGACTGCCACGGGTCGGCCGGAACCACCTCGTCGGTCGGAATGGTCTGGGTCGTCTGCTGCACCGGGACGGCGACCGGCGCTTTTCGCGGCTCGTACAGAACCAGGCCGCCGATGACCACCGCGAGCAGCGCCGCCGCGGCAACGCGCAGGGCGGGAGCGAACCGGCTCCGCGCCGCGCTCGAGCCGCGCACGCGCGCCATCACCTGGGCGCGCTGCGACGCCCAGAACCCCTCGTCCTTCTCGCCGTGGCACACCGCGGCTTCGCGGATCTTCCTGTTCAGCCGCTCGTACCGCGTCGCGCAATCCGTGCATCCGGCGAGGTGCATCATCACCGGCATCGACTCGCCGGGCCGCGTGTAGTACGTCTCGAGCAGATCTGCTTCCGTGTAATGTTCTTTCATCGTCCGGTCTCGTTTCGCCACTCGGCGAGTTCTTTTCTGATCTTCTGCAATGCCCGGAAAAGATGTGCGCGCACCGTCGACGCCTGCAGGCCGAGGTGGTCGGCGATCTCTTCGGAGGAGAGCTCTTCGTAGTGACGCAGGCGGAAGATCACCTTCTGCTGCGCGGACAGCGTCCGCTCCGCGCGGCGGATCGCCGCCCGCAATTGCGAGGCCATGACGGCACGCTCGCCGTCCGGACGTTCGTCCACCGGCTCGATCACCGGCTGCTCCTCGCCTTCCTCGTCGACGACGAAGAGGCTCACGAAGCGCCGGCGCCGGAGGAAATCGCGCGAGCGATTGATGGCGATCCGTGTCAGCCAGGTATCGAACCGTGAATGCCCCTGAAAGCGGGCGAGGTGGGTGTACGCCTGGACGAACGTGTCCTGCGTCACGTGATCCGCCTCGGTCTCATCGCGGGTGATGGAGAAGGCGATGCGGAAGATCTTGCGCTGGAACCGCTCCATCAGAACGGCGAAGGCGTTCCCGTCGCCGCCGAGCGTCCGCTCGATCAGCTCCCTCTCCGTAGGGGGCTCCGTCGCGTCAGTCAGGCGAAAAACGGCCACGTTCACTTCTCTTGGACGGGATAAGGGTACCCGGTGTTTACACCGTTAACCGTTAACCGTTCACCGCTAACGGCGACCTTCGCAAGCACGTCACCCTGAAGCCGCGAAGACGGCGAAGGGCCTCAAGATGCGCAGCCTGAGATCCTTCGGCGTCTTCGCGCCTCAGGATGACGTGGAGTTTAAACTCTTCTCGGTTAACGGTTAACGGTTAACGGTTAACGGTTAACGGTTAACGGCTACTCGCCGCCTTCCAGCCACACGTCGTGGTAGCGCACCGGCGGGGTCACCAGCGACGTGCGCACCCCGCGGACATGCGGCTTGTGCAGCACGAAGAACCGCTCGTGGAAGAGCGGGACGATCGGCGCTTCGCGCAGCACCAGCTCATTGAGGCCGCGGTAGATCGTGGCCCGGTCTTCGACGTCGTTGGTCCGCCGCGCCTCCTCGATCTGCTGGTCGACGTCCGTGCGGTGGTAATTGAGGCCGGGGACGGCGTTCGAGTGGCTGTGGAAGAAAATGAAAAAGAAGTTGTCGGAGTCGGGGAAGTCGGCGTACCAGTTGCCGCAGAACACGTTTCCGTGTCCCGGCGATTGCAGCGGCTTGCGCGCTTCCGCGGTCGAGTGACGGGTGACGTTGACGCGGATCCCGATCTTTTCGAGGTCTTCGATGATCAGCGGCACCATGCCCGAGTTGTTGAACTCGTCCGTCTCCCACGTCCTGTACTCGACGGTGAACCCGGCCGGATACCCACCCTTGCGCATGAGCGAGCGCGCCCGGTCGGGATCATGGAGCTGTCCGCGAAGATTGGCGTCGTATCCGAGGAGTCCCGGCGGCAGGAGACCTCGGGCCGTAACGCCGAGACCCGCGAAGACGCGGTCGTTGATCCGGTCGCGATCGATCGCATATGCCACGGCCTGCCGCACCTCGGTCTTATCGAAGGGCGCGGTCGAGGAGTCATATCCGAAATACGACGTGTGCAGCTGGATCGTCTGGAGCAGGTAAGGGGCGAAGCGCGGGTCGTTTCTGATCTCCTTGACGACCGGCAGGGGAATGCCGTGCGCGATGTCGAGCTCTCCGCGCAGGAATGCGTCGGACACCTCGCGCGTGCTGCGGAGATCGAGGCGGAACACCAGCTCGTCGAGCAGCGGCTGTCCGGCAACGAAATGCTCGCGGTGCTTCCGCAGCCGCACGCGCTGTCCTTCGACCGCTTCCTCGATCCGGTACGGCCCCGCACCCGCTGCGCGAAGGCGGAACGTCTCCGGATCGCGGGTTTCTTCGACCGGCACGATGCCGCATTCGTGCATCGAGAGAAGCGCCACGAAGAAGGCCAGCGGCTCCTCGAGCTGGATCTCGACGGTGTGCGGGTCGCGGACGATGATTCCCGGGAGCGACTTGCTGCGGCCGGACATGACGTCCTCCGCTCCGACGACGTAACGCATGATCCAGCTCGCCGCCGACTTGTTCTGCGGAAGAAGCAACCGCAGAAAACTCTCGTACACGTCCTTCGCTTCGAAGGGACGGCCGTTGTGGAACTTCACGTCGCGGCGCAGATAGAAACGGTAGATGCGGCCGCCTTCGAGCACGTCCCACCGCTCGGCGAGCTCGGGACGCAGCTCGGCGCCTTCACCATACGTGACGAGTTTGGCGTGGACCGCCTTGGCCATGAATCCGAGAGCGGCCGCCGACGTGTAGATTGGATCGAACGTCAGCTGCTGCCAGAGGATCGTGGACGTCGTCAGCGATCCGCCTTCTTTCGGGGTCGGGAGCGAGAAACGGGCGAGCTCCTGGTTCAGCAGCGACGATTCGTGGCTCAGCGCCGACGCCATCTGGTTCAGATCGCCGACCCCGAAGCTGCTCTCGCGCGAGCCGCGCTGGATGACATCCATCGCCTTCACGATCGCCGAGCTTTCCGAGGCGAGAACCGACGTCGCTTCGAGCACCTGCTGGACAAGCCCGGAGATGTTCTGCATCGAGGTGGTGATGGCCCGGCTGCCATGTTCCTGTTCGACCATCGCCCGCTTGAGATGCTTGGTGTAATCGCGCACCATCGACGTCTGTTCGCCGACCTTGCGCGCGGTCTGCGACTGCTGCTGCGTTGCCGACGCGGTCTGCTGCACCATCTTCGTGACTTCCTCGATGGCCTGCGTTGCGGCCGCGCTTCCGCGAGCCTGCTCTTCCGTGGCGCGCGCGATCTCGGAGATCGAGCTCGTGGATCGGTCGGTGAGCTCGAGGATTTTGTCGAGGACCTGGGACGCGCGAGCGGTGAGCCCGACGCCATCGGCAACGCGATCGGCGCTGATCGTCATCTGATCGGATGCGCGCTCGACACTCCTCTGAACATTCTGAATGAGCGTCCGGATCTCCTCGGTCGAGGTCGAGGTGCGCTCCGAGAGATCGCGGATCTCGTCGGCGACGACGGCAAAGCCTTTGCCCCGCTCGCCGGCCTGCGCGGCGATGATGGCCGCGTTGAGCGCGAGCAGGTTCGTCTGCCCGGCAATCTCGTCGATGACGCGGATGATGTCTCCGATCTCGGCCGATCGTTCGGAGAGCTCGCCGAGGGCCACTTTCGCTTCTTCGACGGCGAACTGGATCTTCTTCATCCCCTCCACCGTCCCCTCGACCGCCGTCCGCCCCTCGGTTGCCGCGTCGGTGACGTAACGGGCCAGCTCCGACGACTCCTTCGCGGAGCGCCCGATCTCGCCGGTGGTTGCGTTCATCTCCACGATCGAGCTCGCGGTCTGCGTCGCGAACGAGGAGAAGTTTTCCGTGTTCGTCGCCACCTGGCTGATCGACGCGGACATCTGCTCGAACGCGGAAGCCGTCTGCTCGACGAACTCCGCGAGCGTGTCGGCGATGCGCGACACTTCTTCGATGCTCGCCGACATCTCCAGTACCGACGTCGACGTCTCCTCGGCGTTGTTGGAGAGGCCTTCCATGCTCTTGCGCACGGCGTTGATCGACTGATCGATCTGGGTGACCGACGTGGAGGTGGCTTCGGTGGAGGAAAGCTGTTCGTTCGCGCTGCGCGCCAGAACGCGCGAGCGGCCGCTCATCTGATCGCTGACGCGGGCGACATCGGTGGAGAGCTGGCCGAAGCGGCGGATCGTCCGCTCGAGATTCGTGACCAGGGCGCGCAGGGCGGTGGCCGTGCGCTGCGAGGTGACGGCGTTCTCGATCTCACGGCCGGTGAGCGCGAGGTCGCCGGCGGTGATCCGGTTCAGGAGCTGGGCGGACGATTCGCGGCGGAGGAGGTCGCTGCGGATCCAGACCTCGAAGATGATGATGCAGACCGAGGCGCAGAAGGCCCCCAGGCCGATGACCTGCCACCAGAGGGTGGCGGTCATTTCGGACAGGAGCGCGGTGGCGACTCCGAGGAGCACGACAAAGAGCGCTGCGAGGATCCACGTCTGCTGCCGCCGCCCTAACCTTTTGCTCGCCATGACCTTCCGGCGGGGATGGTAGCATCGACGCCGCCTCTGCCGTGACCTACTTCGACCAGCGCCGCGCCCTGATCGACGCTCATCTCGCCGAGCTGGCGGCGAACGTTCCCGCGCCGGGGCCGCTCCTCGCACCGATTCGTGACGCGCTGGTCTCGCCGGGCAAACGCGTGCGCGGGCTTCTGGCCATCGCCGTCGGGGAGGCGCTCGGATCACGGGCGGACAAACTGCTCGATGCTGCCGCCGCGATGGAGATGATCCACGCCTCGTCGCTCATCCTCGATGATCTTCCAGCGATGGACGACGCGGTGATGCGCCGCGGCCGGCCGGCACTGCACCGCGCGCACGGCGAGGACCTCGCCATCCTCGCGTCCGTCGCTCTGCTGAATCATGCGTACGGACTCGTCTCGCGCAATCACGCGGCCCTGTCGCCGCGGCGATGGAGCGCAGCGGATGCGATGCAGCGCGTGGTCGAAGCCGTCGGATGGGACGGGACCATTGCGGGCGAGGCGGTCGATCTTCACAGCGAGCAGTCGCCGCTCGATTTCGACACGCTCGAGTTCATTCACTCGAGAAAGACCGGCGCTCTGTTCGTCGCCGCCGCGGCGCTGGGAGCGATGCTCGCGAACGCCGATGTCTCCACCGTCCGCCGCATCGAGATCTACGCGAAGAACCTCGGCCTTGCCTTCCAGATCACCGACGACGTGCTCGACGTCACCGGCACGGCCGAGCAGCTCGGCAAGGACGTGGGCAAGGACGAAGAGAAGCTGACGTTCGTGAAGCTGGCCGGAGTGGAAGGGGCGAGGCAGCTCGCCGGCGAGCTGGTCGAGACCTCGCTGGCCGCCATCGCCTCGATGCGAGCCGCGGCCGACCCCCTGCGGGAGCTGGCGGTGATGGTGCGGGACCGGACGCGGTAGCTGGCGTTCGTTTCGACCGGTCGTACGTCTCACGGGTGCTGGCTTCGGGACGATTCGACCTTCGACCTTTGGTCTCACCGCGCACTGGAACCCCGAAGGTCGAGGGTCGAATCACTCTCGAAGCCCCCGACCAGGCCAAACGTCAGACCGGAATGAAAATGCACCCTGCCTGCATTTACACCCGAGCCAGCGCGTGCTATGGTGCGCGCCGTTTTTGCCCGCCTGTAAGCCCAGGTAGCTCAGTTGGTAGAGCAGAGGACTGAAAATCCTCGTGTCGGCGGTTCAATTCCGTCCCTGGGCACCACCAATCCCCTTCCAGCAACGTTCACCAAAGTCCGATCCTTGCCCGTAATCTGTTCAAACCGTACCGAACTCACTCGGGCCGAGGTCCGCGACATACACCCCGACGTAAAGGACTTCTACAAGTTCATCGTAGCTGTCGGACTCGCTCGCGAGGTTTGGAGGGACGGCAGAAAAGCAAAGCTCCTGTACCGGATAGCAGTAAGGACGATCTCTGTTAGATCGATAGGGTAAGGGAGCCCGTGAATCCGTTGTAGTGAAGGGTGCAGTTCTGAAGGAAGTCACGTCCGATCAGCGCAATAATGCCTTGGGTTTTCAATTCCGCGCCCAACGCCCGTGGAATCTCAACCCGAATCGGAGTCCCAATC
This sequence comes from uncultured Acidobacteriota bacterium, assembly GCA_937870635.1. Taxonomy (GTDB): domain Bacteria; phylum Acidobacteriota; class Thermoanaerobaculia; order Gp7-AA8; family Gp7-AA8; genus DATLEX01. The sequence continues at coordinate 7,924 of CALMZP010000026.1, read as the reverse complement.
AACTGAAGCTGGATCGGATAAACGTTAGCTGGCACAGCTGCGTGAGATGCGGACATCATTTCCACGACGTCGATCACGGGAAGGCCCATGCCCTTCGCGGCTGAGTCGTCGATGCATGTCGCGGAAGCCCCTGTATCTATCAAAGCTAATCCAGAGATGGGGTTCGGAACAGCCTGCCCTTGTTGAATCAGTTGCTGCGCGAAAGAGGACGCCAAGCCGAAGATGACCTGAACTACAGGCCCCTGCATCTGCAAGGCGACCTTTGGATCAACCTTGACCTTGGTCCCGTCTGGCTGCTGAGCTTCAGCTTCGTATTGTGTATGTAGGATTGGCACCGCGCAGGATTCCCAACACGAGGGCTGGCACTCGTACTTCGACGTTGGCCGGCTGGTTCACGTTTCGAACTAAAAACGGAGTCAAACCGAACTCACGAGCGCCAAACGCGATTGCCTCTTCTTGAGTTGGAAAAGCACCGGCAAGGCGGTCGCCTACGATCACCACGAACTTGTCGGGATGCTCTCGTTGCAATTCAGTTTGATGCTGAGCGAAATACTCCCGCTCCTTGTCCAGCATGCTGTGCCTCCGGCGCGGAAATCCTATTCCGGCCGCTGTGCCTACGCAATATTGAACCACGGAACGTGCCAGCGAAGTTCCCGGGTCCGCCGACCCTGTCGTGCGTGGGGGTACGCCCTGGGGTATGAAAAGGTTGTTCAGATCATAAACTACTGAGTATTAGTGTGTTACGAGCAAAGTTCAATTCCGTGCCCTGGGCACCACCCATCCCTCCCGCGTCCAGTTTCCGTGTTGTTTTCCAAATTCGTCAGTCATAATCTAGGGCCACCCGTCCGTCGATCCGGCACACGTGTCCCATGTACACCGATTTCCACACGAAGTACTACGCCCATGCCCTCTCGCGGCGCCGGCCCTCCGACGATCCCGACAAGCTCAGCGCTTCGCTTCTCAACGCTACGGTCGATCTCAACCCGCACCAGATCGACGCGGCCCTGTTCGCGTTTCGTTCGCCGCTTTCTCGCGGCGCCCTTCTCGCGGATGAGGTAGGACTGGGAAAGACGATCGAAGCGGGACTGATCATCAGTCAGCTTTGGGCTGAAGGGCGCCGGCGAATTCTGGTCATCGTTCCCACGACCCTCAGGAAACAATGGGCTCAGGAGCTCGCCGAGAAGTTCTTCCTCGAGTCCGAGATCTTCGATTCGAGGCGGTTCAACGCGGCGCTGAGGGGAGGTGAGGCCAACCCTCTGCACTCCACCGGAAAAATCGTCATCGCGTCCTATCATTTCGCGCGAACGGCCCAGGCGATGATCGCAGCCGTCCCCTGGGATCTGGTGGTCATCGACGAGGCCCACCGTCTGCGGAACGTCCTCAAGAGCGGCAACAAGATCGCCGTCGCCATCAAAGAGGCCATTCGCGATGCGAGAGGGAAGGTGCTGCTCACTGCAACGCCGCTCCAGAACACTCTCCTCGAGCTCTACGCCTTGACCAGCTTCCTCGACGAGCACCTCTTCGGCGGCCTCGATTCCTTCCGGCAGCAGTACTTGCGAGGAGCCCTCGGGCCGCGGGAGTTCCAGGAGCTTCGCCAGCGCATCCGCCCCGTCTGTCAGCGGACACTGCGCCGGCAGGTGCAGGAGTACGTCCGGTACACCGCACGCGTGCCGATGACGTACGACTTCACTCCCAGCGCCGCTGAACAGAAGCTCTACGAAGAGGTCAGCGAGTATCTCCGCCGCGATGAGATCTTCGCGCTGCGCAGGAGCCAGCGCGCGCTGATCATCCTGATCCTTCGCAAACTGCTCGCATCTTCGTCGTTCGCCATCGCGGGAACGCTCGAGTCGCTTCGTGCTCGCGTCGAGGCGCTGCGCGACGGCCTTCCTCCCTCCTCGACCGAGGAGGTGGGAAGAGACTTCGAATCGCTGGACGAAACCGCAGAGGAATGGAGCGAGGATGGAGAGCCTGCCCCCGGGGAGATCACACCCGTCGACGCCGCCGCGGTCGAGGCGGAGATGCGTGATCTGGCTCGGTTTCGTGATCTGGCCTCCTCAATCACGGAAAATGCCAAGGGACAGGCCCTTCTTCAGGCGCTGCGCGCCGGCTTCGAAAAGCTCCGCGAGCTCGGCGCGTTCGAAAAGGCGGTCATCTTCACCGAATCGCGGCGCACCCAGCAGTACCTGATCGAATTGCTTCAGGCGAACGGTCACAGCGGACGCGTGATGACGTTCAACGGCACGAACACCGATGCCGCTTCGGCTGAGATCTACAAGGCGTGGAAACTACGACATGAAGGGAAGGACATCGTTACCGGTCGCAAAGACGTCGACATGCGCGCGGCGCTCATCGAACACTTCCGCACCGACGCGGCGATCATGATCGCCACGGAAGCGGCCGCCGAGGGTGTCAATCTGCAGTTCTGTTCGCTTGTCGTCAACTACGACCTGCCGTGGAACCCGCAACGGATCGAGCAGCGGATCGGGCGCTGTCACCGCTACGGTCAGAAGCACGACGTCGTCGTGATCAACTTCGTCAACCGCGGAAACGCCGCGGACCAGAGAGTCTTCGATCTCCTGTCCGAGAAGTTCCGTCTCTTCAGTGGAGTCTTCGGCGCTTCCGACGAAGTCCTGGGTGCGCTGGAGTCAGGCGTCGATTTCGAGCGACGGATCGCCTCAATCTATCAGTCGTGCCGGACGCCGGCAGAGATCGACGCTGCATTCAACCGGCTCCAGGCGGAATTGGGTGAAGAGATCGAGAGCCGGATGACCGCCACGCGAGCAACACTGCTGGAGAACTTCGATGAAGAGGTTCATCAGCGGCTCAAGCTCACTCACGACAAAACAGGTGAGCGCCTCGGCCGCCTGGAGCGCTGGCTTTGGAGAGTCACCCGGAAGGAGCTCGAGGGTCTGGCCCGCTTCGACGAGGAGTCGCTGCGGTTTTTCGTTCCGAATCGTATCGCGGGCTGCCCGGAGGCAGCGACTGGAACGTACCGGCTGCACCTGCGCGATCGTGCCGCGGACGGCTATCACCCCTACCGCCTCGGCGATCCGCTTGCGGAGTCAATCATCAAGACGATCAAGGCGCGGGAGTTGCCTGTCGCCCACGTCCGCTTCGACTATGGGAAGGTGACGGGGAAGGTCTCGCTCGTCGAGCAGTTGCGAGGCGAATCAGGCTGGTTGGCCGCCGATGTCGTAACGCTCGATTCGCACCAGCAGCAGGAAGATCACATTCTCCTCTCCGGCTTCGTATCGAACGGTGATGAAGTCAGCCAGGAAGCGTTCGAGAAGATGCTGGATGTGCCGGGAGACGTGATCGCGGAGTCTGTGAGTCCGGCCGGCGCCGTGGAGCGGATCACCGAAATTTCGGCCGCCAGCCGTTCTCGCCTGCTGGCTGCGATCAGTGAGCGTAACACGACGTATTTCGAGGAAGAGATCGAAAAGCTGGATCGCTGGGCCGACGATCGCAAGAAGGCTCTCGAAGCGGAATTGAAAACACTCAAGGCCGAGATCGCGGCGTTGAAGAAACAGTCGCGCCTCGAGTCCACGCTGGATGCGAAGGTGGCGCTGCAGCGGAAAGCGAAAGAGATCGAGAGCCACGTTTCGCGGAAGCGCCGGGAGCTGTTCGAGGCGGAGGATCAGATCGAGCGCGAGAAGGAGTCGCTGATCAGCGCGGTCGAGGCGCGTCTCAGGCACGAAGTGAAAAGTGAACGGCTGTTCGTCATCCGATGGGAGATCGTATGAACGGAGAGGAGTTTCTCGAAGGGGTCGCGGCAAAATTGAAAGTTCGGAAGGATCTTGATGGGGAGGTGACCGAACAGGTCATCGAGCTTCTGTTGAACGACCCCGATCCTCTCGAACGGGTCGAAAGTCTGGAGCTTTCTCTCTACAAGCTGGCCATGCGCCGGGCCGGTGGCAAATGACCGCCATCCGGAAGATCTCGCTCCAGGCGTGCCGGGGATTCCTCGAGCGGCGGGAAATCGCGATGTCGGCCGGCAAGCGGCCGGTCAGCGTCTGCGTCTTCGGCGACAACGGAAGCGGCAAGAGCAGCATCGCCGACGCCATCGAGTTTTTCTTCGCGGCGGACGGTCTGATCGGCCGCCTCAAGAAGAAGCAGAACGAAAACTTCGCCGGCGCATCGGCTCTCGTCCACGCCAGAGCGGCCAGCCGCAAGGTGAGAACCGAGGTCGAATTCGAGCTGGCTGACGGAAGTGTCGTTCGCCGGACGGCGAATGGATCCGGCACCGCCTCGGAACTTCCGAACGAGTCGATTCGGATCCTCGAGACCTCGCCGGTGCCGATGCTGATGCGATCGTGGGAGATGAAGACCTTCGTGGCCGACGTCAAGGGCGCCGACCGCTACACGATCCTGGCCCGCTGGGTCGGATTGTCCCGGCTTACGGAGTTACAGGACGCGCTCACGAAGATCGAAGGGAAGATCAGAAAGGATGACTGGAGAAGGCCAACTGAAGCCAAAGCCGTTCATGACCGGAGCATCGAAACCCTGACGAACCGCAAGCTTCAGAGCTGGAGCGCTCCTGCACTCGTGAAATGGATCAACGGTGAAATCACGTCCGTCACTGCCGGCCGGATCAAAACGCTCGCCAAGCTCTCGGAGCTCGAGCGTGTCGAAGCCGAGATCGAAGCCGCCCAATCGAGCGAGGCGACGCGCTCGCTGCTGGCTCAATACGAAACGGTCGTCGAAGCGCTGCGATCGCTCTCCTCCGATGAGTCGCCGTTCGCCGCCATGACTCGGCAGTCCGCACATCGCGCGGCGGCGCATGCTGACGTTGAGAGATTGAAAGAAGCGAGCAGCAATTCCGGGCTGCTCGCGCTCTGGTCAGAGGCGCGCGACCATCTGACGGCCGCTCATGACGATCACTGCCCTGTCTGCAGCCGCCCCTTCGACGCCGCGGTCTCGCGGAAGTCAGTCCTGACCAGACTGGAGAAGTCTCTTGCCGGCCTTCAGGCTCTATCGGAGGCCGAAGACCGGCTGAAGGCCTCGGTCGCCAGACTGACTCAGGATCGCGCCGCGATGAATGGTGCGATCGCGATGGTCACGCGCGCGCTGGAAAACCTGGACGATCCAACGTTAAGCGCCCTCCGTGACGCGTTGTCAGACGTGAAGGCCGCGGCGTCGCAGTCGAAGGCCGGTCCATCGGAGTTCGATCGGAGCCTTCGCTCAGCCATCGACCAGATGGGACTCATAGTCAAGCCCGCCGTCAAGCATGCGTCGACGCAGGCGGAGCGCCTTCGAAAGGAAGCTGGTTCGCCCTATGCGGCCCTTCTGGTCAGCGTCAGCAAGCTGATCGACGTGCGCGATGAGTGGACGAAGGCAGATGCCGAGGAGCGTCAGCTCGAACGGGTGGCCGAGCAGTACAAGATGGTGGCTGCCGCCATTCGCGCCGAGGTCCGCGCGCATGTCAAGGCGATCATCGAACAGCTGGAGAGCGATGTTCGGGCCATTTATGCAGCGCTTCGCGGAAACGACGAACACGTCCCGGTCGTCGACGTCGATGTCTCGGACGACAAGAAGTCGATGAGCGTGACAGTCTCGCTCTTCGGGGTCGAAGGAGTTCCCCCCTCCGGATACCTGAGCGATTCCCAGCTCAATTCGCTCGGGTTGGCGATCTATCTCGCGGCCGTCCGCCGCTTCAACGCAGGTTTTCCGTTCGTGGTGCTGGATGACATCATGTCGTCCTACGACGCCTCCCACCGTCTGAACCTCGTGCATGTGATCGATCAGTATCTTCAGAGTCACCAGGTCATCGTCACGACCCATGACGAAGTATTCTTCTCGGAGATGAAAGCTGCTCTGGCATCGAACGGTAACTGGCATTTCCTGAGGCTGAAGCCGTGGATGCTGGAGACGGGAGTGCGATTCCAGGACGACGTCCCACCGGACGAGGATATCGAGCGCCGCCTCCGCGACGGCGAGCCGGCGGAAGTCGTTGCGCAATTGATGATGAGCACCGCGGAACGCTGGCTCTGCGAACGTCTCTGCGACGGAGGCGGCGCGGTCAAACTCAAGATCAAGAAAGATGGATCGGTCGCGCCGGCGACGATCGGGCAGTTGTGGTCCGCCGCGCAGGAGGATTTCGACGAATCCGCAAAGGCCCATCCTTCGTATGCGATCCTGCGGGGTCATGCCATCCTGAACTGGCCGCGACATGCCGGCACCAACGGCAAGCTGAAGGTCTCCATCGGCGAATTGGAGACGTTCTGGAAGCACTACAAATCCTTCCGCGCCGCTCTCTCTGGGTCGCCGCCTTCAATGGTCCGATGACGACGAGACGAACCAGGCTGGAGCTGACATGGATCGGCAAGGATGAGCGCGCGCGCCTCGAGCCGCGAATCCTGCTCGAGGACCCATCGCTCTCCCATCACGCCGCCCGCCGCGGCCCGAACGACATCTTCGACAACCGGTTGATCTTCGGCGACAACCTGCTGGCGCTCAAGGCGCTCGAGCAGGAGTTTGCCGGGAAGGTCAAGTGCGTTTTCATCGACCCGCCATACAACACGGGATCAGCGTTTGCGCAGTATCCCGACGGACTTGAACACTCGCTGTGGCTCTCGATGATGCGAGAACGGCTTGAAGCTTTACGTCGCTTGCTGGCGATTGACGGATCGCTTTGGATCACAATCGACGATAACGAAGCTCATTACCTCAAAGTCATTGCAGACGAAGTATTCGGACGCGACAACTTCGTCGCCAATTGCATCTGGCAGAAGGTGTACAGCGAGCGCATGGATGCCAGCGGGTTCAGCGTGAGTCACGATCACATTTTGGTTTATCGGAAAGACGCAGCGTTCGCGCTGAACCGTCTGAACGCCTCTCAAAACCGTGCGCAATTTGGTTACTTCGATGATCGCGTTGGTAAATATTACCGGCGCCGGTCACTGAGGAAAGAAGGGTCTGAATCACTTCGGGAAGATCGGCCGTCGATGTGGTATCCGATACCGGCGCCGGATGCTTCGGAAGTATGGCCGTTGAAACCTGACGGTACGGAGGGTCGCTGGCGTTGGAAGCAGAGTGAATCGCTCTCAAGACTCGGTGAGCTCGACTTCGTCAGACGCGACGGTAGATGGGAGATTTATGTGAAACAGTTTCTGGCCGATGATCCCCAGCGGCCAGCGCCTACACTCTGGCTCGAAGAAGAGGTTGGTCACAATCATGAAGCGAAACTTGAAGCGAAAGCGTTGAATGCGAATGACGTTTTTGAAACGCCTAAGCCGGAGCGTCTGTTGGAACGGGTTTTTCGACTAGCAACGGTTACAGGTGATCTTGTTCTTGATTCCTTCGCTGGATCGGGTACTTCTGGTGCCGTGGCTCACAAGATGCGCCGTCGCTGGATCATGGTCGAGTTTGGCGACCGCCTTCGCCTCGCGCTGGAAGCGCACCGCCATCGTGGTATCGGGGTTGCCTTCGAGATTAAGCACCTTGACCGCCACCGCGCGGTTGAGGACGACATCTTCCGCTTCATAGATGCGCGCCATCCCCCCCGCTGCGATCAAACGCTGCAAGCGGTAGGAGCCAAACTGCATCCCCAGCAGGCGGTCTTCATGCGTCTGTGTCATTCGCTCACGAAGCCTCGTCGGAACGCATCATCACCACTGACGAGATTTCCCGCGCCCACATCCTTCGCCATCTCGGCGATGCGGTCGAGGTCGAACAGGTCGTCGGCATCCGCCGCATCGAAGGCGTTGAGCTGGTCGAGCAGCGATGGATCGAAATCGACAATCGGGTCGAGCATCACACGCTCGCGCCCCTCGTCGCCGCCTCCCTGGTCATCATTGGCGCTGTTCCACGACGAGACATCGGTCGTCACCAGGGCGGGTGTCGCGACGACCTCTTCTGCTTTGGCGCGGACGGGTGTGGTGCGCGCGGCTCTTGCGCCTGCGCGCGCCCGCTTGTTCGTATTTGC
>CALMZP010000025.1 GCA_937870635.1 uncultured Acidobacteriota bacterium | reverse complement strand
GCCGAGGGCGATCCCGCCCGCGGTGCACGGGCGAGGTGTGGTGGAGCGCGGGCGACCCCGCCCGCGGCGCATGACCCGGCGGGCGAGATCGCCCGCCGCTCCACCTATCCACCACGCGGGCGAGGTCGCCCGCGCTCCACTGGTCGCACCAAGCACCACCCCCCCAGCGCACGTCTTTCTGTGCGCTCCGTCATTTGTGGCAAAGTGTTGCTGATGAGGAAATGGCAACATGAGCGCTAATAAAAAGACCATTGCAATCCTGACCGGCGGCGGTGATGTGCCCGGACTCAACCCGGCCATCCGCGCGATCACGATCCGCGCGCTGCGCGAAGGCTACCGGGTCCTTGGCCTTCGCCGCGGCTGGGCCGGTATCGTGGACCTCGTTCCGGAGAAGGACGCTGACAATTCCGAGAATCTCGCGGTTCTGACCGAAGACGTCGTGAACCGCGCCGGGCGCACGGGGGGAACGTTCCTGCACACGTCACGCACGCGTCCGAGCCACCTGCCGAAGGCGATGGTTCCTCCGCACCTCGCGAGCAAGTACACCCGGGACATCAATGACGTGACGCCGGACGTGCTCAAGAACATCGAGTGGCTGGGCATCGACTACCTGATTCCGATCGGCGGGGATGACACCCTCTCGTATGCCGAACGGCTGCAGCGCGAGGGCATGGATGTCATCGCCATCCCGAAGACGATGGACAACGACGTCCCCGGCACGGACTACTGCATTGGCTTCAGCACCTGCGTGACGCGGACGATCGAGCTGGCTCACAAGCTTCGCACCACGGCGGGCTCCCATGAACGTTTCCTGGTGATCGAGGTATTCGGCCGTTATGCCGGGTTCACGGCATTGCTGCCGACCATGGCCGGCGCGGCGGACCGCTGCCTCATCCCCGAACATCCATTCGATGTCGAGAAGCTGACCGAGCTCCTCGTGCAGGACCGCAAGAAGCATCCGAGCCGCTACAGCGTGGTGCTCGTCTCCGAAGGCGCCCGCATGCTCCACGAAGAAGACATGTCGTTCGAGAGCGCGGAAAAGGACCAGTACGGCCACCGGAAGCTCGGCGGCATCGGCGACAAGGTCTCAGCGTCGGTCAAGGAGCTGTCCGTGAAATTCGGCGATCACCGCCGCGTCAACGTCGTCAACCAGCGCCTCGGCTACATGGTCCGGTCGGGAGATCCCGATGCTCTCGACTCGATCGTGCCGATGGCCTTCGGCAACCTGGCCCTCGACCTCGTGCTGCGCGGAACCGTCGGACGGCTCGTGGCAGTGCGCAACGGCATCTACGACAACCTTCCACTCGAAGTCGTGACCGGCCGGAAGAAGACCGTGGATGTGTCGAGGTACTACGAAACCGAGCGCATGCGCCCGATCTACGATTTCCACCGCCAGCCCATCTTCATCATGACCAGCGACGAGTGACGTGCGGCAATGAAACACGGCCGTGATACGTTCGCCGATCGTGCGCCTCGTCTGGACAGCAGCCGGTATCATCTTCCTCGCGATCGGGATCGCCGGAGTCATTCTCCCCATGCTCCCGGGCACGGTATTTCTCTTCATCGCCTCGGCCTGCTTCCTGCGCGGATCCGACCGGCTCCATAACTGGCTCCATCAGCATCCGGTGTTCGGCCATCAGCTCCGCATCTTCAAGGGAGAAGTGGCGATGCCCATGCGCTCGAAGGTCATGGCCATCAGCGCGATGTGGATCGCGGTCGCGATCTCGGTCGCTACGGCGCGGATCCTGGCCCTGCAGATCGTGCTGATCGTTCTCGCGGTCATCGGGACGGCTTTCATCAGCCTTCGCCGGTAATGGCAGCCTCGACAGTCGGCGTGGAGCGTTCCTTGCTCATCAGTAAATCCATGAACGACAAAGAGAAATCGACGGAAGAGCAGGTCGAGAAGATCGAAGTGATCCGCGGCCCGGAAACCCTGGGCTACGAAGGCAGCGCCCACGGTGAGCACTCCGGCCAGAACGAGCCCCGCGAAGGTACCCGCCTCACAGACGACCTGGCAGACAACAAGCCCGAGCAGGTCAAGCCGTAAATTGGTGCTTGGTGCTTAGTGCTTAGTGCCGGCCACGTCATCCTGTGTTGGTGGACGGGGAGGTCGTCGCCGCTGTCGCCGTCAACACGGACATCACCGAGAACAAGCGGCATGAGCGCGCACTCGAGAAGGCCGTGAGAGACCGCGATGAGATGCTCGCCCTCGTCTCTCACGATCTGCGCAACCAGCTCACTGTCGTCACCGCCTCGCTCGCGCTGCTGGCCATGCGCGATGGTTCGCCCGACAACCGTGACATCGTGGACATGGCTTCTTCAGCCGCGAAGAGCATGATGGATCTCATCGAAGATCTCATGGAGGTGAGCACCCTCGAAGCGGGTGTGATGGCGATCGAGCCCAAACCGGAGAGCGCCGCTCATCTGGCGCGGACGGCCTGCGAGCGCTTCGAGACGGTCGCCTCCAAGAAGTCGATTGCACTCGTCTGCGCGGCTGCCGGCGCGCTTCCGGCGGTGCAGGCTGATGCGCGCCGAATCCATCAGGTCTTCGCGAACCTCATCAGCAACGCAATCAAGTTCTCACCGGGCGGAACGAGCATCGACATCGGGGTCACCCATGAAGACGGCGCGGTTCGCTTCAGCGTGCGCGATGAGGGCATCGGCATCTTGCCGGAGGCGATGCCGTACGTGTTCGATCGTTTCTGGCAGGCGCGCACCACCGATCGCGGCAGCGCCGGTCTCGGTCTGGCCATCGCGAAGGGAATCGTCGAGGCTCACGGAGGCAGGATCTGGGTCGAGAGCGAGCCAGGGAAGGGGAGCACCTTCTCGTTCACGCTGAGAGTGGCCGGATAGAAGCTGTTTTCAGGAAGGCCGCAGTGTTTTCCGCTGCAGTCTCGTTTCCTTCCGCGCCGGACGCAGCCAGGCTGACGGAAACGAAGGCCGCATGCATCGCCGTGAGCCGCTCGCGGTTGGTTCGGACAAATTTCGCGAGTGACGTCGAGTGGCGGCCGAAATAGACGGACCCGACGACGATCACGCGCTCACAGTGACCTCGCCGCGATCGATCGCCCGAGCATGCGTAGTCGAGACCGAGCGCCTCAAAGACTTCAGTTGCTCCGGGTACGTCCGCAGCAATTCGCGCAACCGAGGAGTTCCGATCGATCTTCATAAGCTGACCAGCTTTCGTCGCGGTTCGATCCGCTTCGCGGCCTCGACCGCCCGGCGCGGTACGACGAGCACCGGACATGAGGAGAATCGGAGCAGGCGCTCGGTCGTGGTGCCCATCACCGTCGTACCGCGGAAAAACCGGTGCTGTGCTCCGATGACGAGCAGAACGATGTGACCCGCGGAGCACTTCTTGCAGCAAGGCGACACGCACTGGAGGATCTGAATGGCCCTCACGTCTCACACAGCTCTCGTCGTCGCTCTCCTTCTCACCGTGGCATGCACGCCTGCGGACCGCCTGGAGAGCGCCCCAGCGGAAGGAGTCACGCGGACAGCTGGTGCAGGGAACGGCGCGAAAACGGCGCCATGCAGCCCGCTGGAAACGCGGGAGGCGAACGCCCCGCACCAGAAACCGGCGTTCGCAGGACAGACGCGCGCGTGCGGGGTCACCACGAACACGGCGTTCGATGTCGTCGTCGTCGCGAAAGGCCTCGAGAGCCCGTGGGCCGTCGAGCCGCTGCCGGGTGGAGATCTGCTGGTGACCGAGAAGCCCGGACGGATGCGAATCGTTTCTGCAGCGGGCCAGGTCGGGCAACCGATTGCCGGTCTTCCTGCCGTCGACGATCGCGGCCAGGGTGGACTCCTGGACGTGGCTCTCAGCCCGGCGTTTCCATCCGACCGCACGGTTTTCTGGAGTTACTCGGAACCGCGCGAGGGCGGAAACGCGACGAGCGTCGCCCGCGGCGTTCTGTCGCAGGACCGCCGCCGCCTCGATCAGGTCCGCGTGATCTTCCGTGCGATGCCGACGTACAACGGATCGTTGCATTTCGGCTCACGCCTGGTCTTCGCGCCCGACGGGAAACTCTTCGTCACCCTCGGCGAACGCTCCGACAAACCGATGAGGCCGCAGGCGCAGCTGCTCACCAGCCACATGGGCAAGATCGTGCGCATCAACCCGGATGGCTCAGCGCCGGCCGACAATCCGTTCGCCGGACGCGCCGGCGCTTTGCCCGAGATCTGGACGCTCGGTCACCGCAACGTTCAATCGGCGGCGCTCGACGCGAAGGGACGGCTCTGGGCGGTCGAGCACGGGCCCCGCGGCGGCGATGAATTGAATCTGATCGAGAAGGGCAAGAACTACGGCTGGTCCATCGTCAGTTACGGTGAAGAGTATTCGGGCGCGCCGATCGACAACTCCGTCACATCACGAGAGGGATACGTGCAGCCTGTGTACTACTGGGATCCGGTCATCGCCCCATCCGGCGCGCAGTTCTACACAGGCGACCTGTTTCCGGCGTGGCGCGGCAGCTTCTTCGTGGGTGCGCTGAAGGACCAGAGGCTCGTCCGGCTGGTCATCGAGAATGACCGTGTCGTGGGCGAGGAACATCTTCTCGTCGGCCGTGGACAGCGTCTTCGCGACGTGCGGCAGGGGCCCGACGGAGCGCTGTACATCGTCACGGACGAGGACAATGGCGAGCTGTGGAAGATCGTGCCGAAGCGCTGATACGATTCGCCGATCATGCTCGATCGACGCGAATGGCTCCGACTCACGGCCGCGGCAGGCGCGCACTTCGCGTTCGCCCGCTGTGCTCACGCGCTGCCTGACGGGACTCTGATCAGGCGTGCCGTTCCATCGTCCGGAGAACGGCTCCCCGCCGTCGGCCTCGGCAGCTCGGCGACGTTCTCGCAGGTGGCGCGGGGAGAAGACGCCTCCGCGCTGCGCGAAGTGATCAAGGTGATGATCGATCGGGGCGCAACCGTGATCGATACCGCGCCGGCTTACGGCGCCTCTGAACAGGTAGCCGGCGCGATTGCGAATGAGCTCGGTGTGGCGAACAAGATCTTCTGGGCGACGAAGGTCAACGTGGCGGCGCGCGGCGACGGCGCCAGGGCCTATCCGGCCGCGGCTCTCGAACAGATCGAAGCCTCCTTCGCGAAGTTCAAGGTGCCGAAAATCGATCTCATCCAGGTCCACAACCTCGCCGATGTCCCGACGCAGCTCGGCGTCGTGAAGAAGCTGAAGAAGGAAGGGCGAGTCCGCTACATCGGCGTGACCACCACGAGCAAACGACAGTACTCGCAGCTGATCGACGTCATGAAGAACGAGCCGCTCGATTTCATCGGAATCGATTACGCCGTCGACAACCGCGATGTCGAGGACTCGATTCTCCCACTGGCCATTGAGCGGAAGATCGGCGTTCTCGTTTACCTGCCATTCGGACGGACGCGGCTCTTCCAGCGGGTGGCCGGCAGGGAAGTGCCTGCATGGGCGGCCGAGTTCGACGCGAAGTCCTGGGCGCAGTTCTTCATCAAGTACGTGCTCGCCCACCCGGCGGTCACCGTCGTCACCCCTGCGACCAGCAAGGCCAGCCACATGATCGACAACCTCGGCGGGGGAATGGGACGGCTGCCTGATGCGGCGGCGCGGAAGCGGATGATCGAGCTCGTGGACGCATTGCCGGCCGTCGCTCGATGACCGGACAAGCAACCACAGAGCACACAGAGTCCTCTGTGGTTGAGGATCACGATTCAATCGTCCGCGTTCGCGCGATGGACCGGCGTGCCGCCGTGAATCTCGTCGGACGGATCGGGGAAGTAGACGCGCGATAGATAGTCGAGCGCGATCGCCAGACCCTGACGGTGCGGGATGGTCAGGACGAGCGGGACGGCCATCGCCACGAAGAACAGCGTCGCTCCTACCCAGTTCATCGCCCGGAACCCGAAATACCAGGCCACGATGCCGGCGAAGATCGGGATGCGATCGGTGATGATCGTGTACATCCACGTGTCGCCGTAGTTGCGTTCGTAGAGCAGCCCGCACTGCGAGCATCTCTCCCACGCTTTGATACCGCGACGGAACAGCGGCCCTTCACCGCACCGAGGGCACCGCCTTCGCAGTCCCCGGCTCAGAACGCGCCAGATGTTTTTCATCCGACGAAGGGGAACTGGCGGGATCGGGTCGAGATTCCGTTGTCTTCTCCGCGACGAGCGTATCCGGCGACGCGCTCCATTCGCTGAACGATCCGTGCCTAAAGCGTGGCGCGGACCGAGTGACTGCAGCTACACACCCTCAGAGGGACGCAGCGATCGCCCTCACGATCTGATCAGGGCTGCCCGTGGCGTCGATCGAGATCGCGTCGGCCGGGATCTCGAGCGTGGCGTACTGGCTGGCGAGCAGGGTGGGATCTGCGAAATGTCCTTTGCGCGCTTCGAGCCGCGCGCCGATGGCGGTGGCATTCGCGCGAAGATGCACGAAGACGAGGTGCCGGCTGGCGGACGCCAGCCGCGCGCGAATCGTCTGCGTGAGTGCCGAGCAGGCGATGACCGCGGTCTCGCCGCGGCCGTCGAGAGCGCGGATGAGCGCCGCCACCCGGTCGATCCATGGCGAGCGATCCTCCGCGCTCAGCGGGATGCCGGCGGAGAGTTTCGCCACGTTGCTTTCGGAGTGCAGATCGTCGGCGTCGATGAAGCTGCGTCCGAGCAGGTCGGCGAGGGCCCGGCCGATGGTGGTCTTGCCGGACCCCATCACGCCCATGATCACGATCTGGCGGGGAGAAGTCATGTTCGTTCACCGTTCACCGTTGACCGTTAACCGAAAGTCGCGCTCCACGTCACCCGAGCCGCGAAGGCGGCGAAGGGTCTCAAGCTACGTCACTCGCATTTTGAGATCCTTCGGCGTCTTCGCGCCCTCAGGATGACGTGCGGATTACACTCCCAACGGTTAACGGTTAACGGTTAACGGTTAACGGTTAACGGTTAACGTCCTCGCCTAATGTACCGCCGCACCGGCGTGGCCCGCCGCACTTTCTTCTCGACGGCGGCGACCAGGAAATGAACGTCCGCGTGCTCGTCGTGAAGGTCGTCGATTGCATCGAGGGCGGTGGCGGCCGTCTGCACGTCGCCGCGGGCGACGGCATCATTCGCGATCCAGTACTGCTCGGCGAGGTGAGCGCGCGCGGCAGCTTCCTCGCGTGCGTGCCGCGGCGTGATCTCCCAGGTCCGGATGAATGCGGAGAGCGCCGGCCGCTCACTACCGGCGCGTGCCAGCAGCGCGTCGCGTTTGGCAAGGTACTCCCGATTCGCGGGCGACGGCTCATGAAGCATCAGATCGTGCAGCCTTCTGAACAGATCAGGATTCTTTGTCGCGTGACGGGCAGCGGCGATCCGCGCGCGCAACAGGCCAGGAGCGTACTTCGGCGCGTCGCGCGGCCGCGGTCCGCGCGAGTCCTCCATGATCTGCCCGTTGCCGGCGTCGACTTCGAACGTGACGGACCGCTTGCTTCCGAACGTCGAATGACCGCCGCCGAACGGGAGATCGAACGCCTCCCAGCAGTGGCCGATCTCGTGAAAGAGGTAATACGCCGCGAGGTCCACGCGGAGGCCACGCGTCGCGCTCACGACGGCCGTGTCGGATCCTCGCCACGCCAGCCCGCCGATGGCGCGTGCCGAGACACCATCGCTGTACACATACAGAGGCTCACCGGTGATCCTGACGTGGATCGTCCCCGGTTCATGAACGGTCGTCTGGTTCAGCCTGGCGAGCACCCACGATGCGTCCCGCACGCCGGCCGAAGGCTCGACCACGATCCTGTCGATCTCAAACCACTCCCGCCGCACCCGTTGCCATTCGACGTTATGGATGGCGACGGCCTCTTCGATGAAAGCCCGCCAGTCCCTGCCATGGGCCTTCACGAACGCATCGTCGACGACGATCCGGAGGCGGACGTTTTGACGCGCTGTATTAGATGAGGGACGAAGCGGCGGCTTTTCAGGAAACCCGCCCCCGTCCGGGGCACCGGTGACGAGAAGAGAGGACAGCGCAACAACCACCCAACCCAGGACGCGCATAACCGTTTGACGGACCGAAGTTATTGAATGTTACGACGGTCCGTCCGATCCGGTTGTGCGCTGGAACACTACATCTCGGGGAGGATCTCCTGCGGGAGCTTCACGACCATGTTTGCCGTCGGCCTCGTATTCAGGTCGAATCCATTGATCTCCGCGATCACCTCGGCGTCACCGCGATTACCCGTCGCGCGCTGCGCGATGTCGGCCCACGATTCTCCCGAACGCACGGTTCCGATCCGCATCCGCGCTGGTTCGGCGGCTCGGGCCCGCGCAGGATCGATGGCGGCGCGCGACATCACATCGCCGAGAGGGCTCTGGGTGCGGCTCAGATTCGGAGCGATGAACATGAAGACGGCGACGTGATCTCCGTGCGGGAACTGCGTCGTCTCGACTCCGACCTGCCCGCCCTGAGTCCGCCCGACCCACGCGTCGATCGGAAGATTCTGGCCGGTTCCGATCCGGGTCTGCCGCGATCCGACGTACTGGAGTCCCATCTGCTGGAGGCGATTGCGGACGGCGTTCTGCACGCCGCTGCCCTGCAGCTCGCGGTTCTCGATCTCCTGGGCGACGAAGCTCATGTTGCCCCGGCCGCGCGGAGACATCGCGAACACCGTTCCCGGTGCGGTCACCGGCGTCCATCCCGCGGGAGCGGGGATGATCAGCCCGTGCGCTCGATCGTAGACGGTGTTGTTGCGGATGACGACCGACTCCGTGCTCGCACCGGTGATGATGCCGTCGAGCAGCCGCACGTAAGCCGGGCGATTCGGTTCGTCCCACGTCGCAGCGGTCGTCTTCTGGATCTCGTTCAGTTTTCCGCGAACGTCGCGCACGCGCTTCGCCGGATCGGGATGGGACATGAAGTAACGCTCGACCGGCGAGTCCTCGCCGGAGCCCAGTCGCTGCAGCGTCATGAGCATGCGTTCCGCGCCGATCGGATTGAATTGAGATTCCGCCATGTAGCCGGTGCCGACGAGATCCGCCTGCGTCTCCTGTCCACGCGAATAGCGCTGGAAGAGCAGCGTCAGTGCGAGATCGGCGATCTGGCCGTACTGCTGGACGGCTTCCGGTCCCGCTACGACGGCGCCGAGCAGCATGCCGAACTGGGCGAGCTGAGCGCGCGAAATCCGTTGCGCGGCGTGGCGCGCGGTGACGTGTGCGATCTCATGACCGAGGACACCGGCCAGCTCGTCTTCGGAGTTGATGCGCTCGACCATCCCTCGCGTGACGTAGATGTACCCGCCAGGCAGCGCCATCGCGTTGACGATAGGGGAGTCGAGAAGCGTGAACGTCCACGGCAGGTTCGGGCGATCGGAGTTTGCGGCGATGCGGCGGCCGACCGTTTCGACGAGCCTTGTGAGCTCCGGTTTCTCGTCGTATACGCCGAATTGCCGGATCACCTCCTGATGAGACTCGCGTCCCATCTGGATCTCCTGCGCCTCGGAAACGATGTTGAACTCCCTGTTTCCGGTGACGGGATTCGTGCTGCACGCCACCCCCAGCACCAGGACGAGCGGAAGGAGAAATGCTGTTCTTCGCATACCGGCGGGCTGTGCAAGCAGGTTGCCCGGCGCCCTCAAACCCAGGTCCGTCGCCCCTGCAGATCGAAAAAGCAACCGCAGAGACGCAGAGAACGCAGAGGAACGCAGAGCCCATCCGCCGTCTCTGCGTCCCTCTGCGTCCTCTGCGTCTCTGCGGTGAACGTCGGCCCGAAGGTCCAGGCTCGGCCCCCCCCCACGCACGTAAATTGCTCCACCCGGCACCGTGCGACGCAAACGATCGTTCCTGCCCTACTGGCTCCGGAGCCGCGAGCAGCACTGCGCGGCCTGCAACGGGCCTCACTCCCACGCCGTCTCGATCCGGTGCACCGGCTGCGACCGCGCGTTCTGCAGCATCTGCGTGGTCACGGTCGGGTCGGAACATCTCTGCCCTGAATGCAGCCGCGAGAGGAGAAAGCGATGACCGCCCGCGCCATCTGGAAAGGAGTCATCAAGGCCGGCAGCGCCGAGCTGCCCGTGAAGCTCTACTCCGCCGTCACCGAGCGGACCATTCATTTCCGGCTCCTGCACGAGAAGGACAAGGCTCCGGTCAGGCAGAAGATGATCAATCCGGAAACCGGCGAGGAAGTCGCGTACGAGGCGGCGAAAAAGGCCTATCCGGTGGGACGAGGACGGCTCGTCCTTCTCGACGACGAAGAGCTCGAGTCGCTGGAGCCGAAAGAATCTCGCGACATCGAGATCAGCCGCTTCGTCGACCCCGCCGACATCGACCACCGCTGGTACGAGCGTCCCTACTACCTCGGCCCCGACGGAAACACTCCGGCCTACTTCGCGCTCGCGGAAGCGCTCGAGAACAAGAAAAAAGAGGCGGTTGCCCACTGGGTCATGCGGAAGAAGCGATATATCGGATCGCTCGTTGCGGAAGGCGGCTACCTGACGCTGATCACGCTGCGCAACGCTGAGGAAGTCATCGATGCCGATGCGCTCGAGCCGCCCGCGGGGCGGCCGCTCGAGAAGCGTGAGATTGCCATGGCGGAGCAGCTCGTCGACGCGCTCACCGATCATTTCGAGCCGTCGCGTTACCGCGATGAATACCGCGCGCGGGTGATGGAGCTGATCGAGACGCGCGCACGCGGCGGAAAGGTCCAGCTCAAGGTGTTCCGTCCGAAGACGACGAAGGAAGACAAGCTGGCCAGCGCGCTCGAAGCGAGCCTCGCCGGCGTTGGAAAGAAGAAGAGGGCAGCCAGTGGCCGATGAAGAACAGGAACAACCGGGCGGTCTGCGGTCCTTCTGGACCGGCACGATCACATTCGGACTCGTGAGCGTCCCGGTGGCGCTCTACCCGGCGACGCGAGGCAGCGCGGGACCGGGACTCAAGATGGTCGATCCCGAGGGCACGCCGCTGGCGCGGCGGTATGTCTGCTCGGAGACGGGGGAAGAACTCGATTACGAGGATCTCGTCCGCGGCTACGAGATCGAGAAGGGGAAGTTCGTCGTCGTCTCGGACGAGGAGCTCGAAGCGATCGAGCCGCGCAAATCGCGCGAGATCGATTTGCAGACGTTCGTCCCGCTCGAGGAGATCGAGCCGATCTACTTCGAGCGGGCCTACTTTCTGACGCCCGCCGGAGGATCCAACAAGGCCTACCGGCTGCTGGCAAACGTCATGGAGAAATCGGGACGCGCCGGCATCGCCACCTTCGTGATGCGCGCGAAGGAGTATCTGGTGGCGATCCTCGCTGAGAACGGCATCCTGCGTGCTGAAACGTTGCGTTTCCAGGACGAAGTCCGGAAACCGTCCGACGTCGGCCTCCCGAAGAAGACGAAGGCGAAACCGGCGGACGTGAAGAGGTTCGAACAGCTGATCGAGAAGCATTCCGGCAAGGTCAATTTCCGCGAGTTCCTCGATGAAGATGCCGAGAGGCTGGAAAAACTCGTGGCGAAGAAGCAGAAGAGCCACGTGGACATCGTGAAGTCCGGCGTTCAGGCCGAGGAGGATGCCGACGGTGGGGAGGTCGTCGATCTCCTGGAGGTGTTGAGCCGGAGTCTCGGCGGCACCACCCGGAAGCCGGCACGAAAAGCCGCCCCGCGCAAACGTTCGGCGGTGAGGAAGAAGTGACGTGGAGGAGGCCGTCTCCCTACAATAGGTTGCCATGCAACCTCCGCCGGCATCAGCGGTCGCGGAACTCGTCCGCACGCTCGCACTTGCCTGGAAGAACCTTGCGGCATATCCCGCGGGACATCCGGCGCTGGCCGGATCGGTGGAGAGCGCGCATCAGCGGCTGTCGGAGCTGCGCGGCCCGGCCGGTGAAGTCGTCTTCGGCGTGGCCTCGAACGGTCTTCTGTACGGGGACGAGAAGATCGAGTGGACACAGGCGCAGAAGCTCGCGAGCGCGTTGTACACGCGTGGCGTAGCCATCGTCCGGTTCGGCGCCGAGACCGATCCCCGCGAGCTCGAATCCTTCCTTCGCGTCCTGGGATCCACGCCCGATTCGACTCGCCCGATCTGGGAGCAGCTGACTGCCGCCGGAGTCACGAACATCAACCTGCAGCCGGTCGATTACTCATCGGTGCGCGTCAGCGACGACCTTTCCATCCAGCCGCAGAAACCGGAATCCGCATCGTTGTGGGAGGACATCCTCAAGGCGCTGCTCGCCGGGAAAGACATTTCCGCGAACGCCAGCCAGCTCCTTTCTTCTGTGAAGTCGGTCGACCAGCTGGCCGCGCTGATTCTGCGTCACGTGAACGACTCCGGAGGCGATACGGCGTTCGATCCGGACGCGACGTTCGGCGTGCGAATTCTCGCGCGCATGCCGTCCGATTCACCTGACAAAGCCACGTCACGCGTTGCGGAAGCAATCGGCTCGCACGTCTCGGCGAGTACGGGCCTGAAGCGTCAGCTTGCCGTGCAGCAGGTCGTTCAGCTGCTCAAGAGTCTTCCCGATCCGTTGCGAGCTTCGATCATCCGGGCGGTGATGAAAACGCTCGCGAGCGACGAGAAGGCCGGGCCGCTGCTTCGGGACTTCGTATCGGAGATCGAGAAGGACGAGGTACTCGACGCACTCCGCTATCTCGCATCGATGGTGAAGCTCTCTTCGCATGCCACGCGTCTGCTCGAGACCCTCGCCACATCGGTGGCCGCGCCGGGAGCAGGCATCCAGCCGGCGCCGCCGGCGCTGATCGCGGAGCTCGTTCAACTCTTTGGCGAGGAAGATCTCGACCGGTTCAACCCTCCCGATCACCAGTCTCTTCTCGGCGATGTCTCGGTAACGATTCCGCCACTGAAACAGGCGCCCCCCGAAGCGATCGCAGAGCTGCGCGAACGTGTGGACTCCGTGGCCGACGACACGGTGAACCTTCAGGTCGCGCGGAGTCTTCTGGAGTTGATCGGGAAGTTCGGGGGATCGCGGCCGCCCGACAGACTGCTGGGCCGCATCGAATCGATCGTCCAGGCGCAGGTGGGCAGTGCGCAGTTCACCGAGGCTCTGGAGATCGTTCAGCGACTCCGGGAAATCAGCTCGACAGCCGGCGAAGGAGCACTGCGTACGGCAGTGGGCGACACCCTTCGACGTCTGGCCAGCCAGGAGACGATGGAGGCCCTCGTCGCCGGGCTCCTTGCCGCGCCGCCCGAGAAATCGACATCGATTCACTGGCTGATCGATGCACTCGGCGCAGCGGCCATGCAGGCACTCCTGATCGCGCTGGCCGAGGAGAACAACCGGTCGCGGCGAAGGAAGCTGTTCGATTTTCTGGCCGGTCTCGGGCCGAAGATCGTTCCCGATGTGACGAAGTTCCTGAGCGATTCGCGCTGGTACGTCGTGCGGAACATGATCTCGCTTCTCCGGAGCGTGAACGACACGTCATCGCTGGGCGAGATCCGGCGCCTCGCGGAACATCAGGACCTGCGGGTGCGTCTCGAGGCGATCAAGACGCTGCTCACCCTTGACAAGACTGTGCCGCAGGGGTTGCTCGATAAGGCCATTCACGATCCTGATCCGAAAATGGCGGAGACGGCCATCTCGCTGGTGGGCAGCTACGGAATCCGCGAGGCCGTCGGTCCGCTGCTGCGAGTCCTCGAAGGACGCGACGTATTCGGCTCCCGCCGTCCGCTTCGCCTCCGGGCAATCAAAGCTCTCGGTGAGCTCGGTGCCCCGGAGGCACTGCCCGGAATCGAGCGCTTCCTGACCGATTCGTTCCTTCCGTGGCCCGCGCGCGCGGAGCGGCGCGCTGCCTGGGAATCGCTTGCCAGCTATCCTCCCGCCACACGCGCTCCGCTGGTGGAAAAGGGGTTGCGGTCGAAAGATCCGGTTGTACGCGGCCTGTGCCGGCGCATTGCGGGAGAACGCTGATTGGAAACGCTCATCACACTCATCGCCGCGGCAGTTACTATGCGGACCCTTTATCCGGGAAATCATCCGCGCCTCGGCCAGGCGGTCAGCCATGTTCTCATCGCCCTTCATGACGCGCTCGAAAACCAGAAGCGCGACTCGGTCACGTTTCTGATCGTGGGTGAAGACCTTGTCGTCGACCAGCAGGTGTTCCGCAAGAGCTCTCTGTCGCAGCGGCAGTTCGTGCAGCTTTTGAAGCGCCGCGGCATCGAGCGGCTCACACTGGCCGCCGGGCTCACGGAAGAAGAGACGCACGCGGCTCTCACCGCGCTGGCCGTGGGACAACCCATCGAGAACTCCGCGCACGTGATCTACGGCCGTGTGCGGGTGTACCTGGACGAAGATCCGACGAATCAGGCCGAAAAGCGGGAGCGGCGCGAGCTCGAGCCCGATCAGCTCAACGTCGTGCGCGAAGCATTCAAACGGTTCCGCACCGACAACAAGCTGCCGCTCGAGGAAATGGAGAAGCTCGTCTGGGGATTCATCGACTCTCTGTCGAGGTCCACGCGCTCGATTCTCCCGCTGGCGAAGCTGAAGGAGCACGACGAATACACCTTCGTCCACTCCGTCAACGTCTCTCTTCTCGTCCTCGGACAGGCGAAGTCGTTCGGAATCGACGGCCCGATGCTGCACGCCTTCGGACTGGCCGCACTCGTTCATGACATCGGAAAGCTGATGGTGCCGCTTACGGTGCTCAATCACCCGGGAAAGCTGGAGGGGGAGCACTGGTCGATCATGCAGAGCCATGCCGAGCAGGGCGCGTGGTACCTGAGCGAGATGGAGAATTCGCCGCCGATGTCGGTGCTCGTCGCGTACGAACATCACCTCCGTTACGACGGGAAGCCGGCTTATCCGGTCCTGCGCACGCCGCGCCAGCCCAGCCTTGTGAGCCGCATGACGTCGATCGCCGATGCATACGACGCGATGTCGACGGTCCGTCCCTACCAGCAGCCGCTCCTGCGCGCCGCCGCGCTGGAGATTCTGAAAAAGAGAGCGGAGTCGTTCTACGATCCGCTGCTCGTGGCGAATTTTGCGCAGCTGGTGGAAGCGACCGCCACCCACACGTGACGCCACCCACCCTCGCCACCGTGACGCCACCCGCCCATGCCGCCGTGACGCCTTTCGCCCGCCCTCCCATGACGCCACTCGCCCGGCCGCCCGTGACGCCGCCGTTTGCCCACACGTGACGCGAGACTCATGACTCGTCACTCGTCAGTCACGGCTCGTGACGCATCGGTCACTGGTGGAGCGCGGGCGACCTCGCCCGCGTGAACCTCGCGTCCGGGAAGACGAAAGGCGCGGGCGAGGTCGCCCGCGCTCCATCAGTCATCGTGATCATTCTCGTTGTTGGTATCTCCACGGCGGCGTGGGCGGTCGGCGTCACGTGCGGTCGGTCTTGCATTCAACAGCACTTTCCCTCATTCTTATCTCGCGCCGGCGTGGTCGTTCTTCGCGCGCGCGGCGGGTTTGGGGCTCTTCGGGTGAGTGATGCGGAAGGGAAAGAGAGCAATGCGGCGCTTTGAGTCGCCGGAACCCGCGTGATGCCGACGCTGACGACCTTTCAGTCACTCGGACTTCACTTCCTCGGCCCGTTCGCGGTCGCACTTCTCCTTTTCCAGATCCATCGCGGCTTCGGACGATCGTTCGCGCAGCACTGGACGCGCAGCTTCGCCGCGCTCACGGTCTTCCATTCCGCGACGGCGGCGATCATTCTCAGCGGTGACGTCGGCGGCAACATTCACCACGGCCTGCTGATGCTCATCTCCGCGATCGGCGGCGGCGCCGCGTATCTGCAGGTGGGCTGGCTGATCTGGGGCTGTTTCGAGCTGGCTCGGCGCCAGCCCGTGAGGATCGCAGAATCCAATCGCCTCCTGGTGGTTCTGCTCGCCGCCGGCGTGCTCTCGGGGACGATCCCTTTTCTTCTCGGCGGTGATGCCGCACTTCATCGATTTTTCTATCTGGGCCTGCATGCGCTCGCGGCCGCGGCGACGTTCGCACTCTGCGGTGCGGCGATCTGGCGGTATCGCGGAGCCGGTTTCGCGATTCCGTCGATCGCGTTCGTTCTCTACGGGGTCGTGCAGTTCTATTCGTTCGTGCTGATCATGCGCAGCCTGGTCGCGCGCACGGCGATGCCGATCGACGCCGTCGCTCTGGCCGGCACCTTCGGCTGCGGCATCATCGCCCTCGGTCTCGTCCTGGCGGTGCTCGAGGACCAGCGTGAGGCCGCCGCGGCAGCCACGTCGCAGGTCGAGCATCTCGCGTATTACGACACGCTCACCGGCCTTCCCAATCGCTCGCTGTTCGGCGACCGTCTCGCGGTGGCGCTCGCGCACGCGGCTCGCCATCACTACAAGCTCGCGGTGCTGTTCCTCGACGTCGATCGGTTCAAGCAGGTCAACGACTCGCTCGGCCATACCACGGGCGACCGTCTCCTTCGCACCGTGGCGTCGCGCATCCGCGCTGCAGTCCGTGAAGAAGACACGGTGTCGCGCTTCGGCGGGGACGAGTTCACTGTCCTCATCCACATCATCGGAAAGATCGAGGATGCCGGAAAGATCGCGCAGAAGATCCTCGATGCGTTGAAAGCGCCGATCATCATCGACGAGCGCGAGTTCGTCGTGACGAGCAGCATCGGTATCTCCATCTATCCGATCGACGGTACGGACGGGGAGACTCTCATCCGCAACGCCGACACGGCGATGTATCGCGCGAAGGACCTCGGCGGAAACAGCTATCAGTTCTATGCCTCGACCATGAATCACAAGGCGCTCGAGGCGCTGGAAGTGGAGAACGGCCTCCGCCGCGCGCTCACCCAGGAAGAATTCGTCCTCTATTACCAGCCGCTCGTCGACGTGACCTCGGGAACGGTCTTCGGCCTCGAAGCGTTGATTCGATGGAACCACCCTCAGCTCGGCCTGTTGCGTCCGGACCGGTTCATCCCCGCGGCCGAGGAATCGGGTCTGATCATTCCGATGGGGCGCTGGGTTCTCCGCGAAGCCTGCCGCCAGGCCAATGAATGGCACCGGCGCGGACATCGGGTCGTGGTTGCGGTCAACCTGTCGGGACGGCAGTTCCAGGATCCCGACCTCACCCGGATCGTTCGCGAAGCGCTCGAGGGCGCGGACCTCCGTCCCGAATACCTCGAGCTGGAGATCACCGAAGGCTATGCGATGCAGGATGTCGAAAAGGCGATCCTGACGCTGAAACAGCTGAAGGCTCTCGGCGTTCGTATCGCGATCGACGACTTCGGGACTGGCTACTCCTGCCTCAGTTATCTCAAGCAGTTCCCCATCGACACTTTGAAACTGGATGGTTCATTTGTCCGCGACCTCGCTACCCCGGAGGATGCGCAGATCGCCCTGGGCGTCATCGCATTGGCGCACAGTCTGAAGTTGAAGGTGATTGCAGAGGGTGTCGAGACCATCGGACAAATGGCCTTCCTGCGCGAGCACGCGTGTGACCGCCTGCAGGGCTATCTGTTCAGCCGCCCCATGCCGGCTGCGAATTTCGAGCGTTTCATCAATCAGAAGGACGCGTTCCGGTTTTCCTCGGTGTCTCATTGACGGAGATGGACGGGATCCGCGCATAATCCGTTCATAAAGCCATGGCCGAATGCCTGATCTGGAGTCTGTCGGGACTGGGCGGGGGAGTGGCGGTTGCACTCGTGGTCGCGTGGGCAGCCCGGCGCGAGCGCCAGCGCTACGTCCGCGAGATGGAGCGCATGGCGTATCACGACGCGCTGACGGATCTTCCCAACCGGCTTCTGTTTCTCGATCGCGCGTCCGTTGCGTTTGCGCACGCGAAACGCGATTCGTCGACGGTGGCGATCGTGTTTCTCGATCTCGATCGATTCAAACTCGTCAACGATTCGCTGGGTCACGCGGC
Organism: uncultured Acidobacteriota bacterium; assembly: GCA_937870635.1. Lineage (GTDB taxonomy): Bacteria > Acidobacteriota > Thermoanaerobaculia > Gp7-AA8 > Gp7-AA8 > DATLEX01. Next base: position 7,051 of record CALMZP010000025.1, on the reverse strand, counting down.
GGGCGATGAAGTGCTCCGCACGATGGCTCGCCGGCTGCGCGAGAGCACCCGTGAGGCCGATACGGTCGCCAGAAACGGCGGCGACGAGTTCACGCTGGTCATGCCGCATCTTCATCAGACCGAGGACGTGGTGAAGGTCGCGACGAAGCTCCTGGACATCCTGCGCCGCCCGGTCCAGATCGGCGACCGCCAGGTGGTGGTCACCGCGAGCGTCGGGATCAGCATCTTTCCGCAGGATGGCGGCACCCCCGAAACGCTCCTTCGCAATGCGGACGCGGCGATGTACCGCGCCAAGGAACGCGGCGGCGACGGCTTTCAGATGTACACGTCGTCCCTCAACGCTCAGGCCTTCGAACAGATCGAGCTCGAGAGCCGCCTCCGTCGGGCCGTTGCTCGCGAGGAGTTCGTCCTGCACTATCAACCGCGCGTGGACCTCGCGGAGAAGAAGATCGTCGCGTTCGAGGCGCTGCTCCGGTGGGTCGATCCCGAGCTTGGAATGCTCCTCCCGCGTGACTTCATCGGAACGGCCGAGTCGTCAGGGCTCATTCTTCCAATCGGCGAATGGGTCTTCCGGACAGCATGCCGTCAAGCTCGCAGGTGGCACGACGACGGCTGCGTCGATCTTTTCGTCTCGGTCAATCTGTCCGTGCGGCAGTTCCGCCGCGCCGATCTCGCGGAGACGATCGTCGATGCGCTGGCCGAGGCCCGGCTCGAGCCGCGCTTCCTCGAACTGGAGATCGATGAGACGTGTGTGATGACCAACGCCGAGACGAGCATTGAGATCCTGCGGACACTCAAGGACATCGGCGTTCGGGTGCTCGTCTCCGGATTCGGAGCCGGCTATTCGTCGATCAGCTATCTGCGCCAGTTCCCGATCGACGGTGTGAAGCTCGACCGCTCCTTCTCCGGCGAACATAACCGCTCGCTCGCCTCCGCCGCCCTCGGGATGGCCAAAGCGCTGAACCTCAAGGTCATCGGCGAAGGCGTGGAGACGCAGGAGACCGCCGATTTTCTCCAATCGATGGCCTGCGACGACATGCAGGGCTATCTGGTCAGCCGCCCCGTGCCGGCGCAGGAGTGTCATCGATTCATGTGAGGCCACCCGCCCTTCCTCCCGTGACGCCGCCCGCCCGCCCGCCGTGTACGACGTGACGTCGCGTTCAAGATGATCTTTGTCATGACGCGCGTGCGCGTGTCGTGAAAGTATCCGGGTGAACGCACTCTCCAAGCACGGTGGCGTGCGTGGCAGGCATCACGGTGGTGCGGATGGAAGGCGTCACGGTAGGGTGGGCGGACGGCGTCACGGTGGAACGGGCGGCGGGCGTCACGGTGGCAGGGCGGGCGGCGTCACGGTGGAAAGGGAGGCAAGGCTTGGCTTTTGGTCGTGTCGGTCGTGAACGAATCGTTGGTGTCGGTTGGGGGGTTCTCTTTACCGCGATCCTGGCAGCGCTGATCGTCGGCGGTTCGCGTAATCTGCAGCATTTCGACGCGGCGCTCGTCGGGTACACCTTCGCGGTGCTCTTCGCGACGTTCGCGATTACCTATCGCTATTCGATGTGGCTGCAGAGGCCGCCAACACGCGTTTACTGGCGGCGCGGCTGGCAGGTCTTCTTCAGCCCGAAGTACATCCTTCGCAACATCGCCAACTGGTTCAGGCGCGTCACCGCCGACTTTGCTTTGAACCGCTTCATCTTCAAGCGAAGCACCTCGAGAGGACTGGCCCACGCGCTGATCATGTGGGGCTGTATCCTCGCCTTCGCGATCACGTTCCCGCTGGTCTTCGGCTGGATTCACTTCGAGACCGTTCCGGGCGACGTCGAGTCCTACACGACCTTTGTCTTCGGATTCCCGACCCAATCCTTCGAGATCCATTCCCTCGTCGCATTCCTCGTGTTCCACGGGCTGGTGTGGTCGTCGTTCCTTGTCATTGCCGGTGTGATGCTGGCCATGCGCCGGCGCATGCGCGACCACGGCGCGGCGGCTCTCCAGCGGTTCGCGGAAGATTTCCTGCCGCTCATCCTTCTTTTCGCGATCAGTATCACCGGACTGCTGCTCACCGCCAGCTACACGTGGATGCAGGGTTACGGATACGACTTCCTCGCTCTGCTGCACGCGATCACGGTGATCTTCACGCTCCTCTACATGCCGTTCGGCAAGTTCTTCCACATCTTCCAGCGCCCCGCGCAGCTCGGCGTCAGCTTCTACAAGGATGTGGCGGCGGCCGAAGGGATGGCGAAGTGCCGGCGGTGCGGGGTGGAGTATGCGCCGCTGCTTCAGATCAACGACCTGATCGAGGTCGAGCGCGAGCTCGGCTATCGGTACGAGACGAGTGCTCCCGGCGTCGAGCACTACCAGCGCATCTGTCCGTCGTGCCGCCGCACGATGCTGGGCCTCGCGCAGGGCATGGTGTGGGGACGCATCGGCAGTACCGGCCAGCACGAAGCGCATTCAACCGTTAACCGTTAACCGAGGAGATAAGAACAATTCATGGCGACGCTTCCTAAGGACCTGGACACGCTCGAAAACGCGTGGGGTCCGCACCTCAACCGCATGGAGGGAATCCGGCTCGACACCGGCGTCCAGCCGGACAAAGTCGTTTCGACGCATTGCTGCTTCTGCGGCCAGCAGTGCGGCATCAACCTCAAGGTCAAAGACAACGTCGTGATCGGCTTCGAGCCTCGCTACGACTTTCCCTTCAACAAAGGGATGCTCTGCCCCAAGGGCGTGAAGCGTTACCTGCAGGGCGGCCACTCGGACCGCCTGACCAGCGCCGTGCGGCGCGACCCCGAGGCGGAGGGCGGCTTCTCGCCCATGAAGTACGACGAGGCGATCGCCCGCGTGGCGTCCGAGATTCAGCGCATCCAGACGACGTACGGCCCCGACGCGGTCGGCGTGCTCTCCGGAGCCAGCCTCACCACCGAGAAGGCGTACCTGATGGGCAAGTTCGCCCGCGTGTGCCTGAAGACGAAGTACATCGACTATAACGGCCGGCTGTGCATGGTCAGCGCGGGCGCGGCGAACAAGAAGGCCTTCGGCATCGATCGCAGCGCCAGCCCGTGGGACGACATCCTCGAGGCCGAGGTGGTGCTCGTGGCCGGATCGAACACCGCGGAGTGCTCGCCGATCACCACGAACTACATCTGGCAGGCGCGCGAGAACGGCGGAAAGCTGATCGTGGTCGATCCGCGGATCACGCCGATTGCGCGCAACGCGGACATCTTCCTGCCGGTGAAGCCGGGGCGCGACGTCGCGCTTTTCAACGGCATCCTCAATCTGATGATCGAGAACGACTGGATCGATCACGACTTCATCAACAACAACACGGTCGGCTTCGAGGCGGTCGCCGGACACGTGAAGCAGTGGACGCCGCGCAAGACTGCCGAGGTGACCGGTGTCGCGGAGAAATCGATCCGCGCGGCGGCCGAGCTGTGGGGGAGGGCGAAGACCAGTTTCCTCATGCACGCGCGCGGGATCGAGCATCACTCGCACGGCGTGGAGAACGTCCTCTCCACGATCAACATCGTTCTCGCCTCGGGGCGCATCGGCAGGCCTTACTGTGCGTACGGAACCGTGGTCGGCCAGGGCAACGGCCAGGGCGGCCGCGAGCACGGACAGAAGGCCGACCAGCTCCCGGGATGGCGCGACATCTCCAATCCGCAGCATCGCGAGTACATCGCCAGCGTCTGGGGAGTGAAGCCGGAGGAGATCCCGCAGGCCGGCGTCGACTGTTACGAGATGATGCGCAAGATCGACTCGGGTGAGATCAAGGGCCTCATCAACATCTGCTTCAACCCCGTGGTCTCGCTTCCGGACAACGCGTTCGTGAAGCGCATGCTCGAAAAGCTCGAGTTCTTCACGGTCATCGACTTCTTCCTGAGTGAAACCGCTCAGTACGCCGACATCGTCCTTCCAGGATCGCTCCACGAGGAAGATGAAGGGGTTGTGGCGCAGGTCGAAGGACGCGTGATCAAGATCAACAAGGCCGTCGAGCCGCCCGGCGACGCCAAGCAGGACTGGAGAATCATCCAGGACATCGCCGCGGCGCTCGACCGGACGCACGGCTTCACGTTCCAGAGCCCGCGCGAGATCTTCAACGAGCTCCGCGTCGCATCGAAGGGTGGCGTGGCCGATTACTACGGCATCACGTACGAAAAGATCGAAGCGCAGAACGGCGTGTTCTGGCCGTGCCCGGCGGAGGATCATCCGGGGACCCCACGGCTGTTCGAGCCCGCGTCGTGGAACTCGGTCGCCAAAGGCGCCGGTCCGTTCTATTTCCCGGATGGCAAAGCGCGGTTCAACGTTCCCGCGTATCGGCCGCCGGCGGAAGACGTCGACGAGGAGTATCCGGTGATCCTCACCACCGGCCGCGTCGTGAGCCAGTTCCTCTCGGGCACGCAGACGCGGAGGATCGGTCCCCTCGTCGATCAATATCCAGAGCCGCGCATCGAGATCCATCCTCGCCTTGCCGGGAAGTACGGCATCGTCGATGGCGACTGGGCGACGGCCGAATCGCGCCGCGGGACGATCACGCTGCGGGCGCAGGTGGTGACGACGATCCGTCCCGATACGATCTTCATTCCGTATCACTGGCCCGGCCGCAAGGCCGCGAACCAGTTGACGATCGCGGCACAGGATCCCGTTTCGAAAATCCCCGAATTCAAGGTCTGCGCGGTGCGCATCCGCAAGGCCGATGGCCCGAGTGTGAACTGATGCCTGTCGCCGCGAACATGGAGTTCTTCATCGATCCGAACCGCTGTATCGGCTGCCAGTCGTGTGTGGCGGCCTGCAGCGAATGCGATACGCACCGCGGCACGTCGATGATTCACCTGCAGTACGTCGACCGGCCGATCTCCGTGCAGACCGTGCCGGTCATCTGCATGCATTGCGATTCGCCGACGTGCGCCGAGGTGTGCCCGGCGGACGCAATCAAGCGGACCGGAGATGGGGTGGTGCAGACCGCGCGCAAGCCGCGATGCATCGCCTGCAACAACTGCGTCCTGGCCTGTCCGTTCGGCGTGCCGAAGATGCAGGCCGAATTCTCCCTCATGATGAAATGCGACATGTGCTACGACCGCACCTCGGTCGGGCTCAAGCCGATGTGCGCCAGCGTCTGTCCGTCGGGCGCCCTGTACTTCGGCACGCGCGAGCAGATCGAGGGCGAGCGGCCGCGCTCGGAATCGATCAACAAGTTCCAGTTCGGCGCGCAGACGATCACCACGAAGGTGAACATGATGGTGCCGAAGGACAGCGGCACACAGCATCTGGACGTGCTCTCCGCCATGGACGACGAGCCGGCGGGACGCTCCGGCGTCCTCGACTCCGTCTTCGACGACATGTGAGGCTTTCTTCGCAATGACCGAGACTCCGACCTCCCCGACCAGAACGACACCCGATCAGCTCTCCGTCCCGCCGGATGGAAGGCCGTATCGCGAACAGCCGCAATGGCGGAACGACTTTCCGATCGACTGGCCCCAGGACGAGTTCGTCGCGCGGCGCGAGTTCACGAAGTTCCTGGTGCTGACGAGCTTCGCGTTCGCCTTCGGGCAGATGTGGATCGTGTTCCAGAACTTCCTGCGGAAGCGCAAAGGCGAGCCGCCGATCATGCGCATCGCCAAAGCCGAGGCGATACCGGTGGGGGGCTCGCACGTCTTCGACTATCCGGGGCCGCACGACAACTGCATCGTGGTCCGCACGGGACACCAGACGTACTACGCGTACAACCAGAAGTGCACGCACCTCAGCTGCGCGGTCGTCCCCGACATCGCCAACGCCCAGTTCCATTGCCCCTGCCACAACGGCTTCTTCGAGATGCGCACCGGGATCCCGACGGCTGGGCCGCCGCGCCGTCCTCTCGAGCGGATCCTGCTCGAGATCCGCGGTGAGGATCTCTACGCGATCGGAACGGTGGTGAAGGCATGAACCGCTCGTTCTCTCGAGAGCAGAAAACGACGATCGTGTTCGGCATCCTGGCGATCGTGCTGATGATCGTCGTGCTGCAGCTCTGGCTGCTGACGGCGACGATGAACGCCTACCTCGCGCATCAGGAGGGGGTGATCATCCCCGCCGCGATCGCCAGCATCGTCTGCCTCGCCCTCAACGTGGGGCTGCTGTCGTACATCTACAAGATGGAACGGCGATGACCGTTAACCGATGACCGTTAACCGTTAACCGTTAACCGTTAACCGTTAACCGTAGCCGTGAGCCGTGAGTCCACCAAGCACGTCACCCTGAGCCGCGAAGACGGCGAAGGGTCTCAAACTACGTGAGTCGCATTTTGAGATCCTTCGGCGTCTTCGCGCCTCAGGATGACGTGACCACGTTCCAGTATTCGCACGCGCTGCGGCAGCACATCGACGTCGAGAACATGGTCTTTTTCCCGGAATGCGAGGCGCAGCTGCGCAGAAACGGCGTTCCCGAGCTCGATGGGCGCCGCGCGTCGTGATAGGGGCTTCATCCCGAGCGAAGCGAGGGATCTCCGGAAGCACCGGCAGCATGCTGCCCATGAATACAGGTCCTGCCGGTGGTACCGGAGATCCCTCGCTTCGCTCGGGATGTCAGCACATACGCCTTGACAAATATGACCGACGGCCTAATCATATGTGCAGAAGCGAATATGACAGGAGAAGCCGGCATGAGCGAAGTTCAGGAGTCGGTCAGAAAGCACTACGCCGAGGCGGCGCTGAGGGTGTCGAAGAAGGAGGCCGCGTCGTGCTGCGGTCCATCCAGCTGTTGCGGTCCGGCGGACCAGGACCCCATCACCTCGAATCTCTACGCGAAGGGTGAGACCTCTGACCTTCCCGAAGACGCGATCCTCGCGTCGCTCGGTTGCGGTAACCCCACCGCCCTCGCCGAGCTCCGCGCCGGCGAAGTCGTCCTCGACCTCGGCTCGGGCGGCGGCATCGACGTTCTCCTTTCCGCGCGTCGCGTCGGTCCCGCCGGCAAGGCCTACGGTCTCGACATGACCGACGAGATGGTCGCCCTGGCGCGCGCCAATCAGCGCGAGGCCGGCGTCACCAACGTCGAGTTCCTGAAGGGTGAGATCGAGAACATT
>CALMZP010000024.1 GCA_937870635.1 uncultured Acidobacteriota bacterium | reverse complement strand
TAACGGTTAACGGTTAACGGTTAACGGTTAACGGTTAACGGTTAACGGTTAACGGTTAACGGTTAACGGTTAACGGGTCAGTACCCCTGTTCCTTGTCCACGACGTTCTCCAGCGACTCGCCGCGCTGATACCGGCGCAGGTTCTCGATGAAAAACGTCATGACGCGCTGATGGGAATCGGGGGTGTGGTCAGCGCTGTGCGGCGAGATGAGCACGTTCTCGAGCGCCCACAGGGGACTGTCGGCGGGAAGCGGCTCGGTCTCGAATACATCGAGCGCCGCCCCGCGAATTTTCTTTGCCTCGAGCGCCTCGATCAGCGCCTTTTCGTCGGCGATCTTTCCGCGGCTGACGTTGATGACGACCGCCTCCGGCCGCATCGCTGCGATCCGTTCGCGATTGAGGAGATGGAATGTCGCCGGGGTCAGCGGCGTCGACAGCACGAGGTAGTCGGCTTCTGCGATGACGTCGTCGATCGTCGCGTCGCCGAACTCCTGCTGCCGGCGTACCGAGATGACGCGCATGCCGAGGGCGGTGGCGCGGCGCCCGACGGCCTGGCCGATGCCGCCGTAGCCGATGACGCCAACGGTTTTGCCCTCGAGGCGCTCGACGTCAAGCCGCTCCCAGCGCCGCGCGTCCTGATTGCGGACGAGGCGGCGCAGATCTTTCGCGAACCAGAGCATGCCCGCGATCGCGAACTCGCCGAGCGCGTCGGCATAAAGTCCGCGCGAATTCGTCACGATGATCTCGCTGCGGCGCAGAAGATCGAACGGCAGCGCTTCGACACCGGCACCGAGTGCGTGAATCCACTTCGTGACGGAGAGATCGCGCCACAGATCGGTCAGCAGACGTCCGTGCCGTGGCGCGAGCAGGACCACTTCGGCGCCAGGAATTTCCGCATGCAGCTTCTGCAGGTCCTCGCTGGCGACGATCTCGATCTCGGGTGCTTCGCGGCGCAACGCGTCGAGCGGCTCGAACGACGGCGGCGCAATGGCGACGAGGCGCATGGTCAGGCGGCCGCGCGGTTGCGGCGGCGGAGCTTCCGGCGCAGGTTCAGCTCGCGGCTGAGGAAGTTGCGCTTGCGCGAGCCGAGCCATCCGCGGCGCCAGAACCAGGTCAGCATGACCACGGCGATGGTGACCATCAGGCTGATGGCGAACAGAAAACCGTGCCGCCAGTGAAACTCGGGCATATGCTCGAAGTTCATGCCGTAGATCGACGCGATGAGGTTGATCGGCAGCATGATCGCCGAGAAGACCGTCAGCACTTTCATGATGTCGTTCGTTCGGTTCGCCACGACCGACAGGTAAGCCTCCATCGTGCTCGTCGTCATTTCGCGTTCGATGTCGATCGACTCGCCGATGCGGTACATGTGATCGTAAAGGTCGCGGAAATAGATGAGGTGCTCTGCCTGGATGAACTTCGCGCCTCCGCGGCTGATCTGGTTGAGGAGCTCTCGCTGCGGAAGAGACTGCCGGCGGAGTACGTTGAGGTTTCGCTTGAGGTGCAGGAGCTGGTCGAGCAGATGGTGCGAGGGCTCCGCGAACATCAGATCGTGGATGCTGTCGATCCGATCTTCGATCTCTTCGATGAGCGGGAAGTAGCGGTCCACCATGGAGTCCAGCACCGAGTAGAGGATGAAGTCGACGCCCCGCTGCATCATGCGCACGTCCTGCGGCAGGCGCGTCCAGATCGTATCGATGGCTTCGTTGGGCTTCGCGTGGATCGTGAACAGGAAATTTCTGCCCATGAAGCAGGCGAGCTTCTCCGTCTCGACCTCGCCCCCCTCGTGGACATTCACCGCCGTGGTGCGAAAGACGTAGAAGTCGTAGCGTGGAAACGAGTCGTACTTCGGAAGCGTGTTCGCCGACAGCGCATCCTCGGCGGCCAGCTCGTGAAACCGGAACCACTCCTCGAGCAGCGGCTCGATGTCCGCCTGCGCCGGCCCCGTCACGTCGATCCAGACACAGTCGTTCCCCTCCTCGGACCAGTCGCCGAGGAGCAGAACGTTGCCCTGCACGACCTGGCGGTCGTGGAGAAGCGAGACTCGGACCGTGCTGAGCGCCGCCGGCGTCTCGCTCACCCGTTCGTCAGTAGGATCGGAAAGCATGTCGAGATGAGCCTGGGCACGTCATCCTGAGGCGCGGAGACGCCGAGGGACCTCAAAATACGAAGCCTGTGTATCTTGAGACCCTTCGCCGTCTGACGCGGCTCAGGGTGACGTGACCTACAACAGTTCCTTGAGCGCCGTGTATGGACGGCTCTGTGATTCGGCGACGGCTTTGTATGTGATCGCGCCCTTGTACACGTTTACGCCCTCCGCAAAGCCCTGTTCTTCGATCGCCTTCTGGAAACCGAGGTTGGCGATGCGGCGCGTGTAGGGGAGGGTGGCGTTCGTGAGCGCGATCGTCGACGTGCGCGGCAGTGCGCCGGGCATGTTCGCGACGCAGTAGTGCGTCACGCCGTCCACGTCGTACACGGGGTTCGAATGCGTCGTCGGCTTTGCTGTCTCCACGCATCCGCCCTGGTCGATGGCAACGTCGACGATGACCGAGCCCTTCTTCATGGTGCGGATCATGTCGCGGGTCACGAGCTTCGGCGCGGAGGCGCCGGGGATCAGCACGCCGCCGATGAGAAGGTCGGCACGACGCACGGCGTCTTCTATGTGGGCCTTGTTCGATGCGAGCGTTAGGATGCTTCCGCGGAAGATATCGTCGAGGTAGCGGAGGCGATCGAGATTCGTGTCGAGAATCGTCACCCGGGCGCCGAGCCCGGCGGCCATCTTCGCCGAGTTGATGCCGACGATGCCCCCGCCGATGATCACGACGTCGGCTGGCAGGACTCCCGGAACGCCGCCGAGGAGGACGCCGCGTCCGCCGTTCGGCTTCTGGAGGTAGAACGCGCCTACGTGTACGGCCATGCGGCCCGCGACTTCGGACATCGGCGTGAGCAGCGGCAGCGAGCCGCCCTTGCCGGTGATGGTCTCGTACGCGATGCCCGTCACTTTCTTCTTCAGCAGCGTTTGCGTGAGGTCGGGAACCGGTGCGAGATGAAGGTAGGTGAACAGCAGCTGTTCGTCCTTCATCCGGCGAAGATCGGCGTCGATCGGCTCCTTGACCTTCACGATCATGTCCGCCTCGTTGTAGACGGCGTCTGCGTCGGGGAGGATCTTCGCGCCGGAAGATATGTACTCATCGTCAGCGAAGCCGCTGCCGTTGCCGGCGCCTTGCTGGACGAAGACGGTGTGCCCGTCCGACGTGAGGTCGCGGACGCCGGACGGCGTCATCCCCACGCGGTACTCGTTGTCTTTGATTTCGGATGGAACTCCGATCCGCATTGATTCGATCTCCTTAGACGCGCGCGTGCGCGCGCGGCGGGAGATTCTATCTTGTCGGGGTTCCTATCGCCGCAATACTCGCCGCCCGGCCGGGCTCGTCGGCGTCCAACCGATGTCGATGAGCTGGCGGATGGTCAGGTCCAGGCCGTGAGTGAGATCTTCGCTGATGCTCGGTTCCATCAGGAGATTCGGCGTTGTGCTGGTGTCCCAGTGGTACATCGACGACCCCTCCTCCACCTCGCAGGGGACGTAAAGGCGCACGAAGCCGGAGAGATCCGTCCCCGACCGCGAGGATGGATCGAGGGCCACCGCGCCGTCGACCGGCCCGAGAGCCAGCTGCTGGCGAATGGCATCGCCATCCGCTTTTGTCAGTCCGAGCGCGGGAATGCGGACATCCGTGCTTTCGCCACCCATTGGCGATGGCCCGCACGATTCATGGTTCGCCACGAGCACCGCGAGAGCACCCGCTTCCTGAGCCCGGAGCGCTTTGGTCACGAAAAAGCAGCTACCCCGATCGACCAGCGCCACGCGGCCGGCGACCTCGGCAGGGTTCGCATAACTCGAGCAGCCGTCGGTCGTGCTGGGTCCATCCGCGTCCGCCGCATCCATCGGTGCCACGATCCGGCCCGCAACGGGTACGGCATCGGTCCGCGGTCCGAAGGAGGCGGGGTTCACAGCGAACGAAAGGGAGCCGGCGATGCCCGTCACGCGAAGTGTGCTGGAGATGTTCAGCAGCTGCGCCGCGGCCTGGCGCGTTGCGGTCCCGTCCCAGACCGTGCGGTTCCCGCTGATCGCCGCCGCTTTCCGCTGCTGCGCATTCAATTGGTCGAAACGCAGCCCGGTCACGAGATCCAGCGCATGCGTCTCGAAAATCCCCGGCTTGCCGCCGACGAACAGACCGGTGCTGACCTTCATCATCCCCGACATGCCCAGCCCGTGCGCGAACTCATGAAGGAGCACGACCACGAGGTCGACGTGCTCTCCGCTTCTGCCGTCGAGGCCGTAGTACCAGCTGCGTTTTCCGAGGCACGTGTCGTTATCGACGTCGGCGTTGAAAAAGGCGTCGATATCGGGGCTGCCCAATCGGAGATCGCGGCCGGCCAGACTGTTGGCCAGCGCGATCGGATAAGCGACTCCGCTCATCGGCGCGCCAGGAAAATCGGCCGCGGTCTCGGACGGTCCTGCTGCTCCGAGAATGCCGCTCGTGGCCGTGCATTCGCCGCGATCGGGGATGGGAGCGAACGTGGCCCTGATCTGGATCTCGACAGGACTCTGGATCGCGCGTTCCCAGATTTCCGCCGCGTAACGGAACGCATTGAGCCGTTGCTCACCCAGCGTCGTTCCTGGATTTCCCCCTGCCGGCTGGGCCGGCGTCGGATCGTTGAATCCGCGGCCGGGCTGGTCGGCATTGACGATCGTGATCTTCGTCGCGGCATGGGTCTCGACCGGGAAGGACCGTTTCGCGGCCGCTTCGGGAATCGCCATGGCCATCGGCTCGTCCGTGGCCGCGCAGGTCGTGCTCAGGGTGTCGCGATCGTTCACGCGCGCGCGAAGAACGTGAGTCTGCGGCTGGCGAACGACGGTCATCCCGTCCTGCAAGACTTCGATCCGGGGACTCGGATCCTGCTGGCCGCTGAGCGCGCTCAGCGCCACGAGAAACGCAATCTGAAGCATGGGGAGATTTTACCTGAGTGGGTAGTGGGTAGTGGGTAGGGGTTTTCTCTGCGGACGCGAAGCCGTCGATCGAAGGAGTCCGTTGATGATCTTTCGTACCTCTTCCGCTTCGCCGGTGAGACGATCGAGATCTTCGGTGCCGCCCATCCGGAGCCGTGCTGCAAGCGTCATTTGAGTCTCAAGTTCCTGCGCGGACCCCGTGCCTGAGCCAGAAAATGCTGCCAGTCTCGTGACCCACTACCCACTACCCACTACCCACCCACTACCCGCGGCCGCGTCGAAGGATTCTGCGGCCGCTCGGCTGGTTGACAGGAGGTGCGGGTGTGGCGGGGGAACCGAACGCTGCCGGATTGAGCATCTTGGCGGTCGATAGCGCGTCGATCAGGCCGTGTCCGAAGACGTTGTCGAATCCGGCTGCGCCCAGGTCCTTCGCATTGACGGTCATGGCGTTGCGGATGTCCGCCGCGGTAGCGCTCTGGGCAACCGACCATGCGAGCGCTGCGACGCCGGCCGCGTGCGGGCTGGCCATCGAAGTCCCGTTGTTCGAATCGTAGTCGTCGGCGATATTGCTCACGACGATCGAAGCATTGCCCGAGGCCAGGAGTCTGGCGCCGTCCGCCCGGCTGAGCGCGACGGTAATTGGCCAGTCGAATGACGATGACGTTGGATCGGCCGTATCGATCAGCGTGAAGTTCAGCGCCGGATCGTCCACGTTGTTCAGGATGACCACGGCGGTCGCGCCTGCGGCCTTTGCGCGCTTCGCTTTGAGGGCGAATGTGACGTCGCCGCCGCGGTTGATCACGGCGATGCGTCCATTGACAGAAGACGGGAACTCTCCATCTTTGCCGACGCCGCACACGACGTACTCGCCGTTCGCGGTTCCCTTCTTCGAACCGACGAGTTCCGCGGCGTTGAAGGCGGACGCCCCCGCCTGGACGAAGCTGATCGAACCGGCACCGGTACGGATCGACGAAAGAACGTCTACGCCCGGCGCGACCACTCCCAGCTCGGTGCCCTGGTTGGAAAAGGAAGCAATCTGCAGATTGGGGTGAACCGCGCCCACCGCGAGAACGCCTGGGTAGGCAGCGGGATAGGACACGGGCGCGGGAGCCGTCGAGGTGGACTCGTTTCCGGATGCCGCGACGATCAGGATGCCTTCAGCAACGACCCGCGCGACCGCTTCGCGCTCGAAGACGCTCGACGTCGAGGAGCCGAGCGACATGTTGATGATCCAGTTGCCGCCGAGAATGCGCTTCTGCTGGATGACCCAGTCGAGCCCGGCGGCGACGCGGTCGCTCGAGCCGGTGCCGTTGGCGCGAAGAACCTTCACGCCCCACAGCTTCGCTTTCGGTGCGACGCCGACCACACCCAGATCATTGTCGACAGCGGCGATGGTTCCCGCCACGTGCGTGCCATGGTTGTTGTCATCCATCGGATCGCTCGACTGAGTGAGCGTATTGAATCCCCCCGCCCAGACCCCAGCGAGGTCGGGATGGCGATAGTCGACGCCGGTGTCGACGACGACCACGTTGACGTTCTGGCCCCGCGTGACACCCCAGACGTCGCGCGCACGAACGACGTCAATGCCAGCGGGAACGGTCTGCCCCGACAGATTGCGCGATGCGTTGGTTGCAGAAGGGAGATCGCCACCGAGAATGTGGCGCTCGACCGCCTTCTCCACATAGCGGACGCCGGGCGAGTGCCGCAGCGCGGCCGCTTCCTCCGCGCTTAGATCGGCAGCAAACCCATCGAGTGCACGGAAGGCACTGACGTCGCGGCTTCGCGGCTGCACGGAGGCGCCGTCAATGTCGCGGAGAAGGAGCACTCCTCGCGCCGCGCCGATGCCCGGCTTGAGCGCAACCACGTAGCGCTCCGTCGATGCGGCAGCCATGACGGGAAGAGCGAGAAGGAAAAGAAGGGCGACTGAAACGGCTCGTCTCATGCAAGTGCCATCCATCACTGATGTTTGCAATCAGAAGTGGCCGACACGCGGGGTCTATTCCTGGAAAACTGATAACCTCGCGTCGAATTTTTCAGCAGAGGATGAATCGATGACGGACTGGCAGTCGAACATCATCAATGATTCCAAGGGCATGCTCGCGGTGCTGCGGGAAACGAAGACAATTGCCGTGCTCGGCATCAAGCCGGAAACGCACAGCGGACAACCCGCCTACTACGTCCCGGCGCACATGGCGGCCGCGGGATACGAGATCATCCCCGTTCCCGTCTACTTTCCCGATGTCACCGAAATCCTCGGCAGAAAGGTCTTCCGGAAAATCTCGGAGATCGGCCGTCCGGTGGACATGGTGAACGTGTTCAGGCGTCCCGCGGACATTCCGCCCCACGTCGACGACATCCTTGCGGCCAAGCCGAAGAGCGTCTGGTTTCAGCTGGGAATCCGGAACGACGAGGCCGCCCGGAAGCTGGCCGAGGCGGGCATCAAGGTCATCCAGGATCGCTGCCTGATGGTTGAGCAGGGCCGGCTCTAGGAATTGACATGGGTCATGGTGTCAGGTCTGGAAAAAGGACAAACCTGACAAAACTGATCATTCATTTACGGCTGTTTCTGTCAGGTTTGTCCTTTTTCCAGACCTGACACCATGACAATTCTCAGACTTCCTCCCTACACGCTCTGGGAGAGCCGGAGCGGCGCCGGCACGCCGGTGGCGCTCATCCACGGACTGAGCGGCTCGACGCGATGGTGGTCGCGGAACGTGGAGGCGCTGAGTGGGAGGCACATGGTCGCCGCGGTCGATCTGATCGGATTCGGACGGAACCGCCGGCTCACGACACCGCTCCTGATGCCGGCGTTTCAGGAAGTGACGGCGTTGCTCGCGCGGTGGCTGGAGACATTCAGCGAGCCGGTCCATCTCATGGGCCATTCGATGGGAGGTCTGCTTGCCATTCGACTTGCGGCAGAACGTCCCGACCTCGTGAGGTCACTGGTGCTCGTCAATGCGGTTGGGATGCCGTTCGCGTTGCGGCCCGGCCCGCACCTGCGTGCGCTGCCGAAGCGCCCGTGGGGTCTCAATCTCGCGCCCGTGCTGATCCCCGATGCCTTTCGCGCCGGGCCAGCGTCACTCGCGCTGGCGTCGGCACGCGTGCTTCGCGGCGATGCCCGAGATTGGATGCGTCACATCCGTGTGCCGGCGCTGCTCGTGTGGGGTGAGGCCGATCCTCTCGTTCCGGTTCCGTACGCGGAGGAGATGCAGCGGCTGATCGAGGGCTCGCGTCTGGTCGTTCTGCAGCACGCGGCGCACGTCGCGATGTGGGACAACCCGGCAGAGTTCAACCGCGTGGTGCTCGACTTCATCCATGAGGTGGAGAGAAGTCCGCGGCCGGCAACGCCGCGTGCGCCGCTGTTCGCGTGGGGCATCGCCGGTTGGACGGACGGCATCGCGCACCGCCAGGCCGGGCGCCGCCGCGACATCGTTCTCGTTCACGGGCTGGGCATGTCCAGCGCGTACTTCGAGCCCTTTGCGAGGGAGCTGTTCGACCGCGGCTGGAATCCGATCGCGCCCGATCTTCCCGGCTTCGGCGAAAGCGTGAACGCACCGGGTATCGATCCGCGGCGGCAGGCAGAAGTCCTCGCTCAATGGGCGGATGCGCTCGCGATTCGCAACGTCGTCTGGGTGGGTCACTCCATTGGATGCAACATCGTCGCGCACCTCGCACGGATGCGTCCCGATCTCTGTCGCGACGCGGTGCATATCGGACCGCTGTGGACGAGCCGTTCCTATCCTCTCGTACGGCTGTTCTGGATGCTCGCGCTCGATGCGCTCCGGGAACCGCTGTGGTTGTACCGCTTCGTCATTCCTGCGTACTGGCGCACGGGCGTGTGGCGATGGTGCGTCTCGTTGTGGCGCTCGCGAGGCGACCTCAACGCTGAGCCGGGAAAGGGATTGATCATCGCGGGCTCACGCGATCCGCTCCCCGACCGGGAGACGGTCATCATGACGCACGTCGACGGAGCGCATGCCTGCCACTTCTCGCACCCGGAGGCGAACGCCGACCGGCTCACTCGGTTGCGTGCCGCGGAGCCGTCGCCAGGAACATGATCGCCGCGGCGGCCAGCGCGATGAGGATCATGCCGTGGACGAAAAGATCCTGACGATGGTTCTGCAGTAACGAGCCGGCGCTCTGAAGCAGTGAGGCGACGAGCGCCGCCGCCGGCCACGCCAGAAGGTTCGTCCCGAGGATGAATCGCGTGATGAGCCAGATGAGGGCGGTGAGGCCAGCGGTGAAGAGCATCAACACGACCTCGCGAGGAGCCGCGCCGATGTCGACCGAGACGCAGAAGATCATTGCGGCTGTCAGCGCGTCGACGAGCCATCGGCGTCTCCACTGTGCGGTGGCCGTCACGAAGAGCGCGACCGCGCCGGTCAGGATGACCGCGCCGAAGAGAGCTTCGCCCGCTTCCACCAGCGAAGGAAGAGGCAAGCCAACGGCCGCGGGTACGCGGACCTCGTCAACATGCATGCGCGAGGGGAAGAGCAGTTCGACTCGTTGAACGGTCTCGCCGTAGATGGCCATCACCGCAGCTGCTGTGGCGGCAGCGATCGCGGCGGCCGTCCCAAGCCGGGCGCGTCCTTCACGACCCAGCAGGCGCAGGGCATTCGGATAGACCGAGAGGATGCCGAGGAGCGCGAGGAAGATCAGAAGGATCTGGCCGCCGGCGCTGCGAACGCCGTCGGTGATCACGTTCAGCTGGAACGTCTGCCAGGCTGTGGTAGTGCTGTAGGCGAACAGGCTCTGCTGGTTGCGCACGATCACACCGGCGATGGGGATGACCGCGAAGAACGCGGTGAGCTTCAAAGCCTGTCGCCAGGCCATGCCGCCGTGACGGGTCACCATGATGGCGCCGGCGATCACGAGCGCGAGCGCGATGACGATTCCGGCGATCTTGAGAATGATGAGGATGATGGTGCCGAGCGTCTGCCGGTTCACTTCCCGATAAACAGCGTCGGGAACGCGCACCGTGTTGATGAACTGCGTGACCTCCGATCCCATGAGGCGCACCGTGACGCGGCGGAACGCCTCGGCGGCGAGCGGCTTTTTCTGGTCGAAGTGAAAGAGCCAGTCACGGCGATTCGGCTGCTGGAAGGAAAGCGCCTCGCGCACCTCGAATTCGGAGAACTTCACACCGTAGCGGGCGAACGTTCCCTCGGCGATCGCGCGCGCCGCCTCGCGCTCCAGCTGTTCGCCTCGCGCATTCTCGTCCGCGTACTTGTGATAGCCGACGACCCTAGCCGTGCGCGGATCGACCTCGACGAAGTACTCGGTCTTCCGGCCGGGAGTGAACTGACGGACCATCCATGTCGCCGCGTGGATCTCGTGTCGCATGACCGCCGTCAGCCGTTCGACCGGCATGCCGTTCTGAACCATGTACGTGGCGGCAACTTCGTCGAAGCCGCTGGCCGTTCCACCTTCCTCGCGTGAGGACCCTTCGTCCCATGACCGGAAACCGCTGACCGGGATCGCAGCGATTTTCGGTGGAAGCGGCTGCTCGAGGTCGCGGAGATGCCGTTGCGCGAGCGATATCGCTTCGCCCGCGGTGATCTGGTAATCGACCACGTCATCCGGCGACGCCGGCCGGAAAACGATGAGGACCGCGGCCGCGGCGATCGCCGCAACCGCGAGGGCGAGCCGGCTGACCGCAGGCGCGATCGGAGCGGGCAGCGGCGTTTCGGCAACGACGGCGGGAGGAGGAGGTGCGGACAGGGGCGGAAGCGCCGCGTTCGTGAGGTCGTCGTCGGGCAGGAATCCTCGATTTCGGATGTAGAGCGCGATGGAGATCACCAGCGGCACGGCGAAGACCAGGCTGGCGATCGCGGCCGAGGCGACGTAGTAGGCGTTGCCCGAGCGGAAAAGGAGGAGCGACGTGTAGACCGCATCGACGGTGTAATGCCAGATGAGCAGTGCCAGCAATCCGTAGCGGTACATCAGAAATCCGAGCAGGACGCCGGCCAGCCCGACCTCGAGTCCCCGGATGTAGAAAGGCTGCTGCGGATACGTCGCGTGTCCGAAACCCCAGATGAATCCAGCGAGCACGATCGCGAAGATGCGCGAGCGCAGGATCCGCTCGAAGAACGGAATCGAGAATGCCCGGGAGAGAAACTCTTCGGAAAACGCCGGGAAGAATCCAGCGAACAGCACGGCAATCCAGGGGAACGCGGTATTGAGAATGTCGTCATAAGGGATGTCGGCCGGAGCCCACGCGCCGAACTCTCCGGCGACGATGTAGAAGGCGACCTGGTAGGCGATGAAGAGTCCCACCAGGGTGTAGCCGAGGATGAGAGAGATGAAGACGCGCCGGGATGCGAGTGCGCGTTTCGTCCAGAGACGGGGAATGGCGAGATGCTGCGGCGTCCGCTCGCGGTACAACACCTCGCCCGCGCCGCAGATCACCATGAGCAGCATCGCGCTGCCGATGCTCTGCACGCCGATGAGCAGGACGATCTGGGCGATGAAGGCCGGATAGGACGTCGTCGTGTCGTAGCCGGCGAGCGCCGATGGAAATGAGTTCGCGGCGACGCCCGCGGTGAGCACGGCCGTCACGGCCCCGATCGCGAGGAGGAACCGGATCTGGAGGTCGCCGCGGCGGATGCGCGCGATGAAGACGGCCAGCGCCGCGATCATCGTGATCATCATGAACACGAGATCGATCCGTCCTGCCGCCTCGTTCTTCGAGCGCAGCTCGCGATAGGAACGGATCCATTCTTCAGGGACGCGCAGACGGCGGGCAAAGCTCGTGACGGCGCCACCGTCGACCGTTGCCACGAATCGATAAGGAGCGCCGGCCGGCCGGATCCGTTTCGACTCCCACGTGAAGATGTGCTGAACCCGGGCCGGGAGCTTTCGCTCACTCTGCGACACGAGGTCGATCGTCGCGAGATCGATTCCGACGCGCCGGAGGAAGTCTTCTGCTGCTTTCTTCGCCGCCTGTTCTTCTGTGGGCGGCATCGGCATCGCTTCGGGGATCGTGCGTGCGAACGAGACGATCTCGCCGGTCGGCGCGACTTCCACCGCGTACTCTTCCTGCTGGAGCGGCACGAACCACCGGTGCCGCCAGTACCAGACCAGGACTTCCTCGGTCATCGCGCGGTTGGCGCGCTCGAGGCCGAGGGAGCGTTCGAGGAAGATGCGCGAGAAGTCGTCGGATTCGAAGACGACCGAATGCTTCATCGGTCGCGGATCGAGCTTCAGATCGTGGAGCACGCGCTCGGCGACTGTTCGCGACCGCGAGCGGTCGTATTCGAATGCGATCGAAGCCTCGGGAAAGGCTTCGCCGAACCACCGGAGGATGACTGCCAGCGAAAGAGCCGTGAGCACCAGGCACGCGGCGATGAGACCCCAGTCACGGCGTGAGAGGCGCGTCATGGCTTCAAATTTTGGATTTTGGATTTTGGATTTTGGATTTTTGACTCTGGATTCTTCCCAAAATCCAAAATCCAAAATCCAAAATCCAAAATTGGTTCACTTTCAACGGCTCACCGAGAGCCCTGTCAGCACGAGATCGGCGACCTGGTCGGCCTGATCGGCGAGCGGGTACTCCTTCTCCGAGAGCATCCACGACGTGACCATCTCGTCGAGAATCCCGAAGATCGCCTTTGCGACGAGCTGGGGATGGAGGCCGCGGCGGAAGAGGCCGTCCTTCTGACCGCTCTCCACGGTGCGGCGAAGCAGATCGAGATACTCGGCGACTTCTTCCTGCGAGAAGAGGCTCATGAACTTGAGGCTGTGACGGAGCTCGACCTGATACACCACCGCGAGGGCCCGGTCGCTGCCGAGGGACTGGAGATGATGGCGGATGGCGATGCGGAGGCGTGCTTCCGGCTGCGAGACCGCAGCCAGCTCGCGCTGCAGCGACTGCAGGTAATTGCGTGTGTGCTCGCGGAAGATCGTGACGAGGAGATCTTCCTTGCCGTCGAAGTAGAGGTAGATCGTCCCGTCAGCCACGCCGGCCGCCTTCGCAATTTCAGAGACTTTGGCGTTGAAGTAACCGCTGCGCGCGAAGACTTCGACGGCGCCGCGAAGGATGCGTTCGCGTTTGGAGGCGCGGGCGGTTTCAGGGGGAGCGGGCGTAGATGCGTGCGCCATCGTGAATGAATGCTCATTCACGACAGGGATGCTGTCAAGGACTCCCGACACCGCTCCAAGAATTCCGGCGGGCGCTCCTCCCGCACGGTGCCCTCGATCGCGGCCATCACATCGGCGCGCGAAGCCGTCGCGGCGACGGGATAGATGTGGAGATGAAGGTGCGGAACCTGGATCCCGAGCTTGAGCAGCATCGCCCGCTCGCGTCCTGTCTCGCGAAGAAGGACACGTTCTGTTTCGCGATGAACTCTCGAAAAATGCGCGAGCTCATCGGAATCGAGACCGGCCACATTCTCCACGTGGCGCTTCCAGATGATCATTGTGTGTCCGGCGACGCTGCTGTCAGGATGAAGCGCAACGGCGCAGTGATCATCCTCATGGATGAGGGTGCCGAACCGCGAGAGATCACCGATCGCTTCACAGAAGCCGCAATGCATTAGCATCGAACAGCATATGCGACACATACGATTCGGCAGAACAGACGTGCAGGTTCCGACCGTCAGTCTCGGCACCTGGGGGCATGGCGGCCCTCATCTGAGCGAGGGGATCTCGGTAGGATGGAGTGGCCACGATGATCGAGCCGCGAAAGACGCCCTCGTGGCCGCGCATCGCGCGGGCATCACACATTGGGATACCGCCGACGCCTACGGAGACGGACACGCCGAAACGCTCATTGGCGGGGTGTGGGAACAGGTTCCGCGCCGCGACGTCTTTCTCGCAACCAAGTTCGGATGGGTGCGAGAGCCGGGAACTCACTACTACGACCCCGTCTTCATGCGGAAGCAGTGCGATCGATCGCTCCGCAATCTGAAGACTGACGTCATCGACCTCTACTACTTTCACCACTGCGACTTCGGACCGAAGGACGAGTACTTCGACGACGCCCTGGCCCTCACGCGGAAGCTTCGCGACGAAGGAAAGATCCGATTCGTCGGCCTCTCCGACTGGGATTCGAAGAAGATCATGAAGTTCATCGCCCGCGTCGACCCGGACGTGGTGCAGCCCTACCGCAACATCGTCGACGACGGATACGAATCGAGCGGTCTGAAGAAATGGGTCGACGACCACGACCTCGGCGTCGCCTTCTTCTCCCCGATCAAGCACGGCCTGCTCCTCGGGAAGTACACGGAGGCGCAGAAGTTCACCGAAGGCGACTTCCGCAGCCGCATTGCCGACTTCACTGACCCGAAGGCGATCGAGCGCTACCGGCACGCCGCCGAAGCGATGCGGAAACGATTCGACGGCCATCAGGAGCCCGTCCTCCACGCCGTGATCGGCGCGCTCCTCACCGACAACGAGACCGCCTGCGTCCTCCTTGGCCAGCGCAACGCGAAACAGGTGCAGGCCGCCGCCGCCGTGGGCGACGCACTCAGTCCGGACGAAGCCGCGTGGGTGAAGAGGATGTACCTGGGGCGTTGAGCGTTGAGCGTTCACCGTTCACCGTTCACCGTGGAGCCGCGGGCGATCCCGCCCGCGGACGCTCAACGCCGCCACCCGGCGGGCGAGATCGCCCGCGGCTCCACCGACTTGACGGTTAACGGTAACGGTCAGTATTTCACCAGCTCCCGCGCGGCGGCCTCGATCTCGTCCTCGCTCGGCAGGAACTCCTCTTCCAGCGGCGGGGAGTAGGGAACGGGCGTGTCGAGCGAGCCGATGATCCGGATCGGCGCGTCGAGGTATTCGAACGCTTCTTCCTGGATGATCGCCGCGATGGACTCGCCGACGCTGCCGGTACGCGTGTCTTCGTGAATGATCAGCACTCGATTGCAGCGCCGCGCGAGCGAAAGAATCGCTTCACGGTCGAGCGGGACGAGAGTGCGGAGATCGAGCACGGAGCATTCGATGCCATCGGCAGCGAGCTTCGCGGCGACACGCATCCCGTGGTGAACGAATGCGCCCCAGGTGATGATCGCCAGGTCGTTTCCGGCGCGTCGAAGTGCGGCCTTGCCGATTGGAATCGGCTCGGGAGCCTCCTCGGGGAGTAATTGCTTGATCCGGGGATCACGGTAAAGCGCGATGTGTTCGTAGTACAGCACGGGATCGGGATCGGCGACGGCCGACGCCATCAGCGCGCGCGCGTCGTGGGGCGTCGAAGGCACCACGATCTTCAATCCCGGAGTGCGATAGAACCATGCTTCGGTGTTCTGGCTGTGATACGGCCCGGCATGGCGCAGTCCGCCCCACGGCATGCGCAGGACCATCGGCACCTCGCCACCCCAGCGGTAACGGATTTTCGCCGCATTGTTGACCAGCTGGTTGAAGCCGGTGGCGACGAAGTCGTTGAACTGCATCTCGCCGATCGGACGCCGCCCGGCCAGCGCCGCGCCAATGCAGACGCCGACGACCGCCCCTTCGGAAAGGACACTATTAATGATGCGATCCCCGAAATCCTTGAGGAGAGGCCTCAGCAGGAGAAAGGCGTTTCCATATTTGCCGCCGACATCCTCGCCATAGACGAATGTCCGCGGATCGTTCCGGAGGACGTCGCCGACGCCGAGCATCACCGCTTCGAGGAACGTCTTTCCCTTCGCGTCGAAGGCGGGCGCCTCTTCGACCTCGAGCCGCTGCTCGGCGCGCCAGTGGTTGATGGCGAACACACCTTCGCGAGCGAGCGATGGCTCCGGCCATGGCGCATCGACGACCTTCCGCGCCTCGTTCTCGACCAGTTCTTCGGCCTCCCGCTTCCATCGGTCGAGATCACCGGCGGCGATGACACCCCGCGCTTCGAGCTTCGCCGCGTACGCCGGAATGGGATCGCGGCGGCACCAGAACTCGTACGCTTCGCGATCCGCATATCCGGCCTCGGTCAACGGCGGATATGACCACGAGATCGGGGGCTCTTTGCCGAGGTAGAGCATGTCGTCGTGGTGTGCATGTCCGCAGATGCGCATGGCCACGAGTTCGATGAGGGATGGGCCATGTCCCGCGCGCGCACGCTCCGCCGCCCACGCGAATGCGGACGCGATTGCTTCGGGGTCCGTTCCGTCGATGGTGACGGCGGGGATTCCGTAGCCAATCGCCTTGTCGGCAAAGACGCGGACCGCTGACTGTTCCGCGATGGGCGTCGAAAGTGCCGTCTGATTGTTCTGCACGCAGAACACGGCGGGGAGTCGACGGGCGGCTGCAGCATTGATCGCTTCGTGCCATTCACCGAGGGACGTGGAACCTTCGCCGACGAATGAAACGGCGACGCGGGGCGCTTTGTCGAGTTGAAAAGCCATGGCCACGCCGGACATGGTCAGTGCCGGGCTGCCGAGTGGCGCCATCGCCGGGAAGATGCCGTGCGCCCAGTCGCCGACGTGGAGATCCTTGCCGTCCATCGGCGGACCGGCTTTGGCCATCTGTGCGTTGAGGACCATGCGAACGGTCTCGGGGGTGTTGCGCATCGCGAGCACAGCGCCGAGGTCGCGGATCATGGGGGAAATGACGTCGCCGGCGGGCTCGCGGCGGAGGCGCAGCGGCGCGGCGTAAATCGCTTCCTGTCCCAGCGAGCGAAACCCTTTTCCCTGGAAGGATGCCGAGCCGTACCGGACTTCGCCGCCGCTGAAGAACTGCTTGAGTCGATTGTCGACCGCGCGGGTGAGAATCATCCCGCGCAGCATTTCGCGCTTTTCATCCGCGGTCAGCGAACGGTCGATGGCCTCGCGGCTCAGGAAGCCGTCGCACGATTCGACCACTTCGCGCACCGCCTGATGGAGACGCTCGCTGACGGTGACGCCGGGGGTCGTTTCGGGCACGCCGTCGATCTCGATGGTTGGCGCAAGAGACTCGGTGAGCGACGATTCGAGTGCTTTGCGCAATGGTTCGCGCAGGCGCTCCGGGTCGGAGATCCCGCCCGCGCTGACCTGATCGAGCGCCGCCACGGCAGCGCGGAGGGCGAACGGATGCCGCTCTGCGACGAAGGCTGCGAAACGCGCCATGAGACTCATTGGCCGGGATTCTACGGAGGATTTTGGATTTTAGATTTTGGATTTTGGATTTTTCTTCGCGTGGCCCTCCAAAATCCAAAATCGATTCAGCGCTCCACAGCCCCGAGCAGCCAGTCGACGGCGTGCTGTTCCGCCCAGTAGACGCATCGCCATGGGGCGGAGCCGCTGACGAAGCCGGTGTGGCCACCGCTCTTCGTGACGACGAGGGTCATCGCCGGCGACGCTTTTTCGCGCACCCGGTCCAGCACGCCCGGCGGCGTGAACGGGTCATCCTCGGCACTGATGCAGAGGGTCGGCGTCGTGATCTTGTGGAGGTCGAAGATGGAGCTCGCGCGCAGGTAATAGTCGTCCGCGTCAGCGAAGCCGTGCAGCGGCGCCGTGGCGGCGTTGTCGAACTCGCGAAAAGTGCGGGCGCGCCGGATCTTCTCCAGGTCGAGGAATGCGCGTGTTTCCGGGAACTCCTCGACGACGCGCTCGACCTTTCGAACGAGCGTGCGCAGGAAGCGCGAAACGTAGAAGCGGCCGACACCGGTCTCGAGATGGGCACCGCCCGCAGCGAGGTCGTAGGGAACCGAGATGGTCGCCGCCGCGTCGACGAAGGTCTGGGAAGGATGAGCGGCGAGCCATTTCAGCAGGGCGTTGCCGCCGAGGGAGGCGCCGATCACGACGAAGCGCTGATGCGGGTATCTCGCGGCAAGGGTGCGGAGGACGAAATCGAAGTCGGTGATCTCGCCCGAGTGATAGAAACGTGGTGTCCGATTCGGAATCGTTCCGAACATCGTGTCGAGGTCCCGCGCGCACGAACGGAAGTTCATGGCGGTTGCGGCGGCCCCGCGCTTGCGGATCGCATCGAGCAGGCCCTGCATGTAGACCGAATGCGAGCTCCCTTCGAGTCCGTGCATGAGGATGAAGTGCGCGGTAGGGGGCGCGGCCGAATCGAGGTGATCGAGAATGAGCTCGTCGCCGTCCGGAGTATCGATCCGCTCGCGGCGCAGCGGCACGAGGCGCCGCCGCCGAACGAGGCGTCCCCAGATCGTCTGGGCATGAGGACCGGGAAGAAACCAGGCCGGGTCGAATGTCACGAGCGACATTGTGAGGGAACTCACCGGCCGGGCAGCATGCTCGTCATCACGTCACGCAGCCGTTCCGGCCACGTCGCCGTGAGTGACCACGGCGTCGGCTGCCGCGCGACGTGCAGTTTTCCGCGATGTCATCCCGAGCGTAGCGAGGGACCTGGGGGATGGGCGGCGCGAGGCGTGAGTTGCGTACCACACCGCCCCCAGGT
>CALMZP010000023.1 GCA_937870635.1 uncultured Acidobacteriota bacterium | reverse complement strand
GGCGGAGATTTCTCGAAAGGTCAGATGGATTGGGCGGTCCTGACGTTCGACCCGGCCGTGACGAAGGAACAGCGCGAGGGCATCATCACAGCTCTCGGGCAGCTCTACCCGGTGAAATGGAACTCGTTCACCATCGCTGCTGATGCGCCGATGGAATGGCACGCCACGAAGGACGCGGCCACCGCGAAGCTCGACGGAGGAAAAGCGGCCGAGGTGGTGTTGACGCGATTTCCGGGGATGACCAGCGAGCCGGTGGTGATCAACAACTTGCGCTACTGGGGCGCGCCGCGGCACACCGGATTCGTGATGATGCCGAACACGGTCGAAGCCTATCGCCTCGGCGACAAGAAGTTCGAATACAAGGGAACCAACGGATTCATGATCACCTTCGATATCTCGTCGAAGGACGTGCCGGCGGCGAAGAGCTCGATGTAGCGATTGTTCAGAGGCGCTTCTCCCTCGCTGCAGCGGGGGAAAAGCGCTTTCATGGCGGCGGAGTCGATCGAAAGCCGAGATCTCGACTTCAGTTCTTTCGTTCGAGCCGGGCGGTCCGTTCCTCGAGTTCTTCGAGGCGGGTTTTGAGGTCGAGAAGCTCTGCGCGGGATGCCATCAGGTCGAGCTTGCTCCCGACGGCCGAGAGGCGTTCCTCGATTCTGGCAATACGAACCTCGAGCCGGCCAACGGCCGCACGCAGCGCCAGATACTCATCCTCGAGCCGGTCGAAGCGGCGATAGACGGAGTCGAAGTTCGACAGCATCTCGTCGCGCAGGCCCGCCAGGCGGGGAGACAGCCGCGCATCCATCGTCCGCTCGATATCCGGCAAGACCACCTCGCGATGGAACTGCACGAGCGTCTCGAAAGTCAGAGGTTGCTCAGGCATCGACCCATCCTACCTCGGACTCGAAATTCGAGAAATCTTCCCACCCGGTGTGGAGTCTCCGGCCGGCGCTTCCTTTTCCAACGCATCGATGCGGTCGGCGAGTGATGAGACGCGAGCCTTCAGCTTCGCCAGTTCGGCCTTCAAGACTCTGTGGGCAAGCACATCGTTGCCCCAATCGTCCTGATCGTCATCAGCCATCACTCGATGATACGCCGGCCGGCACGGCGGGCGGGCGAGGTCGCCCGCCCTCCACCGCGCAAACGGATTCCCGCGAAGATCAGTGGAGCGCGGGCGACCTCGCCCGCGTCCGCGGCTCCATGGGACTCCCTGCTCATATCGCGACGACAGGAAGCCGATAAGCCCTCGACTGCCGCGCGATCGCCGAGACGTTGAATGCTAGGTCAGACTTTCCTTCGCCTCGGCCAGCGACCGTTCCGCGTGCGCGACCGCCTGCGCGGCCTTCTTCGCTTCGCTCGACGCCATTCGTGCTTCTTCTTTCGCTTCGGCGTAGCGCGCTTCGATCTCTTCCTTCTGTTTCTCGATCGCCTCGGTGCGAGCTCTTGCTTTCGTCAGGGCCGCTTCCGCGGCGGCAGCGTCGCGGCGCGCTTCGCGAAGCACTTTCTCGGCGGCCTGCACCGCCTCCCGCGCACGCGCGCGTGCAGCCGCAGGATCTTCGACCTGGTTTCTGGCCGCGCGGAACGGCAGCACTTTCGCCGCATCGATCTTCGCTGCGCCCATCACCGCGGCGAGTGCGTCGAATCCCGGCGGATCGAGGTCTGCAGTCAGACGGCCGGCAACCGGCGCGCCTTTCGTATCGCCCCACACCGCCAGCGATTCGAGCGTGGCGGACACCCGGCGCATCACATCGGGCGATGTCGCATGTCCGGCATCGCGGAGGATGGCGGAAGCGCGGTCCATCAGCTCGGCCGTCATCCGTTTCTTGTCATCGAGAAGTGCGCGGATGTCGACATTTCTGATTTTTCCCGTCTGCGCCTGACGAACGCGCTTCGCGATGGCGAAGAGCTGGTCGATCGATTTCGGGTTTTCCCAGTAGAGCTGATTGACCGCCCAGGCAGGGGCGGGTGGTTTGGCCAGGGCCTTCACCCGTTCGGCGTCGATGGGGCGCTTCTCTTTTTTGAGCCGGCCGGCGAGTGCGTTGCGGGCGGACGTGAATTCCTGCAGCGATAGCTGGAAGAGCTCATCTATCTGTTCGTCAAGGCCGCCCTTTCCCATTTTCTTATGCTAATTCAGACCTCCCACCACGGAGGACACAGAGAGACACAGAGTTCGCGTCTCTGTGTCTCTCTGCGCTCTCTGTGTACTCTGTGGTGAACGGTGGGCGAGGTACACTATCCGCTCACCAATTACGAAAACGGAGACCCTATGAACCGACCCCTCACCCTCCTTCTTATCCTTCTTCTTTCCTCATCTTCTGTTCTCGCCGACGCCACGCTGACCCAGAAGACGCAGGTCAAATTCGGCGGCGTCCTCGGTGCCGCCGCGAATGTGTTCGGCGGTCGTGCCGTCAAAGACGGCGTAACCTCCGAGGTCGTCGTGAAAGGGACACGGCGCGTCATGCGCATGGGAGATACCGCCGAGATCGTCGACCTCGCCGAGGAGAAGATCTACAGCGTCGACTACGCAAAGAAGACGTACAAGGTCACGACCTTCGCGGAGATGCGCAAGCAGTTCGAGGACGCCATGAAGGAAGCCTCGGAGGACGCGAAGGAAGAGAGCGCGAAGAAGGATCCCGAGGCGCCCGAGTACGAAGTCGTGTTCGATTCGAAGAACACCGGCGAGCGTGAGGAGATCAACGGTTACTCCGCGAAGCAGGTCATCGCCACGGTCACCGTGAAAGAGAAAGGGAAGAAGCTCGAGCAGTCGGGCGGGCTGGTGCTGACCGCGGACCTCTGGATGGCGCCGCGCATCGCGGCGGCGCGTGAGCATGAAGAGTTCGAGCGCCGCTACGTCAAGGCTCTCTGGGGCGACAGCGGCATGGACATGCGCTCGATGGCGGCGCTGGCGGCGCTCGCGCCCGAGATGTCGAAGGCGATGAAGAAGTTCAACGAGAACATGGGGAAGATGAATGGCAGCGCCGTCCGCACGGTGCTGACGTTCGAGACCGTTGCCGATCCGCGCCAGCGCGGCGAGCGCGGAGCGGAAGAGGAAGAGTCGGCCAACGCCGCCGACCAGGCCATGAAAGCTCTTGGCGGTCTGGCCGGGCGGTTCCGCAGGAAATCAGCCGAGGAGCCGGCGAAGGAAACGAAAGCGCCGGTGGCGAAGACAAAGGGCGGCAGCGTCGTATTCACGTCGACGAGCGAACTGCTGGCCGCGAAGAGTTCTGCCGCGGCCTCCGACGTGGCAATCCCGTCAGGGTTCAAGGTGCGGAAGTAGCGTTCTGTCATCGGCGGCACGAGGCCTGATGTTCGCGCCACCCGGCCCCCAGATCCCTCGCTGCCCTGAAGATCTCCAGGAAAAGCAACCTCTGTGGTTATCGGTCGTCCATTTTCTCCCACGACGAGTGGCGCGGGCGGGATCGCCCGCGGCTCCACTACCGGCGCCGCCAGCCGCTCACCAGCGTCAGGTTTCGCATGGTCTCCCGCGTCTCGCGAACCGCGATCAGGAGTCGCTGTCCATCGGGTGTGACGTCGCCCCATGTTTGCGGCTGCAGCTTGAAAAGGGGCTGTGCCTGCGAAACATCGAGTATCTCGCCGTTGACCGTCACCTTTACCGACTGCACGGTGAAATCAGGCGCGGTGTAGATGATCTCGTTGCCGAACCAGCCGGGCCCGTCCCCGCCGGCCGGTGAGATCTGCTGGCGCGGGCCCGGCGTCGGAAAACTCGTCACGTAGATTTCGTTGCGGCCCGACTCGTCGGAGGCGAAGGCGACCCAGCGCCCGTCCGGCGACAGCGAGGCCCAGGCCTCGGCGAACGGCGTCTGCAGGAGCGGAAACGGCTTGCGCTCGCCGCGCATGGGAAGCACCCAGATGTCTGAAGTGTCGCCGGCCAGAGGCCTGCGGTTGAAAAGGATGTACTGTCCGTCGCGGGACCAGTCGCTCGGCTCCTTGGCGTCGGCCGCTTCGAGCAGTGCCACCTCCGGTCCGTTGCCGTCCGCGGGGCGCGCAAAGAGGTCGTAGTGCACATTCCGATCGGTGCTGAAGACGATCGTCTTGCCGTCCGGCGACCAGACGGGAAAGCCATCG
Organism: uncultured Acidobacteriota bacterium; assembly: GCA_937870635.1. Taxonomy (GTDB): domain Bacteria; phylum Acidobacteriota; class Thermoanaerobaculia; order Gp7-AA8; family Gp7-AA8; genus DATLEX01. Next base: position 21,131 of record CALMZP010000023.1, on the reverse strand, counting down.
TTGAGCGGATCGAACGTGAGGCGGCGCCGGAAGCCTCGGGCGAGATCGTAGACCCAGAGATCGGCGGGGTCGCCGATCGACGCCGCCACCTGTTTCCCATCCGGCGACAGGCGGAACTCATGGATCAGAGCAGGCTCGGCGACCTTGCCGAGTGGCTTCCCACTCCGGTCGACCCACGTCAACTGCTTCTCCGCGCTTCCGGCGGTCGGAGCGAAGACGAGGGTGCCGTCGTCGGCGGTTCCGAAAGCCGCACGGAAGAATCCGCTCTCATAGTGGACGTTCTCGGCGAGCCGCTTCGGCTCGCCGGACAACGCGTGTTTGCGGAGATCGAACGGTTGCGCGAGAAGGAAATTCTCCCGTACGAACAGCAGATGTCCGGCGCTGTAGACGGTGTTCGACCGCGCGCGCAGGATGAGTTTCCGCTCCTTCGAATCGAGTGAGCCGAGATAGATCGCGTTCAACTCGCTCCGGGCGTCGGCCAGATGCGTTCCCGCGAGGTAGAGGAAATGTCTGCCGTCGGGGAGGAACGAAGGGAATCGGTGCGTCGTCTCCGATGCCGACTTGTCGAGCTCCGTCACCGGCTCCGCCTTCCCGCCGGTTGCCGGGACGCGAAAGAGGCCGGCGCGCCAGTGGGGCGTGAATACGATCGTGCCGTCGCTGCCCCAGGCGCCGCCCCTCGCCTCCGGAGCGGGAGCAATCGTTGTCGCCGGACCTCCGGTCACGTCGATCCGTTTCAGCTTGCCGCCCGCGAAGAATGCCAGAGAGCGGCTATCGGGAGACCAGAAAGGATAAATGGCACGCTCCGGGAGATCGAGAGGCCGCGCCTGCACGGAATCGGTCGGCCGGAGCCAGAGCTTCCGCACCCCTGCCGCATCCATCGCCTCGAACGTGATCCAGCGGCCGTCGGGCGAGATCGTCACCGAGCCAGCGCCGTCGTTGAAGAGCAAAAAGTCGTGCTTGTCGGGCGCCGCGATTCCGGCGCGGATCATCGGCTGCTCGGGTAGCCGTTGCCGGATCAGGACAACAGCGAGGGTGGCGGCAATGAGCGCGAGGAGCGCCGCGGCCACGATCCAGGCCCACTCCCGCCGCTTCCGTCGCGAGACGATCGGCGCGGCGAGTCCGGCGGCCGATCCTTCGCGCGCGATCCACTTCAGCTCCTCGGCGATGTCTTTCGCGCTCTGCCAGCGGTCGCCGGGATCCTTTTCCAGGCAGCGCTGAATGACGTGATCGAGGGCGGGGGGAGTGAGCGGCTGGATGCGCGAGATCGGCGGCGGTTGCGATGAGACGATGGCGGCGATGAGGCTCGTCCGCGTCTTTCCATCGAAGGCCCGGCGGCCTGTGGCCATCTCGTACAGCACGGCGCCGAGAGCGAAGATGTCGGTGCGTGGATCGGCTGGCGCTCCCTCGAGCTGCTCGGGCGCCATGTACTGGAACGTGCCGAGGATCGTCCCCTTCTCGGTCACCGGCTTCTGTTCGGTCGCCAGGATGGAGTGCTGCCCTGACAGGCCGGACTCGGGAGACTTGGCCAGCCCGAAGTCGAGAAGTTTCGCGCCCGACCGCGTGATCATGATGTTGCCGGGCTTGAGGTCACGATGGATAACGCCGCTCCGATGCGCGCGATCGAGGGCGTCGGCGATCTGCGCGCCATAGTGGAGCACATGGTCCGCGGGGAGGGGTCCTTTGGTTAGCCGCTCGGCCATGCTCTCGCCGTCCAGCAGCTCGAGGACGAGGTAATCGATGTCGTCTTCGCGCCCGATGTCGTAGAGCGTGCAGATGTTCGGATGGGACAGCGAGGAGATCGCGCGCGCCTCGCGCTCGAACCGGATCTTCAACTGCGCGTCGGTCGAGAACTCCGCAGGGAGGATCTTGATGGCGACGTCGCGATCCAGCCGCGTGTCGCGCCCGCGATAGACCTCGCCCATCCCGCCCGCCCCGATCGGCGCAACGATCTCGTACGGCCCGAGCCGCTTCCCGTTCTGCAGATTCAATTGAAGGAGCGAGCATAGCAGAGAGACTCTCCAGGAAACGCAACCACGGAGGACACAGAGGACACAGAGGACACAGAGTTTCACAGAGGCGGAGTCCTCTGTGCATCTCTGTGAACTCTGTGTCCTCTGTGGTTATTGGTCGTCCATTTTCTCCCCCGTCGGTCGGCCGCAGGCCGGGGATGCCTACGCCCGGGATGACAAGTGGCGCAATCCGTTCGTCGCGCCGCTCGTCCGCGGGCGCCGTCCGCGTTCCTGGCCCGGTGTACCATCACCGCACGGCATGCTCAGCGAACGGGTCGCTCATTACCGCATCGTCGAGAAACTCGGGCAGGGCGGCATGGGCGAGATTTTCTCGGCGTATGACGAGAAGCTCAAGCGCACCGTGGCGATCAAACGGATCTCTCTGGCTACGCTGCCGGACGATCGGTCCCGCCGCCAGTTCCTGCGCGAGGCCCGCGCCGCCGCCGCTCTGAATCACCCCTTCATCTGCACGATCCACGAAGTTCTGGAGCACGAGGGCGAGCCGCTGATCGTGATGGAGCACGTGCAGGGAAAAACGCTCGACGCCTGCCTGATTAGAGGCCCGCTGCCTTCGGACGAGGTGATTGCGCGGACGATCGAGATCGCGGAGGCGCTGGCAGCCGCCCATGCTCGCGGGATCGTTCATCGCGACATCAAGAGCAACAACATCATGATCACCACCGGCGGACACGTGAAGGTGATGGACTTCGGGCTGGCCATCATCACAGCGTCGAGCGATGACGACACGGCGCGTTTGTCCGAGCGCTCGGCCGGCGCTATCGCCGGCACGCTGCCCTACATAGCGGCGGAGGTTCTCCGCGGCGAGCCGGCCAGCGCGGCGTCGGATCTCTACGCTCTCGGCGTGGTCATGTATGAGATGACCACCGGGCGCCGCCCTTTCACCGGCCAGACCGGCGCGCTGCTGATCTCAGCGGTTCTGAACGACGCGCCGGTGCCGCCCCGGCAGCTCAATCGCGTCATTCCCCAGCCGCTCAGCGATGTCGTTCTCTCTCTGCTGAGCAAGGACCCATTCGCGCGTCCGTCGGCCCCCCAGCTGATCGCCAGGGTCCGTGGCCTAGCGAGCACGAACACACGGCAGGAGCGCTCTCTGGCCGTCCTTCCGTTCCGGGCGCTGACCACCGACGCCGACAGCGCGCACCTCGGGCTCGCACTCGCCGATGCCACCATCGGCGAGCTGGCGCTGGTCCGATCTCTGCTCGTCCGCCCGAGCGCGGCCATCCTTCGATACGACCGCACGGACGTGGATGCCCTCGAGGCCGGACGCGAGCTCGGCGTCGACGCCATCGTGGCCGGGACGTTTCAGAGGGCGGGATCGCGCCTGCGCGTGAGCGTTCAGCTCATCAACGTCGGCGAAGAACGTCCGTTGTGGTCGACCAAGATCGACACGACGATGGACGACATCTTTGCCATGCAGGACGAAGTTTCGCGGAAGATCGTCGCCGCCCTGCAGATGGAGATCACCCCTGCTGATGAAATGCGCCTGGAACGGCGGCCACAGGCGGCGGGCGATGTGATGGACCTGTTGCTGAAGGGTCGAGCCGCGCTTCTGGGTGGGGAGAGCTCGGCGCACGTGACGGATGCGATCGAATGTTTTCAGAAGGCAGCCGACCTCGCTCCCGATAACCCGCTGATCCTGGTCGGTCTGGCCGACGCTTACACGCGCATGGCTTTCACCTGGGATCCGGACGCGGACTGGCACGAGCGCGCCCAGCGGCTGGCGCATCGCGCCCTGCAGCTCGATCCCGATCTGCCGGAAGGACGTTACATCCGGGCGCGCCTGGCCTGGACTCCTCATGGCGGTTTCGATCATGGTTTGGCCATCTCCGAGATGATGGCCGCCCTCGCCGGACGGCCGAACATGACCGAGGCCTACGGCTGGCTGGGAATCGTTCTCTTTCATGTCGGCCTGATCGAGGAGGCGCGCGATCGATTCGCGCGAGCGTTACGCATCAATCCGAGCGACCTGATCGCGGCGACCCACGAGCCCAGCTGCGACATCGTCGTCGGCGACTACGACCGCGCATTGCCGCGCGCGCGCGAGGCGCTGTCGAAGCTGTCCAGTCCCTGGTCGGTGTACACGCTGGCTCAGGCTCAGGTTCACGTCAACGACCTCTCCGGAGCGGAGAAGACCCTCGCTTCCGGTGCGCAGCGATTCCCGGCCACGGTGCTCTTTCATTCGTTGCGGGCACTCATCGCCGCGCTCAGAAACGACGTCGCCACGGTGGAGCGGGAAATGGAGCGAACGATGCAGGGCCGCAAATCGTTCGGCCACTATCACCATTCCGAGCTCGATCTCGCCTGCGCTCTCTCCGTCCTCGGGCGCACCGGCGAGGCGCTCGAGGCTCTCCGCTCGGTTGTCCGAACCGGATATCCGTGTCTTCCGGCGTTCGAGACCAGTCCCATGCTGGCGGCAGTGCGTCGAGAACCGGGCTACGGCGCGCTGAAAGAGGAGCTGCGGCAGATGTCCGCGGGCTACCGGGAGCTCTTCGCCAATCTGCGGTCGTCGCTCTCCGCGCCGTGACGCCGCGCTCCACTTCGCCAGGTCAGACCCTTCACCGCGGAGACACAGAGTACGCAGAGGGACGCAGAGAGGTTCATGCGTCTCTGCGTTCCTCTGCGGTCCTCTGCGTCTCCGCGGTGAACGGGGGGGCGGGGGGACTACTTTGCCTCCGCCAGCGCCTTCTTCCGGGCCGCCTCGAACTCGTCCCCCGGATTCCACGCCGGCATCTCGCGCATCTGCGCGATCGCCGCCCCCGCGAAGAATCCCAGACGCGCGTCTTCGATCAGCCCGTCGAAGTTCCACGTCTCGTCGATCTCATCGGATGGCTGGTGATACTGCTTCGCCTCCCACGCTTCGATCTGCTGCTTGCCCCATCCCTCCGGACGGTCGCGGTAATCGACACCCGAGTCGAGATAGATGGCCGGCACGCCGATCTTCGCGAAGTTGAACTGGTCCGAACGGTAATAGAAGCCGCGATCGGGAAACTGCTCCGGTTTGATCGTGCGTCCCTGCTGCATCGCGAAGTGGCGGACCACATCGTCGAGCTGATTCTTGCCGAACCCGATCTGCACGATGTCGGTCGTGCGTCCCCAGATGTTCGCGCCGTCGAAGTTCAGGTTCGCGGCCATCTTGCCCGGATGGACGGTCGGATGCTTCGAGTAATACTCCGACCCGAGGAGTCCCTGCTCTTCGGCGGCCACGAAGTTGAAGAGGATCGAGCGCGACGGCCGGTGCGGCAGCGCCGCGAACGCGCGGGCGATCGCCAGCACCTGCGCCGATCCGCTCGCGTTGTCGAGCGCGCCGTTGTAGATGCGGTCGCCTTCGGAGTCCGGCTCACCGATGCCGAGATGATCGTGATGCGCGGTGTAGACGACGACTTCGTCGGGGCGCTCGCTCCCGCGCAGGAGGCCGAGGACGTTGCCGGTCTTTTTGCGGGAGACGGTGTTCTGAAGCGTGACCGAAGTGGTGATGCCGAGCGGCACCGGTTTGAAGTTGCGCTTCTTTGCCGACGCGATGAGCTGATCGAGGTTACGGCCGGCGGCGCTGACGAGCTGCTTCGCCGCCTCCTCCGTCACCCACCCGGCCACTTCGATCCGCGGCTCACCTTCGGCGGGAAGCTCGAACTGTTCGCCGGTCCATGAGGTCTGGACGACCTGCCATGGATAACCGGCGGATGGGACGGTGTGGATGATGATCGCGCCCGCCGCGCCCTGCCGCGCCGCGCTCTCGTACTTGTAGGTCCAGCGGCCGTAGTACAGGCGGCGATTGCCTTCGAAAAGTTTCGGATCCCAGTCGGGATCGTTGTTGAGCATCAGGAGGACCTTGCCCTTCAGGTTCATCTTCTTGAAGTCGTCCCACTGATACTCCGGCGCCTGGATTCCGTAACCGACGAACACCACCTCGGCGTTGTCGATCGTGGACCGCGGATTCTGGACGCCGCTCGCCGCGATGAAATCCTTCCAGGTCTCGAGCGACACGGTCTGACCTTTCGCCGTGCGGAAGGCCCAGTTCTTCGGAACCTGGGAGTTGATTCCGACGATGTCGAACGGCTGATACCAGGTGCCGTTCTCGCCGCCGGGCTCGAGGCCGATGGCCTGCATCTCGGTGGCGAGGTAGAGCTGCGCGAGCTCATCGCCGCGCGTGGCGGGCCCGCGTCCCTCGAGGAGGTCGGAAGCGAGGAAGCGGATCGGCGCCTCGAGTGAAGCGCGATCGATCTTCGTCGCCGCCTCGGCCGCCCCGGTGGGGAGCGCGTAGTCGGCGGCAAAGAGCGGGAGGGCGAGGCACATGGCGAGGAGGGTTACGAGTCGTCTCATGAGGCGATCGTATTGGATTGTGCCCGCGGCTTTCAATCGACGGTTCTGAGCGATGAACGATGGCGCTCACCAACCTGTCATCCCGAGCGTGAGCGAGGGACCTGGGGGATGGGCGGCACGAGGCATGATGTTGGCCACCCGGCGCCCAATCCCTCGCTGCCCTGAATATCTCCACGAAAAGCAACCACAGAGGACACAGAGGTCACAGAGATACACCGAGAACCCTTCCTCCGTGGATCTCTGTGCGCTCTTTGTCGTCTGTGGTTATCGGTCGTCCAGCTTCTCCAACAGCGGTCGGCCGGACACCGGGCGGCAGCAAGCTGCCGATCTCCAAAGTCTGCGATGCTCTCACTCGCGATCGGCGGCCTCAATCGATCTCTGGAGCGCCCCGAGGGCGTGCTCGAGTTGAATCACGCGTTCTTCAAGCACACGTAGTTCGGCTTGAATGCTGGCGTGGTCGAGCGTCTGCTGAATCGAGATCGCGCGATCCTCGACGCGGGTCACGCGCTCCTCCAGTTTCCCGACCCGCACTTCCACCATGGCCACGCGCCGCTCGAGCCGTTCGATGGCGGCCCGGATGGCCTGATACTCATGCTCGAGCAATTCGAGTTTCTGATACACGCCGTCGAAGTGGGCGTGAGTCTCGCGATGGAAGCCCGTGTGCTCATCGAGCGTCGCGGCGATCCTCTGAAACTCGGGGGCGATCATCTCCCGATGGAACGCGATCAGACCCTCGAGCGTGAGCGGCTGCATCATCGTCTCTGATCGTACCTCGGTCTACGGACAGTGGAGGGGGCGGTGACTGACGGCACGCGCCTCGGGCTCGTCTCTGTATCATTCGTGACGCATGCTGAGTGAAGGCAGCCGGCTCGGACCCTACGAGATCACGAACCTCCTCGGCGCGGGCGGGATGGGTGAGGTCTATCGCGCGCGCGACACCCGCCTCGGGCGCGAGGTCGCGGTCAAGATCCTGCCGCGCGACGTGGCGGCCGATCCGGAGCGCCTGGCGCGGTTCCAGCGCGAGGCCCGCACCGCCTCCGCCCTCAACCATCCGAACATCGTCACCATCCACGACTTCTCCTCGGCTGACGGAGAAACGTGGCTCGTGATGGAGCTGATCAAAGGCTCGTCGCTGCGCGACCTCATGGGCAATGGCGCGCTGCCGATGCGCCGGCTCCTTTCCCTCGGCGCGGGGATCGCCGAAGGTCTCGCCGCCGCGCACGCCGCAGGCCTCGTGCATCGCGATCTCAAACCGGAGAACGTGATGGTCACCGCCGACGGCACGCCGAAGATCCTCGACTTCGGACTGGTCAAGGAGACGCAGCCGGCGAATCTCACCGATTCGCCGACGCAGCAGATCGTCAGCCGCCACGGCATGACCGTCGGCACCGCGGCGTACATGTCGCCGGAGCAGGCTCGCGGCGCGCCGCTCGACTTCCGCTCCGATCACTTCTCGCTGGGCCTGATCCTCGACGAGATGGCGAGGGGGAAGCATCCCTTCGGGCGGGCCACGAGTTTCGAGACCCTCACCGCCATTCTCAACGAAGATCCGCCGCCTCTCGGCCCCGACGTGCCGGAGCCGCTGGCGTGGATCATCGAGCGCTGTCTTGCGAAGGATCCGGCGGGCCGGTACGGATCGACGACCGATCTCGCGCGCGATCTGGCGCGCCTCCGCGATCGCGGGTCGATCGACAGCACGCGCACGGTGTCGCCGTTACACGCTCCGCAAAAGACATGGTGGAAAGCGGCGGCGGCGATCGCTCTCGTCGTCGCGCTCGGGGCCGCGGCCTTCGCCGGCTGGCGGATGCGCAGTGCGCCGGCAGCATCCGCCGATCCGATTCATACCGAGGTCGCATTCCCGGAGCTGGTCGAGCTCATCGACGGTGAAGTGATGAGCGCCATGGCCATCTCGCCGGATGGCCGGCATCTCGCCGTCAACGGCATCAACGCCATCGGAACGAATCAGTTGTGGGTTCGCGATCTTCGGACCGGAACCTCGCGGCTGCTCGCCGAGCATGCCTTCGCACCGACGTGGTCGGAAGACGGAACGGAGATCGCTTTTTTCAGCGGCGGAAAGCTGAAGAGCGTCGCCGTCGCGGGAGGGCCGGCGCGAACGATCTGCGACGCCGAACCGGAAAGCAGCCCGTGGTGGCAGGGAGATACGATCCTCTTCGGTCAATACTCGAAGAAGCGCGGGCTGTTTCGGGTCAACTCCTCGGGAGGCGAGCCGGAGCTGGTGGTCGGACCGACTCCGTCTCCGAATTTTTCGCTCCCGTTCTGGCCGCAGATCCTGCCCGACGGAAAGCGCTTCCTCTATGTGGCGCTGCATCCGGACGGGGAGGGGCGTAGCGACCTGACGCGCCACCTGAAGGTCGGCACGTTCGACGGCAAGGCGAGCCAGCATGTGCCGGGCGTCGGTTCGCGCGCGCTGTCGATCGACGGACGTCTGCTGTTCGTGCGCGACGGCACGCTGATGACGCAGCCGTTCGATCCGGCCGCCGGGTTGAGCGGAGAGGCCCGGCCCATCGTCGACGATCTGCACTACTTCCGCAGCACCGGCCTGGCGACGTTCAGCGTGTCGCGCAACGGTATTCTGGCCTGGAGCCCGGCGCGGCCGCCGTCGCGCCTGGTGTGGGTGGACCGCAACGGGATGGAGATCGAGTCGATCGGATCGGCCGTCTTCGACACGAACGGGAGGCTGTCCGGCGATGGGAAACGCTATGCCGTCGGAGTCGTCGACCCGCGTCAGGGTGTGTCGGACATCTGGATTTACGATCTCGCACGCGGCAGCGCCGAGCGCGCGACCTTCAGCATGGTCGACGAGAAGGCGCCCGTGTGGGCCCGCGACGGGCAGACCATCTATTATCGAAGCGACGGTGGCAGCGGACCGCCCGACATCCGCACGCTACGCCCCGGCGCCCACACCGGGCCCATTCTCTATCGCGGCCCGAGCGTCGAGGAGCCGAAGGACGTCTCGCCCGACGGGAAGTGGTTGCTGTTTGCGAGTTTCTTCGTCACCGGCACGGACATCTATGCCTTGCCGCTCGAAGGCGCCGACCCGAAGCCGCGGCCGATCGCCAACACCCCCTTCGACGAGACCTCGCCGCGTTTCTCACCGGACGGGAAGTGGATCGCCTACGCGTCCGATCTCTCCGGCCGGCCGGAGATCTACGTGCAGCCGTTCGGATCGGAGGAGGGACGAGCGGTGCGCCTCTCACGCGACGGCGGCACGAGACCGCGCTGGCGCCCCGATGGTCAAGAACTTTACTATCTTGGTCCGGAGGGGCGGATCATGACCGTCCCATTCACCGGCACGTTCGGCACGCCGAAGCTTCTGTTCCAGGACGCCGCCACCGCCGATTTCGAACCATCTGGTGATGGCTCCCGCTTCCTGATGCAGCTGCAGCCGAGATCGATGGCGCCGTCCGTCCGTCTGCTCATCAACTGGCAGTCGGCGTTGAGGTGATGGAGTGCGGCAGCTTGTGCTGCCGCCGGACGCGGGCGAGGTCGCCCGCGCTCCACTGATCTTCGCAAGAATCCGAGCACGGTGGAGGGCGGGCGACCTCGCCCGCCCGCGGCCGTATCGCTCCTCCTCCTCCTTGCACCTCGCGGCTCCGACGCAAGCGGGCACCAGCGGAGTGTCGCGCAGTGTTGAGACGGCCTCCAAGCTGCCGCGCTCCAGAGCGGATCGCCATGAACGGCCCGCGAGCACTACAATTCCTTCATCTCCTCATGATCGGCTCGACACTCGGGCGCTTTCACATCCTCGGCCGCCTCGGCGCCGGCGGGATGGGGGAGGTCTACCGCGCGCGTGACGAGCAGCTCGGGCGCGACGTCGCCGTGAAGCTCGTCTCGCCCGCCGTCGCACATGATGCCACCGCGCGCCAGCGCCTGATCCGTGAAGCGCGCATCGCGGCGCAGCTGAATCATCCGTCCATCTGCACGATCCATGAAGTGGGCGAGAGCGGCGACCATTCGTACATCGCCATGGAGTTGATCGAAGGCGAGGTTCTGGCGGACCAGATCGCGGGAAGAGCGATGGACGCGAAGCAGGCGATGGAGATCGCGCTGCAGATCGCCCAGGCGGTCGGTCACGCGCATGAGCGGGGAATCGTGCATCGCGATCTGAAGTGCGCGAATGTGATGCTCACGACCGGGGGCCGGATCAAGGTCCTCGATTTCGGTCTGGCGAAATCACTCGTCCCGGCCGATCTCGATTCAAAGACCGAAGCGCGACTGACGGAGGAAGGCGCCGTTCCCGGAACGCTGGCATACATGGCGCCCGAACAGTTGCGCGGCCAGCCCGGAACCCTTCAGAGCGACGTCTGGTCCCTCGGGGTCATGCTCTACGAGATGCTCACCGGCACACGTCCTTTCACGGGCCGCACTGCTTTCGAGCTGGCGAACGCGATCGCTTCCGCCGATGCGCCGGACCTGCCGGCGGCTGTTCCGCCCGCGCTGACCGCCGTCGTCTATCGATGCCTCGAAAAGGATCCGTCACGCCGGTATGCGCGCGCCTCGGAGATGCATGCGGCGCTCGAGGCGGCACGGTCTGGATCGGCGCCGGATGTCGTCCGGCGCCGCTCGCGCGTGTCGATCGCCCTTTTGCCCTTGAGAAATCTCTCCGGCGATCGCGATCAGGACTACTTCGCGGACGGCGTTCATGAAGCGTTGCTGACGGATCTGGCGAAGATCCGGTCGCTGCGCGTCATCGCGCGCACGACGGTGATGCGTTACCGCGACGTCGAGCCGTCGCCCGAGGGAATCGCGGCGGAGCTCAGAGTGGACCTGGTCCTCAGCGGTTCGGTGATCCGGGCCGGGAAGCGGCTTCGGCTGACGATGCAGATGATCGACACGGCGAGCGGCGATTATGTCTGGAGCGATCGCTTCGATCGCGAGATCAGCGATGTCTTCGCGCTGCAGAACGAGATCGTCTCCTCGATCGCGCGACAGGTCCGCCTCCACCTGACCTCGGAAGAAAAAGTACGGCTCGCAGAAAAACACACTGTGGACCCAGAGGCGCATGAGTTGTTTCTGCGGGGAACGTTTCATGCGTATCGGTTCACGCCCGACGAGCTCGACGCGGCGGAGCGTTACTTCGAAGCCGCGCTCGCACGCGATCCGCAGATGGCCCCGGCGCATGCCGGGCTCGCGCATGTGTGGGCCAATCGTGCGGTGATCGGCGTGGTTCCGCATCGCCAAGGCTTTCCGCGCTCAAAGGCGGCCGCGCTCGAGGCGCTGGCGATCGACGACACGCTCGCCGCCGCGCATCAGGCTCTGGCCACCACGCTGGCGTGGCACGACTGGGACTGGCCGGGAGCGGAAGCTTCGTTCCGCCGCGCGCTGGAGTTGAATCCGAACCACGCCGACAGCCATCTCTTCTACGGCCATTTCCTCACCGCGATGCGGCGGTTCGAGGAGGCCGCCGTGGAGATGGATCGGGCGATGGATCTCGATCCATTCAATCCTTTCTTCCACGGGTTGTACGGCTGGTATCTCATCTGGTGCGAGCGGCCGGACGATGCGATCGAATCGTTCCGCACGTCGCTGAAGACGGCGCCGGGCTTCCCGCTGCCGCTCGCCGGACTGTGGGCCGCGTATCACATGAAGTCGAAATGGAGCGAGGCGCTGGAAAGTACGCGCGCGTACATCACGGCTATTGGCGGCGCGGCGCTCCCGTCGATGCAGTCCGGAGGGGAGTATCGCGAGCTGATGGGGCGCCTGGCCGCCGAGCTCTCGGCGCAACCCGGCTCCAAGTCATTCTTCATCGCGATGCTCTTCGACCGCGCGGGCAAACGGGACGAAGCGTTCGAGCATCTCCGCAAGTCAGCCGAGGAACGCGATCACGACATGACCTACCTGGCGGTGCATCCATTCTCGACGGAGATGCGGGGAGACGAGCGATTCCGGGCGCTGCTGAGGGAAATGCGCCTCGTCGCATGACCGGTACTGGAGTGCGCCGCTTGCCGCGGCGGTTCCCGGCACCAGCCGGGAAGCCAGCTGCCGCACTCCAGCCCGATCGCTATACTTCCTCTCATGACGAGCGTGAACGACGATCTCCGTCGCGAACAGCGGGAACGGATCGCCAGAATGACTCCGGCCGAACGCATCGCACTCGTCGAAAAGCTGGGAGAAGAAGGGCTCGCCGCATTCATGTCCGCAACCAACATGGACAGGGAGTCGGCGCTGAAAGCGATCCGCCGCTCGCGCCGAGTCGGGCGGCGTCCTTCCCGTTCGGCCGATGAAGAACGTTGAGCCCGTTGTTCGCACGCTGGAGACGCTGGGCATTTCGTATGCCCTCATCGGCGGTCATGCGGTCGCGTTGCGTGGTCATCCGAGGATGACGCTCGATTACGGCTTGCTGACGACCGATCGGCGCGTGTTGTTGCCGGAGTCATGGGGCGCCATCCAGGCAACGGGCGCCCGAGTCGAAGCGCGCAGAGGCGAGGCGGACGATCCGCTCGCCGGCGTCACCCATATCGTGCTCTCAGACGGCACCGAGGTCGATGTGATCGTCGGGAGGTGGAAGTGGGAACAGGGCGTGATCGATCGCGCCGAGGTGCTCGACGTGGGCGGCCTGGCCATACCGGTTCCGCGCACGAGCGACCTGATTCTCCTCAAGCTCTCCGCCGGCGGAGCGATCGGCATTCAGGATGTGATCGTTCTGCTGGAGGTGTCGGATCGGGAGACCGTCGTTCGTGAGGTCAATGAGCGGGTGAATGATCTGGCGCCGGATGCAGTGGAGGCATGGCGAGCACTTCTGGACGAGCGATGACGATGGCGGACAATCTCCTCTTTCCTGATTTTTCAGGCCGCGGCACGGAGTGGCTCGGCGGCTGTTACACGTTTCCGGGGCTCATCCGCGACGGGAACTACCAGCCCGAAGTCGTGATGTGGGTCGAGATGCCGAGCGGCTTCATCGTGGCCGTCAACGTTTTCGATCCGAAGGGGCCGAATCCTTTCGTGGAGACGCTGCTCGAGGCGCTGGACAATCTTCCTCACGGTGCCTCCCGTCCGTCGCGCATCCGGGTCGCGGGAAGGGAACTCGCCGATAAGTCGAGGCTGGCGCTTGGCGGCCGGTTGCCCGTGGTCAATGCCCCGGTGCCGGAGCTCGACGAGGCTTTCGAGGCATTCGCCGCAAGCATGGACTCTACTGCCGATCCGACCTACCTCGGCGATGGTGAGATCGCTCCGGAAGCGATGGAGACGCTCTTTGCCGCGGCGGCGCGCTATTTCCGTGCGGCGCCATGGCGCTGGATGCCCGACGACCGGCTCGTTCGGGTCGACATCCCGCGGTTGGGAATCGAGGGTGGGTGCCTCTCCGTCATCGGCGCGGCGGAGGAGAGCTTCGGCCTGCTTCTCTTTTCATCGATCGACGCTTTCGTGGACTTTTCCACCACCCCTCCCGAGGTTCGCGATGGCGTTTCCGCCAAGGCGGAGGAGCCGGGCGGGTTCTTCATGCTTTCCCTTTCCTTCGATCGGCGGGGCGACGTTCCGCCGAAGATGCTCGCCGAGATCAAACGCTATCGATGGCCGGTGGCCGGTGCGAAGGGCTACCCGATTGTGTTCGCCATCACCGAGGCGCGGCGGCCGAGGCCGGTGTCCGCGCGGGAGATCGCGATCATGACCGCGGCCACCTCCGCATTCGTGGCGTTCTTCGACCGCCACGGCGATGTGCTCCGGAGCGGGCGGACGGAACCGGTCACGGAGGTATTTCGGGGAGAGGACGGAGTGACCGTCACGCTGGCGGTCCCCGTCCCATTGCCCGCCTGGGAAGAGTGGCCCGAGTCGCCCGATCACGAAGAAGAGCACGCCGGGTGGGTTGAAGTGGGCCGGAACGATCCCTGCCCCTGCGGCAGCGGGAAGAAGTACAAGAAGTGCCACCTCGCCAGTGACGAGGCTCGGCGAACCGCCGGAGGGATCGACGAGCACACGAAGGTGCATCAGATGGACTTCACCCTGGTGGGCGACATCATGCGGTTCGCGTCGAAGCGGTTCGGCGCGCAGTGGTTCGGCCGCGCCGGGAAAGACTTCGATGGCGACGAGGAGGCGTTGGCTCTCTATCTGCCGTGGCTGGCCTGGACCGCGGTCGCGGAGGGGCGGCGAGTGGCCGAGGTGTTTCTGGATGAGAAGCAGAGCCAGCTCGGGCGGGACGAGGTGGAGTGGTTCGCCTCCCAGCGCAAGGCATGGCTGAGCGTGTGGGAAGTCACGGCGGTCCGTCCCGGGGAGTCGATCGATCTCCGCGACCTTCTCACAGGCGAGACGAGGACGGTCATCGAGAGGCTCGCGTCGGAGTCGTTGCGCGTACGCGACGCCATTCTGACGCGCGTCGCCGGCTACCGCGCGACATCGGTTCTCGCCGGCCTGTTCGCCAGGGCTCTTCCACCGATCGAAGCGGCGGAGTTCGTAAAGAGGGTTCGGGCACGGTTGCGGATGGCGAAGCGGCCCGTACCCGTCGAACGGCTGCAGGATCCGATGACGGGCCGCTTCATGATCGACCTCTGGCAGGGCTTCATCGACGACATGGACGAGAGGAACGATCCCGCCGGGCCGCAGCCCGGGATGCGCGACCTCGATGCAAAGTCGACCCGCGGGCCGACGGCTGCAGAGCAGGCGCTGCTTCGTAAGGCGAAGACCGCGCACTACCGCGAGTGGCTCGACGAGCCGATTCCGTTTCTCGACGACAAGACCCCGCGCGCCGCGGCGCGATCGGCGAAGTCGCGGGAGCGGCTCGACCTGCTGCTGCGCGATCTCGAGAACCGCGAGGCGCGGCTCCCCGAGGCGCAGCGGCTGGACGTCGCCTGGCTGCGCCGGGAACTCGGTATGGATTGACGGTCACGGGCCTTCCAGCAAATGGATCCGCCGCTCGAGCTGGGTGTGCGAGAGCCTGATCAGCGCGTGAGTTTCGTCGAAGCGCTCATTCATCTCGCTGCGGATGCTCGCCGCCTCCTGTCCCAGCTTCTCTTCGAGGCGAATGACCTTCTCAGCCACCAGTCCGATGTCGTGCCTCAGGCTCTCCGTCGAGACATTGAAGTGGCGGCGATTCTCTGCGTGCGAGAGATCGAATTGCCGGTGGGTCTCTGCGAATTGCCCCTGGGTCTCTGTGCGCAGGATTTCGAGTTCCCGGCCGGTCTCCGCGCGCAGCATTTCGAGTTCCCGGCGGGTCTCCGCGTGCGAGGCCTGGTTCTCGCGCCTTTCCTCGAGGAGGGCGGCACGGAGGGCGGGCAGCGTCACCTCGTGGTGAAAACGCACCATCGTGTCCCACAGCTCGTCCGCCATGACGAGGGCAATCGTACCTCGGTCTACGGACAGTGGAGCCGCGGGCGATCCCGCCCGCGGGTCGCTCATCTCGAACCGTGAGGCGGCTACGCGCGAGGACGCGCTGCGATTCTTTCACTTCCGCGAGAGGCCGCAGGATCTCCAGGCGGTTCTACAATAAAGACTGTGGTTCACTCCGGCTCCACCTCGCAGGCCAAAGTCGATCTCTTTCGGCGGTTGTTCCGGGGGCGCGACGATGTTTACGCGCGCCGCTTCGAGAGCCGGAAAACGGGGAAGCCTGGGTACGCGCCGGCCTGCGCCAACGAGTGGGTGCGAGGGATCTGCGAAAAGCCGCGGATCCGATGCGCCGTCTGCTCGCACCAGCGCTTTCTTCCGGTGACCGACGACGTGATTCGCTGGCACCTGTCGGGTCACGACGACCTCGGCCAGCCATTCGTCGCCGGCATCTATCCGATGCTGAGGGACGAGGCGTGCTTCTTCCTCGCAGTTGATTTCGACAAGAGGGGCTGGCGCGAGGACGCTAGCGCGTTCGCGGAGACGTGCCGCCAGTGGAATCTTCCGGCTGCCATCGAGCGCTCGCGCTCGGGGCAGGGCGGACACGTCTGGCTTTTCTTCGAAGAGGCAATCCCGGCCGCGCTTGCGCGAAGGCTCGGATCGTCCATTCTGACCGAGACGATGGAGCGCCGCCCGGAAGCCGGCTTTGATTCATACGACCGGTTGTTTCCGAACCAGGACACGCTGCCGCGGGGAGGTTTCGGCAATCTGATCGCGCTGCCTTTGCAGAAGAAGGCACGCGAGCAGGGCAACAGCGTTTTCCTGGACGACGATCTCATTCCGCATCCCGACCAGTGGGCGTTTCTCTCTACGGTAACCAGGATCGCCACTCCCGCGATCGAAGCGATTGTGCGGGACGCCGAGCGAAACGGGCAGATCGTCGGCGTCCGTTTTCCACCCTCGGATGACGATGAGAAAGCGCCGTGGACGGCACCGCCCTCGCGACGCCGGAAACAGCCGCCGATCGCAGGGTTGCCGCGCACTCTAGAGGTCGTTCTCGGGAACCAGCTCTATCTCGCGAAAGAGGCGCTGGTTCCCGCGCTCCGAAACCGGCTGCTCCGGCTCGCCGCCTTCCAGAATCCCGAGTTCTACAAGGCGCAGGTCATGCGGCTGCCCACTTATGACAAGCCGCGGATCATCGGCTGCGCCGAAGATCATCCGCACCACATCGGCCTGCCGCGCGGATGCCTAGGTGATCTCCAGGAACTCCTTTCGGAACTGAAGATCACTCCCCTGATCCGTGATGAGCGTTTTCCTGGCCTCCCTCTCCCGGTTGCATTCCGGGGAGAGCTTCGGCCTGAACAGAAGATTGCGGCGGAGGCGATGCTGGCGCACGAGACTGGCGTTCTCGCCGCCACGACGGCATTCGGAAAAACCGTTGTCGCCGCGTGGCTCATCGCGGAGCGAGCAGTCAACACGCTCGTTCTCGTCCATCGGCGGCAGCTGCTCGACCAATGGGTCGAGCGGCTCTCAGCGTTTCTGGAACTGCCTGCGGCTGGAATCGGCCAGATCGGCGGCGGACGCTATCGAGCCAACGGCCTTCTCGATGTGGCCGTCATGCAGAGCCTCGGCCGGAAGGGGATGGTCGACGATCGCGTGACCGCGTACGGGCATCTGATCGTCGACGAGTGTCATCACCTGTCCGCGTACAGTTTTGAACAGATCGCCCGTGTTGCGAAGGCTCGGTTCGTGACCGGTTTGTCGGCGACCGTTACGCGTAAAGACGGCCATCATCCGATCATCTTCATGCAGTGTGGTCCGGTCCGTCATCGAGTGAGCGCAAAGGAGCAGGCTGCCGCGCGGCCGTTTGCACACACTGTCATCGTCCGTCCCACTTCGTTTCAGACCCGCAATTCCGGCGCCCGCGATCAGCGGGTGGAGTTCCAGAGCCTGTACCGCGAGCTCGTCGAAGATGATGCGCGGAACCGTCGCATCTGCGAAGACATTGTCGCGGCGGTCGGTGAAGGGCGGTCGCCTCTGATGCTGACCGAGCGCAACGATCACCTCGATCGGCTGGAAAGGCAACTTTCGGGAACCGTTCGTCATCTGGTCGTGCTTCGGGGTGGAATGGGTAGAAGGCAACGCCAGGCCGTCGCCGATCGGATGGGAGTCATCCCACCGGATGAGGACCGCGTCGTTCTGGCGACGGGCAGGTACATCGGCGAGGGGTTCGATGACGCGCGGCTCGACACGCTCATGCTCACGCTGCCCGTGTCGTGGCGCGGGACCATCGCCCAGTACGCGGGCCGTCTGCATCGTCTCTACGACAGCAAGCGCGAGGTCAGAGTGTACGACTACGCGGATCTCGACGTACCGATGCTGGCGCGGATGTTCGACAGGCGTTGCAGAGGGTACGAGGCCGTCGGTTACACGATCGCTCTTCCCGCCAGCGCAGTGGCCGGCTGGCCTGCGAGCGTGCCACTTCCCGCCGATCCGGGCTGGAAACATGACTATGCCGCCAGCGTGCGGAGGCTCATCCGCGACGGAGTCGATGCGCCTCTGGCCAATCTGTTCGTCCATGCGGCACGCACGATCGCTCCGGATGCAGTCGGTTCCGGCCGGGCACGCAGCGCGACGGAAGCATTCCTCTATCGCCGGCTGGAAACGCTCGATGCGACTCGGGGTCATTTTCAATTGAACGCCGTGTTGCCGATCGCATTCGACGGATATGGACAGATGGAGGTCGATCTCCTTTGCGCCGGCTCGCGCGTGGTGATCGAAATCGATGGAGCGCAGCATCTGTCGGATGCCGTCGCATGGAGGCGTGACCGGCGCAAGGACCAGTTCCTGCAGGAAAACGGTTACTGGGTTCTGCGTTTTCTCGCTCAGGATGTGGGGAAGGAATTGGACTCGGTTCTCGATGCGATTCTGCGGGCATTGGCAGTTCGCCAGCGTTGAGGTCAACGAGAGCGAATGCCAGAGGGTGAGGTTGCGGCAGCTTCTATTCCCCTCGGTTCGATCGGAGCCGCGGCAGCAGGCCGCCGCACTCCGTGAATCCAAGTATGACCCGGAGAGCCACAGCGCGCCCGGCCGCACTACGGCGCGTTCTCGGATACCATTTCCCCTTGCTCCAACGCATCGCGCACTACGAGATCTCCCGCAAGCTCGGCGAGGGGAACATGGGTGTCGTGTTTGCCGCGAGGGATGAACGGCTCGGCCGCTCCGTCGCCATCAAGCTGGTCCAGGGAAGGAATGCCGAGGCGTCGGCGCGGTCGCGGCTGTGGAGGGAAGCGCGGACGGCGGCGGCCGTCAACCATCCCAACATCTGCCAGATCTACGACATCGGGGAGCACGAAGGGGAGGTCTACATCGCCATGGAGATGCTCGAAGGCGAGCCTCTCTCCGATCGGATCGCCCGCGGCGCTCTCCCGCCGGGGAATGCCGTCGCCATCGCCGGTGCCGTCCTCGACGCACTCGCGGCACTCCACCGCGCCGGCGTCGTTCATCGCGATCTCAAGCCGTCGAACGTTTTCCTCACGCCGCATGGCGTGAAGCTTCTCGATTTCGGCCTCGCCCGAGAAATGGCCGGCGCCGACCAGCTGACCACCCCCGGCATGATCGTCGGCACGCCGCGCTACATGGCGCCCGAACAATGGTCTGGATCCGCCGTCGGTCCCGCCGCCGACCTCTTCGCGTGCGGCTCGATGCTCTTCGAGATGCTCACCGGCCGCCCCGCCTTCGCCGGCGACACCATGGCCGCGCTCTGCCACGCCGTCGTCCACGATCATCCGCCGGCGCTCGCCGGCGGCCCCGACATTCAATCGATCGATCGCGTCATCAACCGCGCTCTCGCGAAGCGCCCGCAGGAGCGTTACCCCGGCGCCGCGGAGATGGCCCGCGACCTCCGGGCCGTCCCGCAGCAGATGAGCGCAACGCTCGCCACGCAGCCGCGAGTCCGGACCGTGACGCGTGTGATCGTCCTCCCGTTCCGCCTCCTGCGCGCCGATCCGGACATCGACTTTCTACCGAACTCCCTCGCCGATGCGATCACCGCCTCGCTCTGCGGTCTCGAATCGGTGGTCGTCCGCTCGAGCCGCCTGGCCGCTGAAAAGGATGTCGACGTGGTCGTCGACGGCAATCTCCTCCGCGCCGGCAATCAGCTTCGCCTGACCGCGCAACTCATCGACGCGCACGACGGCACCGTCATCTGGTCGAAGCAGCTCCAGTCGTCCGCCTCGGACATCTTCGAGCTGCAGGACGAGCTGACCGCGCGGCTGCTCGAGTCGCTCTCGGTTCAGCTGTCACGCCGCGAGCAGCAGCGCATGGAGAGCGAAGCGCCCGCGACGGCGCGTGCGTACGAGCTTTATCTCCGGGCGCTGCATGTAGGCGTCGACAGCGGCTCGACGTCGTCTCTCATGACCGCGCGCGACCTCCTCTCCGAATGTCTCCGCGAAGATCCCCGCTTCGCCCCCGCGCTGGCCCGCCTCGGCCGCGTTCATCGCGTCATCGCCAAGTACGGTCACGGCGACCCCGATGAGAACCGCCGCCTGTCCCAGGAGGCGTTCCGGAAGGCGATGGAAGTGAATCCGGATCTGCCGGTCGCGCACAATTACTACACGTACTTCGAGCTGGAGGAGCTCGGCGATGCGCCGGCGGCGATGGCCCGCCTGCTGCGCCGCGTCCGGGCACGGCCGAATGATCCCGACCTCTTCGCCGGGCTGGTCGCGGCCTGCCGCTTCGGCGGGCTCTATCATGCATCGACCGCCGCGCATCAGCGGGCGCGGCGCCTCGATCCGGCCATTCCCACCAGCATCGCTTACACGAACTGGTTCCTGCGCGATTACCAGCAGGTGGCCGAGGATCCCAATGTTCCCTTCGAGCACATGACGTGGCTGGCGCGATGGAGGCTCGGCGATCGGGACGGGGCGGTGGCGCACTTCCTCGAGCTGAGCCGGCGCCTGGAAGGGCACGAGCGGGACATGGCCGCCGCGGCGGCCGCCGGGCTGCAAGGCGATCGCGAACGGTGCGTCGCCGCGTCGCTGCAGTACAGCAGGATGCCGATGTTCGATCCGGAGAGCTGGTATCTCTGGGCGTGGCAACTGGCGATGGTCGGCGAGCGCGATCTGGTCCTGCGCGGGCTTCGCACCGCGATCGAGCGGAACTTCTGCTGCCACGCGCCGATGGAGAGCGAGCCGGAGTTCGAGTTCCTGCGCGGCGACGCGCAGTTCCAGCAACTCATCGAGGACTCCCGCGCCCGCCACGCCCGCGCGCTCGATGTATTCCGCGAAGCGGGTGGGCCGGAACTGCTGGGATCGCAGGATTGAAGTGGAGGTCGCGCCGCGCTCCACCGTGCTCGGATTCTTGCGAAGATCAGTGGAGCGCGGGCGACCTCGCCCGCGTCCGGCGGCAGCTTGCTGCCGCCACTCTCGAGAGGAACGGAGGAAGCAATCCGTCAGGAATCACGGGCCTTCCAGCAAATGGATCCGCCGCTCGAGCTCGATATGCGAGAACCTG
>CALMZP010000022.1 GCA_937870635.1 uncultured Acidobacteriota bacterium | reverse complement strand
GTCACCCTGAGCCGCGAAGACGGCGAAGGGCCTCTATCGACGAAACTTTCGCAAGCTGAGGTCCTTCGCCGCGCTTCGCCGGCTCAGGATGACGTGGGGGAGGCGTCTACCACTCGTAGGCCGAGGTACATTCAAAGAATGTCTCGGATGCCCCGAGAGGAGTCGCACTGGACCAGCGACGGAGCATGGAAGCAGTACTTCGTCTACATCATGTCCAATAAGTCGATGACGCTTTACACCGGGATAACGAACGACGTCATGAAACGAGCCCTCCAGCACAAGAACGGTTGGGCAAGGTTCACGAGCATGTATCACTGCACCTGGCTTGTATATTTCGAATGCTTCGACCTGGTCACTGATGCCATCATTCGCGAGAAGCAGATCAAAGGGTGGACACGTGCGAAGAAGATCGCGCTCGTCAAGACGATGAATCCGCAATGGCGGGATCTGGCCGCCACGTCATGACGTGGGGCCCTATAATGCGCGCCGCATGCCTCGCTCTTTTGAAGGGGAATTGAACGCGGACGGGCTCCGCTTCGCGATCGTGGCGAGCCGGTTCAACGACGACATCGTCGACGGGCTCCTGCGCGGCGCGCTCGACTGCCTCACGCGGCATGGGGCACGCGACGAGGATGTCGCGATCTATCGCGTGCCGGGAGCGTTCGAGATTCCGACGGCGGTTCGCCGCGTGATTGCCGATGATGGAGTGCGGCAGCTTGCTGCCGCTCAGGCTGGGCGCAGCTTGCTGCGCCCGGGATCCGGCGATGAAGGCGGCAGCAAGCTGCCGCAAGCCGAGCGGCAGCAAGCTGCCGCACTCCACGACGCCGTGATCTCCATCGGCTGCCTGATTCGCGGCGACACGCCGCATTTCGATTTCATCTCGGCGCAGGTGACGAACGAGCTGTCGCGCGTGGCGGTCGATGCGCAGTTTCCCGTCGCCTTCGGCGTGATCACCTGCAACACGTACGAGCAGGCGCAGGAACGCTCCTCGGCGGGGCCGAAAAACAAGGGATGGGAAGCCGCTCTCGCGGCCATCGAAATGGCGAACTTGTGGCGTCAGATTCGCAGTGAGGGGGAGTGATGGGAGCACGGCGCAAAGCGCGCGAACTGGCGTTGCAGATGCTGTTTCAGCACGACATGTCGGGCAACGCGCCGGAGACGATCCTCACCACCTTCGAGGAGCTGCGCAAGTCGAACCCGAACACGCGCGAATTCGCGACGAAGATCTTCGAAGGCACGGTCCACAATCTCGAGAAGATCGACGAGATGATCACCGCCCAGGCCGACAACTGGCGCCTCTCCCGGATGGCCGTCGTGGACCGCAACATCATCCGCATGTCCGTCTACGAATTCCTGCACGAGGACGACACGCCGAAGCTCGTGATCATCGACGAGGCCATCGAGATCGCCAAGAAGTACGGGACTCAGAAGTCGTCCCAGTTCATCAATGGCATTCTTGACGGCATCCTGAAACGTTACAATCTGACCACGTGAGTCTTCTCGGTCGGCTCGAAGACCTATCCCTCACCGACATCGTTCAGATCGTCTTCCTCAGCCGTCGAACCGGGATCCTCGAGATCGTCGACGATGAGGGGCGCCACACCGTCCTGTTCCGAAACGGCCTGATCGTCAACGCCTCGGCCCCCAAACACCCCGATCTCGTGGCCTGGCTGCGCCAGCGCGGCCTGATCCCCGCCGATGCCGTCGGCACCATCCGGAAGATGGAGGACGCCGGCATCCCCTGCGGCACCGCCGCCGTCGAGATGAACCTCATCAGCCAGGACGGCCTGGCCGCAGCGGTCAAGGACCGGATCACCACCGTCGTCGCGCCCCTGCTCAACAGCCGCGAAGGGGAGTTCAACTTCCTCCTCGCCGAGACGATGAAGCCGGTCGACATCGAATACGACGCGGATGCCCTGTTCAAGGAGGGCGGCTTCCCTCCTCAGAAGATCCTCGGCGGCGCCGATGGCGAGAAGCTCAAGCCTCTTCAGGCGCTCGAGGAGTCGCTGAAGGCGGGCAAGGCGCTGATCCGGACAGGGTCGGAGGCGCCGGTGCCGTCGCTGGACATCGCGCTCGGGAAGGCGGAGCCGGAGGGGGAGGGGGAGGAGGAGCCAGCGGAGGAGCCAGCGGCGCCTGCGGCGCCGCCCGCGGGCGAGGTCGCCCGCGGCTCCACTGATTTTCGCGGTTCCACAGAGCCCGAACCGAAGCCGGGGCGCGCGGGGCAGTTCAAGGTGGCGGGGGGGCTGTTCGAGGTCGAGTCGCCGGAAGCGGCGTTCCGGAACGTGATCCTCTACGAGCGGAATCCGATGATTCGCGTGGCCACCAAGCGCGCTTTCGGGAAGACCGGCGTGAAGATCGCGCAGTTCGGGTCGATCGACGAGGCGCGCACGGCGATGATCGAGTTTTTCCGCGCGACGAGCTTCTTCGTGACGTTCCTCGAGTACACGGACGACTACGCGTCGGTCCGGCTGCTGCAGCAGATCAAGCGACGGAACCCGCGGCTGCCGGTCGTGATCCTCGATCAGACCGCCGATCTCCATCGCCGGCACGACCTGATGCGCGCCGGTGCGGACCTCTACCTGACGAAACCGAGCGCCGAGCGGCTCGGACCTGAAGCAGCCGAGGAGGAGCTGTCGCTGTTTGCGGACGAGCTCGTGGTGTTCGCCGAGCGAGCGTTCGCGCAGTGGGAGATGTCCACCGGAGGCGGGACGGATGCCGGCCGCCGCTTCTACGAGCAGGCGGATCGTGAGAACGTCGATCGCAGCTTCGACCTGCTCAAACAGCTCATCAACGAGGTGAGCAATCCGAACGACATCGACCAGGTGGCGTCGACGATCCTGCGGCTCGCATCGCAGTACCTCGACCGCGGAGCGCTCTTCGTCGCGCGCGACAGCGAGTTTGCGGGTCTCGGTGGTTTCGGGGTGACCGGCGGGTCGGAGGACATGTCGGAACGGGTGAAGAGGCTCCGGATCGCGCGGAATGAGCCCGGGATTCTGGCCGATGTCGCGAACTCAGCCGAAGCCCACCGGGGGAAAATGCGCCGCACGGCGGCCAATGTGACCCTGATCGAGGGTCTGGGCGGCCTCCTGCCGACCGAGGTGGTGGCCTACCCGATCATGCATGTGGAGCGGCCGATTGGTATTCTGTACGGAGACAACGCCGAGCATCGGGCTCCGATCGACAGTCTGACCGGGCTGGAGATTTTCCTCTCACAGGCGGGGTACGCGTTCGGCAAAGCGGCGGCGGCCTCCGGGAGGGGCGGGTAGTTCCATGAAGATCCTTGTGGTCGAAGACTCGCCGTCGATGCGGCATTACCTCGCTACGATCATCGAAGGCGGGAGCGAGTCGTATGACCTCGACATCGTCGAGGCAGCCAGTGGATTCGAGGCGCTCAAGACGCTGCCTCATCACAAGTTCGACGCGATCCTCACCGACATCAACATGCCCGACATCAACGGGCTGGAGCTGGTGAGCTTTCTCAAGAACCATCCGGTGTACCGCGCCATCCCGATCATGGTCATCTCCACGGAAGGAAGCGAAGAAGACCGCCGGCGCGCCGCGGCGCTGGGAGCCGAGGAGTATCTGGTCAAACCGTTCGAGTCGTCGGATCTGGTGGAGAAGCTGCGACGGCTGCTGAGGGTGGCATGAATCTATTTTGGATTTTGGATTTTGGATTTTGGATTCACGCCCACCCATGTTCGAACGCGGTCTGTCGTTGCTTTCAAATCCAAAATCCAAAATCCAAAATCCAAAATGGCTAAAGAGGACGATCGGGCGCGGCACGATTTCACCGGCGAGGCCGAGGAGCTTCTCGACACTCTTTCGCGCGACCTGATCGACCTCGAGGCCCAGGGACAGAATGTCCGTCCCGAGCTGGTCAACAAGATCTTCCGCAACGTGCACTCGCTCAAGGGGCTCGCGGGCATGCTCGGTTTCTCGGAGATCTCCGAGCTGTCGCACAACCTCGAGGACATGCTCGACAAGCTGCGGATGGGAAAGATCGCCATCACGCGCGACCTCATCGACCTGCTCTACGACTCCGTGGACAGCCTCAATCGCCTCGTGATCGGCATCAACGACGAGTCGATGGCCGGGCTGGTCGACCTGACGCGGCTCGCCTCGCGCATCCATCAGGCCGTGTCGGCGCAGCCGCAGCAGGCCGTCGGCGATCCGCTGGCCGGACTCACGCTCGACGACCACACACGGAAGTCGCTGACCGAGTACGAAGAGCATCGGCTCATCGAGAACGTGCGCAGCGGGAAGCACATCCTCACGGTCGAAGTCACCTTCGATTTCGCCGACTTCGATGAAAAGCTGCGCGCGCTCAGCACCTCGCTCAGCGAGGCGGGAGAGGTGATCTCGACGCTTCCCGCGATCGACAGCAGCGGCGGCAGCGGGATCTCGTTCCGCCTCCTGTACGGGTCGACGCTCAACGAAGCGGCGGTGGCGGCGATCGCGCCGAACGCGAAGGTGACGTCGCTGCGTGGTGGAGCGCGGGCGACCCCGCCCGCGATCTCCCCCGCGAATACACAGGGCGCGGGCGAGGTCGCCCGCGCTCCACTGGAACCCGAAGACGACGTCTCCCTTCGTTCCGTTTCACAGACGGTGCGCGTCGACATCTCGCGCCTCGACCACGTGATGAACATCGTCGGCGAGCTGCTCATCGAGAAGACCGGCCTCGAGGCGATGACGCGCAGTCTCAGCGGGCAGCGCGCCCTCTCGCAGGAGCTGCTGAAGATCGCCCGCAATTTCGACCGGAAGCTGAGCGAGCTGCAACGCTCGGTCATCGAGATCCGCATGGTGCCCGTCGGGCAGATCTACTCGAAGCTCTCGCGCACGGTCCGAAAAGTCGCGCGCGAGCTGAACAAGGAGATCGAGCTCGTGCTGCGTGGCGAGGAGACGGAGCTCGACAAAATGATGGTCGAAGAGCTCACCGACCCTCTCATGCACATCATCCGCAACGCGCTCGATCATGGGATCGAGCCGGCGGAGCAGCGCGCGAAGGCGGGCAAGCCTCCCGTCGGCCGCATCACGCTCACCGCGTATCAGCAGGGCAACTCGGTCGTCATCGACGTTCGCGATGACGGACGCGGCATCGACGCCGCGAAGATCCGCGAGGTTGCGGTGAGCCGCGGGCTCATCGGCGCCGAAGAGAACGTCGATGCCACGCGCGCTTACGACCTGATTTTTGCGGCCGGCTTCTCGACGGCATCCGAGGTGAGCGAGATCTCGGGGCGCGGGGTGGGGCTCGATGTGGTGAAGCGCAACATCCAGGACCTCAAGGGCAACATCGAAGTCATCTCCACACCCGGCCAGGGGACGACGTTCCGGATCATGCTGCCCATCACGCTGGCGATCATCCAGGCGTTGATCGTGCGCGCCGGGGACGAAGATTTCGCCGTGCCCCTGACGTCGGTCGACGAGTCGCTGCGCATCTACTCGCGCGACATCCGGACCGTCGAGCGGCGCGAGGTCTTCACGCTTCGCGAGACGACCGTGCCGCTGCTGCGCCTGTCCGATGCCTTCAACCTCGATGGCCGAGGGGACGAGGGGCCGGATGCGAAGTGGTTCGTCGTGGTCACGCGGTCAGGGGAGAAGACGGTCGGATTGCTCGTCGATCGTCTCGTGAGGCAGCAGGAGATCGTCATCAAGTCGATCGGCACGAAGCTCAAGTCGGTGCCCGGTGTCGCGGGCGCGACCGAAGTCGGCGAGGGCCAGATCGTTCTCGTCGTCGACGTCGGATCGCTGATCGACCATTTCGGCGGCCGGGCGCGGGAGGCCCGCGCCCGTGGATAGAACGTCAAGTCTGGAGATACCAGGACTTCGGGACGTTGAATGTTGAATGTTGAATGTTCAATGTTGAATGTTGAAATGCATGAAGCTTCAACATTCAACATTGAACATTCAACATTGAACATTCTCCGTCTATTGAATTGCGCTCATGTTTGAAGAACACTTTGGATTCAGGACGCGACCGTTCGGACGGACCCCCGACCCGGCGTTCCTGTATGAGAGCGATCAGCATCGCGAGGCGTTGGCGCGGCTGGAATTTGCCGTCGAGGAGAAGGACCTCGCGCTGCTGGTTGGCGATGTCGGCTCGGGGAAGACGACGCTCTCGCGCGCGCTCATCGATCGCGTCGGCGACAGCCGTCCCGTCGTCCTGCTCATCAATCCTCGCCTCAGCCCCGCCCAGCTCCTCCGCTCCATCGCCGCCGGCCTCGGCCTCACCCCGGCGCGGCTTCGCAACGAGCTTCTCGATCAGATCCACACGAAGCTCTTCGAGCTGTACGAAGCGAAGCGGGAGCCGGTGGTGATCATCGACGAGGCGCAGCTGATTCCTTCGAAAGCGACCTTCGATGAGATCCGGCTCCTGACGAACTTTCAGCTCGACGATCAGAATCTGCTCACGGTGATTCTCATCGGACAGCCGGAGCTGCAGGACCGCCTGAAGCGCGACGCCTACAAGGCGCTGCGGCAGAGGATCGGACTTCGTTATTCGCTCGGACCGCTGACGCTCGAAGAGACGATCGCGTACATCGAGCATCGGATCCGGGTGGCGGGCGGAAGGCGGAATCCCTTCGACGCGAAAGCCATGGCCGAGATTCATGCGGTGAGCGGCGGGATCCCTCGTCTCATCAACACGCTGGCGACGACCGCGCTCCTCGATGCCTTCGGGGAAGATGCCGAGACCGTCGATGCCGGGCGGGTGGCCTCGGCGGCCAAAGAACATCAGATGGAAGAGGCCCATGGTTAATCTCGCCAAGCTGCGCAAGAAGGCGAAGGACAAGCAGGAGAAGGTGGCGGAAGAACGGCCGATCGAACGGCCGATCGAACCGCCGATCGTCGAAAAGCGTCCCGACAAGATCGCCGCCTACCTGGCCGAGGCGGGGTCGTCGCGCGGGGAGATGCGGCGCGATGAGAAGCTCATCCACACCGGCGAACAGATCGAGCTCCTCACCTTCGTCATCGCCGGCGAGCAGTACGCGATCGACATCGAGAACGTCGTGGAGATCGTGACGACGCGGCCGGTCACGAAGATCCCGAACGCGAACGAGTCGGTGCTAGGCATCCTCTCGCTCCGCGGCACCATCGTCATCCTCGTCGACGTCCGCGGCAGCCTCGGGCACCCGACCAAGCTGTCGGCCGGACCCGATTCGCGCATCGTCGTCGTCCAGCACGAGTCCGAGAACATCGGATTCATGGTCGACCGCGTTCTGCGCGTGGTGAAGATCGATCCGCACGAGATCCAGCCGCACCCGGTCGTCCACAGCAGCGAGCACGATGAATCCGTGAAGGGCGTGTTCAGGCAGGGGAATTCATTGACGATCGTTCTCGATTTCAGCAAGCTCGTTTTCAACAGGAACGAATGGAACTGACGTGCAGGCAGTGCGGGTCGAAGTATCGCGCGGCGGTTCCCGCGCCGCTCACTGCGCCCGTCCGCGTGGTCTGTCCCTCGTGCAACCACCAGGCGGTGCTTCGGCCGAAGACGGTCGAGAAGAAGATGCGCGTGGCCGCCATCGCCGACGAGCCCCGCCCCTTCCGCACCTTCCTCGGCGAGCTGCTCGGACGCCTCGGATTCGAAGTCGCGTATTTCGAGACCGGCGCTCCCACGTTCGATTTCGTGAAGCGCAACAAGGCCGATCTGCTGATCGTCAACGTCTATCTCAAGGGGAAGCTCGGCGTCGAAGTGTCGGAAGACATCAAGGCCGATCCGGAGCTGCAGTCGACGCGGGTGATCCTCATCGGCGCGCTCTTCCGCGCGAACCGGTTTCGCGCCAACCCGACGAACCTCTACGGCGCGGACGAATACATCGAGGAGCAGATCCCGGAGAAGGAGTTCAAGCAGATCATCCGCAAGCTCTTCCCCGAGATCGGAGCGACGGGCGAAGTGGCGATCGAGCCGCGCGAGTACGACGAGGCCCGGCGCCTGGCGCGGCTCATCCTCTCCGACATCATCATCTATCACGTCGACAAGGTGGAGCAGGCCATCCGGAACGACACGTTCTTCGAGACTCTCAGGGAGGAGATCGAGGAAGGGCGCCAGTATTACGACTCACGCGTCTCGATGCGCGTCAGGCGTGACACGGAGATTTATACCGAGACGCTGCAGCAGTTCGTGCAGATGAAGCGGGAAGAGTTGAAGAAATTTTAGATTTTGGATTTTGGATTTTGGATTGAAGGCAATCCAAATCCAAATCCAAATCCAAATCCAAAATCCAAAATCCAAAATCCAAAATGACGATGACAAACCCGACCATCCTCGAACAGGCACGCTCCTCGGACGCCGACGTCCGGCAGAAGGCGGCACTTTCCGTCGCGGAGACGGCGGAGGCGCAGGATCTGCCGCTCATGTTCGAACTTCTCGGCGACCGCGACTGGCGTGTCCGCAAGACGATCGTCGACGGTTTCGTGCGCGAGCAGAGCATGGCCATCATCACCGGCCTGATCGGTGCTCTCGCCGACTCCGAGAACGCCGGCAAACGGAATTCCGCGACCGAAGCGCTGATCCGCATCGGCACGCCGGCGATCGAGCCGATCGTGGAGCGTGTCCGCACCGAAACCGACCTGGACGTGCGTCTCTCCCTCGTCAACCTTCTCGGCGATCTTCGCAGCCCGGAGGGGTTCGAAGTGCTCCTCGAGCTGCTGAAGACCGAGGAGGACTTGAATGTCTCGTCGTCGATCGTGTCGTCGATCGGAAAGTATCGTGACGCCGCCGCGCTGCCGCATCTCATCGGACTGCTGCGCCGGCGCGACGACCTCTGGCTCAAATTTCACATCGTTGAAGCGCTGGGGGAGGTCGGGGATCGTTCGTCGCTCCCGGCGATTCTTCCGCTCTACGCCGAGAAGTCGCTGCGCAAACCGGTTCTCGAAGCGATCGGAAAGATCGCCGACGTCGGCACGCTGAGCTTCCTTCTGAAGATCATCGCCGAGGAGGAGAAGCTCAACCTCACGGCCCTGCGGTCGCTGGTGCGGATTGCGGAAGCGCCGAAGCCTCGCGTGGTGGAGCAGATGGAGAGGTCGCTGATCCAGAGGAAGTTCCGCGAGGCATTTCCTCACGAAAAGATCGATCCGCTGATCGAACATCTGCACAGCACTCCGAAACGCGACGTCAAAGCGTTCATCCTCAAATTTCTCGGATGGTCCGGCGATCCGCGCGCGCTGCCGATCCTCATCGACTTTCTGCAGCAGCCCGACACGGCGGAGATCGCGGCGCAGGGTCTCATCGACTTCGGCGCGGGTGCGATGCCGGCCATTCTCGACGCTCTGCAGGGTGCGGAAGAGGACGAGGTCGTCGCGCTGCTGCTGCGGGTGGTCAATGCCATTGGCGGCCGGGAGTCCATTCCGCGGATCCTGCCGTTCATCGATCACGACAATCCGATGATCCGGCGCCTGGCGATCGACACGCTGGGCGAGCTGCCCGATCCGTCGTCACTCGATTACCTCCTGGCCAAGCTCGACGATCCCGACATCGCGTCGCAACAGGCGGCGATGAACGCCATTGGCGCGCTCGTCACGGCGCTTCCCGGTCACAAGGCGGAGGTGCTGACGAAGATCCGCAAGCTGCTGCAGTCGCGCTCCGTCCCGCTCAAGCTCAACTCGCTCTCCATCTACGTGAACATTCAGGGCGAGGGCTTTCACGACGAGCTGCTGCTCGCCTCGAAGGATGGCGACCCGGTCATCCGCCAGAAGGCGGTGTCGCTCATGGGCCGCTTCGCGGAGGAACAGTTCGGCCATCACCTCGTCCTCTCGCTCGCGGATGAATCGACGGCGGTCCGCCTCGCGGCGATCAATGCCGTGGTGAACCTCCGTCCGGAGACCGGCATCGCGCCGCTCATCAGCTCCCTCGAAGATCCCGACATCTGGATCCGGACGGCCGCGGCGCAGGCTCTCGGCGAATACCGCAGTCCCGCGGCGATGCAGCCGCTCGTCCGGCATCTGCGGCACGACCAGGCTCCGGTGCGGATCGCGGCCATCGAGGCGCTCGGCAAATTCGAGACCGAGCCGGTCAGGGATGTGCTGTTCGAAGCGCTGCGGGAGCAGGACCTGGAGATCAAGCGCGCGGCCATGCTCGCGCTCGCGCGCGTGCCTGGCGTCGACGTCTTCGAAGCTCTGGTGCGCCTCACCGGCGACGAGGACTGGCGCATCCGCGCCGCGGCCATCGCCGCGCTCGGCATCCGCGGCGATCGCATGGCGCTGCCTGTGCTCCACCGCGCCGTCGAAGATCCTGACACGTACGTCCAGCAGTCCGCGGTCCATGCCCTCGACCGGATGCCGGACGCCTCGTCGTTCCCGATCCTCTTCAAGGCTCTCGAGAACACATCCATCCTCGATGACGTCACCGATGTATTCGTGAAGCACAAGGACGTTTACCGCACTCTCCTCGAAGAAGCGTGGCGCACCGCCGACAGCCGGCGGGAGGTCGTCATCGCCGCGATTCTTCAATCGATGAAACAAGGCGCCACAGCCCCCTGATGACCTTCCTGTCCCTGAACCATCATCTCGAGCTTCCGGACGACGTGTTCCGGCAGCTGCGGGACCAGATCTACAAACGGACGGGCATGTTCTTCAGCGAGAGCTCCAAGTACCTCCTTCAGAAGCGTCTCTCGCCGCGCGCGAAGGAGCTGAACTTCGACTCGTTCCAGAAATACTTCTATTTCCTCCAGTACGACCCGCGCTCGGAGTCCGAGTTCGACCAGATCTACGACCTCGTCACGACGAACGAGACGTACTTCTTCCGCGAGCCGGCGCAGCTCAACGCGTTCGCCGAGGAGATCGTGCCGGAGCTGATGGCGAAGAAGTCGTTGAAGCGGATCAGGATCTGGTCGGCCGGATGCTCATCGGGCGAGGAACCGTACTCGATCGCCATGCTTCTGCAGGAGGCGGGGTGGTATCAGAAGGGCTCGTTCGAGATCTTCGCCAGCGATCTCAACCAGGCCGTCCTTCAGAAGGCGCGCCGCGGCGTCTATCGCGAGAACGCGTTCCGCTCGACGTCCCCGCGCATGCGCGAGAAGTACTTCACCAAAGAGCCCGACGGGTCGTGGAAGATCTCGGACGACATCCGCAACCGTGTCTCGTTCGGCCGCCTGAACATCTACGACGAAGGGCGGGTGGCATTGCTGGGGACGCTGGATGTGGTCTTCTGCCGGAACGTGATCATCTATTTCGACGACGCCTCGAAGCGGGTGGTCATCAACAATTTCTACAACCGTCTCGTCGATGGCGGTTACCTTCTTCTCGGCCACTCCGAATCGCTGATCTCGCTGTCGACGCAGTTCAAGCTCAAGCACCTGAAGAACGACATGGTGTACCAGAAATGATTTTGGATTTTGGATTTTGGATTTTGGATTGAAACCAGAATCGAGCCATCTCGAGCATCCAAAATCCAAAATCCAAAATCCAAAATCCAAAATGATCAAAGTCCTTGTCATCGACGACAGCGCGTACAACCGCGTGACGATCTCGCGGCTCCTCGAGTCGCATGGGGGGATCCGTGTCGTCGCGACCGCCGTGAACGGCGAGGATGGGATCAAGCAGTTGCTGCGGCACAAGCCGGACGTCGTGACGCTCGATCTCGAGATGCCGGTGATGGATGGCTTTGCCTTTCTGCGCTGGACGATGGCCAACCATCCGACGGCGGTCATCGCCGTATCGTCGAAGGCCAGCGACCGCAGCGTATTCAAGGCGCTCGAGCTGGGCGCGCTCGACTTCATCCCCAAGCCGGGCGGCCGGGTGTCGCCGCGGCTCCCGGAGATCGAGCGCGACCTGGTCCGCAAGATTCTGCAGGTCGTCGACGTCCGGATGGAGAACCTGCGGAAGCGCGTGCAGGAAGACGAGGCGCGCGACGGGGGCGCCGGCGCGCCGAAGGTCTACGAGACGCGCGTCGACCTGGTGGCGATCGGCAGCTCGACGGGGGGGCCTCCCGCGCTGCAGTACATCTTCGAAGCGCTGCCGGCGCTGCCGATCCCATTCGTCGTGGCGCAGCACATGCCGGCGAACTTCACCCGCCTTTTCGCCGAGCGCGTCAACAAGCTGACGACGTTCGACGTCAAGGAAGCGCAGCCGGGCGAAGAGCTGCTGCGGGGAACGGTTTACATTGCCCCGGGGGGGCAGCAGCTCGAGGTCCGCCGCAACGGGCCAGCCCTTTACGCCAACGTCTCCGATTCGTCCGCCAACGAGCTGCACGCCCCGTCGGTGGACCGGCTGTTCCAGAGCGCGAGCCAGGCGTGCGGCGATCGCCTGCTCGCGGTCGTGCTGACCGGCATGGGAGACGACGGCGCGCACGCCGTGCGCAGCGTGCACGAGCGTGGCGGGCACACGATGGCGGAATCCGCGGACACGGCCATCATCTTCGGGATGCCCGGCGAAGCGATCAAGACCGGCTGCGTGGACGAAGTGCTGCCCCTGGGCGACATCCCGGCGGCCATTGTCAGACTTTGCGGAAACGTCCCCACGTGAACATGAGGGCAGGCCGTGAAACCCATTCGATTCCAGCTCGCCAATCGCAAATGAACTTGTGCTAGTCTCACGGGTAATTCTGTCCAGGCATCGAGACCCCATGAGCGACGAAATCAAAGCAGAGAAATTCCTCGAGATCTTCAACAAAGGGAAGGAGTTCACCGAGGAACTGCTTCGCGAGAATCAGCGCCTGCGGTACCGGCTGGCGTCGTTCGAGAGCGAAGACCCGAACCTCTCCCATGAAGAGCTCGGCCGGCTCCGCGACCAGCTCCAGAAGCTGGCCGAAGAGAACCGGATGATCCAGCAGCGGTTCCGCGAGGTCGAAGAAGAGAACAAGGACTTCGCCAGCCGCTACATCGAGATCGAAGAGCAGAACAACAATCTCGCCAACCTCTACGTGGCCAGCTACCAGCTCCACTCGACGCTGGACTTCCGCGAGGTCATCCAGATCGTCCAGGAGATCATCATCAACCTCGTCGGCGCGGAATCCTTCGCGCTGGTCCTGCTCGACGA
>CALMZP010000021.1 GCA_937870635.1 uncultured Acidobacteriota bacterium | reverse complement strand
TCCGACAGAAAAGCCCGGAGGAGAGGATGCAGATGGCCCGCGAGCTCACACTCGGCGTCCAGAGGCTCGCCTTCGCTAGTATCCGCCAGCGTAAGCCGCATCTGACGGACGACGAGATCTGGCTGGAACTGGCAGCGCGCCGGCTCGGAACGGACCTCGTCGGAAAGATCTATTCCAGCCAGAAGCGCCCCGCATGACACCGGCGGATCCGTTCGCGCTGGCCGACCTCGTCGCCCGAATTCTGGAGAGGGTCGTTCGTCGGAGAGGGAGGGGCCGCGACATCGTCGAGAGGACCGCGATACTACGCCTGCGGGATCTGAAGTGGGGGCGGACTGTCCTTCAGTGCGCGGATGATTCGATCCGCTCGATGCGCGATCGCAACTCCGAAACGGTCTCTTCGAGAGACTTGTGATCTTGCTCGAGCGCGCTGAGACGCAGGTCCAACTCGGCATGCGAAAACTTGATCATTGCTTGTGTATTGGCGGCGGTACGCTCGATCGTCGTCTCGACTTTGTCCAAGCGCCGCGCGAATTTTGCGTCGATCGCGCCGACCACCTCGGCGAGAGTTCCGAAGCGCGCCTCGAGACGCTCCGCGGTGACATCGAAATGCCACCGCACGACCTCGACCGCGGCATCAAATCTCTGGCGCGTCTGTTCGTGCGCGGTACTGTTTTCCTGGCGCATGGTCTCAAACAGCACCTTGAGTTCGGCTTCGCTCATTGGGGCTCATTCTAACCGCGGCGGGCTGTTGCCAGAAAGAGTTAACCGCGTGGCGCCGTCATGTTCGATGAAATCTCCCACGGCATGTAGATCTCCCCTTCGGTTCGACTCAGAGCCGCGGCAGCAAGCTGCCGCAAGCCTGCCTATCTCCTTGCTGCGATCGGTTTTCGGGTCGCAACGGGCGCCTTCACGAACGCCACGATGCAGAGCACGATGAGACCGGCGATCGTGGCGAGCGGTCCGAGGTCGGTGGTCTGTGCGTAGCGTCGTACGCCGCCGAGGATGAGGAGCGGCCAGAACGCTAGAAAGATCACCGCCGGCGCGACCGTGATCCTCGGCACCGCCCGATGTTTGTACAACGCCTTCGCGGCAATCGCCGCGGCGGCGACCGGCGCCAGGAACCAGATCCACCATTCGAGGTTCGGGCTCGACACCCGTGAGAAGAGCGAGTCCCAACTTCGCGAAGAAGCTGGAGCAGAGCATCGATGCGATCGTCCGCCGCGCGAGTGCGGCCGAGGTCTTAGCGGCAGGGTGATGGTCGCCGACGTGTATACGAAATCGCGGTTTTCTATACACGTCGCCCCCCCACGTGTATACGAAGTCGCCGTTTTGGCTACATGTCGTTCCCACTCCGGAGACCTCTTGACTCAGATTGCCTCGCTCTTTGCCCTCTCGCCCAGTGCCGTCGTAGAAAGGATGGATGCTCTCGAACTGGTGGTGGATGAGTGAGTATGTCTGGTGTTCGTAACGTTCTTCATCTTGTCGCGGTCGTTCCACGTCCCATCGAACGCATACGACGCGAGCCCGGTCGGGTCGCTGTTATTGACCGGATCACCCGCGCCGTACGCGTAACGCTCCATCGTGTCCCACAGCTCGTCCGCCATGACGAGAGCAATCGTACCTCGGTCTACGGACAGTGGAGCCGCGGGCGATCCCGCCCGCGGCAGCAAGCTGCCGCACTCCATCAATCCAAGTATCATCGCTCCTGATGCCTCTCCATTCCGATACCTCTCCGAACGCGCGGGCCGTTCAGGACGAGATCCTCCGACAGAAAAGCCCGGAGGAGAGGATGCAGATGGCCCGCGAGCTCACACTCGGCGTCCAGAGGCTCGCCTTCGCTGGCATCCGCCAGCGTGAGCCGCATCTGACGGACGACGAGATCTGGCTGGAGCTGGCAGCGCGCCGGCTCGGAGCGGACGTCGTCGCAAAGATCTACGCCAGCCAGAAGCGCCCGGCATGACACCGGCGGACCCCTTCGCGCTGGCCGGCCTCGTCGCCCGCATTCTGGAGAGGATCGGTGTTCGATACGTGATCGGCGGGTCTGTCGCCGCGTCTCTTTATGGCGAGCCGCGATCGACTCTCGACCTCGATCTCATGATCGAGGCGGATGCCGGGACCGTACGAATGCTTGTCCAGGAGCTTCGTCCGCATTTTTACGTCGAAGAGGAGGACGCCCTCGAAGCGGTGCGACGAGAGGGAAGCTTCAACGCCATTCACCTGGCCTCCGCGATGAAGGTCGACTTTTTCATCGCTGAAGCTGGCACCGGCGCTCGCAGACAGATGGATCGGCGGAGAGCGATCAATACCGGCGGCCGCTCCCTCTGGTTCTATTCGCCGGAGGACATCGTCATTCGAAAACTGCTCTGGTACCGAATGGGCGGCGAACAATCGGAGAAACAGTGGCGCGACATCCTGGGCATCCTTCGCGTGACCGGCAGCGCGATCGACCGGGAAACGCTTCTCGCAGGGGCGCGCGACTTCGAAGTCGGAGAGCTTCTCGAGCGCGCCTGGAAGGACGCCTCGGCGCATGACTGACCGCTGGAATTCTTACCGCAGAGACGCAGAGAGCGCAGAGGAACGCAGAGGTGACACGATTCACCTCTGCGTCCGCCGTCCGCTCGCTTGGCCGTTGAACTACGGCACGTCGACGAGATAACCGGAGATCGTCACGCCCCACGTGGAGAGGCCGGCACCGCTGTTGCGCCGGAAAAGGGCGCGGACCTGCCTGGATCGGCGTAGAGCCGCAGGGACTGGTTGGTGCGGAAGATCGCATCACCGATGACCGCGTCCGGCTGTGTTTCGATGATGAACTGGTGAGAGGCGCCGCCGAACGGACCGGCGACCGTCATGATCTCCATGATCTCGGCGTGTTGCGTCGGCGGGACCTGGCCCGTCATCGAAACCCATTCGATGACCAGCCGTTTGCCTGCGGCACGGTGGCGACGGTCACCGTCGACACGTTGTTGCCCACCTGCGTGGAGATGGCTGACACCTGGAACGGCTGCACGGCGTCGCTGGCGATACCGACCTTACCGGTGACGGTGACGTTTCCGGCTACGACCGCGGTCCCCTGGACCGTCACGGGTACCGCTTCCGCCGCCGTGTTGATGACGCGAACGTCCTTATCGGCCGCCTCCAAGTTTCCGGCGAACGGTACGACGAGCAACAGAGCGAAGGCGAGAACTGACAGGTGTGATTTCATTCATTCCCCTTTCGCTATGGAAATACAACGGGAAGCCCCAGACGGCCCGGCCGAAACCCCGAAAAAATACCGAAATTCGGTTCGATGCCAGGGAGTGCGGCAGCTTGCTGCGCCCTTCGGATTCGAAGATGCGGCCTCCGGCGATCAGCGGATGCGGCTGCCGGCAGGATCGCCCATGATCGCTACGGCAGCAGCCGGTCGCGGTCATACGGAGGTTTTTCCCTAGGGGGCATGACGGAGTCGGGAAACTTCGCGCTCCAGCTGGCGCGAGCCGTCTCCGTTGCGTAGTAGCGAAGGTAGATCTCGTTGTCTTCCGCGCTGCCGCCGGCGATCACATCGAGGAAGACGAAGCTGTTCGCCTGGAGCGACATGTGACCGTCGAGCTGGCCGAGCAGGAATGCGTACAGCTCGCGATCGCTGAGATGGTCCGTCGACCGGACCAGCACGTTCACGTCCGCCAGCCGGTCGACGAGCAGATGCAGGTGTTCGGACAGCGACTCGTCCGGCGGACTGGGAACGATGCGGAAGCCGTCACTCTCGATCCACTCGCGAATCGTCTTGATCTCGACGTCCCTGATGCCGTTGATCTCCGCCCAGAACAGCGCGTCCCTGACTTCTTCTTCATCGAGGTCGTAGTCGTCTTTCATAGCCATCTCCTCGCGACGAACATCCCTCGGCTCGCGCGATGAGGCAAGCTTTTCTACCCATGGTGGAGTCCCGCGTCAGGAGGAGCTCGCAAGAGCGCGGGCCGCGAGCAGGAAGATCGCGGCGAGCAGTCCACGTTTCAACGCCGTCGTCCATCAGCGGAATCTCGCTCCAGTAGTTGGATGATTTCGGGCTGACGCAACTGCCTGGCGCGCTCGCGTGCCATCCGGATCGATTCCGGCGTTGCGCCGGATGAGATCAGCAGGGCGACCATCTCCGCATTTCGATCGTTCACCGCTTCGGTGAGCGCGGTCTCGCCCCGGGATGACCTTTGATTCGGGTCTGCGCCACGTTTCAGCAGCTCTTTGGCAATGCAAAGGTCGCCATTGAGGACCGCCGTGATCAAAGGGGTGTCGTAGGGCGGAACCTCGCCGAGGGGGATGCCCGACATTGCACGGACCGCCGCGCAGTCGTGCGACCTGATCGCATACGACCAGGCGGGTTCCCGCGAAGCAGGGTTTCGGTCTGAGCCATCGACTTGCATGAAACCAGTCGTGACGTTCGTTCGGCCGCGCGACAGATCCGCGACTCCATACCGATCAATAGCGACGCGGGTCATCTTTCCGTCAGTCTCGAGTCTCAGCCAACGCGACAATCCGCCGTCGTCGGAATACCAGTCGTTATCCGAGGAGTACGGAACGAGTGGCATTGGCTGGCCGTCCCCGCAGACGGCGAACCACATCGGGCGGTCTGTCTTTCCGACGTAAATCACGCAGTCGTGTTGTGGATAGACCCGCACCAGGGACACGAACCTGGCTACCCGTCCACGTCCTGTGCGAACCAGTTCCTGGGGCCGCGCACCGCTATCGGGAAGGACCGCCCGTAATCTGGTAACTCTCCAGCGGCCTTCATGAATGGTTGTTTCCTGGCAACCCGAAAACGCAAGAGCGATGACGAGCGGGACAAGCGCTTTTCTCATTGCGGTGATGAGGCAGCGTGGCGCATCATTCGCTCCTCTTCGTCGAGGTCGCGCGAGACGTTTTGACGCTCGGCGCGTTCGCGATCCGTGAGCTGGAACGGGCGCGTGAATAGTCTTGTCTGTCTGCCGTCACGTGCCGATGAGAATCCGTTCAGGATATCGATCTTGCTCTGGTAGCCAGTCGCCGACGCCGTTGGGATGGCGAAGGGCCCCACTTTCTCAATCCCGAGTCTAGGCTCGAAGCTTACAAAGCGAAGAACCGTAGATTGAATCTGTGACCAGGGTAGAGCAGTGCAGGTCGATGGATTAGTCTCCACGCAGAGCGACCTCAACTCGTCGAAAACATTTCTGGCCATGTCCATCGCGATCGCGGATCGTTTCCATGT
Organism: uncultured Acidobacteriota bacterium; assembly: GCA_937870635.1. GTDB lineage: Bacteria > Acidobacteriota > Thermoanaerobaculia > Gp7-AA8 > Gp7-AA8 > DATLEX01. Next base: position 8,671 of record CALMZP010000021.1, on the reverse strand, counting down.
CCAGTCAGGCTCGTGACCACGCAACCCATGACCAATAACGATTCCAAAACTGTTGTTGAAGTCTCGATAGATCTTGCCGCGCTGGTGGGAGTAACTGTCTTGTAGCGCGTGAATATACTCCCCGACGCCACGCCATTTCAGTTCGTGGGCTGCGCTGTCGTTGAGAAAGGTGCGATAGGTGTTAAGGGCTTGCCGGCGCATGGCGGCCAGCCGTTGCGGACGCACCATGTGGTACAGGTGCATAGCCTTTGGGTTCGACCCTCCGTACATTGCGTTGCGTGGATCGTCCATGTCGAGTTCCTGAGTTTCGAACCCGATCTGCCGCGCAGTCCTCTCGTCGAACCCCGCCGCACGAGCCAGGAAAACTGTCAACCAGTGGTGAACGTCAACTTCATACATCCCCGTCGGATCCGTGCAATTCACCGGATCACCACCGCAGTACGTGTAGGGGTTCGAAGAATCCCGGTATCCGGCGCGGTCGGGCGTCAGGAACGTACCGCTCTTCGGGTCGTACCAACGGTCGCGCATGTAGATGAGGCCCGTTGCGTAGTCATGGAAGGGCGCGGCTTTGAACGGCGATGCCACAAGCATCCGTTCATAGCGGACGCGGGGGCCCGATTGTACGGAAGGGTGCGCCGTCCCGAGGATTTGGGGCACCGCGGTCGCTCCTGCGTCTCGCATCTCCGTTCCCGCCACGATCCGCCCCTCGCCGGCGATCACGGAGATGTCCACGACCGGCTTGTGTTGTGCTATGGCCGAAGCGGGCAGTTCGACGAGACGGACATCGCGGCCATTGATGGCCCACGTTTTCTCGAAAAGGATTTCGTCGCGCCGACGGCTCATCATTCGAACCGACACCGGACTTCCGTCAACCTCCGCGAAAACGACATTCAGCGACGGCGAATCGAGACGGTGCGATCGACCGGGGTCGAGTTTCACCGCTCGATAGAGACGTCCTTCATCGAAGGTTCTGCCTCCGTCGTTCGAGACCTGGATTCGAGTGCTGATCTCGACCGGCGCCGAGCATGACGCCAGCACCATCGTCGCGTCATGGGCCGACGGCGCGAAGTCCGGAAGCATCTTTCGAAAGCCGGGGTTGAAGCGCCCCTCGACGGTGCGGTCCCGCAACCGGAACGAGCAGGTGGAAAGGGTGGGGCCTGGATTGCGTACCTCGACGCTGGTGACGTACATGGAGCCGTTCGATGATTTGCCGCTCAAGTACGGAAATCCGAAGTCGGCGGCGGTCAGGGGGGCAGCCAGAAAGAGGGCGAGTAAGAAGGACCTCATATCTTAGGGGTGTCGTGGCCGGAATTTTCCCTACCCTCCTTGATCCGCTTCCGCCCCGGCCCCGCGGCAGCAAGCTGCCGCTCAGGCTGGGCGCAGCTTGCTGCGCCCTTCGGATTCGAAGATAAGCCGCACCAGGCTGGCGCAGTCCAGCGATCAGCGGACGCGCGGTTTGCGCTCAATCTCTTCCCGCAACGCCGCCAGCACTTCGACTTCGATCAGATCCTTTGGCCGGCCGGCGGCCCGTTTCATCAGCAGGAGATCCTCGATCGAGGCGACGGCGACTTTCATGCTTCCGATCTCCATCATCGTCGCCGTTCGCGCCAGGCCTTCGTAGCCGCGGCTGCCGGCGGGATTGCCCATGATGTCGAAGTTTCCGGCGCGAGTGCTGAACGTAAACGCGTCACCCATCTGGAGCGTTTTCGCCTCGGTTTTGAACGGCAGGTCGCGATCGACACCGCGAAGTTTCGCTTTCAGGTCAACGAGAGCGGAAGCGAGCGCCGTGAGGTTGTCCGGATCGCGGGCGTAGCAGATGTCGAGATCGTTCGTGACGGACGTGGAGCCCCACAGCCGTCCGGCGATGCCGCCGATGATCACGAATCTCACGTCATGCCTGCCGAGCGTCTCCAGGATCTCCAGCGGATCGAAGGGATTCATGAGCGATTGGGTCTGAGTGCGGAGAGGTTCCGCGCTTCTTTCGCTGCGAGTTGCAGGCGTTGTTCGGGGGTGAGGGCGAGCATCTTCCGGATGGTGCTGCGATCGATTCCAGCCCCCGCGCGCGGAATCGCTTCGAGCGACATGCCGCAGTGGAAGAGCAGGCGCTGGATGGTGTCGATCCGCGGCACGACGCGTCCGGCCTCGATCCGCGCGAGCGCCGGCTGCGAGATGCCGGCCCGCGCGGCAAGCTCCTTCTGCGTGAGTCCGGAGCGCAAGCGCGCAAAGCGGACGATGTTCACGTGGCCGATTATACCAGATATGGTATACGCGCGGGAACGGGGCAGCTCCGTGTGACGAAAGGCAAACGCAGAGGCGCAGAGATCGCGGAGGGCTGCGAGGGAGTTCGAGTGCGGTCAGTGCGCGTGCAGAATCACGTGGAGGTCTCCGTCTCCGTCGCCGGCGCGGGTCTCGCCGATGAGGAAGGCGTCCCCGGACGGCGATACGTCGAAGGCGGTGATCGCGTCGACCGCGCGAAGAGCGGGCAGATCGAACAGTGTGGTCAGCGTCGCGTCCTTCCATGGGCCGCTTCCGCCGCGCTTCGCCATCACCACCTTCGGCGGGTCTTCCATGAAGAAAAGCGCGTCGCCACTGCGACTCCACCGCGGTCTGGAACCGCGGTTATCGGAGATGCGGATCTTTTCGCCGCCGGCGAGGGGCATCATGTAAATAGCCGAGCCGTCGGGCGCATTCGTGCTGAACGCCAGCCAGTTGCCATCCGGCGATACCCGCGGATCAGAGTTGCCGAATGAGGCAGGCACCACGGGCTGGACCCGCTTCGTGCCGTCAAGCAGCAGGCTCAGGATCTCGCTGGGCCGGCCCATGGGAAATTGAGTGAAATACAACGTTTTTCCATCGCGCGAGAAGCTTCCCGGCCGCTGATGGCCGGACGTGGCGAGCAGCTCGGTGGGTCCGCCGGCGAGCAACCGGCGCGCGAGTGTCGGAGGCGATCCCTTGGCCTCGCCGAACGCAATCGATTGTCCGTCGGGACTCCAGACCGGAAACATTTCCAGCGCGCGGTCGCTGGTCATGCGATCACGTCCCGCGCGATGCCTGTCGTAAAGATAGATCGAGGGGAACCCCTCCGTCGGCATGAGAAGGCCCGCCGCGATACGCGCTCCATCGGGAGAAAAGCTCGCGCCGTAAAAGATCCCCGAATCGTCGAGCGTACGCGACTCCCTCCCGTTGCGGTCTGTCAGGAAAAGCCGCCCCGTGCTCGTCTCCGTCCGGTACACGATGGTCCGATTCGCCGATACGTCGAAATCGGCCCGCCCGGTTCCGTCGAATCGAGCCACCTGGTCAGCAAGCTTGAGCGGTGCGTCGAGAAAGCGGACCGCGGCGAAGTCGGCGCGCTGGACGACAAGAGTGCCGCGCTGAACGTGATAGACGCGGTCCCCGACGACGCGCACACGCGAGGCTTCTTCGAGCAGGCGCTGTGGCTCGAACGAACCGAACGATGCGACATAGAGGGTCCGATCCACGGTTCCGCGTTGCATCCCGAGGTAGAGGAAGCGGTTCGTGCCCGAAACCGGTTGAGGCCAGGCGTGCCTGTATTCGCCGGGTCGAATCTTCGTCACCGCGGACGGGACACCGCCGTCCTCGCTGACTCGATAGATCTCGGGACGGCCGCCCGGGCGCTCGGAAAAAAGGATGAACCCATCGCCCCACGCGGCCACGGTGCCGGACCCGCCGGCGTCGCAGATCGCGACCGGTGTGCCGCTGCGATCCGCGGGAACCTTCCACAGTTTTCCTCTGGATGTGAAGCCGATCCATTTTCCATCCGGCGACCAGAAAGGGCATGACGCGTCTTCGGTGCCCGCAATGGCCTGCGCATGGCTCGAACCGAGGCTGCGGAGATAGAGGGCCGAAACACCTTGACCCGTCTCCCAGCCGGTCCAGACGACCCGCTGTCCTTCCGGCGAGAGTGCGAATGTCGCTGATGCGGCATTGCTGAGAAGAATGGCCGGCGCGACCGGCATCCGCAGGCGGACGGGAATGTCAGGCTCTGCCTGCGTCGCTCCCGATCGTCCGGCTATCCATCCGATGGCCGCAACGCCGGCGAGAAGCAGCGGCAGCAGGAGCCAGGCCGCGCGTTTCCGTCGATGGGCCGCCGGCGCTGCCGCATGCTCGGTCGACAGTGAGCCGTTGATCCAGCGGAGCTGCAGCGCGAGATCGTGCGCAGTCTGCCAGCGCCGCTCGGGATCTTTCTCCAGGGCGGTGGCGATCAGGTGCTGCAGCGCAGGCGGAACTCCGAGAGCCGGCGGGAGGGGATGGGGCTCGCTCTTGAGGATCGATGCTGTGACGGCCGCAGCGCTCGCGCCGTCGAACGGTCGCGCGCCGGTGACCATCTCGTAGAGGACGATTCCGAAAGAGAAGATGTCGGTGCGGTGATCGAGAGGCTTGCCTTCGATGACAACGTGTCGCCCTGCAGATACTCCATGACCAGGAACTCGTGCCCCTCGTCATGTCCGAGGTCGAACAGCCGGCAGATGTGGGGATGGGTGAGCTGGGAGATCGCGCGCGCTTCGCGCTCGAATCGTGCGGACGCCGCTCCGCCGGAACCTGGAGGCAGGACTTTGATCGCGACGGTGCGGTCGAGGCGTGTATCGCGTGCGCGATACACCTCGCCCATCCCGCCGGCGCCCACCATCTCCTCGATGGCATAGGGCCCCAGCCGCTGTCCGGGGTTGAGGGGCATGGAGAGAGGATACGCCACGACCATCAAACGTCACGGGCCTTCGAGCAAATGGATACGCCTCTCCAGCTCCGTGTGCGAGAACCTGATCAGCGCGTGAGTTTCGTCGAAGCGCTCATTCATCTCGGTCCGGATGCCCGCCGCCTCTTGTCCCAGCTTCTCTTCGACGCGAATCACCTTCTCCGCCACGAGTCCGATGTCGTGCCTCAGGCTCTCCATCGAGACATCGAAGTGGCGGCGGTTCTCTGCGCGCGAGAGATCGAATTGCCGATGGGTCTCTACGAATTGCCGGTGGGTCTCCGCACCCAGGATTTCGAGTTCCCGGTGGGTCTCCGCACCCAGGATTTCGAGTTCCCGGTGGGTCTCCGCGCCCAGGATTTCGAGTTCCCGGCGGGTCTCCGCGCCCAGGATTTCGAGTTCCCGGCGGGTCTCTGCGCCCATGATTTCGAGCCGTCGGGTGTCTGCGCGCAGGATTTCGACTTCCCGGCGGGTCTCCACGTGCGCCGCCAGGTTCTCGCCTCTTTCCTCGAGGAGCGCGGCGCGGAGGGCGGGCAGCGTCACCTCGTGGTGAAAACGCAGCATCGTGTCCCACAGCTCATCCGCCATGACGCGAGCAATCGTACCTCGGTCTACGGACAGTGGAGCCGCGGGCGATCCCGCCCGCGCAACAGGAGCTCGGAAAGAGCCGTTGTCATCCGTCACTCCATCCTTCCGCGACTTTCCGATACACTTCCTTGCACTCGAATCCCGACACCGGAGGGTCCGCTGTCAGCTGTGACATTGCAGTCGCGGTATCGCGGAGCATTGCTCGGCCTCGCCCGTGAGGAGCGCGCATGATCGGACAGCTGGCGGAGCTCTGCCGCACGCATCTGCTGACGGAGAAGATCCTCGTCGCGCCGTCGCTGGCGATCGGGCACCAGATCGCCGACGCCGTCGCGCACTCCGGCACGCCGTGGGTGAACCTGCGCGTGGAAACGATCCGGACGCTGAGCGATGCCGTCGCCGGATTCGCACTCGCGCGCGAAGGCGTCACGGTCCTCTCGCGCGCGCAGGCGCTCTCGATCATCGAGCGCGTGTGTGACCGCGTGCTCGACAGCAGCACGTACTTTGCGGCGCTCGCCGACCGCCCCGGCCTCCACCGCGCCATCCAGCGCTCCATCGAAGACCTCGGACACGCCGGGCTGACGCCCGCGGACCTGAAAGGCGAATCGTTCGAAGACAGGCGCAAGGCGGAGGACATCGCCCGGGTGCTGGCCGGCTATCAGGAAGAGATGGCCCGCGGAAAATTCGTCGATCGTCTCGGCGTCATCCGGCGCGCGACGGAGATGGCGAAGCCGCGCAAGGATGTGATCTGGCTCGTCATCGAAGACGTGGAGCTGACGCAAGTCGAAGAGCGATTCCTGCAAGCGGCGGCAGGGGAGTGGGAAGTCGTAAGAACCTTCTCCCCCGCGAAGACGGGGGGAGAAGGGATTCTCAACGTCGCCTTCCGGAAGGCCATCGGCGAAGAGAACGAAGTCCGCGGCGCGTTCCGCGCGATCCTCGCCGACGCCGCACCCGGCACCTTCGACGACGCCGAGATCGTCTACACGACGAGAGACCCGTACCTCCCTCTCATCCACGAGCTCGCTGCCGAATACGAAGTTCCCTGCACGTTCGCCGAGGGCATCGCGTCGTACTTCACGCGGCCGGGACAGGCGACGCTCGCGTACCTCCGCTGGATCGGCGAGGGGTGGCATGCGTCGGAGCTGCGCGCGTTCGCCGGAGCGCACGCAACGGTCCTGCGCCAGGCGAAGATCGGATGGGGCCGCGACCGCTATCTGCCGCGCATCGATGGCCTCATCGCGGAGCGGAAGCTCGCGGAGAAGCCGACCGATCGGGCGGAGGCCACGCGCGAGTTCATCGCCGCGCTGCTCGAGATCTCGAAAGACGTCGCGGAGGGCGACACGCTCGACGTCGCCGTGGCGGCACGGTCCGCCGCCGCGTTCGTGAAGAAGTTCGCCACGCCGCGCAACGAGATCGACGGCATGGCTCACGCGGGCCTCGTGCGCCTCTTCGAAGAGCTCGCGGCGCTGCCGGGCGCGGAAGCGCCGCGCGCCGAAGTGGCGCGGCGGTTGTCCGAGGCGGCGAGGGCGCTGCATGTGTCGGCGAGCAATCCGAGGCCGGGGTTCCTGCACGTCGCGCCGGTGCGCGGCGGCGGATGGGCGGCGCGCGGGCGGCTGTTCGTCGTCGGACTCGACGAGTCGCGGCATCCCGGCACCGGCCTCCAGGATCCGATCGTGCTCGACAGCGAACGCGAAGCGATCGGCATCCCGATCGTCGGCGACCGCCCGCAGCGGGTCACCGAACAGTTCCGCAGCCTGCTCGCGCGCGCGGCATCGCGCGAGGTCACGCTCTCGTACTCGTCGCTCGCGCTGCGCGACCGCCGCGAGCGGTTTCCGTCGCCGGCGTTCGTCGACGTCTATCGCGAGGTCACCGGCCGGCACGACGAGAAGATGGAGGACATCGAGAACGGTCTCGTCCGCGAGACCTTCGTCGATCCGCAGCCGCTGTCGGCCTCGGAGTGGTGGCTGCTGCGGCGCTTCGTGGATGGGGAGACGAGTCTGCGCGAGGCGATCCTCGCCGCGTACCCGCAGCTCGCCGCCGGTGCGGTAGCCGTGGCGGCGAGGGACAGCGCGGAGATCACGAAGTGGGACGGGAAGATCAGCGCGCCGCCGGAGGTGCTCGACCCGCGGCGCAACGGCGTCCTCTACTCCGCATCGCAGCTCGAGAAGATGGCCGCCTGTCCGTACCAGCATTTCCTCGAGCGCATCCTCAAGGTCAATGTGCTCGACGACATCGCGTACGAGCCCGACACCTGGCTCGAAGCCCATCACTTCGGGACGCTGATGCACGAGGTCCTGCAGCGGACGATGGAAGAGATCTGCGCGCGCGGCGAGAAACCGGCGATGGCGTCGCTCGCGCGGATGAAGGAGATTGCGGAAGAAGAGCTCGGGAAATGGCGGGAGACGATCCCGCCGCCGAGCGAGAGCGCGTTCGATCGCCGCCGCACCGACCTCCTCGAGGCGTGCGAGGTGTTCCTCCGCTCCGAAGAAGAGGCGTGCCGCACGGTCACGCCGTCCCACTTCGAATGGGGCTTCGACGACTTCGCCCTCCCCCTCGGCTCCGGCCGGTCCGTGAAGCTGCGCGGGCGCATCGACCGCATCGACCGCGACGAAGCGACGGGCGAGTGGCACGTGTGGGACTACAAGTCGGGCAGCACGTTCCAGTTCGAAGGCGGCGGCCGGCTGAACTGCGGGACGAAGATCCAGCACGCGATCTACGCGCGCGCGGTGGAGTCGAAGCTCGGCGGCCGCGTGACGAAGTCGGGCTATTACTTCCCGACGGCAAAGGGCAACGGCGCGCGCCTGCTGCGCGAGTGCGCGGACCGGGAGCTGAAGGACGCGCTCAACCACCTCTTCGACACGATCGCGACGGGATGGTTCCCGCACGCCGGCGAAGATGCGTGCAAGTTCTGTGATTTTCAGGAAGCGTGCGAAGGGCCAAAGCTCGCCGCGGAGCGGACGAACCGCAAGCTCGTGAACAACGACGCCGATGCGGCGGTAAAGGCGTGGCTGAACCTGCAGGAGGTCAAGTGACGAAACTCCCTCCCGACCAGCCCGCCCGCGACGCGATCCGCAACGACCTCGGCGTCACGATGCTCGTCGAGGCCGCGGCGGGCACGGGGAAGACGACGAACCTCGTGCACCGCATGGTGAACCTGGTGCTGCAGAAGCGCGCGAAGCCGTCGACGATCGCCGCGATCACGTTCACGATCAAAGCAGCCGCGCATCTAAGAGAGAGTTTCCAGCGCGGGCTCGAGCAGGCCGGCATCACCGAGGGCGCCGCGGGCTTCATCGGCACGACCCACGCGTTCTGCGCGCGGCTGCTGCGCGAGCGTCCCGTCGAAGCCGGTCTCGATCCCGAGTTCCGGGAAGTGGA
>CALMZP010000020.1 GCA_937870635.1 uncultured Acidobacteriota bacterium | reverse complement strand
GATCGGACCGCGAGCGATAGCTCGCCCAGCCTGCTTCGCGACCCGCATCCACGAGCTTGCTCGATGCGACCAGTCGCTCGTCGTCAGGTACGTGGAGGGTCACGTCCATCGAATGCAGCTGCGGCACGGGCGCTTTCGGCAGCCAGTTCGAGAGTTGCATCTCCGCGGGCCGCGTTTGTGTCGTGCCCTCCAGCGAGCTGGGCGAGCCTTCATATCGCATGCGCACGCGAACACGCCCGCTCACACCGGCGACGACGACTCATCACGGGACCGTGTCGAGGGTACCCTTGCTACGGGTGACGGTTACGCGCACGGGTTCTAGGCGGCTCGCGGCGTTGCGCGCGGCATTGCGCGCGTCGATCAATCTCTCGATCTCGGCGTCGATGGACTGCTCGCGCTCGGGGAAGATGTCCATGACTGGATCGATCCTGCGCAATGCTGTGCGCAGTCCGTCTGCATCGGATGAGGTGATGCGGCCCGCGTCGATGGCGATGTTTGCGTCGCGGATGAGCGTGAAGATCGCCGCGAGCGCGCCGGCGGTATTCAAGTCGTCGTCCATCGCTTCCTGAAATGAGCTCAGGAACACACCGATCAACTCGTCTGCATGGCCGTCGGAATGTTGTGCGTCGCGCGGCGCCGATGTCGCGATCTCATCGAGCCGCAGCAGAAATGACGCGATGCGATCGAGCGCGTTCTGCGCGTCGGCGAGCGACTGCTCGGTGAAGTTCAGCTTGGTGCGATAGGGAACGGAGAGCAGCGCGTATCGCAGAGCGAGAGCGGTGTATCCCATCTCGCGGATCTCGGCGAGGGTGTAGATGTTTCCCAGCGACTTCGACATCTTCTGCTGGTCGATGTTGAGGTGCTCGCCGTGGAGCCAGTAGCGGACGAACTTCTTCCCGGTCGCTCCTTCGCTCTGGGCGATCTCGTTCTCGTGGTGTGGAAAGATCAGGTCGACGGCGCCCGTGTGAATGTCGAACGTTTCGCCGAGGAGGTCCATGGACATGGCGGAGCACTCCAGGTGCCAGCCGGGGCGCCCTTCGCCGAGGGGGGTCTTCCACGACGGCTCGCTTTCCTTCTTCCCTTTCCAGAGGACGAAGTCGCGCGCGCTCTCCTTTTCGTACTCGTCGCTCTCCACCCGGCTGAAGCTGCTCGTCGTGTCGATCTCGACTCTGGACAGTTGCCCGTACTGTGGCAGGCTTCCGACGCGGAAGTAGACCGACCCGTCAGCCGTGTACGTGTGCCCTCGTTCGTTGAGGCGTTCGACGAGCCGGACCATCTGCGGGATGTACGCGGTCGCGCGGGGATAGGCATCGGCGGGACGGATGCGCAGCGCCATGACCGATTCGTGGAAGGCCGTGATGTAAGGCGCCGTGTAGGTGCCGATGTCCTGGCCCGCCTCGTTCGCGTTGCGGATGATCTTGTCCTCGACGTCGGTGATGTTCATGACCTGGCGGACGCGGAGGCCCCGCCATTCGAGGTAGCGCCGCAGGAGATCGCTCCAGAGGAACGTCCGCAGGTTGCCGATGTGGGGGTGGTTGTAGACGGTGGGTCCGCACGAGTACATGCGCACCTCGCCGGGGACAAGGGGTACGAAGTTCTCCTTCGCGCGCGTCAGCGTGTTGAAAAGACGAAGCTCGGACATGCCAGTAGAGTCTATCCTGAGCGAAGCGAAGGATCTCCGGTACCACCTACCATGCTCGAGGCATGGCCGCTGCCGGTGGTACCGGAGATCCCTCGCTCCGCTCGGGATAAAGTCTTTACATGCTCACCCGCGACACCTTTACCTCCCGCTTTGGCCGCCGCGTCGTCTTCGGAATGGTCCATCTGCTGCCGCTTCCGGGCGCGCCGCTCTTCGGCGGGTCGATGGACGAGGTGATCGAGGCCGCGGTCGCGGACGCCACGGCCATCGGTGACGGCGGCTGCGACGGCCTCGTCGTCGAGAATTTCGGAGACAGGCCTTTCTTCGCAACACGGGTTCCGGCGGAAACCGTGGCGGCGATGACGCGCGTCGTCACGGAGATTGCCCGGACGTTCACGTCCCCGATCGGAGTGAACGTCCTCCGGAACGATCCTCACGCCGCGCTCGCCGTCGCAGCGGCAACGGGTACGGCGTTCATTCGCGTCAATGTGCACACGGGAACGATGATCACCGACCAGGGAATCATCGAAGGCGCCGCGGCGGACACGCTCCGGCTGCGCGCATCGCTCGCTCCAGCGGTGGCGATCTTCGCCGACCACCTCGTCAAGCACGCCGTGCCCCTCGCTGCCTCCGATCCGGTTCAGACGGCGAAGGATCTCCGTTTGCGTGGACTGGCCGACGCGGTCATCGTCACGGGCTCGGAGACGGGCGCCGCCGCCGATCCGGCGCGGCTGCAGCAACTTCGCGACGCGATCGACGCGCCGCTCCTCGTCGGCAGCGGCCTGACCGCCGCGAACGCGCGATCATTCGCTCTCGCCGACGGCGCGATCGTCGGAACTTCGGTGAAAGAGAAAAACGGAGCAGTGGATCCGAAGCTCGTCGCTGCGGTCGTGCGCGCGTTCAAGTCGTAATTCTCGATCAGAGTCTATCCTGAGCGTAGCGAGAGATCTCCGGTGCACTCACGAGGCTCCAGGCACGGGCGCTGCCGGTGTTACCGGAGATCCTTCGCTTCGCTCAGGATAAACTCTGCGTCTCCACGCGATCCGTCGCCGCATCCGGCTGCTCGCCCAGGAACTCGATCCAGTCCTTTTTCAGCCGCGGATAGTGCTTCGCTGCTTCGACCAGATTGAGGAAGCATGAAATGATGCTCACCAGGCGTTCGTGAAGTTTCGCATTCGCGAGGCTGCCATCTTCGTTGAAGCCGTTGTGCGCCTGCGCGAGCGAGAACATGTCGGGGTAAATGCGGGCGCCGAGATGTTCGAGCGGCACGCGGAGCGCCCAGAGGCCGCGGTTCCCACCCACCATCGAAGGGGAAGCCGACATGAGGAAGCCCTGCTTGCCGTTGAACGGCTGAGGTCTGAATCGGGACGCCCAGTCGATGGCGTTCTTGACCACGCCCGGCATCGAGCCGTTGTACTCGGGGGAGGCGAGGAGGAAGGCGTCGCAATCGACGAGATGATCGCGGAATCGGGTGGCGCCGGCGGGAATCCCCTCGAGCGACTCCACGTCGCCGTCATAGGACGGGCAGTCGAAGTCGGCCATGGTCGCCCGCACCACCTCTGCCCCCCGGCTGCGGGCAATCCCCTCGGCGATCGTGGCGAGCCGGACATTCAGCGAGTCCTTGCGGCTGGAGCCGGAGAAGACGAGGACGCGGACGGGCGAAGGACGTGAGATCTGCATGCGGCCTCGAGCGTGCACACGCCGCGCCGAATCACCCCGGCCGGGTGACAAATGTCATGGTCTCCCGTGACCCCCCCCGGCGATGCTCCCTCTATGGTCATCATCGAGCCGTTCCGCATCAAAGCCGTCGAACCGATCCAGTTCACCACGCGAGAAGAGCGGAAGGCAGCGCTGCGCGCGGCAGGCTTCAACGTCTTCATGCTGCGCGCGAAAGACGTCCTCATCGACCTCCTCACCGATTCGGGTACCGGCGCGATGTCAGCCGCGCAGTGGGGCGCACTCATGCAGGGCGACGAGTCGTATGCCGGCTCGCGGTCCTTCGAGCGGTTCGAGAGCGTCGTCCGGGACCTGACCGGCTTCCGGCACATCATCCCGACGCACCAGGGACGCGCGGCGGAACGCATCCTCTTCCACTCGGCATTGCAGCCCGGCGACGTGGTCCTGAACAACATTCACTTCGACACGACGCGGGCGAACATCGAATACGAAGGTGCCGAGGCGCGGGATCTCGTGATCGCGGAGGGGAGGCAGCCGTCGGTCGTGCATCCCTTCAAAGGAAACATGGACCTCGCTGCGCTCGAGAACGCGCTGAAAACCGACGGCGACCGCATCTCCATGGTCATGGTCACCGTCACGAACAACTCCGGCGGCGGTCAGCCGGTATCGCTCGAGAACATCCGAGGGATCCGCGCGCTGTGCGACCGTTATCGCAAGCCGTTCTTCATCGACGCGTGCCGTTTCGCCGAGAACGCGTGGTTCATCCGCGAGCGCGAAGCGTCGCAGAAGGGCCGTTCGCCGAAAGCGATCGCGCAGGAGATGTTCTCGCTCGCCGACGGCGCGCTGATGTCGGCGAAGAAAGACGGCCTCGCGAATATCGGCGGATTCCTCGCGCTCAATGACGACGCGCTCGCGCAGAAGTGCCGGAACCTGCTCATCCTGACCGAGGGGTTTCCCACATACGGCGGGCTGGCCGGGTACGACCTCGAAGCGATCGCGACGGGACTCGAAGAGGTGGTCGATCCCGACTATCTCCGCTATCGCATCCGCACCATCGAGTACCTCGCCGAGAAGCTGGTCGCGGCCGGTATCCCGGTCGTACAGCCTCCCGGCGGACACGCCGTCTACATCGACGCCAGCGCCTGGTTGCCCCACGTACCCGCGGGTGAGTTTCCGGGTGTCTCGGTCGTGAACGCGCTGTATCTCGAGGGGGGGATCCGCTCCTGCGAGATCGGCAGCGTGATGTTCGGCGAGAAGGCGGCCATGGAGCTGGTACGGCTGGCGATCCCTCGGCGGCTCTATACGCAGTCACACATGGATTACGTGGCTGAGGTCGCCGGGAAGATCGATTCCCACGCTCTGCGCGGATACGCGCTGACGTACGCGCCGGTCGTGCTGCGGCATTTCACAGCCCGCTTCGAAATGAAAAAAAAGGTCGCTGAGCCCGCCAGAATGTGAACGTTATTTGCACTGTAAGGCCGTGTGAGCGACCTTTCCCGCATCGTTCTCGTCGAAGATGATCCCGACGTTGCCGTGATGCTTTCACATCACCTCCGGCGAGCGGGCTGGGCCGTCTCCGTCGCCGCGTCGCTTTCGGAGGCGCGGGTCCTGCTCCATCAGGCGCCGTGGGATCTCTTGATTCTCGACCGGAAACTGCCCGACGGGGACGGCGTCGAGCTCTGCCGTGAGATCCGGATGGACGCTGCGCACGGTTACATCCTCATGCTCAC
>CALMZP010000019.1 GCA_937870635.1 uncultured Acidobacteriota bacterium | reverse complement strand
CGCGTCCTGCGCCAGGATGACGGGACGTTCCGGCTCGAGCGGCCCGGTGAGCGCCCGTCGTCGATCGGTCGGCTACGGAGCTTCGTGGGGAATACCGGCGTGCTGGTTCGCGCGTACGCCTACATCCGGGCGCACGGTGGCACTGGGCTGCGCGAGGTCAGCGACGACGCGGTCCTCGCGGCGAACTACCTGAAGTCCCTTCTCGACGGCACGTTCGACCTGCCGTACGACAGACCATGCAAGCACGAGTTCGTCGCCTCGGCCGCGAGCCTGAAGGCGCGGACGGGTGTGCGCACGCTCGACGTCGCCAAGCGGCTCATCGACTACGGTTTCCACCCGCCCACGATCTACTTCCCGCTGATCGTCTCCGGCGCGCTGATGATCGAGCCGACCGAGAGCGAGCCGAAGGAAGAGCTGGACGCATTCTGCGAGGCGATGCTGGCCATCGCCCGCGAGTGCGAGGAGCGTCCCGAGCTGGTTCGGAGCGCGCCACACACGACCCCGGTGCGGAGACTCGATGAGGCGAGGGCGGCGCGAAACCCCGTTCTGCGGTGGAAAAAGTAGATACCGCATTTCAGGACCGCGGTGTCCTTATTCCTTGGGATTCGGGGTGTGTCATTGAGTCGGCGTCAGACGATCAATTCTGCTGGCGGTGGCCTGCCGGCGGCCAACGACGAACATCGCGCTCGTGATGATCAGTCCGAACGCGCATAAGACGATCGACATGGCGAACATTGGCGGCCGGTAAGTCAGCTCGAACCTCGATGTTCCGGCGGGGACGCGCCAGCCGACAAACGCACCATTGATGATCTCCGTCGGCCACGGCTCTCCATTTCGCGTCAGGGCATGGCCGGGCAGAGCCACTTCACTGGAGGCCACGAACGTCTCGCGATCGGCTCTGACGACGATCGTGCTTCCGTTCGACTCGTAGCGCTCGATTCTCACCTCCGCGGGAGCCGGTTGTGCGTGGAGGGTCTTGGAATACACGCGTCCTCTGATGCGGCCAACCACCAACGATGCCGCGGGATCAGCCGAACGATCGACCCGCTCTGGAACGAAGTAGCGTGGCATCGACGTCTCGTTCCGATACACGTTTGCATCAACACCGGAGTGCACCAGAGAAAGACTTTCGATCGCCGTTCCCGGCGGCGCGATGATCCAGCGGACGCCGAGAAAGTCGATTAACGGCTGCGGCGGCAACACCCGGAACTGTCCGAAATAGTCGCTTCGGTCGAATCCTGCCGCGTCGAGCACCGCCCCGTATGGCCGGAACGCGGAAGGATCGTGCACGCGGATGTCCTCCACGCCTACGAACCGCGATGTGATGGGTGGCAGTGCCTGGCCAATGCCGGTGACGCGGTGTGGCCCGGATGAGTCTTCCGGTCGATGCATCGCCTCGATCGCTGGAGTCCTCGGGTAGTACAACTTTCTGCCGACGGCGGGGTTGTACATCAGCATCCCACCGACCAGATCCAGGAACAGCAGAACCGGAACCGCGAAGCCGACTGCCGGACGTCGCCACGCGAGCACGATGGCGGCGGCGCTCCCCAGTGGCGCGATCGTCGTGAAGAAGATCAGACGCCTCGTGCCGTACTGCGCGAAGGTCGGGTAGGAAGCGACGCCGATGACGGCCACGCTCGCCGCCACGGCAAAGGCGGTCGCGGCGAGAGCGCGGCGGTTCCCGCCGCGGATGAGCAGCTCGAAGCCGTGAGCGCCGAGGATCGCCGTGATGAGTGCCAGAGTGAAGCGGAGACGTCCGTTTGGCGCCATGTCGAGCAGCGGGACGTGCCGAACGATCGGCGCGATGAACGGCGGCTCGAAGGCGAGCAGCGTCATGAGGACGAACATCACTATCCAGAACAGGTGCTGGCGGAATCCGGCAACAACGGCTCCGATCGCCAGGATGAGTGCCGAGAGACCCGCGTACTGCGTGCAAAGCTCGTTGAAGTTGAAATCACTTCGGTAGTTGTGGACTCGCGGATTGCCGAAGTAATTCGGCATTGCGAAAGGCATCAGATTGGCCGCCGTGAGAGGAGGAGGCGCTAGGATGTCTCGGTTCGCCTGAACCTCGTGCAGGCGCTGCGTATGCGGAAGATGACCGAGGAAAGGCATCAGAACCGGCGCGGCGAGCAGCAGCGCCACGACGCCGATCGCGCCGAATCGCGCTGACAGTACCAGTCGCTGCGAACGCGGCACTGCGGTTACGAGTACGCCGGCGTATGGAAGCGCGATCAGCGCTGAGTGCAACACCGACTCGGGATGTCCGCCGAGGAGCATCAGAGTGAGAACGAGAGTGGCGCGAGCGGTGCCGCCCCAGCCAGCCCGAACGCTATGCAGAGTGGCGAGGAGCAGCGGAAGCAGCGTCGTCACGTTGGTGTGCGGAAATCCGGCGAATGCGATCGTGAACGTGCAGAACGCGTAAGCGATCGCACCGAATACTCTGCTGGCGGGCGACAGGCCAAGGCGATGGAGGAGCAGGTACATACCCCATAGCGCGACGAGCAGCTTCGTGACGAGAGCCGCTATGGCCAGGAGAATGTCGACAGCACAATCGAGAAGAGCACTGTGGGAAAAAGCACGGCGGCCTGGAGGTTGACCCAGAGTGGGCTGCCGCTGCCGGTCGCCCGATCGAGTACCGGCAGCGACCCGTGCCGCCACTGTTCGCGTACTGCTTCCTGCCACGGCAGCATTTGCAACGGCACGTCATTGATCAGACCGTTCTTCTGAAGGTAGTGGGGTCCGGCCATATGAAGCCATGGGGGCTCTCGCAGCAGAAAGTCGAGTGATACTGGAGTGCCCTGCAGAACCACGTAGGGCGCCGCGTACAGGAGCACCAGGCCTGCGAAACCGAGTGCGGCTCGCCTGCCGGGGTGCCGCCCCAGCAACGCGACAAAGATTGCTGCCGGCAGGATCGCCGCCAAGAACAATTCCACGAACGGATTTTAAGCCACGAAGTCTGCGCGGTCGGAATCGTAACGTCGATGCTCATACAATCCGAGAGCCGCGCATGGTATCGGGGTGCCGGCAATCTTTTGAAAGGGTGACGCTCGACGAATGCCCGGAGCTGTCAGAGTGGCGATCGGCGCGATCGCCGGTGCAATCATTGCCCGCTTCTGCGCGCCGTTGATCCTGCCGTTCTTTCGCGTTCCCGACGGTGGCGTAGGCTTTGTCACGATCCATCAATACCCCAAAGGCTGGGACTACGCCGTCCTTGTCCTTGTGCTCGGCTTCTCGTTCCTCGGTGGCGTTCTCGCGAACGCCGCTGGTCATGCCACCCTTCCTTCCTCTGAAGACGCACCGCTCGTGCCACGAAAAGTCGTCTGGATCCTCGCTGCCACCGTCTTCGTGCTCATGCTTTTCGTGCACGATCAGCCATACGTTCTCATGGATATGTTCCATGAGGGCGAGCACCTCACGCCGGCGTTCTTGATGCGGGAGGGCAGCCGTCCGTATGGCGACATCTTTCTCCTGCACGGACTCGCCGTCGACGGGGGACTTGACGCGTTATTCATGGGAACCCCGCCGTCGCCCTGGCGCGTGCGACGGCTGAACACGATTCTCAACGCGGCAACGCTGGCATTGCTGGTTCCGCTCGCTGCGGAGGTGTGCGTGACAACGACAGGGCTTCTGCTCGGCGTCCTGCTCTCCCTCACCGCGCTCGGCGCTGGACAGGCGATCGGTTTTCCATTTTTCCGGCTCGCGCCGCTGCTCGTGGCCGCGATCGCCTATCTCCGCTACGCACGGACGAGCCGGCCGATCTGCCTTGCTGCTGCATTCTCCGCTTCGACGCTTGGTCTGCTCTGGAGCCTGGACACGGGCATGTATGCGATCGCCGCGACCGGTGTTTTGGCCGTGACCGGTCTGGTCAGGGCGAGGCGCCTGCCGTCGCGCGGTGAGGTTTTCGCCGGGGTGGTGGCTCTGGCGCTGCCGCTCATCGTTCTGCTGATCGTTCGAGCCGACATCCGGCGGTTCTTGATCGACTCCTTCGTCATCATCCCAGCTGCGATCGACGCTGTCTGGTCTCTTCCTGTGAAACAGGGTGTATCCATCGAGACAGTGCGTTATTACGGTGCTCTCGTTTTTTATGGGGTCCTTCTTGCGCTTGCGTGGAGCGCGGGTGATCTCGGGCGTGTCAAAGAGGCCGGCCGGCCCGCTCACGCTCCACTCCTCCAGCAGCGGATCGCGATCTTTGCGATCTTCGCGGTCATGCTATTCCGAACAGCGGCTGGTCGCATGGGATGGGGCCACACGCGCTATGCGATGCCATTCATCGGCATCGCAGCGGTGGCGTTTCTCATCGAGCCGTTGATTCGCCGCGGACGAGGACTCTACGCGTGCCTGGTCGCGCTCCCGTTTCTCATCGCGCTCGAAGTCGCCGACAACATCATCTACGCTGCGAAATCACTTGCCGGATGGCCATCTCGTCAAGAGCACTCGGGCCTCGTTCCGTATCCTCTTGGTACTGGAAAAGGTCTCTACACGACGCCGCAGAACGCCACCGAGCTCGCGGCACTGAACGGACTCGTCGATTCATTCGGACCGGAAGCCACTTTTTTCGACTTCTCGAACGAGCGGGCGCTCTATTACCTTCTAAAGCGCGCACCACCGGTTCGTTGCCCCGACGTTCCGATGCTGTCCAATCCGATCCTTCTCGCCGAGGCCATGGCGGAGCTGAACGCTCATCCGCCCGCCTGCGTCATCGTCGCCGGTGAGCCCGTCCTCGGCACATTCGATGGGATTCCCAATGCGGTGCGCGTTCCTGACCTTGCGCGATGGATCGACGCAAACTATCCCCGGCGCGAACAGATCGGCAGGTTCACCGTGGGCCTTCCGGAGAATCGACGTTGAGTGTGCGAG
The DNA here is from genome assembly GCA_937870635.1 of uncultured Acidobacteriota bacterium. GTDB lineage: Bacteria > Acidobacteriota > Thermoanaerobaculia > Gp7-AA8 > Gp7-AA8 > DATLEX01. Next base: position 62,313 of record CALMZP010000019.1, on the reverse strand, counting down.
GATCGTGAGCAAGTCCCGGGACAAGCTGGGTGCTGGGTGCTTAGTGCTTAGGGGCCGTATCAGTCAGGCGGTCATCCCCAGCGTGGGGTCATCCCCAGTGTAGTGAGGGATCTGCCGGGGACGGGCGGCACGAGGCACAATCTTCGCGCCCCCATCCTATCCAGGTCCCTCACTACGATCGGGATGACACACCCAGCACCAAGCACCAAGCACCTCGAACTAACCCCGGCGCAGCCGCTGCATTAGACTCTTCCCGTGCCATTCGACGACGACGAGGATTCATTCGAGAGGACGATCTCCGGCCGGAGGGCGGTGACGGCACCCGGCACGGTGGCCGTTCCTGACCAGCGCGCGGTCGACCGTCGTCAGTCGCGGGCGCGAACGCTCCTGATCAGCGTCATCGTCATCGCGATCCTCTACTTCTCGCGCCCGGTCGTCGTCCCGATGGCGCTGGCGGTTCTTTTCGCGTTCCTTCTGACGCCGATCGTCGCCACGCTGGAGCGGACATTCATCCGCCGCACCGGCGGCATCGTGCTCGCTCTGGGGCTGGTGGTGACCAGCCTGAGCTTCGGCGGGTGGTGGATCTATCAGCAGTTCAACGAGGTCGCGCGCGAGATCTCGCAGGCCGCAGCCAGCGGTCACATCGAGGAGAAGCTGAAGTTCCTGCGTACGCGTACGGGCGGAACACTCGACGTGTTCGAGAGGACCATCGAGCGTGTTGCCGAAGCGCGAACGGCACCGGAGCGCGCCGACCTCAAGGTCCGAGTCATTCCCGAGCGCAAGACCCTCGGCGAGCGCTACGAGGAGGTTGCTCCGCAGATCGAAGGCGTTGCGGCGGTTTTCCTCGTCGTCGTCCTCGTCTTCTTCATTCTTCGCGACCGCGAGCAGATCCGAGACAAACTTCTGCGGATCGCCGGGCGTGCGCATCTGACGGTCACGACGCAGGCCATCGGAGAGACGGGGCAGCGCATCAGCCGTTACCTGCTCACGATTGCGCTGCTCAATATCGGGTTCGGACTGCTCATCGGAGCCGGCCTCTGGCTGCTCGCCGTTCCGCACGCGGCGCTCTGGGGCGTCCTGGCGGGACTCCTGCGGTTCGTCCCCTACATCGGCGCCGTGCTGAGCGCGGCTTTCCCGACATTCCTTGCCCTCGCTGTCTTTCCGAACTGGTACACCGCCATGGCGGTCCTCGGGCTCTTCGTGTTCTCGGATCAGCTGGTGGGCAATTTCATCGAGCCGATCGTCGTCGGACATCGCGTCGGCGTTTCGCCCATCGCGCTGCTGATCGCGGCAATCTTCTGGGGCTGGCTGTGGGGACCGGTGGGACTTCTCCTGGCGACGCCGATCACCGTGTGCCTCACCGTGGGCGGCGAATTCATCCCGGCGCTGCGCATCTTCTCGATCATCTTCGGAAGTGAAGATCCGCTCGAGGGCTATCTCAGCTTCTACAATCGCCTGCTTCTGCGCGATCGCACCGGCGCGATTGCCATCGCCGACCGGCAGGCGGAAACGTCGACGATGGAGGAGATGTTCACCGATCTCTTCATCCCGACGCTGACGTTCGCCCAGGAAGAGCTCGATCGCAAACGCATCTCGCCCGCGCACGATCACTTCATCAAGGATGTCGTGCGCGAGCTCATCATCCGCTTCGGCGATCGCAACGCCGGCATCCCCGACCCGGAACGCCACATCGTCGCCGTCTCGGTAGCCGGTGAGCGTTTGTCGCTGGGCACGCTCATGCTGACGCAGCTTCTGCGCAGCGAAGGGTATTCGGTCGATTACTTCACCGACCTGCCGGAGCCGGAGCTCATCGCGTTCATCAGCGAAGTGACGCCGGAGGCGGTGTTCATCTCCTGCTCGCACGTCGAGCATCTCGATGCTGGCTATTCACTCTTGCAGATGGTGGCGACGAACTTCCCCGATCTCACGATCGTCGCCGGCGGCTCGGGTTTCGCGCGCGACCGCGCGCGGACCATCGACGCCGGCGCGACCTACGTTCCCTCGAGCCTGGCCGAGGCGAAGGAAGACTTCCTTCAGCGACGGAAGGGAACGAAGAAGAAGAGCAGCGCGAGTATCACCTTCAGCGGGACGAGGTTCAGGGTCCCGCCGCCCGCCTGACCCCCATTTTGGATTTTAGATTTTGGATTTTAGATTTTGGATTGGGGTTCAATCCAAAATCCAAAATCCAAAATCTAAAATGGCCTCATCCCGGCGGCCAGCCGAAGGCTCTTCCGCCGAGGATATGCGCGTGGATGTGGAAGACGGTCTGTCCGGCGGCTTCTCCCATGTTGATGATGAACCGATAACCGTCCGATTCGAGATGCAGCCCTCGCGCGATCTTCGCCGCACGGACCACCATCATTCCGGCGGTCATGGCGTCGCCGTCCGTCAATTCGTCGAGGCTGGCGATGTGCCTGCGCGGAATGACGAGCACGTGCACGGGCGCCTGCGGGTTGATGTCGTGGAACGCTACGACATCGTCGTCTTCGTACGCTTTCTTCGCGGGGATGTCGCCGGAGACGATCCGGCAGAACAGGCATTTGTCATTCAGAGCCACGCCGGGATAATACGACGACGCGGTCGACGCCGGCGAGGTCAGGAATCATCTCGTCCACGACCCACGTCGCCTCCTCTGCCGCGGCCCGGACCTGCTGGTCCTGGCCATAGCCGATCTCCATGATGATCATTCCCGTCAGCGCCAGCCGCGAACGCGATTGCGTGAGGATGCGCTCGATGAGCTCCATCCCTGTGACGCCGGGCGTGAGGGCCATCATCGGCTCGAAAAGGCGGACCTCCGGCGCGAGCGCGGCGATCTCCGTCGCCGCGATGTACGGAGGATTCGTCACGACGAGATCCACTTCCGCATCGATCGAGGCCATCAGGTTCGAAGCCGCGAGCCGCACGTTCGAGGAGAGGCGCCGCCGGTTGATGCTGGCAACGGCGAGCGCGTCGAGTGAGAGGTCGACTCCGGTCACGCGCAGATCGGGTCGCGCCTTCTCCAGCGAGATGGCGATGCATCCGCTTCCCGTCCCGATGTCGACGACGCGTGCCCCAGGCTTCGCGCGCGCGATCGCCGTCTCGACGAGGATCTCCGTCTCCGGACGGGGAATCAGCACGCGATCGTCGACGACGAAATCGTGAGAAAAGAACTCGGTTCGCCCGCGGATGTACTGGAGCGGCTCGCCATCGAAGCGCCGCTTCAACAGTTGCTCGAGCGGCGCCGGGTCGACCATCGTGTCTCCGTGCGAGAACACCCAGGCGGGACTCTGACCGAGAAGGTCGGAGAGGAGGAGATCGACGTCGCGCGGGCTCACCCCCCGCTGCAACGCTTCATCGCGGAACCGCGTCCGGACCACGGCCAGTAGTTCTCGGCTCACTCGGGCTCGCTATAGGTCAGTTGCAGAAATACGTCTTCGAGAGGACTGCCCGGTTGCCCGGCCTCTTCCTTCAGCTTCGCCGTCGGCCCGGTGGCGATGATCTTCCCCCGATGCAGGATGGCGATGCGGTCGCAGACTGCCTCGGCAACCGAAAGCGTGTGCGTGGTGAGAAAGACCGTCCGCTTCTCGTCAGCGAGACGGCGAAAGAGCAGCTTCACCTGACGCTGAGCCAGCGCGTCGAGTCCGACCATCGGCTCGTCGATGATGAGCACCGCGGGATCATGGACGAGAGCGGAGACGATCACGAGTTTCTGCTTCATCCCGTGCGAGAGATTCTCGATGCGCGCATCGGTCCACTCCGTCAGGCCGAAGTAGGAAAGAAGCTCCAGCGCTTTTGGCTCGCAGTCCTCCCACCGCTTCGAGTAGAGATTTGCGACGAACTGAAGGAGCTCCCGCCCGGTGAGCTTCTCGTACAGGTAGGGGCGGTCGGGGACGTACCCGGTGAGCTTCTTGGCGGCGACCTGTTGCGCGACGACGTCCAGGCCGTCGATGGTTACAATGCCTGAGGTCGGCAGGGAAAGCCCGGCCAGGACCCGGATGGTCGTCGTCTTTCCGGCTCCGTTGGGTCCCAGGAAGCCGAAAATCTCCCCTCGAGCCACCGAAAGGGAGAGGTTGTCCACGGCCGTGAAATCGCCGTATTTCTTTGTCAGGGCACGAATTTCGATCATTGGCCGATCCCAGACGTTATCATCCCGCCCGGCCGCGTGGGTGCGTCCCCGGGGCTAAACCTTCGCAGGCGGAAACCGTAAGACCAATGGCAGAGCGTGAGCAACTCGACGACCGGGCCGTCGTGGCGCGGATCCTCGAGGGCGATCGGGACCGGTTCTCGGAGCTGGTGAAACGGTACGAAAAACGGGTCATCAACTACGTTTATCGGATCACCCATCGCTACGAGGATGCTCACGACCTCGCACAGGAAATTTTCGTGAAGGTGTTCCTCGCTCTCGACCGCTACGACCCGAAGTACCAGTTTTCGACCTGGCTCTTCCGGATCGCCCAGAACAGTGCCATCGACGCGCTGCGGAAGAAGAGTATCAGCGAGGTGCCCATCTTCCAGCAGACGGACGAGGAACCGGCCGGCAAGGAGCGTGAGTTCGCCGACGACGGCGTCTCTCCCTATCGCGCCCTGAAAAACAAGCAGCTGGCCTCCGCCATCGACAAGGCGGTGGAGAAGCTGCCCGTCGATTATCGAGAACTGATTCAGCTCCGCCATTTCGCCGAGCTGTCGTACGAAGAGATCGCGACCATGAAGAAGCTTCCGCTCGGAACGGTGAAAAACAAACTGTTCCGTGCGCGAAACTTGCTGAAGGATGCGCTCGACTCGTTTGTGGAACCGTTATGACCTCTGACAAGTGCACGCGGTACTTTGAAGATCCGGAGGCGCACTCGGCCCATCTGGAAGAGTGTGCGGAGTGCCGCGTCATTCAGCAGCAGCTGGAAGCGCGAGTCCTGAGCCAGCCCGTCCGCGTCGATGCGCTGCCGCTCGCTCCGTGGGAAGGAGCTGACCATCGCTCCTGGCCGCTGGTGCTCGGCGGCGCGCTGACCATCACCGCCATCGCAGCCGCCCTCTTCGCGGCGGCCTCGGTTTCGCCGGTCGACCTGTTGATGCAGTCTTTCCGCGGCTCGGTCGCCATCGCGCGATCGCTGGTCGGCGTCGGCGGCGGAATTCTCGAAACCGCGCCGGTCCTCGTCCTCGGGCTCTTCGTCATCGTGAACGCAATCCTCTTCGCGCTACTCCGTCGCGCGCCGAAAGGCATCGATGTTTAAGCGCTTCGTGATGACCGCGGTCGTCCTGGCGGCGGTGATGAGCCTGATCGTCGTCGTCACTCCCGTGGCCGCGGTCGGTGACGAAAAGGGCGCCGCACGACCTTCGCGCGGCGATCACTACGCCTTCGGGCGCGACGCGGTGATCAGCGAGCCCGTTCACGGCAGCGTCCAGGTCGTCGGCGGCTCCGCGCATGTGAGCAACGTCATCGACGGTGACCTCGTCGTCATCGGCGGCAGCGTGTTCTTCACCGGCGCGGGCCGCGTCAGCGGAGATCTGATCCATAGCGGCGGAAAGGTAGCCGGCGCCGAGAATCGGGTGGGGGGGCGTATCTACCCGCTGTCCACGCTCGAAGGTGCGGCCGCTTCGCTCACGCGCGGCGCCGTGATCCTCGCCCTGCTCGTAGCCTGGCTCATCGTCGCGGTCGTGCTGACTCTGATCGGCGCGCGCGAAATCCGATCATCGTCGGTCGAGATCCGTGCCAGTGCGCTCTACTGCTTTGCGCTCGGCCTCGTCGCGGTGACGAGCTTCGTTCTCACCGCGATCCTCTTCAGCTACCTCGTGCCGTACCTCGTTGGCGTTCCGCTGCTCGTCGGCCTCGGCGTGTTCGGCATCCTCACGAAGACTTACGGCATGGTCGCGGTTTTCCACGCGGTGGGAACGCTGGTTGCCGGCTCGAAGACGCGCGAGCAGCTGGCCTCACGCCGGTGGCTTCGCGGCGACCTCGCCATGGTCGTCGTCGGCCTCCTGATCCTCGGCGCGCTGCGGATGATCCCCGTCGTGGGCACCGTGATCTGGAGCACCGCGTCGATCTTTGGAATCGGCGTCGCACTCGCCACGCGCTTCGGCAGGCGCGAACCGTGGTTCCTGGTCTGGGCCGCCCACCCGTTCCGAGCGTGAGACGCCGCCCCGCCCTGTCCGCCGTGACGGCGGCTGCCTCCGCCCGCGACACACGCGGCGCCCGATCCCCGGAAAAAGGGGCGGGTGGGAGCCCGCCCCTGAACTCTTCACTGAGCCGTAACGATGGCCACCGTCTGCGTCTCGTTGTCAGTGACCGAAACCATCGCGTAGTACTGTGCGCCCGGCACGACGGGTCGCACGCGGATGTGCAGAACGTCCGTTCCAGCAAGCTGGGGAAAAGCTGCACGGGCATCGTGAATGGCCGCAAATCCTGGATAGTCGGGACGCTCGGCCGGATTGCCAGGAACGGTCAACGTCAGCTCGGTGGTTGCGAGCGCGACGCCGTTCGCGTCGAGGAACTCGACTGCGACGCGGTCCGCACCCGCCACCGAAGATCGCGGCTCGACCCACGGGTTGTACACACGTAACGCGACCCGAACACCTGAGTCGGCTGGCACGCCGAGAAATGCAACCGGGCCCGCAAAGAAGTTTCCTTCTCGCACGATCGGCAGATCGATGCCACGGGGCTGTCCCATACGGGTGGTCTCCCACAACCGGCTGGAGAACGTCAGGTGCGGCGCGTCGTCGCTCCTGGGCCTCAGCACTAGCCCGACTTCCGGTTGGGAAGTCGTAGGACCATGACCCAGAATGCCCATATGACCAGCCTCGTAGATCCCACATCCGGGTGAGTGGCAGCGCGGACCGGCAATACCGACCGCGCGCGGTGCCGCGTTATACAGCCAAAGCCGGCCCGTCCATTGTGTGCCGAAAGCACCCGGCGTGGTTTGACCGTTGATCGCGAGTGGTATGAGGATCCGCTCGTAACCGTCGCCATCGATATCCGCGGCGGGCGCAGGCGGGCCGACGAGAAAGGCAAGCATTAACGTAAGGAGAGACGTAGCGACTGGAACACGGCGGTTCGTCACGGGCATGTCCGGCTCCAGTGGATGATCTTCGAGGTGCTAGCACTTGCGCCTTGGAGGGAGTACCACCGATCTCCGTAGTAGCACGTTCCATCGGCCAATTCCCAACTGTACGGTTCGCGCCAGTTTCCGGTGCCGTAGATTACGCAGACGGGGTACCCGGTCGTTGCCGTATTTTGAGGAACCGGAGCCGCAGTATTCGCCGCTAGCAGAGCATCGTAGGCGTCTGTGTACCACGGGCGTGCGTAACCGGCGTCGTGCCGCTCATGCATCCAACGGGCTGCGATGCCGGCTACGAGCGGAGCAGAAAACGACGTGCCGACGTTCGACCGGTATCCAGTTGTAGATATCGCCCCAGCGGCATCCCTATGCGTCGCGACCCAGATTGGCGCGGCGGGAGCCCATGCGGTTACGCACGATCCGCTGTTTGATCCTTCCCGGATTCCCTGAATCACCACGCCGCGATCCCACCGGTAATCGAGGTTATCGGCACCAGGTTTCTGGGTACCGCCGACGACAAACACCACACCATTGCGCAATGCGACGTGGAGGTTTCGGTCGCTCACGGTGTGGTTCGAACTGAGCGTTCTGAGGAACCATGCTCGTTCGGTCGGGTTCTCCTTGAGGTATGGATCGTGGGTAACCGTGGTTCCTGGTCTGGGCCGCCCACCCTTTCCATCCGTGACGCCAACCGCCCCCGCCACCGTGACGCCGCCCGCCCGACCATCCGTGACGCCGACCTCCCCGCCGCCCGTTACGCCTACCGACCGCCACCCGAACGATGATCGATGCAACTTCCTCATCGTTCATTCATCGTTCATCGTTTCGAGTTGAGGGACGATACCGTCCCGCCGCGCGCTAGATGTTGTCGACGATGTACCTGGCGAACTCGGACGTCTTGACCTTTGTCGCGCCCGGCATGAGGCGCTCGAGGTCGTAGGTCACTTTCTTCTGGCCGATCGTCTTCGCCAGGCCGTTTTCGACGGCGTCCGCCGCTTCGTACCAGCCGAGGTGGCGGAGCATCATGACGCCGGAGAGGATGAGGGAGCCGGGATTGATGACGTCCTTGTCCGCGTACTTCGGCGCGGTTCCGTGCGTCGCTTCGAACACGGCCACTTCATCCGACTCATTCGAGCCTGGAGCGATGCCGAGGCCTCCGACCTGCGCGGCCAGCGCGTCGGAGAGATAGTCGCCATTGAGGTTGGTTGTGGCGATGACCGAGTAATCGGACGGTCGCAGGAGCACCTGCTGGAACATCGAGTCGGCGATGCGGTCCTTGATGACGATTTTTCCGCCGGCACCCTTCTCACCGACTTCTGATTCCGGGATAGTCAAGTCGCCGAAGTGTTCCTTCGCGACCTGATAGCCCCAGTCTTTGAACGCGCCTTCCGTGAACTTCATGATGTTGCCCTTGTGGACGAGGGTCACGGAATCGCGTTTCGTGGCGATGGCGAACTCGATCGCCTTTTTCACCAGGCGCTTCGAGCCGAACTCGGAGATCGGCTTGATGCCGATCGCTGAAGCTTCGCGGATTTTTCCGGTGTCGCGGCGCTCGAGGTCGTTGATGAAGCCGATGATCCTGTTCGCGCCCTCGCTGCCGGCCGGCCATTCGATACCGGCATACACGTCTTCGGTGTTCTCGCGGAAGATGACCATGTCGACGCGGCCGGGCTCCCGGACAGGGGAGGGGACACCTTCGTAGTAGCGGACCGGGCGAACGCAGGCATACAGGTCGAGGACCTGCCGCATCGTGACGTTCAGCGACCGGATCCCGCCGCCGACCGGAGTCCCGAGGGGACCTTTGATGCTGACGCGGTAGAACTTGAGAGCGTCGAGCGTCTCCTGAGGGAGCACCTCGTTGAACTTCACGGTGGCCTTGTCGCCGGCATACACCTCGTACCAGGCGAACTTCTTCTTTCCCCCGTAGACCTTCTCGACCGCGCCATCGAGGACGACCCGGGTCGCGCGCCAGATATCGGGACCGGTCCCGTCTCCTTCGATGAAGGGGATGATCGGATCGTCGGGCACGACGATCCTGCCGTTCTTGAAATCGATGCGCGTACCTGTAGCGGGCTTTGGAAGACGTTCAGTTGGCATGGCGCGGCGGACTGTAATTGAAACAATTCGGAGCCGCAACCGGCGCCGTCACTAAGCCGCGGATCGCCCGCGCTTGCCGCCCAGGAGCGACCGGAGTGTGGCGAGATTCCTGATGTCCCACGAGTGATCCTCGTTCTTCGGCGTCTCGATGAGCTTCGGGATGCCATCGAAGCGGGAGTCGTTGAGGAGCATGCGGAAGGCTTCCAGTCCGATCTCGCCGTCCCCGATGTGCTGGTGGCGATCGACACGGCTGCCCAGAGGCTTCTTCGAATCGTTCAGGTGAAAGGCGCCGACGTTCTCGATCCCGACATGAGTCTCGATTTCTTCGACCATTGCCTCGTAACCGTCCGGAGTGCGGATCTCGTAGCCGGCGGCGAAGACATGGCAGGTGTCGACGCAGATGCCGAGACGCGACTTGTCATCGACGAGCGAGATGATCCGGCCGAGCTCCTCGAACGTGCAGCCGAGGCAGGAGCCCTGACCGGCGGCGGTCTCGAGGAGGGTGACGACCTTGTGGTCCGGCAGCGTCGCGTGGATCTGGTCGAAGGAACGGGCGATCTGGTCGATGCCCGCGGCAACGCCGGCGTTCAGATGCGCGCCGGGGTGAAGGACGACGGCGTGAATGCCGAGACGCTCCGCGCGATCGAGCTCGTCGGCCATCGCTGCAAGGGACTTCCGGTGGAACTCCTGGTTCGTCGTGGCGAGGTTGATGAGATACGAAGCATGCGTCAGCACCGGCTGCAGCGATCGCTTCTCCGCGAACAGGACGCATTCCTCGGCAGTCATCTCTTTGCCCTTCCACTGATTCGAGTTCTTCGCGAACACGGCGGCGGAGTCCGCTCCGATGATCGCCGCGCGCTCGAACGCGGTGTGGAGGCCGCCCCTGGTCGAGATGTGCGCGCCGATGAGGTCGCCAGAGGATGAAAATCGGAAACGGGACATGGACGGAGCGGAGAACGCGGGAGGACGGCGATGTCATCCCGATTTTGGATTTTGGATTTTGGATTTTGGATTTTTAAAACCGATTCGAAGTTGAATCCAAAATCCAAAATCCAAAATCCCCCCATCCCAACGCTCTATTGCAATCTGAAGTTCACGGTGACGGTGTAATAGACGTCGATCGGCTCACCGCGATACGTCGCGGGCCGGAAGCGCCAGCGGCGGACCGCGTCGCGGGCGGCTTCTCCCAGACCATGGGGGAGATCTTTGATGATCTCGACGTCGTCGATGCGGCCGTCGCGGCGGACGATCCCGCGGATGACGACGGCGCCGGCCACTCCGTGGCGTCGCGCGGCTGACGGGTATCGAGGCACCACGCGGTCGATCTCTTCCGGCTGCGTTCCTCCGGGAGGCACGGCGGTGTAGACGCCGCCTCGATCGACGAGGTCGCCGCCGGTCGGAAGCTGTGGAGGAAACTCCGGTTCCGGTTTGGGCGCGGGAGGCGGCACCGGTTCCATGCTCGCGGTGGTCTCCGTCGCCGCGGTTCCGGTGCCGGCGGTCTGAACGTCGAACTGCGGCGCGCCGGATGCGGTCACGTCGATCGCGTCGACGCCGGCGTAGGCAACTTTGTCTTCGAAGTCGATCGCGAAGAAGTCATGGTCGCGCGTGAACACCTTCACGGCCGTGCCGGAAGGGATGTCGCCGACCATCGGATAGAAGATGCCCGGCCCCGCGAAGAGCTGCGTCCGTTCCGTCGTGACTCCGCTCAGCGCCGGCAGCTTGCGGATCGCGGCATAGCGCGCGAGGCGCCGCTGGCGTTCCGCCGTGAGTTCGAGATTTTCGCGCTCCGCCCAGCCTTCCAGCCCGTCGGATTTCTCGACCTTCACCCAGGTGCCCTGATCCTCGAGCAGCTGAAGCGTTTCCCCGGTCGTGGCCGTGGCGACGACGGCAGCTCGCGCGTTCGGCTCCGTCCGGATGCGGATCCTGACGGGCAGAACGGTGACCTTTTCGATCCGTTTCGCGGGCGGACGCCGGTCACCGCCCGTTTTCAGAACGATGAGTGCCAGGAGCGCCAGAAAGACCACGCCGAGAAAAATGACGACGATCAGACCGCGCGTGTGGCGGGTCTTTGAATCGGTCAACGATCGCGGTCCTTCATCAGCGTGTACATGATCGCCTTCTGTATGTGCAGGCGGTTCTCTGCTTCGTCGTAGATCACCGACCGCGGTGAGTCGATGACCTCCGCTGCAACCTCTTCGCCACGGTGAGCGGGGAGGCAGTGCATGAAGATCGCTTCGCGCTTCGCCAGCGACATGACGCGTTTGTCTACGATCCAGCCCGCGAAGTCGCGGTGGCGCTTCTCGGCCTCCGCCTCCTGCCCCATCGATGCCCAGACGTCCGTCTCCACGATGTCGGCGCCGGCGACGGCCTCATCGACCGAGGTGGTGATCACCATCTTCGTTCCCGCTGCCTTCGCGTCCGCCTTCGCGGTCGAAACCATTTCGGCCGCGGGCGCATAAGCGGCGGGCGTGGCGATGGCGACGTCCATGCCCAGCTTCGGTCCGGCCAGCATGAGCGAGTGGGCCATGTTGTTCCCGTCGCCGACATACGCGAGTTTGCGCCCCTTCAGATCGCCGAACTTCTCCCAGGCCGTGAAGTAATCGGTCATCGACTGGCAGGGGTGAGAGAGATCCGTGAGCCCGTTGATGACCGGGACGCTCGCGTGCTCAGCGAGGTCCGTCACCGTCTTGTGCGCGAACGTTCGCGCCATGATTCCGTCGACATATCTCGACAGCACCTTCGCCGTGTCGGTAATGGGCTCTCCTCGACCGAGCTGAATGTCCCGCGCCGAAAGAAACAGAGCATGCCCGCCGAGCTGGAACATGCCCACTTCGAATGACACGCGGGTACGCGTCGAAGACTTCTCGAAGATCATCGCGAGCGTCTGGCCGGTAAGGGCGTCCTTGAACTTCTTCGGTTTCGCCTTCATGTCACGGGCGAGCTCGAAAATCCGCATCACCTCTTCAGCGGTGTAGTCGTGAACCTCGATGAAATCCTTGTGTCTCAATCATTCCTCTCGAGCGACGGTGTAACCGCCATTGCTCTGCCGAATGCGGCGCTCGGCGGCCAACTTTATCAGGTGCGCAGCGAGCTGAATTTCAGCCGCGGTGTGAAGATTCGGATCGAGGGACTGGTAGATGCGCTCGCGCATTTCCGGCAGGGTCGTCGCGCCGGCGCGCAGCGCCTCGAGAACCTGTTCTTCGCGCTGCAGCCGGTGCTCAATGTACTCATCGATCAGCGCGACCGCATCGTCGCGGGTCGGCCCATGAGCCGGGTGGATGCGCCGCGGTGACCTGGCGCGAAGACGTTGCAGCGAACGCATGTAATCCGCCATGTCGCCGTCGGGAGGGAAGATCGCCGTGGTGCCTTGCCCCAGTATCGTGTCGCCGGTGAAAAGGTCCCCGTCGGCCGTGAGATAGCAGACGTGCTCGCTGGTGTGCCCGGGAGTTGCGATGACTTCGAGTTTCGTATCGGCAACCGCCACGATCTGTCCGTCGTGAACGCGCACGTCGACGATACAGTCATCGAGCACGTCGTCCGGCGCAAGCACATGTGCGCCGAACAGCTTCTTGAGCGGGCCGGCAGCGGGGGCGTGGTCGGCGTGACGGTGCGTGATCAGAATCGTCTGAAGATGAGGCACGGCCTCGGCAATCGCGCGAACGTGCCTCTCGTCCGCCGGCCCAGGATCGATCACCGCCGTGTCGCCAAGGATGTAAGTGCGGGTGCCATCGAGCGTCAGAGGTCCCGGGTTCGGCGCTGTGATGCTGCGAATCTTCACGGAAGCACGATCTTCTTTCTGCCGTCTTCGACGACCACAACCGGCTGGATCGCTTCAATCTTCGCGCCGCGCCGCGCAGCCATCAATTCAGCGGCGGACGAGAATCCGGCGATCGCTTCCAGATTTCGAGCCCACGCATTCGGCACGAACGAGCGGTTCTCGTGACGCAGGATCATGAAGACCTCGAAAGGCTCCCGGATGAGAAGCACACTCGCAGCCGGAATCAGCACCGGCCCTGCCATCCCACCCATTCCTCGCCGTCGGGCCCCCGCTCCTTCTTCCAGATCGGAACGGTTTCTTTCACTCGGTCGATGATCGCGCGCGAAGCCGCGTACGCGTCGGCGCGGTGAGCCGCGGCGCAGGCAATCGTGATGGAGATGTCGCCGATCCCCAGCTGGCCGAGCCGGTGGAGGACGGCGACCGCGACGCCGGGAAAGTCGAGCTCGACGCTCCGAATCACTTTCTCGATCTCCTTCTCGGCCATCGGCCGGTAGGCATCGTAGAAGATCGACTCGACGCGCTTTCCTTCGTGATGGTTGCGAACCACACCCTCGAAAATGACACAGGCGCCATCGGAGTCGCGCATCACCTGCCGCCGCAGCGCGGCGGAATCGATGGGGGAATCGGTCAGATAGGACATCGGTCGATCGAAGCGCGAAGTGTACAGATTGTCATCCCGGGCTACGCGGATGATCCAGGGAAGCACCTCGTGGTTGCTTGTCGCTCGCGGACGCTATCCTCCCGCGACGGGCGGAATGAAAGCGAGCTCGTCGCCGTCGCGGAGCCGCGTTTCTGGCCGCGCATACGCCTCGTTCACGGCGATCATCGGCGGTTGAGCATAGCCAGCGAGTTGAGCGTACTGATTCCGCATCGACGTCCAGACGTCGCCGGCCAGCGTCCCCTCGGGCAAAGTCAGCTCGGCCTCGCTCCGGCCGGTAATGTCCTTGAGGATCGCGAAATAGAGGAGTCTGACCTTCATCAGGCGTTCAAGTTTAAACTGCCGGGTGCCGATGGCTGAAACGACTCACCACCAGTTCCAACCGGGCATGACGGTGGAGGAAGCGCTGGCGCTTCACCCTGCTGCGAAGTGGGTGTTCGCTTCCTATCATCTCGGTGGCTGCTCGAACTGTGATTCCGCCAGCGACGAGACCCTTGCCGAGGTGGCAGGGGGGTACGGGCTTTCGCTGGAAAAGCTGTTGAACGATCTGAACTCCCTCTTTCGCTCTTGAGCCTGCCTGCGCCCCCGCCCACCGTCTCCCGCGGGGCCCAGGTCGTGGTCGTCGCGGCCGCGTTCGTAGCGGCGTTCGGTGCCGGAATCTGCAAGGTCGCCGACCTCGACTTCTGGTGGCACCTCAAGACGGGAGAGGTGATCGCGACGACGGGCCAGATCCCGCGGGTCGATGTCTTCAGCTTCACCGCTCAGGGTCATGAGTACATCGATCACGAGTGGCTCTTTCAGCTCTCGCAGTTCTGGATTTATCACGCGTTCGGCCCGGCCGGGATCGCCGTTGCGAAATCGCTCGTCATCGCGCTGACCCTTTCGATCGCCGGCTGGTATGCCCTTCGCCGAGGTGCCGGCCCTGTCGCGGCGAGCGGTCTCCTCTTTCTGGCTGTCGCCGGCGGCGTCATTCGATACATCGAGCGGCCGGAGATCTTCACCGTTCTCTTTGCCGTGCTCACGTGGGTCCTGCTCGATGAATTCGTACGCGGGGGCGGCCGTCGTCTTCTCATTCCGATCCCGCTGATCGCCGCTCTGTGGGCGAACGTGCATGCCGCGGTGATCGTCGGGATCGTGATTCAGGGCCTCGTCGCGGCAGCGGTGTTCTTCGAGGCGCGCCCGAGATTCATGCCGATCGCGCTCGCCACGATCGCTTCCACGATTGCCAGCCTTGCAAATCCATTCGGCTACCGGGTTCTGACGGTGCCGTTCGAGCTGACCGCCATCATCGAATCGGGAGTCGTGAACAACGATGAATGGCGCTCGCCCGACTTGTACCGGACGCCCGTCTTCTTTCTGCTCTTTGCGATGGCGGCGATCTTCCTGGTGCTCGCCGCCCGCGAGCGGCGCTGGCGCAGCATCTTCGTCGGTGCTTTCCTCGGCTACATCGCGCTGCGGTACATCCGCAACGTGAGCCTGTTCTGCACCTTCGTGCCGATGCTGATCGCCCCGGAAGTCGCGCGGCTTCGGACCGCGTGGAAGGGCGCCCTTCTCGCGGCCGGCGTGGCTGCCCTGCTCGTCGTGCTGACGGTGCGTTACCCGTTCGAGCGCGGTTTCGGCGTGGCGTCGTACTTTCCCGATCGCATCGCGACGTGGGTCGAGAAGGAAGACCCGCGCGGTCACATGATGAACAGCTACAACATGGGCGGGTATCTCGCCTGGGCGCTCTACCCCGAGCGCCGGATCTTCATCGACGGCCGCAACGAGGTTTTTCTTTCATTGATGCAACAGCTGGCCGCCGCGCGCTCGGACAGCCGGGCGTGGAACAGGTTGTTGAGCGAATACCAGATCGAGTACGCGATTCTCGAGTACGTCGATACGCTCGATCAAGTGACGACCATCGGACGTGATGGGAAGGTCACGCAGTCGTTCGCGCCCATCACCGCGACGCGATTTCCGCGGTCCCGCTGGGCACTGGTGCACTTCGACGACGACGGAATGGTCTTCATCCGTCGCAATGGAGTGAATGCGAAGCTGCTCGATCGCGAGTACACGGCCGTTTATCCGGAGGGCGCCGGATATCAGCGGGCTCAGGTCGAGAGCGGCGCTGCCGACCGCGCCCGCGCAGTCTCGGAACTGCAGCGCAAACTGCGTGAGGATCCGCAGTCGAGGCGCGCGGCGCTCCTCCTGCGATCGTTGACTCAAAACCGGTAGCGGATACCGATCGTGCTGTGAAGGTTGTCGGGGCGCTCGATCTCGACGGTGCCCAGCCCGCCGATCTCGTCCTTGCGGAAGGGCGACGACGTGTTGATGTCGAGGATCGATCCTTCGATCCCGAAGTTCTCGTTCCACTGCCACGCCATGCCCGCGCCGAACGCGCCGCCCCATTCCGTTCGGGTGCCCCGGAAGATGGGAATCGAGCCGGCCGCGTTCGTTCGCGTTCGGATCGTGTAGGCGGCGGCCGCCGGACCGCCCATGATGTGAAACCGGAACGTGCCGCGCGGATTGATGCGCACGACGAGTGGCAGCATCATCGTCGCTACGTCGAGGTCGCCGGCCGGAATGTCGACGGCGTCATCCTGGCGCTCGTCACCTTTGACCGCGAGGGGCGCTCGCGTGAACGCGCCTTCGAAGCGGATGGCGAATCGATCGCCGAAGCTGCGCTCGATGCCGACCGAAAGACCGGCGCGCGTCGCCGCGGAAAGCGTGACGGTCTGCGTCGCACTTCCCTCGGGTGTGGCCACGCGGGTCGTCCGGCGGACGAAGTGGCCGAAGACGAAGGGTCCGGTTCCGACCCCGAGGCTCCAGTTCTGAGCTTCGGCCGAGGCGGCTGTGGAGCAGAGAAGGAGGAGCAATAGTTTCTTCATGCCGGGCGGTCAGAATTGCAACCGGGGGGCCACCTGCGGCAAAAGTTTCCAGCGCGTCGTTAGCGCCACTTTTCACAAGCGCATCAGTAGAAGTTGCGTTTTTCCTGATAGTTCAGTCGGTTGCGTCCGCCACGAGGGGGTGAAAAACGTTGGTCCGTGATGGACCTCACACTGCTGGCGCGCTTCTAGCAAAGAGGGAACCCAACATGAAAATGGTTTCGACAGAAAATTCGGAACCGACGCGCGAATCCAGCCTGATTCGTTCGCGCTTAGTGGCCGCTGCGGGCTCCCTCCTTAAAAATTGGACCGATTTTGGACGATTAATCACATAGCTTCCTTGAACCCTACCAACTGGCCGCAGCGGTCCAGCCCCTTTTCGCACGACGGAGCCCAAAAGGCTCCGTTTGTGTTTTCCGCCCACCCTTGCCGCCCGTGAGGCCACCCGCCCGCGCCACCGTGACGCCTGCCTTCCCCCCCCGTGACGCCGACCGCCCGACCACCCGTGTGTGGGTTGTCCGCGTTGTCTTCGCTTTTACGGGCGGTGGGTAGGCGGCGTCACGGTGGAAGGGGTGGGCGGACTACAATCCTCCGCCCGTGCCGAAGAAGCCCTCACTGATTCTCATCGATGGATCCAACAACGTCTACCGGTCGTACTACGCGATCCGGAACCTGACCAACTCCTCCGGGTTCGCCACCAACGCCGTCTACGGCTTCGTGCAGATGCTGCGGAAGCTGCTGAAGGACTTCGAGCCCGATTCGATCGCCGTTGCGTTCGACGAAGGTCCGTCCACCGTTCGAGAGGCGCAGTTCGAGGACTACAAGAAAGATCGCAAACCGATGCCCGACGACCTGTCGGTGCAGATTCCGCTCGTATATGAAGTGCTGGAAGGTTTCCGCATTCCGATCATCCGGGCCTCCGAGTGGGAGGCCGACGATTTCCTCGGGTCCCTGGCGTGCGCAGCGCGCGATCGCGGGTACCACGTCACGCTGGCGACGAGCGACAAGGACTTCTTCCAGCTCGTCGGCGAGGGCATCTCGTTCTACCACACCGGGCGCGAGGTCATGTACGACTCGAAAGGTGTCGAAGAAGCGTTCGGTCTGCCGCCGGAGAAGGTCGTCGACGTGATGGCCATCTGGGGCGACGCGATCGACAACATCCCGGGCGTTCCAGGAATCGGTGAGAAGGGTGCGAAGACGCTCATCCAGCAGTTCGGATCGCTCGAGGGCGTCTACGAGAACCTCGACCAGATCAAGCGCGCATCGCAGAAGAAGACACTGGAAGAGAATCGGGACAAGGCGTTCCTGTCGCGCGATCTGGCGCGCATCAAATGTGATCTCGACCTCGACCTGGATTTCGAGACGCTCAAGCGTCAGGAGCCGGACCGCGCGCGCCTTCACGACGTGTTCTCACGCCTCGAGTTCGCGTCGCTGATGCAGGAGTTCCTGCCGGACGCTCCGGTGCAGCCGAAGGAGTACCGGTTCGCATCGACGGCTGAAGAGATCGCTCGTTACGCGGGAGACGACTCCGCGAATCTCGGCCTGTGGGTGGAGCCGGCGACCGCTGACGCGTTCGACGACGTCCTGGCCATCTCGATCTCCCGCGCGCCGCACGATTCCCTGATCATTCCCATCGCCGATGCCGCCGGCGGCACAAGCGAGATTCGCGAAGCGGTGCGCGCGCTGCTCTCGTCCGGACGAACGTTCGTCGCTCACGATGCCAAGCTGCAGATCCGGCGCCTCGCGGCCGCTGGATGGCCCGTGCCGGAGACGTTCACCGACACGATGCTCATGTCCTACGTGATCAACCCCGGCCTTCCCAGCCACGCGTTCGGCAACGTCGCGCGCGATCGCCTCAAGATCGACGTCGTTGCGCGCAAGGACGTGGCGAAAACAGCTCCGCTCTTCGCGATCGAACACGAGATCGGTTCCTCCCCTCTCGCTCCCTACCAGCAGTACCTCGGCGAAAAGTCGGATGTGGCGATGTCACTGGCCACGATGCTCGAGCCGGAGCTGCGCCGCGATCCCGCTCTGCTCGACATTTACGACCGGATCGAGATTCCGCTGGTTCCGGTCCTCGCGCGCATGGAGAAGCGCGGCATCCGCGTCGACGTCGGGCTGCTCAGGCAGATGTCGAACTCGATGGGCGCCACGATCGCCGAGCTCGAGAAACAGATCTACGCCGAAGCGGGGATGGAGTTCAACATCAACTCGCCGATGCAGCTCGGGCAGGTCCTCTTCGAGAAGCTTCAGTACCCCGCCGTCAAGAAGACCAAGACCACGAAGAGCTATTCGACGAGCGTGGAAGTCCTGACCGAGCTGGCATCGCACGGATATGCGGTGCCGCAACTGATCCTGCAGCACCGCGAGCTTCACAAGCTCAAAGGGACTTACGTCGACGCGCTGCCGCTGCTCGTCGCCGCGGACGGGCGCGTACACACGTCGTTCAACCAGGCGGTTGCTGCCACGGGACGGCTGTCGTCGTCCGACCCGAACCTGCAGAACATCCCCATCCGGACGGAGCTCGGGCGCACGATCCGCAAGGCATTCGTTGCCGATGATGGTTACGTGCTCCTTTCCGCCGACTATTCGCAGGTGGAGCTGCGCATCCTCGCGCACATGAGCGAAGACGAGAGCCTCATCGAGACCTTCCGGCGCGGCGCGGACATTCATCGGGCCACCGCGTCGAAGATGTTCAATGTGGCCGAGGATCAGTTGACGGCTGAACAGCGGCGGGCGGCGAAGACCATCAACTTCGGCGTTCTTTACGGGATGTCGGCGTTCCGCCTGTCGAACGAGTTGAGCATCTCCACGGGGCAGGCCAAGGACTGGATCGAGGCCTACTTCGCGCGGTATCCGAAGATTCAGGAGTTTCTCGATCGCACGCTCAACGAGGCGCGAGCTACGGGCAAAGTGACCACTCTCTTCGGGCGCGTGCGCTACATCCCCGAGATTCACAACCGTTCGTTTGTCGTGCGCGGGAACGCGGAACGGATGGCCACGAACGCTCCCATTCAGGGCACCGCGGCCGACCTGCTGAAGCTGGCGATGATCGCTCTCGACAAGCGGCTCACCACGGAAGCGGCGGACGCGCGGATGCTGCTCACGGTTCATGATGAAATCGTCATCGAGACTCCGGAGGCGACTGCAGAGAAGGTTGCCGGAATCGTCAAAGATACGATGGAGACGATCTACCCCCTCGCGGTGCCGCTGGCAGTGGACGCGCACTGGGGGAAGAGCTGGTACGAGGCGAAAGACTAGGTGATTTTCCGAGGTGCCATCGTCGCGGCGCTGCTTTTAGCCGCGTGTCAGCAGTCAGAGATCGTCCCGGCGCGGCGGACCGCCGCGCGGCGCGGGCCGACCGTTCGCGCCACGGTGATCACGGTGCAGACCACGCTGCAGCCGGCCGATCGCACCACGGCCCATACGGTGTTCGTCGCAGGCTCGAAGGCGAGAAGTACGGACGACGCCGAGATGTGGCGTCTTTACGACACGAGCGCGAAGACCGTCACGTTCGTGAACGATCTCGAGCGCACCTGGCGCACGGAGTCGATGACCAGCCTTCTCGCCCGGCGCCGCACTGCCATGCGCCGGCCCGTCGACCGTGAGCTTCCGCGCGCGCGGTTCGAAGCGACGGGCGCCCAGCGCGAGATTCTCGGAGCCCGGGCCACGCAGTCCTTCATCCGGCTCGGCGGGTATCAGCGCGAGCTGTGGTTTGCCCAGCATCCGCTCATTCCCGATGATCTTCACGCGCTGATGCACGTCAGCGGGGAAACGTCGACGAGACTGGCCGCAATCGTCGCGCAGGCGGACGAAGGCCTCACGAATGCGCGGGGATTTCCCTTCGTCGATCGCGCCGAGCTGCCGTATGGAAAATCGAAGATGACGGTGGATCGCGCGGTCACTGCCATCCAGCAGAAAGACGTTGCCTCGTCGCTGTTTCAGATCCCCGCGGGATACGAGCAGATCAAAGCACCTGTCGCGCGTCGCCCACCCGCTTCGTCACGCCCTCCCGGTCGAAAAGCTCCAGCAGCGGGATCGCCACCTTCCTCGACAACCCGAACAGCTCCTTGAACTGACCGACGTCGACGGTCTCGCCTTTGTGCGCGGCCATCGTCTGGCGCGCGGCGGCAATCGTATCGCGGTGCAGATAGACGCCCTCGGCGATGCGCACGAGGATGCCCTGCTTCACCAGGAAGGCGATCACGCCTTCGATCATCTTCGGCCGGTGAGGCATCGCTTTGATGAGCACCGACACAGCGGGCGAGTTCAGTCCGGCCTCGAGAAACTGGTTCTCGATCATCCGCGCCAGTTCCCCTTCCGCGCCCCCCAGAGTCTTCGAGCGGCCCGGAATTTCCAGAACGTCACCGCGTACGTCCACGATCGTTTCACTGGAAAGGTCGCGCAGCAGAAACTCGACGATCGCCGGGTCGGTGTGAGGCGGGATGAGTTTCTGCACGAACTCGCCCTTCGGCACCGTCACCGCCATCCGGTTCGACTTGAAGTAACGGTCGAGGAACTCGATCGAGCCGCGGCGGAAGTCGGTGACCGCATCGCGATGAAGCCATCGTCCATTCCCGACTTTCTCCAGATGCGGAAGCTTCTTCAGCTCGGCGCGGAGAGCAGGAATCGTGAGGCCCGTTCTTGCGCGGACCGAATCGATCGAAAGGCCGCGCAGGCCTTCGATGCGCGCGACGAGCTCGACGCGCTCGACGAGCGAGCCGCTGGCGAGGGTTTCCAGAAGCTCTTCCCGCGTTCCGCGGCTCAACTTGGGGAGAAGCGGGTCGAGCACGACGCCGCCGCCGATCGTGAGCGCGGGCGAGTATCGGCGCACGACAAAACGATCTCCCGCGACGGCGACGACGGGCGACTCGAGCCGGAACTGCACGAACGCGCTGCGGCCCGGCTGCAGCACTCCGTCCGTGGCATCGACGAAGCGGAAGTTGCCAAGGAGCTCCGAGGCGAGGTGGTGGAAGCGGAGGCGCGTCTGCTCCCGCAGCGGCTTCGCGTCGGGAAGGAGATCGAGTCTCGCCGTGATGATCTGCGACTCCCGCACCGTTCCGGGTTGAACGAGTTGCTGGCCGCGGTGCAGGCGGTCCAGTGGAATGTCGGCCAGGTTGATCGACGTGCGCTCGCCGGCGGTCGCGGAGGAGCGCGATTCGCCATGGACCTGAATGGACCGCGCGCGGCTGCGATCGCCGCCCGGCATCACCTCCACCTCGGCGTCCGACGCCACCTCGCCGCTGTAGGTCGTCC
Source organism: uncultured Acidobacteriota bacterium (assembly GCA_937870635.1). GTDB lineage: Bacteria > Acidobacteriota > Thermoanaerobaculia > Gp7-AA8 > Gp7-AA8 > DATLEX01. The sequence goes on along the minus strand of CALMZP010000019.1, from coordinate 40,635 downwards.
CCGTCACGACGGAGCCGAAGCCCTTCATCGTGAATGCACGGTCGATCGGAAGGCGGAAGACGCGCGTCGCGGAATCGCGGTCGCTGATCTCCGCGACCGATTCGAGAATGGCTCGCCGCAGGTCGTCGAGCCCCTTGCCGGTGGTGCCGCTCACGGGGACGATCGGCCGGCCTTCCAGAAAACTTCCCGCCACGAGATCCTCTACCTCGAGCTTCACCAGCTCGATGATCTCGGGCTCGACAAGATCGGATTTCGTGATTGCGACGACGCCCGTGCGGATCGCCAGGAGCCTGCAGATGGCGAAATGCTCGCGCGTCTGCGGCTTGATCGACTCGTCCGCCGCCACGACGAGAAGCACGCTGTCGATGCCGCCGATGCCCGCGAGCATGTTCTTCACGAACCGCTCGTGGCCGGGGACGTCGACGAATCCGATCTGGTATTCGTCGGTGAACCAGCGAGCGAAGCCGAGGTCGATGGTGATGCCGCGCCGTTTTTCTTCGGGGAGACGATCGGCATCGATGCCGGTCAGCGCTTTGACGAGGGACGTTTTACCGTGGTCGATGTGCCCGGCGGTGCCGACCACGCGTTTGGTTCGAGGCATCGGGTGCGAATGGTACCGTGGCTCTCGCGAAGATCAGTGGAGCCGCGGGCGATCTCGCCCGCCGGTTTCCTGTGCGGCGAGAAACCGCGGGCGAGGTCGCCCGCGCTCCACCATGCCTCGCACAAACGACGTCTTCACGGGGATTGCCTTTCTCTTCCAGGCCGCGAGCCACGCGGCCGCGGGCAATGGCATCAAGGAGCGTTCGATTCTCAGCGCGCTCCGGGAACGCGTACCGTGAATGTCGCCCCCCTGCCGGGCCCCGCGCTCTCGGCCACCACCGTTCCACCGTGCAGCTCGACGATGTGCTTGACGATGGCCAGCCCCAGACCGAGGCCGCCGAAGCGTCCGCTCGCGGCCTGCGCGTGGCGCTTGAAAACGTGGGGAAGAAAGTCGGGCAGGATTCCCTCGCCGTTGTCTCGTACTTCCAGCACCGCCTCGCCACCCGCGCGCGTCACGTTCACATTGATGACGCCGCCGGTGGGGGTGAACTTCACCGCGTTGGACAGGAGATTGTCGAGAACCTGGCGCAATCGAAGCGGATCGCCGTCGATGAGAATTCCCTGCTCACCACTCACCTTCAGGGAAACGCCTTTCGTCACCGCCGCGGGCCGCATCGCGGTGACCGCTTCATCGACGGTTCTACGCAGGTCGGTCTCGATCGGCGCGACGTCGAACTTCCGCGTCATGATGCGCGACACATCGAGGAGGTCGTTGACCAGCTTCGCCTGGATGGCCGCGCTGCCGGCGATCGCACGAGCCGCCTCGGAGATCGTCTCCGGGTCGGTATGGATTCCCAGCAGCGATGCCCATCCGCTGATCGACGTCATCGGCGTGCGCAATTCGTGGGAGACCTGTTCGAAGAATGCGTCTTTTGCTTCGCTGGCGCTCGTGGCCTCCTCGTACAGGCGGCGGACTTCGCTCGCCAGTTCCTGCGACCGGAGATTCGCGAGGACGAGGTGTCCATTCGCCTCGCGAAGGTCACCCATGACCGTTTCCAGGTCGACCCAGGCCTGAGCCACCGCCGCTTCGCGAGCATCCACGCTATCCGGAGCAGAGGGCTTCGCTTTCGTTTTTCGTTTTTCGCGCATCGGCAGTTTGTTCATCCGCCGTCCTGCACCGGTGTTCCGGTGAGCAGTCCCCGATAACCCGCCATCGGTTCGCCCACCACGATCCCCTCGTTCGTGATGCTGAAAGCGTGGAAATCTCTGCTATGGGCGCTCCCCCGGACCTTGACCACGGCCATGATCGGCTGCAGGCGCCCGTCCAGCTCGATGTATCGCTGGACGATGATCGCGTCAGTCAGAAACGCCGTTCCGTGCGGGCTGAACCGAAGATCGGAATAGCTGTCCTCGAGTTCGGCGGTCATCAGCATCGTAATACCCTTGGAAGTGAGCACGGCCACCATGCGATAGAGCGACTCGCGGAAATCCTCGCGGAACGTCGGAGCCAGTGCGAGCTCGAAGCCGGAGAGTGAATCGATCACCAGCCGTTTGGCCTTGCGGCGGTAAATCTCTTCGACGATCTCGTGCAGCGTTTCATCGATCGAAAGATCCAGGGGCCGCATCTGGACGATCCCGATCCGTCTCGCGCGCACCATTTCCTCGAAAGCATGACCGCCCGGCGCAACCTCGGAATAGACACTCGGCCTTTTCTCGAACACCGCGACAATTCCGGGCTCGCCTCGATGGACGCCCTCCATGATGAACTGCGTCGCCAGCACGCTCTTACCTGACCCCGATGGTCCGGCGACCAGCACGGAGTATCTCGGGGGGATTCCCCCACCGAGCATCTCGTCGAGCCTGGGAACCCCGATCGACAGGCGCTTTTCCCTGCTGTCCCTCGTTTCCTTCTCAGCTTCGCCGATGACGACGCGCGGAAACACTTCGATGCCGTCGCTCGTGATCCGGTAGGTATGCAATCCAGGGCTTGGCCCCTGCCCCCGCATCTTCATGACCTGAATCTTGCGGACGACTGAATTGCGGTCGACGCTCTGGTCCAGCCACAGGACCCCGTCTGCTACCGTGAAGACGGGGTTGTGCACTGTTTCCGAAGGGTCGTATTCGCCGACGAGGAAGGTGGTCGATTCCCAGCCGGTCAGCCTGATGGCGAGCTGCTGGACGAAGTGCTGCAGGTCGAGGTCCGCCGTTCGCGCACTTCCGGCGGCCGATTGCGCGATCGAGCGGAAAGAGTCGACGATCACGACGGCGGGATTCACTGCTTCCACTTCGCGGACGATGCGTGCCAGGACCTTCTCGAGCGAGCCGCCGATCAGATCCTCCCCGAGGTTCACGAACCGGATCGAATCGTCGACGCGATCCATGTCGAAGAACGTGTACTGCTGCTGGTAGCGGAGCATCTTCAGCGGCGGCTCACCAACGACTGTGAAGTAGATCGCCCGGAGGTTTCCGGTGCAGAGCCCGAACATGATCTGTTGCGCCAGCGTCGTCTTCCCTGAGCCGGGCGCGCCTGCGATGAGATTGAAGGAGAACTCCGGGAGGCCTCCTCCGAGGATGGCGTCCAGTCCCGGCACCCCCGTTTCAAGCTGGCGGATCGTTACGCTGTCTGTCATGGTCCAGTCTCCTTCGACTCCGGGGGTGGGAAGCCTTCCGGCCACGCCTTTCGCAGGAGACGCATCGTCAATCGCTCGCCGATCAGGTTGTGAAGAAGGTTTGCGAACGCCGAAAACATCGCCGATGCAGCCTCGATGGTAAGCGCCGGCTCGAACTGCTGGAGCCAGGTCTCGAGGTCGACTGGCAGCTTTTCCGCCGCCGTTGGCGCCGCCGCCCTGTCCGGAGGGTATTCGCGCTGGGCGAGGTGCAATGCCCGCGAACGCAACGCGCTGAAGCCCGCCTCTCCTATGATCGGGGCCAGCAGCTTCCCGGCGTCATCCCACGCGCGCCCGATCGCGGACAGCATCTTCTCCGGATCCGGACTCGCGCTCGAGTCGAGGCGACGATGAAGCACCCTCGCCGCGATCGACTTCAGTTCTTCTTTGGCTGGCGCGTTCATACCGAACCGCACCGGGGACCATGTCGGCGGTCTCGGTCCGGTCAACCATCTTGGCAGGAGAGCGATCGCCAGGTTGTTCACTTTTGCACACTTTGGATGCGGCGATCACCAGAGAGGGCGCAGAGAGCACAGAGATGCACAGAGGAGACTCCGAGTCTTCTCTGTGCGCCCTGGACCTCTGAGAGGGAACCTCGGGACAGGCCCTCTGTCACCCAACCGCGGCCAGGGTCTCGAGAGCCTCGAGCAACGTGTCGATTGCGTACGGCTTCTTCAGCATGCGCACGGGAGCGGATGTCTTCAGACTGCCGAGTCGCCCGGCGTCCGCGTGGCCCGACGCGAAGACGACCGGGAGCGGCTCGAACGAGGCGGTGACCTCGTCATACAGGTCGAAGCCGTTCCAGTCGGGAAGATTGATGTCGATCAGCAAAGCCTGGGGCTGGTAATCCCGAAGGATCCTGAGCGCCTCGGCGCCATCGCGCGCACGCCGTACAAAGATGTGCTCGTCCTCCAGCAGAGCGATCACGCCCGCCGCCACGGCTTCATCATCTTCGACGAAGAGGATCCTCTCCGGACGCCGCGGCGCAGCGGTGGCGGCGGGACGAGTGGCCGAGGGATGCTCATCCGCGCTCGCGGTCGACGGGAGGGCGATTCGAACCATGGTTCCCCGAGACGCGTTGTTCTCGACAGAAAGCTGGCCACCGTGCAAGGCGATGACCTGATGAGCGATCGCCAGTCCGAGACCGGTGCCGCCTTCCTTGGTCGTGAAGAACGGTTCAAAGATGCGCGCCCGCGCCCGCGGATCGATCCCCGGGCCGTCGTCGGTGACGGTGATCTCGACGAGCGTTCCGTCGGCGCTTGTGTTCGCTCTCAGGCGGACCGACCCTATCTCGCCTCCGATCGCCTCGCGCGCGTTGACGATGATGTTGGCGATGACCTGGGTGAGTTGCAGCGGGTCGCCGTGAATCTTGGGCGTTCCTTCGACTTCGATTTCGAACGTCACATGATCGGGCAACTCGTTCAGAAACGCTTCGTACAGCCACGAGCGAACGTCGATGGGACTGCGAGCCGGCGCCTGAGGGCGCGCGAATGCGCGCAGCTCCTCCGTGATGGCACGGCCCCGGACGACCGATTGAAGGATGCGGCTCGCCGCATCGAGCACGCGCGGCTCGTGACCTGACCGCAACACAATCTCGGCGAACGACTGGATCCCCATGAGCACGTTGTTGAATTCATGTGACATCGCGGACGCAACCCGCCCGAGCCCGATCAGCTGGTTCGCATGCTCCAGCTCGCGCTGGAGCCGCCGGTGTTCCGCTTCCTCGTGCCGGATCGTCGTGATGTCGCGGCTGATGACGAGCGCGAACTCGACTTCTCCGGTCCGCGTGAACTCTGGAACGATGCGCAATTGGTAGATCCGCTCGCCGGCCGGGCTGGGCAGGAACGCTTCCATCGTTCGCTCCGTGGCTGTGGCGAAGACGTCCCGCAGCGCCTGCTCGATCGGTGCGCTGAATCGTGCGTCGAAATTGAGCTCGCCGAGCGTCTTGCCGACCAGCTCCGAGTACGGCAGGCCGGTCAGGCGCTCGATTGCGGGGTTGACGTAGCAGCGGCGGAGCTCGCGGGTGAAACGCGCGATGAGATCGGGGGTGTTCTCGACGAGGGCTTTGAATACCTCGTCGCGGCGGCGAAGTTCCTGTTCGGCTGACGTTTCCATTGGCCGCGGTAAGCCGCGATGCCCCTTGGAAGAGTTTTCGCGCCGCGTTTCTTCCGGCCGGCCGGTCTTTCCGGTTTTCGAAACGGCCACCACCGCCCCACGCATCGCCCTCCGGCCACAGCGCCATCGGCACGGCTTTCGTTGTCACCTGAATCGCTCCGGATAGGCCTCTTTCACCTGCGGCGGGACTTTTCCTCCCTGTCCCAGTGCCTCCTTCAACTCCGCCGCGTTCACGATGGCCTGGCCTCGGAAGTGATTGTTCGTGATCACGTACGTGTCCTGGCTTCTGGCCATGGTCTCGATCCTCTCGACCCACGGCTCGAGCTCATCCCTCGAGTACAGGTAGTTGTAGCGCTCCCAGCTCTCTTCGTGCGCGAACCACTTCTCGTAGTTCCTTCCATGAAAGCGCGCGTACGCGACAGGGCCCGTCACCGCGTCGGACGGCTTGACCGAGTCATGAAAGAGCGGCTGGTCGACGTTCACGAATCCCACGCCCTGCTCGTCGAGGAAGCGGAGGAACTCGTCGTTCTGAAACGAGGCATGCCTGACCTCCAGCGCTTTCGGGTATTCGGCGAACGCATGGAACAGCTGCTCGAGTTTTGCGCGTGACTCGTCGCTGTTCTTGAAGCTCCATGGAAACTGCAGCAGCAGGGCGCCGAGGCGGCCGGAGTCCATGAGGGGGTCGAGGTAGAGCTTGAAGGCCTTGACGTCATCCGGCGTCAGCGAAGCCTTCTCGTGCGTGAAGCCGCGGAAGACCTTGGTGGTGAACCGGAAGTCAGGATTACTGCCGACGCGGCGCGCCCAGCTCTTCGCGTGGGCGGGTGGAGGGATGCGGTAGAAGGGCGAGTTGATCTCGATCGTTTCGAAGAAGCTGGCCAGGTACGCGAGCGGGTCGAATTTCGATCTTTGCTTCGGATAAACGGTTCCTTCCCAGTCGGTGTAACTCCATCCTGCCGGACCGACACGAACCTTGTGCATTCTTATTTGAAGATCACCCGTAAGTCGTTGCCTTCATTGGAATACGTATGCTAAAACTCAGCCCAACGAATCCAATACATGATCACACCTAAGAACAGCACGTGCGTTCGCGGGGCCGTATTGCGTTTCGTTCCGGAAGGGGGCTGATCCGAAGAAGGGTGGTACCAATCCAGATGCGGGGGCAATTGGTCGCGGCACCCCGCGCGTGTCACGCTGCGGCAAACATCAGTTCCAGTTGTACAACTTAGGAGATCAAAGGTTCATGGATACATTCAACGACAAGTCCCTCAACTGCGCCGATTGCGGACAGGAATTCGTGTTCAGCAAGAATGAGCAGGCCTTCTATGCGGAGCGCGGCTTCACCAACGAGCCGAAGCGCTGCAAGAACTGCCGCGACAAGCGGAAGACGGCCCGTGACGGCAATGGTGGCTCCCGCGAGCGCCAGATGGTCAGCGTGACGTGCGACAGCTGCGGAGTCGCGACCGAAGTACCCTTCACCCCCGTGAGCGGAAAGCCGGTTTACTGCCGCGACTGCTATAACCAGCGCCGCTCCTCCTCACGCCCGTCCAGCTGGGCCTGAGACTCTAAGCATTCAATGAAGTAGGAAAAGGCGGGCCGCGAGGCCCGCCTTTTATGTTTATCCCGAGCGAAGCGAGGGATCTCCGGTATCACCGGCAGGATCATTCCCAGGATCATTCAACATTTAATTCAACATTGAACATTCAACATTCACCATTCCCGTCTCCCTGCGACGGAGGACCGAAATGTTGAATGTCGAATGTTGAATGTTGAATGTTGAATGTTGAATGATCCTGCCGGTGCTTCCGGAGATCCCTCGCTGCGCTCGGGATGCAGAAAACGCTTCGCTCGGGATGCATCGCGTCGCATCCGCCTCCGCCAGTGATGGCAATGATCGCGCTAGGCAATGCATAATGCGCCCGCTTTGACTGCCCGTCCTCTGCCCACTCCCGTCGACAACGTCCTCGATCTCATCGGAAACACGCCGATGGTCCGGCTGCGCAACATCCCCGGTCGCGATGACGCCGACATCTTCGTGAAGCTGGAGTTCCTCAACCCCGGCGGATCGATCAAGGACCGCATCGGTGCCGGCATGATCGCCCGTGCCGAGCGCGCCGGACTTCTGAAGAAGGGCGGCACGATCATCGAGCCGACCGCGGGCAATACCGGCATCGCCCTCGCGCTCGCCGGGACAGGCATGGGCTACCAGGTCATCCTCTGCGTGCCCGAGAACTTCTCCATCGAGAAACAGGAAGTCATGAAGGCCCTTGGCGGCCGCGTCGAGCTGACGCCGAAAGACGCCGGGATGAAGGGCGCCATCGCGCGAGCCGAGGAGCTGGCGAGGTCGATTCCGAACTCGTATGTGCCGCAGCAGTTCCGCAATGTGTTCAACACGGAATCGCACTACGAGACGACGGCGCCGGAGATCTTCGAACAGATGGAAGGGCGCGTGGACGGATGGGTCGCCGGAGCAGGTACAGGCGGCACGTTCACCGGCGTGGCGAAGTATCTGCGCGAACGGATCGCTGACGTCTACTGCGTCGTCGTCGAGCCGCAGGGGTCGATCCTCAAGGGCGGCGAAGCCGGCCCCCACGAAGTGGAGGGGATTGGCGCGTCGACGTTCATCCCTCCGGTCCTCGACATGTCGCTCGTCGACGACGTGATCATGGTGGAAGACGACCCGGCGTTCACGATGGTCCGCCGCCTCGCGCGCGAAGAAGGGATTCTGGGCGCGTCCTCTGCGGGCGCAAACGTCGAGGCGGCGCTTCAGGTCGCGCGGAAACTCGGCCGCGGAAAACGCGTGGTGACCGTGATCCCCGACGCGGCAGAACGCTACATGTCCAAAGGCATCTATTCGAAGTGGGCGAAACCAACCGAAGCTGAGTGAGGGAAATCATGGGCTTCGCAACAGACTGCATTCACGCGGGTCAAGAGCCGGAGCCGCACACCGGCGCGGTGACGATCCCGATTTATCAGACTTCGACGTACGTGCAGCCGGAGCTCGGACGCCACAAAGGCTACGAGTACGCGCGCACGAAGAATCCGACGCGCTCCGCGCTCGAAGCCAATCTCGCCGCGCTCGAGCGCGGGAGGCACGGGCACTGCTTCGCGTCGGGCATGTCGGCGATCGACGTCGTCTTCCGCACGCTGCAGGCCGGAGATCACGTCGTCGCCGGCGAAGACATGTACGGGGGGTCATTCCGCCTTTTTCACCGGGTGCTCGAGAAGTTCGGGCTCACGTTCACGTACGTGGACACGTCGAACATCGACTCCGTAAGCGCGGCGATCAAACCGGAGACGAAGGTCCTCTATCTGGAGACGCCGACGAATCCGATGATGCGGATCAGCGACATTGCCGCGTGCGCCGATGTCGCGCATCGTGCAGGCGCGATGGTGGTGGTCGACAACACCTTCTGCTCGCCGTACATTCAGCGGCCGATCGAGCTCGGCGCGGACGTGGTCGTCCATTCAACGACGAAGTTTCTCAATGGGCACTCCGACTCCGTCGGCGGTGTGGTCGTGTCGAATTCCGACGAATTTGCTGAGAAAGTCGGGTTCCTGCAGAACGCGGTCGGCGCAATTCTCTCGCCGTTCGATTCCTGGCTCGTTCTCCGCGGAACGAAGACGCTCGCCGTGCGCATGAAACGCCATGAGGAGAATGGCGTGGCCATGGCCCGGTACCTCGCCAGCAACCGGAAGGTGAAGAAGGTCAACTACCCGGGGCTTCCTGATCATCCTCAGCACGCGCTCGCGAAGCGGCAGATGAACGGCTTCGGATCGATGATCTCGTTCGAGCTCGGAACGCGCGAGAACGCGAAGGCGTTCCTCGATCGCGTGAAGCTTTGCTCGCTGGCCGAATCGCTGGGCGGTGTGGAGACGCTGATCTCCCACCCGGAATCGATGACCCACGGCTCCGTGCCCCCTGAAAATCGGAAGCGCCTCGGCATCACACCGGGGCTGGTCCGCATCTCGGTGGGGATTGAGGACATCGAGGATCTGATCGGCGATCTGGAGAATGCCTTCGAGGGCATGTAGCACAGTTTTGGATTTTGGATTTTGGATTTTGGATTGGATCTCTCGACAGGTAATCCAAAATCCAAAATCCAAAATCCAAAATCGCATCCCTGCCTGGCCATACAATCCCTCTGATGCTGCCCGCCGGCCTTCTCATCCTCGCGTATCTGATCGGGTCGATCCCGTTCAGCTATCTCGTCGTGCGGATGGTCGCGGGCGCGGACATCCGCCAGCACGGCAGCCGCAACGTCGGCGCGACCAACGTCGCGCGCAACTTCGGGAAAGCGCCCGGAATCGTGGCCCTCCTGCTCGACCTGGCCAAAGGCTACGCGGTCATCGCGCTCGCGCGGTGGATGGTGGAGCTGCCCCAATGGACGTTCGCGGAAGGATCGGCTTCGGCCCTGCAGTCTCGCCACTTCTGGGTGGCCATGGCGGGGCTGATCGGAGTGCTGGGGCACATCTTCCCCGTGTGGCTCCGTTTTCACGGCGGCAAAGGCGTGGCAACGGCCGCGGGCGTCTTCCTCGCGCTCGAGCCGCGTGTGGTGGCAGCCGGCGCGATCGTATTTCTCATCGTGATCATCGCCACGCGGTATGTCTCGCTCGCGTCGATCCTCAGCGCAGCCTCGATTCCACTCTTCTTCCGCTTCCTCGTCGTTCACGCGCCGTTCTGGCACATCGTCATCAGCGTCGTCATTGCGTTCGTCGTCATCGCGAAGCACCATTCCAACATCGCCCGGCTCGCCCAGAACAAGGAGCGGCGCATGGGTCAGAGGAAGGACGACTGATGAAAATCACGGTCATCGGCGCCGGGTCGTTCGGAACGGCGATGTCCGTGGTCATCGCGCGGTGCGGCCACGACGTCCTGATGTGGTCACACAATCCGGAGATCGCTGAAAGCGTCGCCCGCACGGGACAGAACGCGGCCTATCTGCCCAACGTCGAGCTGAGTTCCCGGATCGCGGTCACTGGCGATCTCGACGAGGCCGCTGCGCACAGCGACACCGTATTCATGGTGACGCCGAGCCATCACTACCGGCAGGTGCTCACCGAGCTGACGCAGCGGATGAACCGCCGGTTCCGCGTGATCTCCGGTACGAAGGGCATCGAGAACGAAACGCTGGCTCGGATGTCAGAGGTGACGAAGAGCGTCGTCGGCGAGAATCTCATCGCCTTCGCCGCGCTGTCGGGACCGACGTTCGCCAGAGAAGTTGCCCGCGGCGACCCGACGGCGGCGGTTATCGCGTCATCGGACATTGAGTATGCGCAGGAGATCCAGCGCACCCTGTCGTGCGCAACGTTCCGGCTGTACCACTCCGCGGACGTCGCCGGCGTAGAGCTGGGTGGTTCTCTCAAGAACGTCATCGCCATCGCTGCCGGCGTCGTCGAAGGCCTGGGCCTCGGCTCCAACACGAACGCGGCGCTCGTCACGCGTGGCCTGCACGAGATAACCCGCCTCGGCTTGAATGCGGGTGGACGCCTCGAGACATTTGCCGGACTCGCAGGAATGGGCGACCTCGTGCTCACGTGCACCGGCTCGCTGTCGCGCAACCGGACGGTCGGCGTCGAGCTCGGACGCGGAAAGAAGCTGACGGACATCCTCGATGAGGCTCGCTTCGTAGCCGAAGGGGTGAAAACGTCTCGATCGGCCTTCGCGCTGTCGGCGCTGTATCAGATCGACATGCCCATCGCCTCGGAGATGTACCGCGTTCTGTACGAGAACGAGTCGCCCCGCGACGCCATCCAGCGGCTCATGTCCCGGGCTCTCAAGGCGGAGTCCGAACGGTAGTTGGGTCATCCGTCCAACGGAGGGGTTTCTTTTTCGCTACCATTGCTCCCCATGCAGCGGCAGAACCTCGGCGACATGTTGCTCGCCGCCAACCTCATCGATGAAGTGCAGATGCAGATCGCGCTCGCCGAACAGCGACAGACCGGCAAGCGCTTCGGGTCGACGCTGGTCGACTTGAAATTCATCGATGAGAACGTGCTCGCCGCGTTTCTGTCGAAACAGATCGACATCCCATGCATCAGCCTTCTGCACATCGAGATTCCCAAGAAGCTGATCCGCAAGATGAACCGCGCCCTCGCGCACGAATGTAAGGCCGTGCCGGTTCGGATCGACGAGAAAAACCGCCTCGAAGTGGCGATGGCCGATCCCACCGATCTCGAAGTGGTGGAGCGGCTGGAAGACGCGGTGGCGATGGAGATCTCGCCGCTCATCGCGCCGGAAAGCTCCATCCGCACGATCATCGACAAGATCTATCCCGACGAAGTTTCGCCCGATGACACGCTGTCGGTGAAGCGTCCCGAGACCCGGCCCACGGATCCGGTGTTCTGGGACCTCATCGCGGAGCTCGATTCAGGCGATCTCGATCAGCGCCTGACTCGGATCGAGCAGAGCCTCGACCAGATCTGGGTGCTGCTCGAAAAGGTGCTACGCACCGTGGAGTCTCGCGAGAGCGTCCAGGACTCCTTCGGGTCGACCCGTTCGGAGCGGTGAGGGGGATGATGGACCTTGGACCCTGGACCTTGGACCTTGGGAGTGACGTCACCGGCCTGAGTCTAAGCTCGAAGGTCCAGGGTCCAGGGTCCAAGGTCCAAATCGAACCGAAGCCCTGACTCACCCGAAGAAGAAGCGCGCGTGGCGGAGAGCTACGGTTTCTTCGCCGCTTCCGCCGCGAGGTCGCGCTCGAGCTGCGCCGGATCGACGCCGTCGTCGATTCCGCCCTGGGAGTTCTCAGAGGCTTCGGCGAGCGCGGCGCGGCGCGCGAGCTCTTTCTGCTTTTTTTCTTGGCCAAGCTTCCCGTCTTCGGCCTTTTTCTGCGCTTCTTCCTGCTTTTTCGCGCGGTCTTTGAGCATCACCACGTCGGCCGGCTGTGAAGGCTTTTCCGGAATCGCGGGAGGCGTGTAGACGATGGTCGTGCTGGTGACGTGGCCCTTCGACTTCTTCACGCTCTCATCGGTGATCACGATCGATTTGCCGCTGCCGCGGCGTGTTTTCCTTGCGGCTGCGACGAGCGGAGACTCGGCCGGGGCTTTGGACGCTGAGTCGGTGAGAGGCTTCGGGGCGCTCTTTGGAGCTTTCGCCTCTTCCCCAGCGAGCGGGAGCGTGAGCAGCACCACGGCGGGAATTGCCAGCAATCGCTTCATGATCGGCCTCCGACCTGCTGTAATGCTACCCGTGGCGTATCCATTTCACCCCACCCCGATTCGGGAAGGCCGGCCGAGCCTGAATGTCGCCTGAAGCCCTGCTGGAAAGGTTCGGTTATCTGGCCGTTTTCCTCGGGACCTTTCTCGAGGGAGAGGCGATTCTCGTCATCGCCGGCTTTTTCGCCGAACGCGGCCGCCTGGGTGTCGTCGCCGTCACGCTCATCGGGTTCCTGGGGGCCTACCTGGGCCACTTTTTCTGGTTCTGGCTGGGGCGGCGCCATGGGGTCCGGCTCCTCGACCGCTATCCGAAGATGCAGCGCCACTTCGGCAAGAGCATCCGCATGTTCGAGCGGTACGGCGTGGCGGCGATCATCGTCACGCAATGGCTCTACGGACTGCGCATCACCTGCGCGGTGGTAGTGGGAATCTCGAAGATCTCGCTGATCAAGTTCCTGATCTATGAAGCGATCAGCTGCATGATCTGGGCGATCGGCGTAACCGCGCTCGGCTACTACTTTGGCGCCGCCGTGCAGACCCTGCTCGGCCGTTACGAGCACGCCGAAAAGTGGGGCCTGCTCATCATCGTCCTCGTCGCGGTGGCGCTGTGGATCCGGCACAGCCGGCGGGAAAAAGCGGCGCTGGCGCTGGAGCCGGCGGGGCCGGAGGACTAGGGGATTTTGGATTTGCGATTTTGGATTTTGGATTGACAGGGTCGAGTCACTCGAGATCCAAAATCCAAAATCGGATCATCCCTCGTACGCCTTGTGTTCCAGCTCCGCCTGGGCAGCGGCCAGGCGCGCGACGGGAACGCGGTACGGCGAGCACGAGACGTAGTCGAGGTCGCAGCTTCGGAAGAATCGGATGGAATCGGGGTCGCCGCCATGTTCGCCGCAGACTCCAACTTTCAGCTTGGCGTTCGTCTGGCGGCCGAGCTTCGTTCCCAGACGGACGAGCTGCCCGACGCCTTCCTGGTCGATCGACTCGAACGGATCCTTCGGCAGAACCTTCTTGTCGACGAACTCGGGCAGGAACGTTCCGGCGTCATCGCGCGAGTATCCGAATGTCATCTGTGTGAGGTCGTTCGTACCGAAGGAGAAGAACTCGGCGGTGGCTGCCAGTTTGTCGGCAATGAGCGCGGCGCGCGGGATCTCGATCATCGTGCCGACGATGACCGGCACCTCGACGCCGGCTTCCTTGATCACTTCGGCCGCCACGCGGCGCACCATCTCTGTAGTGATCTCCAGCTCCTTGGTCGTGCCGACGAGCGGGATCATGACTTCGGGCTGGACGTCGATCCCTTCCTTCTTCACGGCGCATGCCGCTGAATAGATCGCGCGCACCTGCATCTCGTAGATCTCGGGGAAGGTGATGCCGAGGCGGCAGCCGCGGTGGCCGAGCATCGGGTTGGATTCGTGGAGCTGCGCGACCTTGGCGCGCAGCTCCACGAAGCCCCAGTTCATGTCACGGGCAACGGTCGAGATCTGCGCTTCGGTCTGCGGAAGGAACTCGTGCAGCGGAGGATCGAGGAGCCGGATCGTCACGGGCAGTCCGTGGAGCTCGCGGAAGATGCCTTCGAAGTCTCCGGTCTGGAACGGCAGCAGCTCGGCGAGTGCGCGGCGGCGTCCTTCTTCGTTACGGGCCAGGATCATCTCGCGCACGCGCAGGAGGCGCTCCTCCTGGAAGAACATGTGCTCGGTGCGGCAAAGGCCGATGCCCGCCGCGCCGAAGAGGCGCGCCACTCTCGCGTCGTTCGGTGTGTCGGCGTTCGTGCGGACCCCGAGCTTGCGAATCGAATCTGCCCACTTCAGCAGCCGGTCGAAGTTCTGAAAGACTTCTGATTTCTCGGGCGCGAGCGTTCCTTCGAGCAGGACCTGAACGACTTCCGAATGGCGGGTAGCAACCTGGCCGCTCATGATCTCGCCGGTGGTGCCGTCGATCGACAGCCAGTCGCCTTCTTCGAGGGGTTCCTTGCCTTCCGCCTTGAGCTCGCCGCGGCTGTAATCGACGCGGAGCGACCCGGCGCCGACGACGCATGGCCGCCCCATGCCTCGCGCTACGACGGCAGCGTGCGACGTGAGACCGCCGCGCGTCGTCAGGATGCCGACCGCGCTGTGCATGCCGGCGATGTCTTCAGGCGATGTCTCGACGCGGACCAGAATGACCGGGCCGTCTTTCGCCATGGCCACGGCGCGCTCGGCGTTGAAGGCGATGCGTCCGGCCGCGGCGCCGGGTCCGGCGGGCAGCCCGCGCGCGAGCTGTCTCCCACCCTGGAGCGCCTTGTTCTTGTCTTTGGTGTCGAACACGGGCGCGAGGAGCTGGATGATCTGATTTGCTTCGACGCGCTCGACCGCCTCGCGCGGCTCGATCAACTTCTCGTCCACCATGTCGCACGCGATCTTGACCGCGGCGAAGCCGGTCCGTTTTCCGGTGCGCGTCTGGAGCAGATAGAGCCTGCCGGACTGAATGGTGAACTCGATGTCCTGCATGTCGCGGTAGTGCGACTCCAGCTTGCGGTAGACGTCCTGCAGTTGCGCGAAGACCGCCGGCATCGTTTCTTCGAGCGACTTCTCGTCGCCGATGACCTGCGCCTTCGTGATCGGCATCGGCGTACGAATGCCGGCGACGACGTCTTCGCCCTGCGCATTGGGGAGGTACTCGCCGTAGAAACGTTTCGCGCCCGTAGACGGATCGCGCGTGAACGCGACCCCCGTCGCGCAGTCGTCGCCCATGTTGCCGAAAACCATCGACTGCACGTTCACCGCGGTTCCCCACTCGGCCGGTATGCCGTTGAGTTTCCGGTAGGTGATCGCGCGCGCGTTGTTCCACGAGTTGAAGACGGCGCCGATCGCGCCCCACAGTTGTTCGGTGACGTCCTGCGGAAAGTCCTTGCCTGATTTTTCGCGGACAATGCCCTTGTACGTCTCGACGAGCGCGCGCAGATCCTTCGCGGGGATCTCGGCATCCGTGGCCACGCCGGCTCGATCGCGTAGCGCGAAGAGCTCGTGCTCGAAGTGGTCGCGATCGATCTCGAGGACGACATCGGAATACATCTGGATGAAGCGCCGGTACGAATCGAACGCGAAGCGGTCGTCACCGGACGACGCAGCGAGTCCCTTGACCGTCGCGTCGTTGAGGCCAAGGTTCAGGATGGTGTCCATCATGCCCGGCATCGAGGCGCGGGCGCCGGAGCGGACCGATACGAGGAGCGGCTTCGAAGGATCGCCGAACTTCCGGCCCACGGACTTTTCGACCGCGGCGAGGTGCTCGCCGACTTCCTTGCGCAGCCCGGGCGGATAGCTCTTCTCGTGCGCGTAGAACCAGGTGCAGACCGCGGTGGAGATTGTGAATCCCGGCGGCACCGGCACGCCGATGTTGGTCATCTCGGCGAGTCCGGCGCCTTTTCCGCCGAGGACATCCTTCATTTTCCCGTTGCCTTCGGCTTTCCCGTCGCCGAAGTAGTAGACGAATTTCTCCATTGAACGAACCTCGTGGAAGCTCGCGGATTATGCTTCAAAAAGCGGACCGGCCATCCGGCGCAACCTGAATCTCCACCGTTCCATGCATGACGCGCATCGCCTCGGTCGGAATCGCGATGCGCGGCTCGTCGGCACCGAGGGGTGCAAAGTCGACGCGGGAGAGATCGAGGCCGCGTTTTGTGAGCGCATCGCGCAGCGTTCGAAGCCTCGTTTCCGCGCGCCGGCGGTTCGCCTCCGGCGTGCTCTCGTGATATTCGCGCGCTGCCAGCCGGATTCGCTGTGACGGCAGACCCCTCACGATGTTCTCGATGATCCCGAACGCCTCGCCGCTGGCCTGCTCGACCACCGCGTCCTTCTCGTCGAAGTGGAGGCTGAAGAGGGGATACCACCCGGCCCGGCGCAGGAAGGTGTCGACGACGATGTCGGGTTGCATGCCCGCGGGAGCGCAGGACCGCCGCTCGCCAAACCAACTGGTGCTGAACGCGTGGCCGCCGCCCAGCTCGTGCCATTTCATGCCGGTGAGACGTTTCCCGTCAGGCGAGAGAGTGATCAACCCTAGGCCCCACTGGGGTCCGCGAGCCCAGGCGAAGCGGTACACGGCGCCGAAACGCCCGCCATCGAGCTGGGTTTTCTCCGGCGCGGTATCGAGCCATGCTGCGACCCGCCCCCCGCGTTCGGCGAAGTTGCCGGTCGTCTCGTTGACGGCCCAGCAGTCCGCGATCGGGGCGACGGAGGGAGGCTGGAGCCACTCGCCTCTGACGTGAACGGACTGAAGGGTCGCCAGCGAGGATCCGCCCTCGCCCACGGTCACACGAACGTAGCGCGCCGAGGGGATCGCGGCGTCGAACCACTGAATCTCGTCTGTCGGCTTTAACTGAACGCCCTGGATCGGAGTGAACGTCGTTCCGTCCGGCGAAGTCTCGAGCGTGACTGTCCGAATCGTGACCGGCGGCGCCGAAGGAGCGAGCAATCCCAGTTTTTCGACTCGGACCGGCGCGGCCAGTGAAAAGGTCATCGTCTGTTGAGGATCGCCCGGCGGTGAGCTCCATCGCGACGCGGGATCGCCGTCGATCGCACGCACCGCGGAGTGATCGAGCGTCAGTTCAGCCGTGCGTGAGATGACGGCAGCGCCGAATCCGACGTTGAGGAGATTCGTGCGCTCGGCCTCGATTGGAGGCGGTGGTGCCGGCCGCGCGGAGGCTGCGGGTGCTGCGGGCTCGTTCCGGCATGCGCCGGCGAGAAGGAGGAGGGCGAAGAATGCGCGGCGTCTCACGCGCGGTAGTCACGCCTGTCGACGACGATCTTCGTGACGTCGGCGATCTTCATGGCCACACCGCCGATTCTGCGAAGCAACGCGACGCGGTTCTTCCTCAACGCCGGGTCATCGACCATGACCATCACTTCGTTGAAGAATGTCTCCAGCTCGGGCGCCAGTCCAGCGAAAGACTCGAGCGCGGGGCGGTACTGGCGCTCCGCGACCATCTCGTTGATCTGTTCGCCGACGACTCCTGCAAGCTCGTTCAACCGTTTCTCCGCCGGTTCCTGAAGACGGCGCGTGTCGACGGCTGCCGACTCTTCTCCGGCGGTGATGTTGGCGATTCGTTTTGCGGAGTCGAGGACGGAAAGGAAATTCGAGTCCGTGCGCATCGCTTTGATCGCGGCCGTGCGGTCCACGAGATCGGACAGTGAGGGAGCCCAGCCGGCTTCCATCGTCGCCGCGATCTCGTCGTACGCAAATCCCCACGCCGATGCTTCGAGGATCGTTCGCACACGTTCGGCGAAGAACGCAAGCAGGTCGTCCCGGAGGGTGCCGGCCTCAGCGCCGTCGACTCCGTGGGCGGCGATGGCGATGTCGATCAGCCGGTCGATGCCGATCTTGACCTGACGCCGGTCGCGATTGAGAAGGATCTGCACGATGCCCTGAGCGGCACGGCGCAGTGCAAAGGGATCCTTCGATCCCGTGGGCCGCGCGCCGATGCGGAAGAACCCTGCCAGCGTATCGATCTTGTCGGCGATCGAGACCACTGCGCCGACTGCGCTCCGCGGCAGCGTGTCGTCGATGTTCACCGGCAGGTAGTGGTCGTACACCGCCTGCCACACGACTTCAGGCTGTCCCTCTTCGCGGGCGTAGATCCCGCCGATCTTTCCCTGGAGGTCCGTGAACTCTTTCACCATCTCGGTGACGAGGTCGGCTTTGCAGAGATGCGCCGCTGTCCTGGCCGATTCCGCATCGACCCCCGTCTCTGCGCGGACCGCCGCGGCGATCGCTTCGATGCGGCGGGTCTTATCGAGATAGTTCCCGAGCTTTTCCTGGAACTGCAGGTGCGAGAGTGACTCCACGCGGTCAGCGAGCTTCCGCCGGCGGTCGGTCTCGTAGAAAAACTTCGCGTCGGCAAACCTCGCGTTCGTCACGAACGAATTGCCGTACGCCGCGTGGCCGTCGGGATCGCCGTCGTTGTCGAGGACGGCGAGGAAGTAATTCGTCAGGTTGCCCTTCTCGTCGCGGATCGGAAGCTGCTTCTGGTGCACGCGCATCACCGTGACGAGCACTTCTTCGGGAAGGCTCAGGAAGTCGCGCTGGAATTCGGCGCGGACCACTCCGGGATACTCGGTCAGGTATTGCCACTGCGACCAGATGGAGACGTCCACCGCCGGCGCACCGTTCACCTGGTTCGACAGCACGCGCGCTCGTTCGGCCATGACATGGCGGCGGCGCGTTGCATCGATCACCACGCGCGCGAGCTCGAGCTTCGTCACGTAATCGTTATAGTTCGTGACCTCGACCCGCGCGGGAGCGAGAGTGCGATGGCCGATGGTCGTCGTGCCCGACTCGATGCCGAAGATGCTGAGCGGCGCGGGGCGGCCGTCGAACATCGACACGATCGAATGGACCGGACGGATGAAGGAATGTTCGCCTTTCCCCCAGCGCATCATCTTCGGCCAGCGGAGCGTTTCGATGATCTCCGGCATGCGCTCGCGGATGACTTCAGCGACGTTGCGCCCCGCAATGCGCCTGCGGATACGAACGTAATCGTCCGTCGCCGGAAGGATGTCCGACTCGGTCGCAGCATTTTTTCTGAGGAACCCGGCCAGCGCCTGCGACGGCTTCCCTTCGGCGTCGAACGCGGTCTTGCGCGGAGGGCCTTTGACTTCCTGATCGCGATCCGCTTCCCGTTCCGGCAGGCCGGTCAGGAAAATAGCGATCCGCCGCGGCGTGCTGTTGACCGTGACGTTCGACGCCGCCTCCGCTACACCCAAAGCCTCGACGACTTTCGTCAGGCGCTCCCGGAGCGTCGCCTGCGCGCTGTCGTGCATCCACGCCGGGATCTCTTCTGCGACGAGCTCGAAAAAGTACTCCGCCATCAGGACGCCTTCTCGGCGAGAAGTGGAAATCCGAGCTCGCGCCGTGCGTCGAGATACTGCCCCGCGCAGGCCACGGCGAGATCACGCACGCGTTTGATCACTCCCACGCGTTCGGTGACGGAGATCGCGCCGCGCGCGTCGAGAGTGTTGAAAACGTGGGAGCACTTCAGCGTCCATTCGTACGCGGGAAGGACCAGCTTCTGCTCCAGGCAGCGCAGCGCCTCACCTTCGTACGCATCGAGAAGCCG
Organism: uncultured Acidobacteriota bacterium; assembly: GCA_937870635.1. Classification (GTDB taxonomy): domain Bacteria; phylum Acidobacteriota; class Thermoanaerobaculia; order Gp7-AA8; family Gp7-AA8; genus DATLEX01. The sequence continues at coordinate 21,069 of CALMZP010000019.1, read as the reverse complement.
CCAGTGCAGGTCGATGTCCGCGACCTCGAAGTAATACTTCGAAAATTCGAATTCATCCTGCTGCCGGATCGGTCCGTAGCCGAAGCCGCCGCCCCATTCGATGTCGTACACCGACTTCTCGCGCGACAGGAACATCGTGAGGCGCTCGAGGCCGTACGTGATCTCGGCAGAGATCGGCGACAGATCGATTCCCCCGGCCTGCTGGAAGTAGGTGAACTGGGTGATCTCCATGCCGTCGAGAAGGATCTGCCAACCCACTCCCCATGCGCCGAGGGTCGGCGATTCCCAGTTGTCTTCCTCGAATCGGATGTCGTGGCGCGTGAGATCGAGTCCAATGGCGCGCAGCGAGTCGAGATACAGCTCCTGCACTTCGAGTGGCGAAGGCTTGAGAATCACCTGAAACTGGTAGTGCTTGCCGAGGCGGAACGGATTCTCGCCGTAGCGGCCGTCAGCGGGACGGCGGGACGGCTGCACATAGCCGACGTTCCACGGCTCCGGTCCCAGCACGCGCAGAAACGTCGCCGGGTGCATCGTTCCCGCGCCGACCTCGAGGTCGAGCGGCGTTTCGATGATGCACCCCTTCGCCGCCCAGAAGTTCTGCAGCGTGAGGATCAGCGATTGAAAGGTGACCCGCGACATGGGCGGGCATTCTAACGGAGTGGGGAAGGCATGGTCTCGAGGGAAGAGGCGGAATGTTGAATGGTGAATGGTGAGTGTGAAGCGTCGGGATGGACTGGTGGAGCGCGGGCGACCTCGCCCGCGCCCTCGTCGGACCATGAGGGCGGAGCAGCAGAGATCCAGCCCGAGCGGCACCAGGCTGCCGCACTGCGATTACGGGTTCGTGCTGCTCGGTGGCGGGGGTGGCGGAGGCTGCGGCTCGGGCCGCGGTTGCGGCTCCGGCTCGGGTTCCGGCTCGAGTTCCTCTTCGCGTGGTTCCTGCGTGGTGGTCGGCTGCGGCTCTGGTGCCGGCATCGGCTCCGGCTCGCGCGTCTGCGTCGGAACGGGCTGCGGCTGCGGCGTCGGTGCCGGCCGGGAAACCGGGCGCGTCGATGGATTCGGTGAACCTGATGAACCTGAAGGCATCGACCCGCCCCCGGTGCCGGTGGGGAACGTTCCGGCGATCGTGCCCGGCGGTCCGGACTGGGTCGGGTCCGTTGTCGTCGGGAGAGTGAATGCGCTCGTCGTATCTGCATTCGTGCCGGTCAGTGGAGGAAGTGGGGCGACCTCTCCCGGCACCTGCAGCGTGGAGCTCACCGTTCCGCCCGCGCCTTCCTGCACAACGTCGTACTCCTGCTGGTCGCGGCGGAGGTTGTTGCGATCGTCCCCGCACGCCGCAGTGAAGAGGGCGGTGGCGAGGGCAAAGACGAGAACGGACATTTTCATGGTCAATTGATACTCTCGAGGTCGCAGGTTGTATGCCAGCCGACGTTCTCAATCCCCGTTTCCAGGACGCCGTTCGCGAAAGTTTCGCGCGGCAGAACCTGATGCGCGTGATCGGCGCCGAGCTGCTGAGGATCGCGCCGGGAGAGGTCGATCTCTCCCTCGGATGGCGTGACGACCTCAGCCAGCAGACCGGAGTCCTGCATGCCGGCGTCATCGCGAGCATCGCGGACAGCGCGTGCGGATTCGCGGCGCTGACGATGATGGCCGCCGGATCCGACGTAGTCAGCGTCGAGTTCAAGCTGAACCTGCTCGCGCCCGCACGAGGCGCGGAGTTCGTCGCTCGAGGACGCGTCATCCGCGCAGGCAGGACCATCACCGCGACGGTCGCAGATGTCTTCGCGGATGGGACGCTCGTGGCAACGATGCTGGGAACGATGATGGCGCGCCGCCCGCCCGCCCAACCGTGACGCCGCCCGCCCTTTCCACCGTCACGCCTCCGCCCACACCACCGTGAAAGCGGAGCCCTCAGACCTACGCTGCACGGGCGTGTCGTCGTACTCACGGGCGGGGGAAGGCGGCGTCACGGGTGGGCGGCGGATGGCGTCACGGTGGCGAGGGTGGATGGGGTCACGGTGGCGAGGGCGGGTGGCGTCACGGGGGAATGGGCGGTGGCCGGCGGTCTGTTGAACAAACCGGACCAAGGTGGTACTGTTTGCCGCCGGTCCTCTTTAGCCGCCCGCCATGCTCAAAATCTCGCGCCTCACCGATTACGGCCTCCTCGCCTCCGTTTACCTCGCCCGAAAGCAGGGCCAGGTCGTCGCTGCGAGGGAAATTGCCGGCTTCTATCACCTGCCCGTCCCGATGGTGACGAAGGTGCTCAAGAAGCTCCATCAGGGCGGGCTCATCAACTCCCACCGCGGCGCGGGCGGAGGCTACTCCTTCGACGCGGATGTCGAAGCGGTCACTCTCGGTCATCTGATCGCGGTGCTGGAAGGGCCGTGGGATCTCACCGAATGTGAGACGACGGACGATGCCGGACACGCGGTCTGCGCGATTCGCATCGCGTGCCCGTCGCGACGGTTCATGTTCGGAATCAACTCCGCCATCAAGGGCGCGTTCGAGCAGGTATCGCTGGGCGATCTGACGCGGGGAGTTCTGCCCAAGTTTTATGCCGGGCAGAGCGAGACATCGGTAGAGCAGATGCGGGGCGCATGAAGTGAGCGGGACGAATTCATCATGAACGAGACAATCCAGGAAATCGCCAAACAGGAATACAAGTATGGCTTCGTCACCAACATCGATGCCGATGCTCTTCCTCCCGGACTCAATGAGGCCATCGTTCGCGCGATCTCACTGAAGAAGGGCGAGCCGGAGTGGCTTCTCGACTGGCGTCTCAAAGCGTTCCGGCACTGGATGACGATGAAGGAGCCGACCTGGGCGAACGTGCATTACCCGCCCATCGACTACCAGGGAATCATCTACTACTCGGCGCCTAAGCAGAAAAAGAAGCTCAACAGTCTCGATGAAGTGGATCCCGAGCTGCGCCAGACGTTCGAGAAGCTCGGCATCTCGCTCGAGGAGCAGAAGCGCCTGACGGGTGTCGCCGTCGACGCGGTGTTCGACAGCGTCTCGGTCGCCACGACGTTCCGTGCCGAGCTGGCGAAGCTCGGCATCATCTTCTGTTCGTTCTCCGACGCCGTTCGCGATCACCCCGATCTCGTACGCAAGTACCTCGGCAGCGTCGTTCCGTACACGGACAATTTCTTCGCCACGCTGAACTCCGCGGTCTTCAGCGACGGTTCCTTCTGCTACATCCCGAAGGGCGTCCGCTGTCCGATGGAGCTGTCGACCTACTTCCGCATCAACAGCGCGGGTACGGGACAGTTCGAGCGCACGCTCATCGTCGCCGACGAAGGCGCCACGGTGAGCTATCTCGAAGGTTGCACGGCACCGATGCGCGATGAGAACCAGTTGCATGCCGCGGTAGTGGAGCTCGTCGCTCTGCCGGGCGCGTCGATCAAATACTCGACCGTTCAGAACTGGTATCCCGGCGACAAGGAAGGAAAGGGCGGCATCTTCAACTTCGTCACGAAGCGCGGCAAAGCTTCGGAGAACGCGAAGATCTCGTGGACGCAGGTCGAGACCGGATCGGCGATCACGTGGAAGTATCCGAGCTGCATCCTGGCGGGAGACAACTCGGTCGGCGAGTTCTATTCGGTTGCGCTGACGAACAACTATCAGCAGGCCGACACCGGCACGAAGATGATCCACATCGGCAAAAACACGCGATCGACGATCGTGTCGAAGGGCATCTCCGCCGGCCGCGGCCAGAACACCTATCGCGGCGAAGTGAAGATCATGAAGAGTGCCGAGGGGGCGCGCAATTACTCGCAGTGTGATTCGCTGCTGCTCGGCGACAAATGCGGCGCACACACCTTCCCGTACATCGAGGTGCGCAATTCGACCGCGACGATGGAGCACGAAGCGTCGACGTCGAAGATCGGCGAGGACCAGCTCTTCTATTGCCAGCAGCGCGGCATCTCGGCTGAAGACGCGGTGTCGATGATCGTGAACGGTTTCTGCCGGGAAGTGTTCCGCGAGCTCCCGATGGAATTCGCCGTCGAGGCTCAGAAACTCCTCGGCGTGTCGCTCGAAGGCAGCGTCGGTTGATTGAAGGATATTCAATGTTAGAGATCAAGGACCTGAGGGCCGGCATCGACGGCAAGGAAATTCTGAAGGGGCTGTCGCTCAAAGTCGGCGCGGGTGAAGTGCACGCGATCATGGGCCCGAACGGTTCGGGTAAATCGACGCTGGCCAATGTGCTGGCAGGCCGCCCGAGCTACGAAGTGCTCGGCGGCAGCGTCACCTTCGAGGGCCGCGATCTGCTGGCCATGCCGATCGAGGAGCGCGCGCGCGAAGGGGTGTTTCTGGCCATGCAGTATCCGGTTGAGATCCCGGGCGTGAACAATATCTATTTCCTCAAGGCTGCCCTGAACGCGATGCGCAAACATCGTGGCGAGGAAGAGCTCGACGCGGTCGAGTTTCTGCAGCTCGCGCGCGAGAAGATGAAGGTCGTCGAGCTGAACGAGCAGTTCATGAACCGCGGAGTCAACGAAGGGTTCTCCGGCGGCGAGAAGAAGCGGAACGAGATCTTCCAGATGGCCGTGCTCGATCCCAAGCTCGCCATTCTCGACGAGACCGATTCCGGACTCGACATCGACGCTCTTCGCATCGTTGCGAACGGCGTGAACGCGCTGCGCAGCGAGCACCATGCCGTGCTCGTCATCACGCACTACCAGCGCCTGCTGCGTTACCTGGTGCCCGATTACGTTCATGTGCTGGCCAACGGCCGGATCATGAAGTCAGGCGGCAAGGAACTCGCTGAGGAACTCGAACAGAAGGGCTACGACTGGATCGACCAGGAGGCGGCCGCCGCGGCGCGGTGAACATGAAGACCGCTTCCGTCCCCGATGTTCTGCAGTCGCTCCGGCAGAAAGCCGGCGAGCGTTTCAGCACCCTCGGCTGGCCCACCACGCGCCTGGAACAGTGGAAGTACACCAACCTCGCCCCTGTCGCCAAAGTGCAGTGGCGTCCCGCTGGTGGCGGGGGAACCGTGCCCGCGGGCATCACGGCGACGATGGCCGGGCGCGCGGCTGCTGAGCTGATTTTCGTCAACGGTCGTCTCGTAGAGAGCTCGGGCGACGCCGGTGTCATCGTTCGCAATCTCGCTTCCGATCCGGGCGGCGCCGTCGAAGAGCACCTCGGCCGGTACGCCGACGCCGAGGGACAGGCTCTCGTCGCGCTGAACACGTCGCAGTTCGTCGACGGGGCGCTCATCGAAGTTCCCGCGAACAAAGTCGTCGACGGATTCATCCACCTGCTGTTCATCGGGGAGGGAGACGGCGTGTGGTCGCATCCGCGCAATCTCATCGTCGCCGGCCGCAACAGCGAAGTGACGATCGCCGAGACGTACGTCGGGACCGGCGCGTACTTCACGAACGCGCTGACGGAGATCGCCGCGGCCGACGGCGCGGTCGTCGATCACTATCGGTTCGGCAACGAATCGCGTGACGCCTTCCACGTCGGAGCGCTTTACGTGAACCAGCGGCGTTCGAGCAGTGTGACCTCGCGCATCGTGACTCTCGGCGGCGCGCTCGTGCGGAACGAAGTAGTCGGCGTACTGGCGGGCGAGGGAGCGAGCATGGTGCTCGACGGTCTGTTCGTGGGCAAGGGAACCCAGCACATCGACAACCAGACGACGGTCGATCACGCGAGCCCGCACTGCGACAGTCAGGAGCTGTACAAGGGCGTTCTCGACGAGCAGTCGAGGGGCGTGTTCGACGGGAAGGTCCTCGTCCGTCCCGACGCGGTCAAGACCGTGTCGCGCCAGGAGAACCACAATCTCATCCTCTCCGAGTCGGCGATCATCGATTCGAAGCCGGCCCTGGAGATCCACAACGACGATGTGAAGTGCAATCACGGCTCGACGATCGGCCAGATCGCCGAGGAACCGTTGTTCTATCTCCGGTCGCGCGGTCTGGGCGAAGACGAAGCGCGCAACCTTCTCGTCTATGCGTTCGCCGGCGAGATCGTCGACCGCATGAAGCTTCAGCCGGTGCAGGAAGAGATCCGCCGCGTCCTGTTCGAACAGATGCCGGCGCGTCTGCCGGAACGGCGGGAGGGACGTCGATGAGCGTACTCACGCAGACCGCAGGGCCCGCGTCCACACTCGACATCGAGACGGTGCGGCGCGATTTTCCAATCCTGCGCCGCGAGGTTCGTGGCAAACGCCTTGTCTATCTCGACAACGCGGCCACGACGCAGAAACCGCAGGCGGTCATCGACCGCATCGTGAAGTACTACGCCGAGGAGAACTCGAACGTTCATCGCGGCGTGCATTACCTGAGCGAAGTCGCCACGGAGGCGTACGAAGGCGCGCGCAAGATCGTGAAGGATTTTCTGAACGCGCGCGATGTGAAGGAGATCGTCTTCACGCGAGGCACGACCGAGAGCATCAACCTCGTGGCCCAGTCATGGGGCCGCCGGAACATCGGCGCCGGCGACGAAGTGATCATCTCCGCGATCGAACATCATTCGAACATCGTTCCCTGGCAGATGATCTGCGACGAGAAGGGCGCGCGGCTCCGGATCATCCCCGTCAACGACCAGGGTGAGCTGTCGCTCGACGAATACGAGAAGATGCTCGGCAACCGGGTGAAGCTCGTGGCGATCGGGCACATCTCGAACGCGCTCGGAACGGTCAATCCCATCAGAAAGATGACCGAGCTCGCGCACGCCGCCGGCGCTGTCGTTCTCATCGACGGCGCTCAGGGCGTCCCGCACGGAGTCGTCGACGTGCGCGACATCGATTGCGATTTTTACGCATTCTCCGGCCACAAGGTCTACGCGCCGACCGGCGTTGGCGTCCTTTACGGCAAACAGGCCCTGCTCCAGGCCATGCCGCCATGGCAGGGCGGTGGAGACATGATCCTCTCCGTCTCCTTCGAGAAGACCACCTACAACTCACTGCCTTACAAGTTCGAAGCGGGCACGCCGAACATCGAAGGCGTCATCGGCCTGGGCGAGGCGCTGCGCTACATCTCCGGACTCGGCGTGGCGAACGTGGCCGCGTGGGAGCACGACCTCCTGCTCTACGCGACCGCGCGGCTCCAGGAGATCGAGGGGCTCACGATCATCGGCACGGCCGCCGACAAGGCGTCTGTGATCTCATTCGTGCTCGAAGGGGTCCACCCGCATGACATCGGAACGATTCTCGATCAGGAAGGCATTGCCGTGCGCACGGGGCATCACTGTGCACAGCCGCTCATGATGCGATTCAACGTTCCGGCGACGGGCCGAGCGTCATTCGGCCTCTACAACACGCGTGAAGAGGCGGACCTCCTGGTGGAAGGGCTCCACAAGGTGATCGAGGTCTTCCGCTGATGTCGGATCTTCGCGAGCTTTATCAGCAGGTGATCCTCGATCACAACCGCAATCCGAGAAATTTCAAGGAGCTGCCGGGCGCGATGCGCAAGGTGGAAGGCTTCAATCCTCTGTGCGGCGACCATTACACGGTCTTCCTCAATCTCGACGGCGACGTCATCAGGGAAGTGACGTTCACGGGCAGCGGCTGTGCGATCTCGAAGGCGTCCGCTTCCGTGATGAGCTCGACGGTGAAGGGGAAGTCGACCGAGGAAGCAAATCAGCTCTTCGATACGTTTCACAGTCTGGTCACCGGAGACACGAGTACCGTCGACGCGGGCGAACTCGGGCGGCTCGCCGCATTCTCCGGAGTCTCGGAGTTCCCGGCGCGCGTGAAATGCGCGACGCTGGCCTGGCATACGCTGCGCACCGCTCTCGAAGGGGAGCAGGAATCCATCACCACGGAGTGAGTCGTCCAGGAACCCATGAGAGAAGAAGTCGTCATCAGCAGAACCTGTGAAGCCGTCATGATCCCGAGCGGTGAGAAGGTGCTCGTTCCCCAGGGTGCCCACGCCACCATCACCCAGAGCCTCGGCGGCGCCTACACGCTGATCACCGACCGTGGCCTCATGGTCCGCGTCTCGGGGAAGGAAGTCGAAGCGATCGGCAAGACCCCGACCGAAGTTGCGCAGGCTCCTGACGCCGCCATCACCCCCGACAAGCTGGAAGAGCTCGTATGGGAACAGCTGAAGACCTGCTTCGACCCCGAGATCCCGGTCAACATCGTCGACCTCGGCCTCGTCTACCTGTGCGAACTGGCGCCGGCCGATGACGGACGAACCGATGTGAAGGTGAAGATGACGCTGACGGCTCCAGGGTGCGGCATGGGCCCCGTTCTCGCCGGCGACGTGAAGCACAAGATCGAATCGCTGCCGAACGTCCGGAACGCGGACGTGGAAGTGGTCTTCGACCCGGTGTGGGATCGCAGCATGATGTCTGAAGCCGCGAAGCTGCAGCTCGGCATGATGTGGTGACACGCGCGAACGTTCCCCTTCTCGTTCTGGGAGCGAGCGTCCTGCTCGCCGGCGCCGTCACTGTCTATTTCTTCGATCCCGTCACGACGTGGTTCTATCCGCCGTGCGTTTTCAATACGCTGACCGGCCTGCTCTGTCCCGGTTGCGGAGGGACGCGCGCGCTGCATGCGCTTCTTCATGGAGATGTCGCGGCCGCATTCGCGTTCAATCCGCTGCTCTTCGTGGCGATGGGAACGGCGGCCTTCGTGACAGTGCGCCCGGTGATCCTGACGAGAACGTGGTTTGCGTGGGCGTGCGCGGCCGTGCTGCTGGGCTGGGGCGTGGTGAGAAACGTGTGGTAGTTCATCCCGAGCGAAGCGAGGGATCTCCGGAAGCACCGCACAGATATAGCCCACAGGGGAGATCGCGACCGCTCGGGAGGCACGTTGATCCTCCCCCGTAGGCCACTCCCGCTCGGTGGTACCGGAGATCCCTCGCTTCGCTCGGGATGAAAAAGGCGCGGGCATTTCTGCCCACGCCCTTTGGTACCGAACACCTTTTTCTTATCGGTGGTCGCTGAACCAGGTCCACTCACCGACCGGCTTGCCCTGCTGGAGCTGTTGCGCCTGCAGGTAGCCGTCGATGGCGGCGAGGACGGCGACGATTCCGGACGGGATGCCGCAGGCGGCCCATCCGAGAACCCAGACGACGATGGCGACGATGCCCTTCGTCTTCTGGCCCATGATCAGGTAACCGACTCCACCGATGAGCAGATTGAGAATGAGAATGAGAATCGGGTCCTTGGGCGGAGTCGATGGATAGACGAGCTGCCCTCCACCTCCGCCGCTCGGTGCGGTGGGCGGTGGTGGCGGCGGCGGGGTGTAGGAACCACCTGGTGCGTTGCTGGACATTTGGTCTCCTTACATTTTGTCAGCGAAGTCGCTGACGACGGGGAGGCGGAAACGCTGACCACTGACACCTTTGACGATCGCGATGATGCGGACGACGAGGAATGCAAGCCACACCACGCACTGAATGGTGGCGAGGCCGCATCCGAGCATGTCGCTCGGCATGAACATGCCGATCACGAAGAAGAGAAGCCATACGGCCACTTCAGCGACGAGGATCGCCAGACCATTCTTCGCGTGCCACTGAACTTCCCGGTCTTCCTTCTTCGTCAACAGCGGGATGAGAGCGAGGATCCAGAGGTAAGACAGGATGACCATGAGAGTCCTGTCTGATCCTCCCGCCCCGCCGGCCGGCGGTGGAGGAGGAGGCGTGTAGGCACCGCCACCCGGAGGTGGAGGGGTACTCGGCGGAACAGTCGGCGGAGGAATCTGTGTCATTCGATCTCCTTGTCGGCGGTTGAGGCCCGCGTGGATTCTAGCAGCAGCATCAGCCGCTGCGGCCAAGACGTATGAGGCGCCGCTCGCCGGCGATGACAGGCGCTACGGCCAGAGTGACGGACAGACCCACGGCAATCAGAAGGGGAACGAGGATGGATACCCAGCTGTGGCCGTCTCCGACGCCGAGAACCCGCCAGAAAAAGTACCGCACCACCGGGCGCGCCATGATGATCATCATCAGTCCGACGTAGAGCATCGAGACGGCCATGTACGCGAACCCGCCCAGCGACAGGCCGACCTGTAGCGGATTCTCGGCGTTGAAATCCGGATCGAGCGCGCCCATCCCGACGCCGAGACAGACGAGGGTCACTGCGATGAGGGTGGCGCCGAGGACGGTGAACAGCCAGACGGTCAGGTTGGCTCCGAGGAGCACGTTCGCGATCGCCGTCAGAAGGAGCGCGACGACCACGAGCGGCGTCCCGTAGATCAGCACCTTCACGCGCAGAAGCTCACGGTAAGAGATCGGTGCGACCTGCATCATCCAGAACGCCTTCCCCTCCGATGACACGGATGGATAGGCGAAGCGCAGGCAGATGGCCGCGACGACGAAGCCCGCCATTCCGAGATTTGCGTAAGCGATGATGCTGGCGCGGCCATCGCCGCCCAGTGGAAGCATCCGGATGTTGTACAGGTACATGAAGAGCAGCGCGAGCATCAGAAATACCTGCGACCATTGAGCGACATCACGGGTCAGCGTGCGGATCTCCTTCGCCGCCATGGCTCGAACGGGAAGGCTGGTCCGGGAGAGGAGGCCATCGAGTGTGCGGGTGAGCGGACCCGATCCGAAGGCCACCGGGGCCATGCTCTCGCGCGCACGGACGAATGCCGTGAAATAGAGCGGCGCGCTGACGGAGAGAAACGCCCCGAACGCGAGGAGAGCCGTGAGCCCGATCTTCATCGGCAGCGGACCCGGATGCCGCCCGACCATCAGCTCGGCGAGCGCGGTTCCTGGATAGAGGTCGATGGCCGGGAGCTCGATCGCTCGCAGGACCGCGACGACATCGTCGGTCCCCACCTGCGTGAAGAGGCGCTCGGGCCTGCTCACGCGGAACGCCATGACGGCGATGGTGAGTACGAGGATCGCCAGCGTGGCGACGATCTGGTTGACACGCCGGACAGGAAACCAGCGCACGAGAAGAAGGATGGTCGTGCAGGCCAGGCTCACCGGGATCGTCAGAAGAAACGCGATGTTGAAGAGAACCGTCGGAACGAATGACGCCGGCCGCGGGTACTGCCCCTCGAACGCGACGACGAGTGGAGCGAGGAACGCGAACACGACTCCTGCGCTTTGGAACAGCGTCTTCAGGTACCGCGCGAAGATGATCCGCAGCTTCGACCGCGGCACGCTGTGATAGAGGTCGAGGTCCAGGTCGGTGAAGAACGACCCGATCGCGGTCGTGAGTCCGGATGAGAACAGCACGACCGTTGCGATGAGGAACACGAGCGCCAGCAGGTTGCGCAGGATGCCGAGAGCAAAGAACGGCGTCGCCGCCTCGACCGTGCCAATCGCGGCGAAGAGCCGGCGGAACAGCGCGAAGTCACCCCAGAGAAAAAGCGCAAAAACCGCGGCCACGATCGTGATCCGGATGAACGCCGAAGCGTTCAGTGGACGGAGTCGGGCGAACGCGATTCGTAGTGGCCACATGATCGTTCTAAACGATCTTCCTTGCGCCCCGCAGCCACTCCATGGCCTTGTCGCGGCGTGCCTTTCGCGCGGCATGGCGCTCCAGTCCCAGCTCGACCAGGCGCTCGATCAATCTCGAGTACTTGAGCTCCGTCGCCTCCCACATCTTCGGATACATGGAGATGCTCGTGAAGCCGGGAATGGTATTGATCTCGTTCACGTAGAGTCGGTTCGTGCCCCGCTCGAGAAAGAAATCGACGCGGGCATAGCCCGCGCCGCCTATCGCCTTGAACGCGGCGATCGCGAGGCGGCGGACCTCTTCGATCTTGTCGGCACCGAGCTTCGCCGGGATCACGAGCTCCGCTTTGCCGTCCGCATACTTGTCCTCGTAGTCGTAGAAGTCGCGCGCCGCCAGGATCTCACCTGGCAGTGAAGCCTCGGGCCGATCGTTCCCGAGCACGGACACTTCGATTTCCCGCGCGTCGATGCCGCGCTCGACGAGTACTTTGTCGTCGAACGTGAAGCCGAGATCCATTGCCGCGAGGAGATCGCCGTCCCGCTTCACCTTCGTAACCCCGATCGATGATCCGCTGTTGGCCGGCTTCACGAAGTACGGCAGACGCAGGGCATTCGTCACCGCCCGCGTGATCCGCTCCCGTTCGTTCCTCCAATCGGATTCCGTCACATGCACGGCGTCCGCAATGGGCAGCTTCGCGGCGGCGAAGGCATGCTTCATGTGAGTCTTGTCCATGCTCACCGCCGATGCGGCGACGCCGCTGCCGACATACGGAGCGTCGATCGATTCGAGATATCCCTGCAGGACACCGTCCTCACCCCCGACGCCATGGACCAGGGGAAAGACGATGTCGGCGTGACCGGCGCGCCACCACGTCTCGAAGGAGAACGCGGGATCGCCGATATCGGCCGAGCCCCGGCCCTCCAGGATCGCGGCGCTGCGATGAGGCTCGACGAAGAAGCCATCCCTCGCCATGCAGACGGGAATGGCTTCGATCCGCGGACGCGGGGCTGCAGCCGCCACCGACCGCGCCGACAGAATCGACACGTCGTGCTCGGGTGACCGGCCGCCGAAGATCAGCGCGACACGCGTCATTTCGGAAGAGGGATGCTGCCCAGCAGATACTTCAGATCATCGTCGCGCCAGCGAAGACCGCCGCCGATGATGAACGCCGTATCGTTCAAAGCGTTGTCGACTCCCGACGTCACGAACAGACGCGGCGTGTGCGGCTTCTCTTTCCGGACCGTGTACTCGCCGAAGAGACGGACATGCGGATTGTCATCGCGCTTGCCGCCGAAGTCGAAGGCCTCACCGGTGACCCGAATGCGATCGTTGAAGCGATAGTCGGCGCCCACGCCTCCTGACGAATCGAAGAGGCCGACGCGCAAAGCGAGGTCGTCCAGAACCCATCCGGCCTGGGCCGAGATGAGGAACTCGCGCTCGAAGCGCGTGCGGCGCACGGTCGTCGTCGTCTCGTTTCCGAACTCGTCCGTCTCGGTCTCGACGGTGAGCCGGTCCTCGCGGCTTCCGCGCGGGTCATCGGCCAGCTCGACATGGTAGAAGCGATTTTTCTCCGGGTCGGGCACGAGCCGCAGCGTGACGGCGCTGCGCGACTTGCCGCCGATGTTCTCGATGCCGGCGGTCTCGTTGCTCATCCCGGCGTAGTAATCGGCTTTGACGCCGAGGTCGAGCGTCATTTTGCCGACCCGGCCGAGTGTTCCGCTCAGCTCCGTCACGCCCTTCTCCACCGAGCCGAGTGCGGCGACGAGTTTGTCGTGCGCCTCGTTGCTCGTGAAGAGCTTGCCGACGGTGCCTTCGCCACTGCGCACATTGCCGGTGATCGTGTTGAGGTTGTCGGCCGTCACGCGGAGGTCGGACGAGAGGCCCCGAAGGTTCTCCACGATGCGGCGGACGTCTTCGCGATTCTCGCCGACCGTGCCGCCGATCGAGTTTGCGGCGCGATCGAGCGACGCCGCGATCTTCGGGATTTCGACGCGCAGATCCTCCGTGATCGCGCGCATGTTGGCCATCGTCGCGTCGACGTTGACACGGTTGACGGCGATCAGCTCGCGCACCTGCGCCGTGATCAGCCGCACGTTCTCGACGATGTCCTGGAGGCGCTGCTCGCCCGTCGGTCCCGCCATGACGGTGCGGAGGGAAGCGGTGATCGCCTTCACGTCCTTCGCGATGTCGGATACCTGGGTCGTCACGTCGTCGATCGATGCCGGCTGCGAGCCTCGGAGAACGATGTTTGGACCTGTCACCGGCCGCGCCCGCGGGTCGCCCGGATCGAGCTCGACGTACTTCTCACCGAGAAGACCAAGGTTTGCCACCCGCGCGGTCGCACCTTCGAAAAGAGGGACGTCGTCATGGATCTCGAGCGTGACCTTCGCTTTGCCGTCCGGCTGCAGCGCAATCTTGGTGACCTCTCCTTTTGGAACGCCGGCCACACGAACCTCGGAACGCTCGTTCAAGCCGGCCACGTTGTCGAATACGACCTGAATCTCCCGAAGCTTCGGCCCGAACATGTCCAGGTTCTCGATCTTCAGGACGAAGTATCCGAGGATCGCCAGGATGACGAGCATGAAGGCGCCAACTTTTGCCGCTGAGGACATCGTGAGGTCTCCCTACCGCCGATCGTTAACGGTTAACGGATCGATTCCCGCGTTGCGCAACATCTGAAACAGTAACGCAAGTGGGAGCCCGACGACATTGGTGTAGCTCCCGTGGATCGATTCGATGAACATCGCCCCGATGCCCTGGACCGCATAGGCGCCGGCCTTGTCGAGCGGCTCTCCGGTCTCGACATACCAGGCGATGTCTTCCGCAGAAAGTGGCAGCATCCGCACCTCGGACTCCGCCACACGCGTGTCGCGATGACATCTGGATCCGTGCTCGATCGTCACACCGGTGTAGACGACGTGGGTCCGTCCGGCAATGGCTGCCAGCATTCGCCGGGCATCGGCACGGTCCGCGGGCTTCTCGAGAAGCTCGTCGCCCATGAGTACCGTGGTGTCGGCGGCAATGACCCAGCGGTCGGGATGCTTTTGTGCGATGGCCGCCGCCTTGTCCCGTGACAGACGCGCGACGTACTCCTCCGGCGCTTCGCCCGTCCGGTGTTCCTCCGGCACGTGGCTCGGAATGACTTCGAAGTCGATTCCGATCGAGGCCAGGAGCTCCCGCCGGCGCGGGGAGGATGAAGCGAGGATGAACGTCATACGGCCACTCTCACGATCGCCAGGATCACCACGAAGCGCGCCTCGGCCATGATCCGGTAGACGATGCGGATATTCTCGCTACGCGCACTCCACAAACCGCGGAGCGGCTCGAAGAGCGGCGCACCGATGATCGGGTCTTCGTCGATCTTCACCAACATCTGTCGCGCGACCTCGCGTTCGTGGTCTGCGAGAGCCTTCCACTGGGCCTCGACCGACTCGACGATCCGCAGGCGGTCATTCCCCAAAGAGATCCTCCGGGAGGAGCAGGGCGTTGCGGCGGATCTCCTCTTCGGTCGCGTCGATCATGGACCGCAGATCGGGATCGCTGGCGATCTCGATGGTCTCGCGCATGGCGAGGTACTCGTCGAAAGAAATGAGGATGGCAACGGGGCGGCCCTCGCGCTCGAAGAGTGTGTGCCGTCCGGTCAGCTCACACTCGCTGACGAGGTTTCTCACTTCGGGCGGCGCGTCCAGAATCTGCAGCCGCTTCCCGGTCGATGGCTTTTCCATTCCCGAATAACCCCTGCAGATACGCGGCGAACTCCTTGCCGAGGGCAGGATGCCGCAGGGCATAGTCGACGGTTGCCTTCAGATATCCGAGCTTCTCACCCGCGTCATAACGACGTCCTTCGAAGACATAGCCATAGAAGTCGCCGCTTTGTACGAGCTGCCGCAGCGCGTCGGTGAGCTGAATCTCGCCACCAGCGCCGCGCTGGGTCTTCTCGAGCAGCGGGAAGATCTCCGGCGGAAGGATGTAACGCCCGATGATCGCGTAGCTCGATGGCGGATCCGTCTTCGGTTTCTCGACCATGTCCGAGACCTTGAATCGGCGGTTGCCCTTCATCTCGCCGGCGACGATTCCGTACCGGCTCGTCTCCTCCGGCGCGACTTCCATCAGGGCGACGACCGGCCTTCCGGTTTCTTCGAACACCCGGCGCATCTGGGCGAGGCATGGCTCGTCGGACAGGATCACGTCATCGGGGAGGACGACTGCAAAAGGATCGTTGCCGACCGCGTCCCGGGCAGTCAGGACGGCGTGGCCGAGACCGAGGGCATCCTTCTGACGGACGGCGATGAGGTCGACCATGGAGCTCACCGCTTCGACTTCGCTGAGAAGGTCGAACTTCTCCCTCTCCCGGAGCGACCGTTCCAGGCTGGAAGATCGGTCGAAATGATCGATGATCGAGTCCTTCCCCTGGGAGGTGACGATGATGAGCTTGTCCATCCCCGAGCCGCGAGCTTCCTCGATCCCGTACTGAAGGATCGGCTTGTCCACAAGTGGCAGCATTTCCTTGGGGATGACCTTGGTGGCGGGGAAGAAGCGCGTGCCGAAGCCGGCGCAGGGGAAAACACATGTGCGAAGCCCGTTCATGCGGCGCGTAGAATACAGACTTTGCACCAATATTGCTCTGGCGCGATATGGTACAAATATCCTTTGACGGGCGGGCATGCGTAAACTCCTCATTCTCCTTACGGTTGTTTTATTTACGGCCTCCGCGGAGGCGCAGTGGCGCCGCGCCGGATTACACGGCGCCGACGTCCGCGCGCTGATCGCCGACCCTTCCGATCCTGACCTCCTTTTCCTCGGCACCAGCGCCGGTGAGGTGTACGTCTCGACCGACGGGGCGAAGACCTGGGAGAATCCACGCCGGAGCATCCCCTTCCCCGGATACGTGGTCGACAACCTCGTCATCGATCGCGACGGAAAACTGTGGGCCGCGTCCTGGGGACTGTGGGGCGGCGGTGTCATCGCTGTCTCCGCTGATCGCGGGAAGACCTGGGAGAGGCGCGACAAGGGCCTGGAAGACTTCTCGGTGCGCGCGATCGCGATCGATCCGAACGATCCTCAATACGTTCTGGCCGGTGGCCTGAGCGGCGTGTATCGGAGCTTCGACAGCGGAAAAAGCTGGAAGAAGCTGTCCGAACACGAGAACGTCGAATCGCTTGCGATCGATCCGCGCACGCGCGACCGCATCTACGTCGGCACATGGCGCCAGGGATGGCGCAGCGACGACGGTGGTGCGAACTGGACACACATCCACAACGGGATGGTGCTCGACACCGACATGTTCGCGATCACGATCAACCCGGCCAGACCGGACAACATCTGGGTCTCGACATGCGGCTGGGTCTACAGCACGGACAACCGCGGAGATCTGTGGACCCGCTATCGCGACGGCTTCAAGAACCGGCGCATTCACACCGTCGACATCGATCCCGCCGATGAGACGGGCAGCACCGTCTATGCCGGGTCGGTCGCCGGCCTGTATCGATCCGAAGACGCCGGCAAGAGCTGGAATGTCATCTCCAACGAAGACCTGGTCATCAATTCGGTCGTGCTGCATCCGAAACGTCCGGGGCGCGTGATCATCGGTGTCGAGGGTGATGGCGTTTACGTCTCCGACGATCGAGCCCAGACCTTTGCGCGGACGTCGTATGGACTGCACAATCTCCGGATCACGAGCATCGCCACCGATCCGGTGGAGAAGGAAAAGGTCTACGCAGCCGTGGCCTTCGGCGGTCAGGCATCCGGAATCTATACATCGAAGGATGCGGGGAAGAACTGGACGCGGATCACCACCACGCCCCTTCCGGAGGTGTTGTCGCTCGTCGTGGCGAATCCCGCAACGGCCGACGTGCCTTTCCTGGCCGGAACCGAGCGGGGCTTCTTCTGGAGCAAGGACGGCGCTGAGTGGACGCAGGCTGCGCCGTCGCACTTCCCGATCCGTGTCAACAAGATCGTCCGCTTCAACGCAACGCGTTCGTTCGCGGCGACGTCGGAAGGCGTCTTCACGACGCGGGATGGCGGCAGGGAGTGGTACCGGCTCGCCTCATCGCAGGAGAAGGCCGTCGATATCGTCGTGGGCAGCATCGGGGAACGCCGCGCGCTCTTCGCGCTGACAGCGGCAGGAATCGCGGCCTTCGACGGCGAGAAGTGGGTGACCATCACTGACGCGCCGACGAAGGGCCGCACCATTGCCCTCCGGTCGATCGCGGGCAAGCAGTATGTCTTCGTCGCCGGCGTCGACGGCGTGAAGGCGGGCCGCGTCGATTCATTCGGACGCTGGCAGCGCACCGATGCGCCGAACGCGAAGTACGCCTCGGTGATCGCGGCCACGCGCAACAACAGCGATCTGCTGTTCCTCACCTCGCGGCAGCAGCGCGAAGTGCTGGTCGGCGCTCCGGAAGAATCCGACTGGCTCGAGCTGACGCTGCCGATGCAGGGGACAGAAGTGACGTCGATCGCGCCCGACCCGTTTGACAACCGCTACTACGTCGGTACCACCGGCGGCGGTGTCTTCATCTACGAAGGCGCGATGCATCGCTACGTGCAGCGCGATCCCGAACCGGCAGGCGGAGTGGTCGTGGCGGCGGGCGGCGGCGGAAGCCGATAGCTTTTGAACGATGAACGATGAATTCACGTCATCCTGACGTGATGATTGCCGTTCATCGTTCATCGTTCATCGTTCAAAGAGTGGGTCGAAGTACCGTACCGCCAGGTATCCCACCCCCTTCTTTCCATAATCTGATTTCGGATCGTCGGAAAGAACGACGAGGATGTTGGGCAGGCGGTCGTCGTACACCAGCACGGATTTTTTGCTCTTCTTCGGCTCGCCGTGAACGGTTCGCAGGAGCGATTTCTGCTCTTCGAATGCGGCTCGCACGTCGGGCAGCATGGCGAACAGTTCGAAACGAACAGAGCGCAGGCGGCCTTTGCGGAACTCGAGGGTCAGCGCCTTGTCGTCGCTGTAGTCGACGACCATCTCATCGTCGGTGCGGCCCTTCTTCGCGGGCCATCCTTTGGTTTCCAGCGCACGGACCGTTTCTTCACGCGTCATACCGATCGTGAGATGAAACGACTGCGGGGTCATCCACGACGTCCGGCTCGTGGAAGGGAAGGCAGTGGCAAGGACGAGGGCGATTGTCAGCAGCATTCAGTGGACGTAACTGTCGGATGTGGCTTCCGTCTTCCTCGACTGCACGATCGAGGTGGCGAGGACGACCCTGCGGCCGATCTCTTCCCACTGGCGCGTGCGCACCAGGTCGGGCACGGCGAGAGTGCCGCCGAGGTTGACGGCGATGCAGCCCGCGTCGAGGTAGCCGTCGATCATGTCCAGCGGCACGATGCCGCCGGCGAGCATGGGGATGTCGCGGATCGGTCCGCGAATGGTGCGGATGAACTCCGGGCCGCCCAGGGTGTTGGCTGGGTAGATCTTGACGATGTCGCACCCGGCTTCCCATGCCCGGATGATCTCGGTGGCGGTCGCGGCGCCGGCGATGGACAGCAGGTCGTTCTCGAGAGCGTATTCGATGACGCGCACGTCGGTATGCGGCGAGACGATGACCTGGGCGCCGGCGCGGCGGGCGAGTGCCGCATCGTTCGAGCTGCGAACGGTGCCGGCGGCGATGATGACGTCGCTCGGCGCGTATTTCTGGCCCATCGCGGCGATCAGCTCGAATGCGTCGGGCGTCGTCAGCGTGATCTCGAGGATACGGATGCCATTCCGTGCGAACGCATCGGCGACGGCCATGGCCGCCTCTTTGCTGTCCTCCCGAACGACCCCGACGATCTGCTCGGCGCGTACGCGCTCGAGGAGCTCTTTGCGTGACATGCCGTTAGGTTAGCACTGGTGCCGCCCCACGACGGAGCGCGGCGGCGACGGCATTCAGTGGAGCGCGGGCGACCTCGCCCGCGTCGTCGCCCGAGCGTGGGGCGCGGCAAGCGGCGCCCCGCCTGAGCGGCAGGCTGCCGCACTCCCGGTGCTAAGCTAGCCGTCGCCAGCGGAGGCAGCATGGTCCTCATCAACAAAGCCATCAACGAGGTCACGGTCAAGCTCGTCTACTACGGGCCCGGCCTGTGTGGCAAAACCACGAACCTCGAGAAGATCTACGGCAACCCCAAGCTCGAGAACAAGGGCAAGATGATCTCGATGTCGACGGAGACCGACCGGACCCTCTTCTTCGACTTCATGCCCATGGAGCTGGGGACCATCAACGGACAGAAAGTCCGCGTGCAGCTCTACACCGTTCCCGGCCAGGTCTTCTACGACGCCACGCGCAAGCTCGTACTGCGCGGCGCCGACGGCGTCGTGTTCGTCGCCGATTCTCAGTCGTCGATGCGCGATTCGAATCTGCAGAGCCTCGACAACCTCAAGACCAACCTCCGTCTCAACCGGATCGATCCTGAGAAAGTGGCGCTCGTGTTTCAGTACAACAAGCGCGACCTCCCCGACATCGACTCGGTCGAAGACATGAACTCGTACCTTCAGCCGGGCCAGGCGCCCGTCGTCGAAGCGGCCGCGATTCAGGGAACGGGCGTCACCGCAACCCTTCGTGCCGCGATCGGCCGCATTCTCGAAAACCTCAGGAACAACGTCGACACGACGCTCGTCGAGGGTGCCCCGCTCACATCGCCGGACATGACCGCGCGCTCCGGAGCGACAGCATCTTCAGCAGGAACTCCGAAGCTCACGATGAAGACCGAGGCGGGCACTCGCCAGACTCCTCCTCCACCGCCGCCTCCTCCGGTCACGCAGCACCAGATCGAGGAAGCGGAAGAAGATCCGTTCGGAAACGTGGCCGTCGCCGATGAAACGGCTGTCGACCGCGCGGAAATCGAAGCGATGCTGGCGACCACGCGCGAAGTCATCACGTCGATCGAGATGGCGCTGGACAAGGCGCGTGCGCAGGAACGGCTGCTGCGCGACAAGCTGGCCCGCTTGTGACCTGGTACCAGGAGTGGTTCGGGGAGGAGTACCTCGAGCTCTATTCGCATCGCGACGAGAACGAAGCCCGGCAGCAGGTGAGTTTCTTTCGCAAGACCTTCGGCCCGATCCAGGGCCGTGTGCTCGACCTCGCGTGCGGCATGGGGCGCCACGTGCAGGAATTGCGCGGCGCCGGGTACGATCCCGTGGGGTGCGACCTTTCTTACCTGCTGCTTCGCACGGGTATCGGCGAGTACGGCCACATGCCGGTGGCTCGAGCAGACATGCGGGCGTTGCCGTTCTGTAGCGCGAGCTTCGCAGCGCTGGTGAACTTCTTCACCAGCTTCGGGTATTTTTCGACCGAGGAAGAGAACGATTCCGTCGTCACGGAGATGGCGCGGGTTCTCGAGCCGGAAGCTGTCTTTCTGTTCGACTATCTCAACGTTCATCGCGAGCTGGACAAGCTCGTGCAGGCCGAGACGCAACACACCCCGACGGGCGACGTGCGCATCGAGCGCTGGTTCGACCGCTCGGACCGGTCGTTCAACAAACGGATCACGATCGGACCGAAGCGCTTCCTCGAGCGCGTTCGCGGATACGATCTCGATGAGATTACGGACATGTTCACCAGGGCCGGCCTGAAGATCGTCAAGGCATACGGAGACTTCGACGGAGCGCCGTTCGACCACTCCTCGCCGCGGCTCATTCTCGTGGGGAGCCGCCGTTGAGCGATCCGGCACCGCTTCGGATCTCCCTCGCCGAGTACCCGGGAATGAACCGGC
>CALMZP010000018.1 GCA_937870635.1 uncultured Acidobacteriota bacterium | reverse complement strand
AGCTGCGGTGCGAGGGCGAATCCGGCGTACTCCTCCTGTCGATGGAGGAACAGGGCGTAGAGGAGCAGCTGGTAGAGATGCCGCTGCATTTTCTCCGACCTGTAGAGTGCCTCGAGCTCGAGATCGAAGTGCAGCGACTTGACCTCTTCGACCGAAATCCGCTTCCCGTCGCGGTCGACCGACATCCCGTCGATGCGCCCGGTGACCGTCACCGACCACCCGCGGGCAACCGTCCGGTACGAGACGTGGACCTCCGGGCGGTAGGACGGGTCTTCGCCAGCCCTCAGATCGGCGCGCTTCGTGTGGATGTCCTGGCCGATCCACATCCGACGGAAGCCGTCTCCGCGCTCGACGCCGATCCGGCGATAGGTGTTTTCGTGGACGAGGTCGCCGACCGAGCAGACGATCGCGCGGTTTTCAAAGTCGATACGCACTGGTTATTCATAGTAGCAGCGACAGACACGAGTGACGAGGGCGGGTGATGGGTGAGGGGTAACGCGTGACGGGTAACGCGTGACGGGTAACGCGTGACGGGTAACGCACACAGAGGACACAGCGCGGCACTGCCGCAACGAAAGGAGCCGGCGTGTCATCCCTCGCTGCCTGAAGACCGCGAGTTCTGGCCTGGATTGACGTGGCGCCGGCTTTAGCCGGCGATCCCCTCGACGAAAGCCGCCGGTTGAAGCCGGCGCCACGTCAATCCTGCCGATCGCTCGTCACTGCATCGCCCGCCCGAGCGCCGCTCCGGCCACACCGGCCGCGAAGCAGAGCAGGAGCGTGAACGCGACATTGGCGAACGCGGTCGGCCAGGCGCCGATGCGCAGATAGGCGGTCGTGTCCTGGTTGAACGCCGAGTATGTGGTGAAGCCGCCCAGGACGCCGGTCATCAGCGTGAGGCGGACCTCGGCGGAGAGGCTGGAGAGCTCGGCGATCAGTGCCAGAGCGAAGCAGCCGATGATGTTCGCGAGGAGCGTGCCCCAGGGGAAAGCGGTTCCGGCGACGCGGGCGAGGGCGAGTGTGAGGAGGTAGCGAGCCCCGCTGCCGAGTGCTCCTCCCGCGCATACGAGGATGAATCGGGTCATTTCGTCTTCTTTTTCGCTTTCTTCCGTGGCGCGGGCTTCTTCGGGAGCGTCGCGGCCACCTCTTCAGGGTCATAGCGTTTCACCGGCCGTTTCTGCTTCAACCTTTCGGGCGGTTCCCCCGCCGGCGGCTCGGGCATGCGCGCCGAGTTGATCAGCTCGTCGAAGAGAGCGTTCTTTTCGTCAGTGGAGAGCCTGCTCCAGCTCCTCACGAAACTGCGCAGCGGCGCGTCGAGTTCTCTGGCCCGGATGGTGAGGCGGTCGAACGCCTTGACTCCTGCTTCACGAATGAAGCCGACGAACTCGGATGGGATGCGCGTCGTCACGACCTGGTTTTCTCCTTCTTGCGTTGACGCTTTGCTTTACGCCGCGCAGTGGCGGGCTTGGCGATGACCTCGTCGTACGGGCCAACGCGAATCGCCTCCGATCTCGCGATCTCGATGAAACGTTCCTGGCTGCGAAGCGGGACTTCCGAAGTGCCGCGCTTTCGCCAGGAGCCGTCCGAGTGCAGCTTCCACGCCTTGATCGTGTCGCTGAGTGACGTGGCGAGGATCTGTTCTTCGATGCGGGCGCGGACCTTTTCGGAGAGGATCGGGAACGTCACTTCGATGCGGCGGAAAAAGTTGCGAGGCATCCAGTCGCCGCTCGACACGAAGACTTCCGCGTTGCCTTGATTCCGGAAAAGGAACACGCGCGCGTGCTCGAGGAAGCGGTCGATGATCGAGAAGATCCGGATGTTGTCGCTGAGGCCCGCGACGCCGGGGACGAGACAGCAGATACCACGCACGAGAAGGTCGATCTTCACCCCTGCCTGGCTGGCCTTGTAAAGCGCTTCGATCACGGTCGGGTCGACCAGCGAGTTGAGCTTGGCCAGGATCTGGGCCGGCTTGCCGTCCTTCGCGTTCTTCGTCTCACGATCGATCATGCGAAGGGTCCACTCGTGGTAATCCATCGGGGAGACCACGAGGCGGCGCCAGGTCCAGCCCGGGGCCTGCTTGTCGAAGATCTCTTGGACCGTGACGATGCTGTACCCCGTGAGCAGAGTCATGAGCTGCAGAGCGTCGTCGCCGATCTGTTCGTCCGCGGTGAGCAGATCGATGTCCGTGTACTGGCGTGCCGTGGTGGCGTTGTAGTTTCCGGTCGAGAGATGGACGTACCTGCGGAGGACGCTGCCCTCGCGGCGGATCACCACGCACACTTTCGAGTGTGTCTTGATCCCCACCAGTCCATAGACGACCTGGACGCCCGCTTCCTCGAGACGCCGCGCCCAGGCGATGTTCTTCATCTCGTCGAAGCGCGCCTGGAGCTCCACGATCGCCGTTACCTGTTTGCCGAGTTGGGCGGCGCGAGCGAGCGCTTCGACGATGACCGAGCTCGCTTCGGTCCGGTACAGCGTCTGTTTGATCGCCAACACGTCGGGATCGTCTGCCGCGCTCTGCACGAAATCGACGACCGCCGCGAACGAATCGTACGGCCGGTGCAACAGAACGTCGCCTTTCCGGATAATGGAGAAGATGTCCTCCGACGTGGCGAGCTGCGTGGGGATACGAGGATTGAAAGGCTCTTCCTTCAGCGAGCTCTTGCCGACCTGGTTGTAGATCTCCATGAGATCGCTCAGCTTCAGCGGTCCCTTGCTGAAGAAGATCTCCTCGGCCGCGAGCTTGAGCGACGCCGTGAGGAGGTCGAGGAGCGACTGATCGGCACCCGCGGCGATCTCCATCCAGACCGCTTCCTTCCGCTCGCGGCGCCGAAGTTCGGTCTCCACCGACTTCAGAAGGTCCTGCACTTCGTCTTCCTGAAGAAGGATGTCGGCGTTGCGGATGACTCGGAACGGAACGGCGCCCCGCACTTTCAGTCCGGGGAAAAAACGCGAAAGATGCACTTCGATCAGCGACTCCACCCTGATGAACCTCATCGAGGCCTCGGGAATGGGAATGAGCCGCGGCAGAAGCGGCGGTACTTTGAGGAACGCCACGCCGGAATCGCCGCGCTCCGTATCGAGCATGACGGCAATGTTCAGCGCGCGGCTGGTCAGGAACGGGAACGGATGTCCGGGATCGACGGCGAGGGGAGTGAGAATCGGCGCGATCTGTGCCTCGAAGTGCTCGGCCAGCGCAGCCTGTTCTTTCTTCGAAAGGTCCGCGAACGAATCGGTCCGGATGCCAGCCTTGCGCAACTCGGGCAGCAGCGCCTCGAGCGTGGCGTCCATCTCCGTCATCAGGCTGGCGACGCGCTCGCGAATGCCCTTGATGTGCTGCTTCGGCGTCAGTCCGTCGAGAGAGCGCTCCTGAATCTTCGACATGACGAGGTCGCGGATGGCGCCGACCCGAACCATCAGGAACTCGTCGAGATTGTTCGAGGCGATTGCCAGGAACTTCACCCTCTCCAGCAGCGGCACCGACGGGTCCTGCGCCTCGGCGAGCACGCGGCGGTTGAACTCGATCCAGCTGAATTCGCGGTTGAACAGCCGCACCGGTTCGGATGGAACGGCGATGGGCGGTACCTTTACCGGCGTCGAAGCGAGCTGTGCGGCCGCGCCGTCATTCACGACTGCGTCGTCGAGTTCGGCCATGGGACGCGTAGCTTATTACGTCCGGAGTGCGGCAGCTTGCGGCCCAGCTTGCTGAGGGAACAACCACAGAGAACACAGAGGACACAGAGGACACAGAGGTTCACAGAGAAACTGGCTCTGTGTCTCTCAGTGTTCTCTGTGTCCCTCTGTGGTTCGCCCCCTCCGCTGCTCTTTACACCGAATTTACGTCCCTTGCCCCGGCCCTCCACTCCCGGCCCCTAGATTGCCCACCATGAAACGCGCATTTTCACTCGCCCTTCTTCTCGCCGTTGCCTGCGGCGGCGACCGCCGCGAAACGCCTGCTGGCGCCGGAGCACCATCCGGCAGCAGCAACAAGGCCATCACCATCAAAGGCTCCGACACGATGGTCATCCTCGGTCAGCGCTTTGCCGAGGAGTACATGAAGAACAATCCCGGAGTGGTGATCCATGTGAACGGTGGCGGCAGTGGTACCGGCATCGCCGCGCTCATCAACGGCACGGTCGATCTGGCGCAGTCGTCGCGGCCGATGAAGGATGGCGAGAAAGCGGATGTTGAGAAAAAGCGGAACGCGCAGCTGAACGAAACGCCGGTTGCGCTCGATGCCCTGGCGGTGTTCGTGAATGAATCGAACAAGGTGCACGCGCTCACTCTCGATCAGCTGGCGCAGATTTACACGGGCAAGATCACGAACTGGACCCAGGTTGGCGGAGCAGACGCGCAGATCGTCCTTTACGGCCGTGAAAACAGCTCGGGCACGTACGAGTACTTCAAGGAGCACGTTCTGGCCAAGGCTGATTTTGCGCCTCGCACTCAGACGCTTCAGGGCACTGCCGCTGTGATCAACGCCGTGTCACGTGACGTGAACGGCATCGGCTACGGCGGGATCGCGTACGCGCAAGGCGTCCGCCCGATCGGCGTGAAGAAGGATGCCGGGTCGCCGGCGGTCGAGCCGACGGAAGCAAATGTTGCGAACGGTACCTACCCGGTCGCACGCTATCTCTATTTCTACTGGATCAGCACGGCCTCGCCGCAGCTGCAGCAGTTCGTGCAGTGGGCGACCTCCCCCGACGGGCAGAAAATGGTGGAGAATGTCGGCTATTTTCCTCTACCTGAAAAGACTCGAACCTCCACTCAATGAATGATCGCCGGAAGGTCGATCTCACGCGCGGCGTGAAGGGCCGGTTCATTCGTGACCGGCTCATGACCGTCGTATTCACCGGCGCGGGCTGGTTTGCGATCCTCTTCATCGCCCTGATCTTCGTATTCACGTTTCGGGAAGCTCTTCCCATCTTTACCGACCCGGAGGTCTCCAAGGAGGCCAACCTTCACGAGTTCTTCGTGAAGCGAGTCGAGGGAGAAACGATCGAACAGCAATTCGTCTGGCAGCCGGTTGGAGAGGTCCCCAAGTTTTCGTTCATTCCTCTCATTCTCGGCACGCTCAAGGCTACCTTCGTCGGCCTGCTGTTCGCGTGTCCGATCGGCGTCGCCGCTGCGCTGTTCTCCTCGGAATTTGCTCCGCCGAAGCTTCGAGAATGGATCAAGCCGACCATCGAGCTTCTCGCGGGCATCCCCTCCGTGGTCCTCGGTTTCTTCGCTCTCCTGGTGCTGGCCTCCTGGCTGCAGAACACGTTCGGCTTTACGTACAGGTTGAACGCATGGAACGCCGGGCTTGCGCTCGGCATCGCGCTCCTTCCCGTCGTTTTCACGATCAGCGAGGACGGCATGTCATCCGTGCCGCGCCACTACCGGGAAGGATCGCTGGCCCTCGGCGCTTCGCGCTTCCAGACGGCGTGGAAGGTCGTGCTGCCCGCGGCGCTGCCGGCCGTCTTCGCATCCTTCGTGCTCGCGTTCGGACGCGCCATCGGCGAAACGATGATTCTGCTGATGGCCGGCGGCAATGCCGCCATCACGTCGTTTTCTCTGTCTGACCCGCTTCGAACGTTGTCCGCGACGATCGCCGCGGAGCTGGGGGAAGTCGTTTTTGGCGACCCGCACTACTCCGCGCTTTTCTTCATGGGCACTCTGTTGTTTGTCCTGACGTTCGTGAGCAACTCTGCGGGACAGTGGGTCATCGGGCGAATGCAGCGCCGCATGCAGGGTGAATCATGACCAGCGTAGATCTCGACACGACCCTGACCCGACGGATTGCCAGCCGCAGCCGGCGCCGTTTCGGAGAAATTGTCTGGGTCGAACTCCTGGGGCTGAGCATCGTGTTGATCCTGGCGATCCTCGGTGTGATCGTCGCGGACGTGGTCATTCACGGTGCGGGACACGTCACGTGGACCTTCATCAGCGAGTCTCCGCGGCAGGGACTGACTGAAGGTGGGATCTATCCGGCAATCATCGGGACGACGTTCCTGGTGCTGCTGATGACGGCGGCAGCGGTTCCGCTCGGAGTGGCGACAGCCGTTTACCTCCACGAATACACGCCGCCCGAAAGGCCGAAGCAGGCGTGGAAGAGGTTTCGTGCCGCGGAGGGTCCGGACAGGCGGAAGTTGTTTGGCACTGTGCTTCTGTCCCTCCTCGCAAAGGTGACGCGGAGCGCGGTGGCCAATCTTGCCGGTGTTCCGTCGATCGTCTTCGGTCTGTTCGGTCTCGGTTTTTTCATTCAGTTCGTGGGGCGGGCGATGGATGCGGCCACGCAGCCGGCGGGTCAAATCCTGTGGGGCCAGGGAAATCTGTTGTGGGCCGCACTGACTCTGGCATTGCTGACGCTTCCAACTGTCATCGTGGCCACCGAGGAAGCGCTTCGAACGGTACCGCCTGAGCTGCGGGCGGCGTCGATCGCGCTCGGCGCCACGCGGTGGGAGACGATCCGCAGAATCGTACTGCCGGGAGCACTTCCGGGAATTCTGACGGGAGCCATCCTGGCGATCTCACGCGGAGCCGGCGAGGTGGCGCCGCTCCTTTTCACCGGAGCTGCCTACTATCTGCCGTTCCTCCCCGAAGCGCTCTCGAGTCAGTTCATGCATCTGGGCTATCACGTGCTCATCCTTTCCACACAGTCCCCTGACGTCGAGGCCACCAAGCCTGTGCTCTATGGAACGGTCTTCGTCCTGCTGGTGTTGACGTTCCTGCTCAATCTCACCGGAGTTCTCATCCGAGCACGGACGCGATCGAAGCTCCGCGCGGGCGGTTAGACCACCATGAACGTGACTACAATCAACATGTCCGCCGGTGACCGGCAATCAGAAGAGAGGGCCACGAAAATCCACGAGGAGCCGGAAGCGTCGCCGAAGATCCAGGTCAGGGACTTCAATTTCTTCTATGGCGATCTTCACGTTTTGCATGACATCGCCCTCGATATTCCCGAGAAACAGGTCACGGCGTTCATCGGGCCGTCGGGTTGCGGCAAGTCCACGTTTCTGCGATCCATCAACAGGATGAACGACATCATTCCCGGCGCGCGGGCGCGGGGAACGCTGATGCTGGACAATCAGGACCTCTACGCGAAGGCCGTCGACGTCGTGGCGCTTCGCCGCAAGGTGGGAATGGTGTTCCAGAAATCCAATCCCTTCCCTAAATCGATCTACGAGAACGTCGCCTACGGACTGCGCATCGGCGGAGTCAACGACCGGCGCATCCTCGACGATATCGTGCAGACGTCGTTGCAGCGGGCGGCCTTGTGGGACGAAGTCAAGGACCGTCTCGATTCGAGCGCGATGGCGCTTTCGGGCGGACAGCAGCAAAGGCTATGCATCGCCCGGGCTCTCGCCGTGGATCCGGAAGTGCTCCTGATGGACGAGCCTGCTTCGGCGCTCGATCCCATCGCCACTCAGAAGATCGAAGAGCTGGTCTACGAGCTCAAGAGCAATTACACGATCGTGATCGTGACGCACAATATGCAGCAGGCGGCGCGGGTGTCCGATCGCACGGCCTTCTTCATGCTCGGCAAGCTGGTCGAATACGACGATACGAACACGATCTTCATGAATCCGAAACAGAAGCTCACCGAGGATTACATTACGGGAAGGTTTGGATGAGTGGGAAATGGGAAGTGGGCCTACCCACTACCCACTACCCACTACCCACTGACATGCGCCACTTTGATCGAGAGATAGAACATCTGAAAGAGCTCCTCCTCCGCATGGGGGCAATGGTGGAGGACTCCATCAACGAGTCGATCCGTGCGCTTCTCGAACGCGATTCGGAGATCGCCGAGCGGGTCATCGCTGCCGACGATGCCATCGACCAGATGGAGCTGGAGATCGATCAGCACACGATCGAGCTCATCGCCAAGATGCAGCCGGCCGCCATCGACCTCCGGTTTGTAGCCGCCGCCATGAAGATCACGCCCGAGCTCGAGCGCATCGCCGATCTCGCCGTAGACGTTTGCGAGCGATCCATCGAGCTGAATCGCGAGCCTCAGCTGAAGCCGCTCATCGACATTCCCCGCCTGGCCCGCATGTCCCAGGACATGGTGCGTCAGGCGCTCGATGCGTTCGTCCGGCGTGACCCCGGTCTGGCCCGGACCGTCATCGCCCGCGACGACGAAGTCGACCGGATCACCGAGCAGTCTTTTCGCGAACTCCTCACGTACATGCTTGAAGACTCGCGCAACATCTCACGCGCCATCCGCCTCACTTTCATCGGAAAGTATTTCGAGCGCATCGCCGATTCGGCGACGAACATCTGCGAGATGGTGGTCTACCTCGCCGAGGGGAAGGTCATCAAGCACGGCAATGAGTCGTAGCGCTGCCCGCATCGCTGTCATCGAGGACGACTCTGATCTTTCCTTCACGATCCGGTTGAACCTGGAGCGGGAGGGTTACGCCGTCTCGACGTGGGGCAACGGGCACGAGGGCCTTCTGGGAGTACAGCAGGGTGGATTCGACTTTCTGGTGCTCGACCTGAACCTGCCGGACCTCGACGGCTTCACCATCTGTCGTGAGCTGCGTCGCGGTTCCGCCACGGCGTCACTGCCGATCCTGATGCTCACTGCCCGCGCGTCCGAGCAGGACCGCATCATGGGGCTCGAGCTCGGCGCAGACGATTACCTGACGAAGCCTTTCAGCGTGCGCGAACTGCTGGCGCGTGTCGCCGCGATTCTGCGCCGGGCCAAAGGCGCCGAAAACGATGCCGCGGTCTACGACGACGGCAAGCTCAGGATCGACGGGCGGACGCTTCGTGTGTACGTGGACGGCGAGGAGGTCCGCCTGGCGAAGAAAGAGCTCGAGCTCCTCTGGATGCTCGTCCGGAACCGCCCGGCTGTCGTGTCCCGCGACCGGATTCTCGCGGAGGTCTGGCAGATGGCCGACGACGTGGAGACGAGAACCGTCGATGCTCACATCCGCAATCTCAGAAAGAAGATCGGCAAGGACCGCATCCGAACGGTCATTGGATACGGATATCGTTTTGAAGCGTGACGCCGCCCACCCTTGCCACCGTGACGCCACCCACCCCTGCCGCCGTGACGCCACCCGCCCGTGCCACCGTGACGCCCTCCGCCCGCCCGCCCGTGACGCCCGCCACCCGATCCCCCGTACGGCGGGTGGGCGGGCGGCGTCACGGGCGGGCGGTTCGGGCGGCGTCACGGTGGAAAGGGTGGGTGGCGTCACTCCGTAAGGATCCATGCATCCCCTCCGTCTAATGCTGATCGTCTCGCTTGCCGTCGCCGCGGTGGCTGCTCTGGCCTTTGGCGCGCTTCTCGCGCGAGCCGGCGTCGCGGCGGCAGAGGCGGCGGTACTTGCGGTGGTCGTGTTCGCCGTCTTTCTGATTCCATTGGGCGGAATCAGTTTCTGGGCGATTCGACGCGCCAACGACCTCGAGTCGCTCATCGTAAGGACGCGCGACCTCGTGCAGTACGACGCATCCTCGACGATCATGGATCGATCGTGGAACGGTGAGCTCGATGAACTGGCGCGCGCGATTGAGGAGTTGCGGATCGTTCTCGCGGAGCAGCGAGCTTCCACGGCCTCCGATCGTTCGGCCGTCGATCGGATCATCGACGTCCTTGATGAGGGCCTGATGGCGGTCAGCCCGACCGGACGTGTGGTGTTGGCGAACGCTCGAGTCGCAGAGATGTTCGACAGTGCGATGCCGCTGGCCGGACGCTCTGTGCTCGAAGTC
Source organism: uncultured Acidobacteriota bacterium (assembly GCA_937870635.1). GTDB lineage: Bacteria > Acidobacteriota > Thermoanaerobaculia > Gp7-AA8 > Gp7-AA8 > DATLEX01. The sequence goes on along the minus strand of CALMZP010000018.1, from coordinate 9,460 downwards.
GTGCGCAAGCGGGCTGTGGTAGAGGCCATCGAAGGCGCGCTGAGGGGGAAAACAACCGAAGGAAGAGTCATCTCCACGGATGGACCCCAGCCGCTCCGCGTCGAGATCCGGGCCGTTCCCCTCACGTTGTCGAGCGAGATCGCGGCCGTGTGCCTGTTCATCGACGTCACCGACATCGAGCGGCTGCGGCGGATCCGCCGCGATTTCCTCGACGACTTTTCCCACGAAGTCAGGACCCCTCTGGCCGGACTCCGCAGTGCAGCGGAGACGCTCAGCGCTGGCGGTCTGACGGCGGAGCACGAGGAAGCTGTGCGTAACGTGATGTCGCGGCAGATACACCGAATCGAGCGCCTGGTGCGCGACATCTCGGAGCTGAACCGCATCGAGTCGGGCGAGCTCGTCCTCGAACGCAGGCCGATCGATCTTCGGGACATCGTCGCCGACGTGCGTAACGAGTTTCGCGAGCGCCAGTCCGATGGCGGCACGAACATCATTGTGCGAGGCGAGCCCGCCCCGGTATCCGCAGACCCGGTCCGGCTTCTTCAGATCCTCGCAAACCTTCTCGACAACGCCTTGAAGCACGGCGGCGACGAAGTGATCATCGAGACCGGGCGCGAGGACCGCGACTCGTTCGTTCGCGTTCTCGATAACGGTGAAGGCATCCCCGAGGATGAAGTGGACAGGGTCTTCAATCGCTTCTATCGGGTCGATCGCAGCCGCTCCCAGGAGGTTCCCGGCCTCGGACTGGGACTGTCGATCGTCAAACATCTCGCAGCGCTCCACTCCGGTTCGGTGCGGGCCTACAACCGGGAGGAGGGTGGCGCCGCGTTCGAGTTGCGCCTGCCCGCAGCCTCATGACCTTCAACCGGCGCCAATTCCTCGAACGCTCCCTCGTCGCCGGCGGCGTCATCGCCACGCTGGGCCCGTTCTATTCACTCGTGAGGCGAACCGGCAGCGGCCGGCGGGTGCCGGGCGAAGGCTACGGGCCCCTCGTCAAGAAGGGAAACCTCTGGCTGCCGGCGGAGTTCAGCTATCAGGTGCTCTCGGTTCAGGGCACGCGGATGAGCGACGGTCATCTCACGCCCGGCATCTTCGATGGTATGGCCGCCTTTCGCGGTCCGTCCGGCCGGACGATTCTCATTCGAAACCACGAGAACCGCGCCTGGGACGGCGAACAGCGCGTCGTGACCGGCGATGGCCTCGAGTACGACCCCAAGGCGTCTGGCGGCAACACGAAGCTGGAGGTCGAGCGACGGGCAGCGGGCCTCGATCCAGCCACAGGACAGACTCTCTACAAATACACGGTCGTCCGCGACTTTGGGATCCTCGGCGGCACATCGACCAACTGCGCCGGCGGAATCCGCGCTCCCTACACGTGGCTCTCCTGCGAAGAAGTCGTGAGCGTCTCGGACGGCGGAATCAAGCACGGCTACATTTTCGAGGTCGATGCGCATGCGAACGGACCGGTGGCGGCGATCCCGATCCGTCAGGCCGGGCGCCGCGCCCACGAAGCGGCTGCCGAGCGCGCGGGCATCATCTATATGACTGAAGATCGCCGCGTCACGCCGGATGCGGTCGCGCGGCGGAGGTTCATCGGCGCCTGCTTCTATCGATATCGGCCTCTGATCAACGGCCGTGGTCCTCTCGCCTCGACGAGCGGCGCGTTAGAAGCGCTCAAGCTGACAAACGAGTTTCAAGCAAACATGGACGATCGCCGCATCGTGGCCGCGCCTTATCCCGTCGAGTGGGTGACGATCGACCATCCCGATCATGACGACGACTCGGACGACCGGCGCGACCGCGTGCCCGGTCAGACTCCGAACCGCATTCAGGCTCAGGACAAAGGCGCTGCATTCTTCAACCGGCTCGAAGGGATGTGGATCGGGCCGGAACAAGGAAAGGTCTACTTCGTCGCTACCGCTGGCGGACCGATGGGACTCGGACAGGTCTGGCAGTACGACCCTGACCGAGAGGAGATCACGCTGCTCTACGAATCGGCTGACGCCGACGCGCTGCAAAACCCCGACAACATCACCGTCGTGCCCGCCACGCAAGACATCCTGATCTGCGAAGACGGGTCGGGAACCGATTTCATACGGGGAGTGACGGCGGAGGGGGAGATATTCGATTTCATGCACCCTGCAGAGAACCCGACCGAGCTCTGTGGCGTATGCTTCGACCCCGAGGGTCACACGCTCTACGTCAATCAGCAGGGAGTGCGTGGCTCGCTTCCGCGCGGCCCGAAAGATCGGGGATCCGTGACCTACGCAATCTACGGTCCGTTCGAAAACCGCCGCTCGACCCCGCGGGCCCGGTGATTTCCCGACAGTAAGGCATCACGGGCTGCTGACGGACGATCCCGCCAGGCGCTGGATGTCGCGCGAGCTCCAGATTGCCCACTGGCTCGCGAACCGATCGTGAATGATCCTCGGCGGTTCGGTGTAGATCCTCGCGCCCGCTTCCACGGCCTTCTCGCTCAGCTGCGAGATCCGCCGGTCGATCAGAGCGTGCATCACGCCAAGCTCGAAGTCGGTGCCGAAGTCGCCCAGATCGACCACGGTCTGGCGCAGGACGTCGAGATCGTGGCGGTCGCCAAGGGCGTCCGACAGCGCCTCGATCTGAGCGCGGTAGGGTTTCGTGAATTCCGGCCAGATCTCGCGGAGAATCTGCACCTGGTACCAGTGGTCCTTCACGCGCTTGCGCCACTCGTGAAATGACTCCGGCGAGGGTGATGCAACGCTCTCCCTCGCCGCTCTCCGTCCGTCCCGGTATGTGCGGCGAAACCCGGTGCCGACGGCCGAGAAGTCGTCAGGAATCGCCGGCCAGAGGCTCACACGCGCCTTGGCCACGGGCAGCTCGCGCGAGGTCTCCTCGATCTGCTTCACGAAATCGGATTTCTTTGTCCGGCGCTGCCGATGCCGGAGCCGCCGGCGAAGGCGGCGGATCAGGCGGCGGTCATGGTAGCCGTCTGTGTGCTCGGCCAGTTTGCCGGCAGCCTCGATCACGGCATCGGCGTCGCGGAGCGCGGCGAGGCGCCGGCCGGCGTCACGAAACCAGGCATTCTCCGTTTTGAACTGGCCGCCGAGGGAGAAGCGGATGATGCGGACCGCTGCGCGCGCCTCTTTGAAACGCTTCCGCGCGTTGTGAATCCGCTCTTCCGGAGTCTCCTTCTCGTCCAGAAGCTGCTCGAGAGCGAGATCGATTCTCTCGGTCACGATCCGCGGCATCCCTCTGGAGATCGGTTCCCCCTTCTCGAGCGCATAGGCCATGGACGCGAATTCTATTCTTCCCTGATAATCATCGGATGGCGCGGGAAATCGAACGGAAATATCGCGTGCCGAAGGCACCGCGCCTGCCGCGGAAAGACGGCGTGGAGATCCGCCAGGGTTACCTCGTTGCGGCAGGTGGTGAGCTGCGCATTCGCAAGGCCGGCAGCAGGCACACTCTCACGGTGAAGGGAGAAGGTGGTCGCGCCCGCGATGAGTTCGAGACGCGCATTCCGCGCTGGGTGTTCGAGATCCTCTGGCCTCACACGACAGGGCGGCGCATCGAGAAGCGCCGATACGCGTTCGAAGACGGCGAGCTCGATGTATACGGCGGCCGTCACAAAGGTCTCGTCATCTTCGAACGAGAATTTTCCTCATTGAAGAAAGCGAAAAAGTACGCCCTTCCCGACAAGCTTCGCGACGCCGTCGAGGTCACGGAAGATCCGTCGTACCGCAATCGATCACTGGCGACATCCGCGGTGCCGGATTGGCCGAAGGCACCGTAGCCGATCGGCGGTGAGTGTCCTGCCGACGGATCCGGAAGCTCGATCCAACATCCCCCGTCCGGCCAGATGCTCGCCGCCGTGGTAGGGGTTACGCCCCCTCTGTGGAACTCCCTCATTAATTGACGATCCCTGCACGGGAACTTCGTTTGCCCGGCCCAGAGTCGGGCGTCGCAGTTTCAAGGAGGGAGTTCTCATGAAGAAAGAGCTGTATGGTTTCATCGTCTCAATCCTTTTCCTCCCTACGATCCTCATGGCGCAGGATCGACGGGATTCCGGGCGGTTGCCGGTGGCGCCGAATACGCACTCGCACGCCGGCTCCTCGCCGTTTTCCCCTCCGGATGAAGAGGACACGCTCTTCGTCATGGACCGGGGAACCGGGCTCGATACCGGCTGCACGTTCCGTAGCGGCGGTCCGTTGCGTATCCGCCTGCTCGTCAAGCGTTTCGTCGGGGATGTCAACGCCGACGGGGCCTTGCGGGATCCCGGCGGTATGGTCGCACGAGGATACATTTCGCCGAAGGCGCACCTGCGGCTTCCCGCCTACGATATCGATGTCGCCGGCGCTCCCGGATATCCTCCCGAGGTCGACCGTATCTTCTTCAACGGACATGACCTCGGTACGCTCAGCGGTGGCAACAACATCTGGAAGTTGAACTCGTTCGACCTCCCGATCGAGTGGGTGAAGTTCCCCTCGCGCGGCTCGGCCGGGTCGCCGCCGACGCCCGCGGTCAACGAGATTCAGATCAACATCGACGAGGCGAGTGCTCCTGACCAGAACTGGTGCATGTCCGTCGACTGGGTGCAGGTCGACTTCAAAGCGATCGCGCCGGTTTTCCTCGTGCACGGTACGAATGCGGACTCCGATACGTGGGATCCGAACTTCACCGCCTTCTTCGGGAGCACTCCCGTGCCGTGGAGCAATGACATCAATCTGACTCGCAATGGCACGATCCTGGGCAACGGTACGCTGCTCGCCAATCGGTTGCACGCCCTGGCGCTCAGCTTCGGAGCGAAGAAGGGACACATCATCGCCCACAGCAAGGGGGGTCTCGACACGCGGGCGTATCTGAACAACAACTATGACCCAGACAAGTTGAAGATCCTTTCGGCGTACACGCTCAGCTCACCCCATCGGGGAACCATCCTCTCGGACATCATCGTAGCCAAGAGGGCATCGACGAATCCCGAGTCCCCCAATTCCGACATTCAGTACCTGATCGATAACGACTGGACATGGTTCACGCCGCAGCAGCCGGCAATCGGCGATCAGACCACCGTAGCCATGGCCGCGTTCAACGCGCGCTTCCCGAGTCTGCCGGGCGGCGTACGGCTGTACAACTACGGCGCGGATGCAGATCTGAACGATGACGGCACGATCTCGGGCGATGAGGCGTCGGGAGTGATCCCGAACATTCCATTCGTGGCCGCGCCTGCGGGAACCGTGTTGTACCGCGTGCTCGGGAACGTTGCGTCGATCACGGTCGTGAGGGGTACGCGCCCGGGACGGCTGTGGGGCACGAACAGTTTTACATCCATCGATGTTGCCGCCGCGAATCCGGCCTTTCACCAGAATGATCTCGTCGTATCCGTGCCGAGCTCGCGTGCGCCGTCGGGAACGTTCCTGGGGCAGCTCGACGCCAATCACGGGTCCATGAAGTCGCAGGCGCTGGCGCAGACCATCCTGCAGCGCATCGTGTCCGATTTTCCAAACCGGTGAGGCGATGAAGCGGTTGCTCATGGTCGGCGTACTCCTCCTGCTCACGATGGCAGCGGTGTCGGCGATTCACGTTGACGGCGAGTTGCAGCCGGTTGGGCCGGTGCTGGCAACGACCATCCGCGGCAGTGAAAGGTGGTATGTGCATCCGTTACTCGCCGCGCGCGCTGGCGACGCGAAGGCTGTTTACGTGGTGGCTCCGGCGCTACCCGACGGCGGCACGTTTCCGGCGGTACGCATCGACGCCGTGAGCGGTGAGCAAACCGCGGCAACGGTGACGCTCGATCCGAGCTCGCCGTTCCGCGTGTTTGCGCCGGCCGGGGCGCGAGTCGCCCTGCGTGGACTTCGGTTCGGACGGCCGGCGCTGCATCTGTTGTCATACCCCGAGGGAAAGGGACCCGGAATCCACCGAGTCGACTCCGCGACTGGCCACCTCACCGTGATGGCCGGAGAGCGGCCGCTTCTGACCCGCAACGTATTCAACTCCAGCAGTACGCCGGAGTTGCTCTCGCTCGTCTCGGAAGATCCGGACGGGCGATGGCTGGCTGCGCTGACGCGCGCTGACGGCGGCTGGAATCTTTTTCTTTTCACACACAGTCGAGTGGAGGAATCATGAAACGCACATTTGTCACCGCGACCCTGCTGCTTCTGATCGCACTTCCGCTGGCGGCCCAGACCGCCGAAGATGAAATCGGCGCCGCCGCTTACTCGCAGGATGCCCTGCAATTGACCCCGCCTTCTCCGTCGGTCACGCACTCGATCGTGGTCGACGCAACTCAATCGTTCTCGGTCTCGTTACTGGCCGCCTCGCGCACGCTCGGCGTCGGCCTCCTGGCGCCAAACGGCGTCCGCTATCGTGTCGGGGACCCCGACACGGCGACGTTTCAAAGCGGGTTTTTCGCCATCGACGCCCCGTCGACGAGTCCGGGTGCCTCGTATCTGATCAGCATCAGCGATCCGTTCCCCGGCAACTGGACGCTCGAGGTGAGCGAAGGAGCGACCCTTTCCGCGCCGGTCGACGTCCTCGTCACCACCCTGATCAACAATTCAGTACGCCTCGTTCTGGCGGGAGGGGGAGAAAGCTTCCCTTCGGGGCGTGACATCCGGCTGGCGCTGGCCGCGTTCGACGGAACCGCGAAGATCGCACCGCTGTCGATTGCCGCACGGCTGTTCCGTCCCTTCGACCCGACCTTCACGCCGGCGTCAGTGTCGTTTCGAGACGACGGCCTGGGCGCCGACGAGGTTTCCGGCGATCGAATCTACTCGGCCTTCGTGAACCCGGTCGAGAGCGGCAGCTATCAGCTTCAGGTCGATGCCACGGGATCAGCCTCGACCGGATCGTTCAAGCGCACCGCGGCCGCTGACTTCCGCGTTGTTCCGCACATCGCTCAAATCACCGGCTTCACCGACCGCGGCATCGATGAAAATGGCGATGGTCTTTTCGATCGCATCGGTGTTCGGCCGTCGGCCACTCTCACCGGGGAAGGAACGTTCCTGGTCACGGTCGTGCTGCGTGGCTCCAACGGCCATGAACTGCAAAAGAGCACGGAGGCGGCCTTCAGCGTCGGCACCGGCTCGGTCGAAGTCCTGTTTTCGGCGGACGACCTGCTCCGCGATCTGGCAGTCGACGCCCCCTGGTCGGTTGCCGAGGTGCGCTACTACCGCAATACGGGAAACGATCTCGTGCCGGCGGACATCCGCTACGACCTCGGCAGCACATCGGGTTACACCCTGGCACAACTGCAGCGCCCTCGCCTGCGCCTCAGCGGAACCGGGACCGCGACCGGAGTCGACTTCGACGGCGATGGTCTTTACGACCGGCTCAATGTCGCCCTCGGCATTGCCAATGACTTTGCCGGGTTCTACAACTTTTCCTGCTCATTGACGGATCGCAACGGCACCGATCTCGGGTTCCGCAGCGGAAGCGTGTATTTCCCCGCGGACGCCGGCAACGTTCTCAATCTCAGTTTTGCCGGGCAGCCGATCGGCCAGAACGGTGTGGACGGGCCGTATTTTGTCTCGAACTTCCTGATGTTCGGCGCGGGACACTCTCTGGTCGAGGCGACCGCCTTCACAACGCCGTTGTTCAGCGCTGCGCAGTTCGAAGGATTCATCCTCGACAACACGCCGCCAGTGCTGACGCTCTCCGTCACCCCGGATGTGCTCTGGCCGCCAGACCATCAGATGGTCGAGATCACCGCGAAGGTCTCGGCAACCGACGATCGCGATCCGGATCCGGAGGTGGACCTGGTCTCCATCACCAGCAATGAAGATCAGAATGATCTCGGGGACGGCAACACGGAGAGCGACATCGTGGTGGAGAACGGAACGATCTACCTGCGCGCCGAGCGCTCCGGTCTTGGCAACGATCGGATTTACACGATCACCTATCGTGCCCGTGACGCCGCCGGAAACACCTCGACTGCCAGTGCCACTGTCACCGTACCCCACGACAAGAGATAGGGGCTGAAACCCCGCTTCGGCATCCACCCTCTTCCACTGGAGACGGGAGAGGGTGGATTGCCGCTCCGGCCAACGATGCGAGGCGCATCGGTCAGTCGGCGTACTGCTTCCGCGCCCGCACCCGCTTGAACGTCCACTCGCCGTCGTAGATCGCGGCGGTGAGCCATCCTCCATACACGCATCCCGTATCGAGGCCGATGGCGCGCCGATCGACGCGCGGCCGGCGCAGCGGGGTGTGTCCATAGACGACGGTGCGCGGCCCTTTCCACGCTCTCGCCCAGAGGACGTCGCGATCGAGCTCGCGTGTTTTTCCGACGCTGATCCACTGGCCGCGCTCGCGCCGGATCCACCGGAGGCGCGTCACGTCTTCAGCGTGGCGCTCGATCGATGTTTCCGTGATCGGCATGCCAGGAAAGAGGCCTCCGTGGACGACGGTGATCTCGAGCCGCGGCAGATCGACGGCGAGCGGCCAGCGCCGGACGAGAGAAAGGAGATCGCGGCGGCGGAGGATGGCGCGGTCCTCCTTTGGAAGAAACAGAGTGCGCCATGAACGGCGTGCGCGGGCCAGCTCGAGGATCTTCTCCTCGTTGTTGCCACGAACGGCGAGATAGCCGCGATCGCGCCACAATTGAATGCATCGCACAGGATCGGGGCCCTTGCGAAGGATGTCGCCGGTCGAGATCACGAGATCATCGGGTTGCGGATCGACGCGGCCGAGAAGGTCCATCAACTCGTCGTGACACCCGTGGATGTCTCCGATCACGATGAGGCGTCCTCGGGGCGAGCGCAGCCGCTGGACCATCGAAGTCACGCCGGACCATGATGCCGCAATCATTCCCGCGGCGCGGAACGCGATCGTTCGATCGCCGGGGGCCGCGCCGATTCAAAGAGTGGGGCGGCGCGCAGCGGTCCATGCCGCGGCGCCGAATACGAGCAGATTTGCGACCACGACGGGAGGAGCGCCGAGCAGCGCACCATAGGCCATCCACAAAAGCGCACCCGCCATCTGGACGAACCGCGTGGCGGCCGGTGTACGGAAGAAGTAGGAGCCGACGAAGACCGCGGTGGCGATCCACCCGAGACTCTCGATCATCACGCCGACTCCCGCGAACGGAGGCCCGCTGACCGGAGGAGCCCCGACTCCTGCAGGCTGATCCGGTCGGTTCGCGCCCGTTCCCATTCCCGGAACCGCAGGCCGCTCGCCTCGAAAAGAGTGCGGATGGCACCGGAGTTCCAGCGCAGCACCTGATCGAGAATCGGCACCATGATCGCGAACGCTTCATCGCTCAGGACCGTGCGCTGGGCAACGTCCACGAGCACGGGATTCTCCGAGACGGCCACGGTGAATCCGTCGCGGTTGTTCACGTGCAGCATGACGTGCACGTCGGAGTTTCCGTCGCCGATGTAGATGGTCCGGTCAGGCGAGATTCCGAGCCGCGCCTCCAGCTCCTCCACCACCGCAACCTTTCCGTACCCTGCCGGCACGCGGAGAATCGAACGCACCTCGCCTG
>CALMZP010000017.1 GCA_937870635.1 uncultured Acidobacteriota bacterium | reverse complement strand
AGCGGTCGCGCGGGTTGATTGCTCTTGACTCGAAAGGTATTTCCGGATCGCGTGAATCGTTTCCGGCGGATGGCTCATGTGAGGACAGTGCCCGGTGGCCTGGAGCAGATGGAATGTGCTGCCCGGGACCGATCGATGAAGGAAGTTCCCCACCTCCACCGGCGCCACCGCGTCGTCGGAGCACTGGAGGATGAGCGATGGAATCTTCACCGACGACAGATCGGCGCGGTTGTCGGCGAAGAACGTCGCCTCTGCAAAACGCCGCGCCATTTTCGGGTCGGTCGAACAGAAGCTCTGCTCGAGCTCCGCGGACAGCTCCGGGCGATCGCCGTTCTTCATGATCACCGGAGCCAGGAAGTTTGCCCACCCGATGTAGTTCTTCTCCATCAGGTCCAGCAGGCCTTCGAGCTCGGCTCGTTCGAAGCCGCCCACATAACCTTCGTCGTTGAGGTATCGGGCGGAGGGACCCAGCATGATCAGATGGGCGAACCTCTCCGGCTCGCGATTGGCGGCCAGCACTCCGACGATGCTGCTCACCGAGTGGCCGACGAAGATCACCCTCCGCAAATTCAGCGCTTCGCAGATCTCGAGGACGTCCCGCGCGTAGCCATCGAGTGTCGAGTATTTTCGCGCGTCGTACGCGGAGAGGTCCGAAAGCCCGCAGCCGACGTAATCGAACAGGATGACCTGGTAGTCGTCTTCGAAGGCTGGCGCAACAAAACGCCACATGTTCTGGTCGCACCCGAAGCCGTGCGCAAACAGGATCGGTTGCGATCCGCGGCTCAATATCTTCACGTTATTGCGCTTGAGGACATCGGCCGTGCCGGGCATGGTGTGGAATCATAGTCCACGCCAGACCATGGGGACCGCTGGTGCCAGAAGGTGAGGACGCAAAAGGGGCGTTCTTCCCGCACCGGGGAGCGGTCGTGTCACTGGTTCGCACGTCGATGGACGGCGGCGAAGGGATGGGATCTCATCGCCAGCGAATCACGAACGTGCAGGTCTTTTCGCCGCGGCACTGGCAGCTCGTCTCCAGAACCGTTGGAGCGACGACGCCGTGAAGAGCCACCGCCGCGGAGTAGAAGCCGAGGGAGCTCTCGCAGAAGAGGGGGCTGAAGCACTGGTAGCCGCTGTGAATCATCTTCACCGATGTCGGCCCGGTCTGCTCGTAATCAACCGTCCCGAAATCCTGAAAGCTCCGATGGAGCTTTGTGGTGCTCGCCAGAAACTCATGCACGCTCGACCGCGTGAAGGCCTTGTAGACACCCTTCAGGTTGGTCTGCGCCGAGTAGGCCCCGACCTCACGAAGAATGTGCGGCCGGCCCGAGCCGAAGAGATTCACGATGGTCCGGTCGACGGCCATGAGCTCCGACAAGTCGTACCAGTTGATCGGGAGGATCATGGTGAGTGCGGTCGGGTCGATGTCGAGCGAAACCGTTTTCCAGAATTTCGCGATCTCGACGGGCGAGCGTTTGTCGAGCACCCAGCGGATGTGGGCAGACATCATCGAGCCTTTGACGCGGCCTCCGGACAGAACCTCACGACGTGCAGGAGCGATCATAGGAATACGATGAATGTAGGCGCGGCGTGTGATGGATCGCGTTCACCCGCGTGAAAAGGGCGTAAATCCGAGCGGACTACGGGCGGGCGGCCGAGTCAGGCCAGCGCACGATCACGTGAATGGGCGGGGAGGCGGCGACGGCGTCGCGCTCGAGCACGACAAAACGTCCGCCGGGCAGCACGTCATATGCGCTGACCATGTTGTCGTACGTGAACACTGTGCGCGGCTCAGCGAACGAGTTACCGGTACGCGATGCCGCGAGCAGCGTTCGCTGGTCGCGATGTCCGAAGTACAGCGTTCTTCCGTCCGTGCTCCACTGCGGCGCCGTGCCGCCGGCCATGC
>CALMZP010000016.1 GCA_937870635.1 uncultured Acidobacteriota bacterium | reverse complement strand
AGCGCATCCGCAGAGACCTCGGTCTCGCTCCCGACGGTCAAGAAGCCGCGGCCGTGATACGTAAGCAGTTCGGCAATCCGTCGACCGTCAATGAGTTGAACGTCGAAGGATTCCGCCGCACCGCGAGCGAATACTGAAAACGACGCCGTGGTTGCCACGATCCGGAGTGCCGCCTCATTGCGACGATAGACGTCACCCGGCACCTTGCGCAGCGGCGGATTGGGATTGCCGGCGTACTGGTCCATACATGCGGACGCCTGGGCAGCGAACTTGTCGATCTCACCGCGCTCGATCACGGAGTCAGGTGCGTAGCACTTGGCCTGGGCGAGAACGAACATCGACTTCTCGACGAACGTCTGCCGGCTGCGGACGCGGTAGTCCTTGTTCTTCACCTTCACCTGCAGGTAGCGCTGCCGGTCGACGCGCTCGGTGCCGGCGTCGATCTCTTTGTATTTCGCCATGAGACCGTCGATGCGGGCGGCGCTGTCTTGCAGCCCGGTCAGGTTCTTGTCGACCCGCGTCAGCGTTTGCCCAAGCGAGCGCCAAAACGGCATGAAGCCTTTGAGTATCCGGTGCCGCTCTTCGTACGCCCGGCGATATTCGGCAACCACCTTGGCGTAGATGTCGTCCATGGAACGGGCGATGTCGTTCATGATGAATCCTTCTGAGTGGGCGTACAGAGAAGGATGCAGCATCGCTGCCTCACCAGATGAGAGAGTGAAATCCAAACAGGAAAAAGTACCGATGCGATGGTCGGGTCATCCAGTCAGTAGCGCTATTCCTCGCTCTCGGTTGCCGCCATGACTTTATGGATGTCCGCCACGTTGACTGTGACAGGCTCAGTAGTTGGTAATGAATGTATCTGGACAGACCACCCGTTGGCAGTGATGCGCAGCTTTATCGGCGTGCCCGAAATCGTCTGTTCCAGACCTGCTGGCGACTGCACAACAAAGCTTGCCCGCTGCTCATGGATCAGCGCATCGAGGAGGTTTGAGAAATCCAGGTCGCCGAGCGAGGGCATGGCCGGCATGTCGATCTCGATCTCGCCGTCGATTTCGACGCGCGGGTCCTGCGGGGAACTGCCACCCTGGAGCTCCAGAATCTGCGCGAGGCGCGAACGCTGGCGCTCGACACGAACCGACTCAACATCACCAGCATCGTTCGGGACGACGGCCAGCCCGCGCTATGGTCGCTGGGGCCCAATGGCCCGTTCGGCGCGCCGCTGACCGTCGGCATCGAGCCTTCCACGAAGCGCCTCACCATCGCGTACAGCACGACCGCCGGCGCTTCCGGCCTCCACTGGCTCACCCCCGCCCAGACTCTCGGCCGCACCCATCCTTTTCTCTATACCCAGAACGAAGCGATCGACGCGCGCAGCTGGATTCCGATTCAGGACACGCCGTCCGTCCGGATGACGTACGACGCCACGATCCGTGTGCCCTCCGAGCTGCTCGCTTTGATGAGCGCCGAGAACCCGCAGACCCTGAGCCCGGACGGCGTCTATCTCTTCTCGATGCGAACACCGATCCCCGCGTACCTCATCGCCCTCGCTGTGGGGCGCCTCGAGTTCCGCGCGTTCGACTCACGCAGCGGCGTTTACGCAGAACCGGACCTCATCGGCGACGCCGCAGCGGAGATGCAGTACGTGCCGCGGATGATGGATATCGCGGAGAGCATCGCCGGACCGTATCCGTGGGGGCGGTACGACCTTCTGATGATGCCTCCCGGCTACATCGTCGGCGGCATGGAACACCCCCGGCTCAACTTCATCAATCCGTCGGCCGTTACGCGGAATGCCGGAGTTCCCGTTCTTCCATCGACTCTCATCGCCCACGAGCTTGCGCATTCGTGGGCGGGTGATCTGGTGACACTCGCCACCTGGGCCGACGTCTGGCTCAACGAAGGAATCACGTCTTATCTCGAGCTGCGGATCATCGAAGAGATATCGGGCCCGCGCCGGGCCGAGTACGAATGGTACGGAGACCGCGCCGGCTTCGCCGATTTCGCCCGGCAGACGAACATTCCGGAGTCGACGATCCTTCACAGGACGACGACGTCCGATCATCCCGACGGATTTTTCACCGGGACCGCGTACGTCAAAGGGGCGCTCTTCATGCGGACGATCGAGGATCTGGTCGGCCGTCCCGCAATCGATCACTTTCTCCGCGACTACTTCGCGGCCTTCCGCCTTCGCTGGGTCGATGACGTGAGCTTCCTCTCAATGCTGCGCTCCTCGCTTCCCGCGACGAATTCACTCCCCCTCGCGGAATGGGTTTACGAACCGGGGCTTCCTGCGAGCGCCGGGGCGCCTCAGACATCGGCGCTCTTCAACGAAGTCCTGGCCGCGGCCAACGCGTTCCGTGGTGGAGCGCGGGCGACCTCGCCCGCGTCGTGGACGACCCTCGAAGTCGATCTCTTCCTGAACGTGATCGGTGACGCCGCCTATCCCCGCATGGCCGAGCTGGATGCCGCGTTCAATCTGAGCTCGCGCGCCACGCCGCCACTCGTCTGGCTCAATCACTCCATCCGGTCGAGCTACGGACCGGGCCTGGAGGCGGTCGAGCGAATCCTGATGCGCGGAGGGCCGAACAGCTGGATGCTGATCCTCTATCGCACGTTTGCCGAGACTCCGCAGGGGATGGCGCGTGGACGATCGATCTTCGAGCGCGGGGCGCCGCACTACATCGATTCGGTGCGCTCGAGCATCGAGCAGATCCTAAAGCTCAATTCGCTCGGCACCGCGCTCGTAAGTCAGGAAGCTGTAGGGCCAGGCGTTTTTCTCGTCGGGCTCGAAATGCTCCGCATCGACGAGCTTCCACTCGTTCACGTCGTCGAACTCCGGGAAGAAGGTATCGCCTTCGAATTCGGCGTGGATCCGCGTCAGGTGCATGCGATCAGCGCGATGCAGGGCCTGGGCAAAGATCGCCGCTCCCCCGGCGATGAAGATCTCCTCGTCCCCCGCCGCCTCGGCCTTGCCGATCGCCTCCTCCAATGAGCGGGCGACGGCGACACCCTCCGGCGAGAAATCGACGTTGCGGGTGACCACGACGTTGATCCGGCCCGGCAGCGGCTTACCGATCGAATCGAACGTCTTGCGGCCCATGATCAGGTGATGACCCATCGTGAGCGCCTTGAAGCGCTTGAGGTCCGCCGGCATGTGCCACGGCAACTTGTTGTCGCGGCCGATCACATCGTTCGCGGACAGGATGGCGATGATGGAAACCGTCATACGGCGATGGGCGCCTTGATGCCCGGATGCGGATCATAGTTCTCGAGCGTGAAATCGCCGTACTTGAAATCGAAGATCGACCGGACCGCCGGGTTGAGGCGCATCGTCGGCAGAGGCCGTGGCTCGCGCTCGAGCTGGGTTCGGGCCTGCTCGAGGTGGTTGGTGTAGAGGTGCGCATCGCCGAAGGTGTGCACGAAGTCGCCCGGCTTCAGGTCGCAGACCTGAGCCACCATCAGAGTCAGCAGCGCGAAGGACGCGATGTTGAAGGGGACGCCGAGGAACACGTCGGCGCTGCGCTGGTAGAGCTGGCAGGAGAGGCGCCCGTCCGCGACGAAAAACTGGAAGAGCGCATGACAGGGCGCCAGCGCCATCTTGTCGAGATCTCCGACGTTCCATGCGCTCACGATGTGCCGGCGCGAATCGGGATTCTTCCTGATCGACTCGATGACCGCGCTGATCTGGTCGATGTGCCGCCCGTCGGCCGCCGGCCAGGAGCGCCACTGGTATCCGTAGACGGGTCCGAGGTCGCCGTTCGCGTCGGCCCACTCGTCCCAGATGGTGACCTTGTTCTCGTTGAGATAGCGTACGTTCGTGTCGCCGGCGAGAAACCACAGCAGCTCGTGAATGATCGACCGGAGGTGCAGCTTCTTGGTCGTGAGCAGCGGAAAGCTGTTCTCGAGGGACACGCGCATCTGATACCCGAAAACGCTGAGCGTGCCGGTACCGGTGCGATCGGACTTCGGGATGCCATGGGCGAGGATGTGCCGGACCAGGTCGAGGTAGGGCTGCATCGTGAGATTGTAGTGGAAGGATGAAGGCGGAAGGATGAAGGATGAAGGAGCCACGTCACCCTGAGCCGCGGAGACGGCGAAGGGCCTCGAGATGCGCGATCGCGGCAATTTGAGGTCCTTCGGCGTCTCCGCGCCTCAGGATGACGTGGCCACCGTCTCCATTCGCCTTCATCCTTCATCCTTCCGCCTTCATCCTTCCGTTAAACTGTCCGCCGCCTGATGCTCCAGTACCGATCCAGCATCCTCCACATCAACCAGGTTTCCGCGCTCGACCTCGTGTCGCGCTTCGGGACGCCGCTGTACGTCTACGACGCGGAGGCCATCGACGCACAGATCGCGAAGATCAAGCGCGCGTTTGCGGCACTTCCCTTCCGGCCTTTCTACGCGATGAAGGCCAATGGGAATCTGTCGATCCTCCGTCTCATCCGCCAGCACGGGTTCGGATGCGACGCGGTTTCGCCCGGCGAGATCCACCTCGCCCGCCGCGCCGGCTTCGAGCCGGACGAGATCTGGTTCACCTGCTCCGCTGTCTCCGACGATGATCTTCGCCTCGTCGGCGATCCGCGCATCGTCATCAACGTGAACTCGGTGTCGGAGATCGAGCGCTGTCTCAGCCTCGACCTTCCCAACCCGATCGCGCTGCGCGTCAATCCCGATGTCGGTGCCGGTCACCATCGTGACGTCGTGACCGCCGGTGGCGGCGTCAAGTTCGGCATCGACCTCGCCGAGATCGAATCCGCACGGATGCTGGTCGAGGATGCCCGCCGCAAGGTCGTCGGCCTGCACGCGCACATCGGTTCGGGAGTCTCCGACATCGCGCCGCTCATCGACTCGGCGCGGACGCTTCTCGATCTCTCCACCGCATTCGACGAGCTGCGCTGGATCAACTTCGGCGGCGGCATGGGCGTCCCCTACAAGCCGGGCGACGCCGAGTTTCCGATCGACGACTACGGGCGGGAGCTGGCCGCCTTCGCCGAACCTCTCCTCCGCTCGCGCGGCCTCACGGCGATCCTGGAGCCCGGCCGCTACGTCGTCGCCTCCTCCGGACTGCTCCTGTCACGCGTGACGACGAAGCGCATCAGCGGCGGCGCCGAGTGGATCGGCTGCGACACCGGCTTCAATCACCTCGCCCGCCCCTCGAAGTACGGCGCCTACCATCACATCCTCAACGCCAGCGCCGGATCCGAAGCATCGCTGCGCGACCATTTCGACGCTTCGAAGATGGACGAAGAGCTCGTGGTCTCCGGCAACATCTGCGAATCGGGCGACATCTTCACGCGCACCGTCGGCGGGGCCGTCATCACCCGGCCGATGGAAAAGACGCGCGTCGGCGACGTCATCGCCTTCTGCGAAGCGGGCGCCTACGGCTTCTCGATGGCCTCGCACTACAACGCCCGTCTCCTGCCGCCCGAGGTACTCGTTCGCGGTGGTGATGCGGATCTGATTCGTGCCCGCCAGACCTTCGAAGACCTGATCCGAGGAATGGAATGAAGAAAGTGATCGCCGGTGCCCTGCTGCTCGCTTCCTGCGCGACAGCGCCGGTCAAACCACCCATGCTCGACCTGAAAATCACGAACGGACGCATCCTCGACGGCACCGGTGCTCCCTGGTTCCGTGGCGACATCGGCGTGCGCGGCGACACCATCGTCGCAGTCGGGCGGCTCGATGCCATGACCGCGGCGACGACGATCGACGCCGCCGGCCACATCGTTTCCCCCGGCTTCATCGACCTGCTCGGCTGGTCCCACTTCACCGTGCTCGAGGATTCGAGCGTCGAAGCGAAGGTCCGCCAGGGCGTGACGACCGAGGTCACCGGAGAAGGTTTTTCGCCCGGGCCGGTGCGACCCGAGAGAACGTCCGTGGCGCGACCCTGGAACACCCTCGGTGAGTTTCTCGATCATCTGGACGCGAAAGGCACCGCCATCAACTTCGGCCTGCTCATGGGTGCGTCCAACGCGCGGCAGAACATCATCGGCGACATCGACCGTCAGGCCACGATGGAAGAGATGCGGCAGATGGAGGAGATCGTCGCGCAGGGCATGCGCGAAGGCGCGCTCGGCCTCTCCACCTCGCTCATTTACGTTCCGGCGATGTTCTCCACGACGGAAGAGATCATCAATCTCGCGCGCGTCGCCGCGCGGCACGGCGGCATGTACTTCAGCCACATCCGGGACGAAGGCGATCGCATCGATGCGGCGCTGGACGAGGCGTTCCGGATCGGCCGCGAGGCAAACATTCCGGTCAACATCTGGCACCTCAAGATCACCGGCCGCACGAATTTCGGCCGGATGCCGGACATCATCCGGCGCATCGAAGAAGCTCGGGCGTCGGGCATCGACGTGGCCGCAAACATCTATCCTTACCCGGCGTCGTCGACCAACCTGGCCACCCTTGCTCCCGACTGGGCGATGGAAGGCGGCTACAAACAGCTGCGCGTCCGGCTGGCCGATCCCGAACAGCGAGCCCGTATCGCGGAGAAGCTGCGTGAATCCGTGGAGCGCCGCGGTGAGAAGGGCATCTACGTCACGCGCCTGAGCAACCCGGCGCACGACCAGTACGAGAAGAAGTACATCCCGGAGATCGCGGCGATGATGAACGTCGCCCAGCACGAAGCGATCATGAAGCTCTTCGAAGAGAACGAGACCGCGCCGCAGGTGATCTTCTTCTCCATGAGCGAAGAGGACGTCCAGTACGCGCTCAAACAGCCGTTCGTTTCGTTCGGCGCCGATTCGGCCGCTCCGCCTGCTGATGCGCGGGCTCGAGGGGTCGGAACGCACCCGCGCGCGTACGGGACGTTTCCCCGCGTGCTGGGTCACTACGCTCGTGATCTGAAACTGATCACCCTCGAAGAGGGCGTACGCAAGATGACGTCCCAGGCTGCGCTGCGCGCGCATCTGTTGGATCGCGGCGTCCTCCGCGCGGGCATGAAGGCGGACATCGTCGTCTTCGATCCTGCGGCGATTCGTGATCTCGCCACGTTCGACAACCCGCATCAGTTTGCGGTCGGGATCTCGCACGTCATCGTCAACGGCGTGCCGGTGCTGAAGGACGGAACCATGACCGCGGCAAGGCCGGGACGGACGCTGCGGGGTGGAAGCAGGTAAAGCCTGTCATCCCGAGCGTCAGCGAGGGACCTGGGTGTGATGGGGGGCACGAAAATCGATCCTGCCGCCCCCTTCACACCCAGGTCCCTCGCTACGCTCGGGATGACAGAAACAG
>CALMZP010000015.1 GCA_937870635.1 uncultured Acidobacteriota bacterium | reverse complement strand
AGCGGCGCAAACTCGCAAGACTCGGATGGGGAGTCCTTGTCCTGTGGGAATGCCAGTTGTCCAATACAGGATCTGTGGTTAACCGACTACGCAAATTTCTAAAATAATACTATACTTGACTAGAGGCGCGGGACGCGTTCCTATGCGTTAGCGACCCAAAATATTATGCGCGCCACAACAACACTTTCATCAAAACGAACGAGGGATATCGACCTTCCGCTTCCAAGGCAGGAAAATTTTTCAGTCATCTCTTTTTTCTCTGGATGTGGCGGTCTTGATTTGGGATTCACCGGCGGTTTTACATACAAAGGTAAGCGTTATCCAAAGCTACCGTTTGAAATATTGAAGGCTTACGACAACGACGCGAAATGTGTCGTGACCTACAGGAGAAATATTGGGGATCATATTGAAGAATACGACCTGTCCAAGGTAGACCCTGAAAAGATGCCGTATGCGGACGTCGTTATCGGCGGCTTTCCGTGTCAGGATTTTTCCTCCTGCGGACCCAAGCGCGGCTTGTCATCCAAGCGGGGGAAGCTATATCAGGCGCTGATTGTTTACATGAAACACCACAAGCCGAAGGTGGTTGTCGAAACGCCCGGGCAAGGCGCCTTCGCGCTCGGCTGCACCCATATCGATGAACGAGCGCTGCAGCGTTTCAGGTCATTTGCCGGCAGGCGCATGCGCGCCTTCGGCAACGAGCACCTCGCATACGGCGACCCCAGGGGTAGCCGCGAACTGCGCGCCGCGATTGCCGACCACCTGCTGTCGACGCGCGGACTGCGCTGCGATCCGGACCAGATCATGCTGACATCGGGAACGCAGCACGCGTTGCGGATCGTGCTGGGCGCGATCCTCAGGCCCGGCGATCAGATCTGGTGCGAGGATCCCGGCTATCCCGCCGCGCGAAGCGCGATCGGCCATTGCGGCCTGCGCCCCGTCTCCGTCCCGGTCGACGTATCAGGCATGATCGTGGCCAAGGGCCGGGCGCTGGCACCGTCGGCGGGCGCGGCCTACGTGACGCCGTCGCACCAGTTCCCTCTCGGCATGCCGATGTCACACG
This sequence comes from uncultured Acidobacteriota bacterium, assembly GCA_937870635.1. Lineage (GTDB taxonomy): Bacteria > Acidobacteriota > Thermoanaerobaculia > Gp7-AA8 > Gp7-AA8 > DATLEX01. The sequence continues at coordinate 11,956 of CALMZP010000015.1, read as the reverse complement.
CGCGCCGCGAAGCGCTGCTGGCGTGGGCGGCGCGGCGCAACGCGATGATCATCGAAGACGACTATGACAGCGAGTTCCGCTTCGGCGGCCGCCCCCTGGAGACACTCCAGTCGCTGGAACTCGGACGGCGAAACGGCGCCGGTCGCGTCATCTACGTCGGTTCGTTTTCGAAGTCGCTCGTTCCGGCGCTTCGCCTCGGCTTCCTCATTGCGCCGCCCCCTCTGCAAGCGCCGCTGCGCGCGGCCTGCCACCTCGGAGGCTGGTGCGGGCAGTGGCCGGTGCAGGGAGCGTTGGCCACGATGATCGACCGCGGATTGCTGGGCCGGCACGTTCGCAAGATGCGCCGCATATACGCGGAGCGCCACGATCGGATCCTTCACGCCCTCACAGCGGACTTTTCAGGGTGGCTCGTTCCACAGCGCTCCGTGACCGGCCTGCACATCACCGCCACCTTCCTGTCCGGAAGCCTCGCGTTCGAACGCGACCTGACCGAGCGTGCTCTGGCTTCCGGCCTGCACGTCGAGCGGCTGTCAACCTACTATGCGACCAGGCGCCGCAAAGCCGGTCTGGTTCTCGGTTACGGCGCGATTCCAACGGCGCAGATCGCCAGCGGTCTGGCACTTCTGCGTGATTGCTTCGTCCGAATCCAATGATCCGGTCCTGCTCGGAAGCGCGTGCGGTGAGCACAGCCGGTCTGCCGCCCCGCCAAAAGAGCTCATGGGCTTGGAATCACAAGCGCGGCTGAGACAATCTCGTACAGAATCAAAACGATGATGATGATTTCCAGTAGATGGCTGCGCCGGACGTTGACCTCCGCCTGCAGCAGCTCGGCGATGCGGGCAAGTGTGTTCAGCTTTCGTGTCACGCTCGCCTCCCAGTCGCCCAGATTGAAACGGTTGGCAGCCCCTCGAAAAATTGTCGCCAGGTATGGGTCGCCAACAAACTTCACCGAATTTTCAACACGTTCCACATAGTCGGAGAACTCGAGATACAGGGAGCTGGCTTCGCGCGAGAGTGGCTCGTAATCGCGTCCCAGGAGCGACGGCCGGCGTTTCTCCACTTCGTCGTAAACCTTTTCCAGTCGGTGGTCGAGAAGGTCATCGAAGTACCGGAGCTCCATCAGATGCGTTACCGCGAACTCCAGGACATCGGCAACCTCGCCACCACCGGCCGGATCGACGATGAGGGCGCTGTTCCAGTCGACGACCGCTACGTCGTCCTCCGTGTAGCCAAAGGTGTTGGCCTGGATGGACTGCCGGATCCGGCCGGAGAGTCTGGCGGTTGGTTCGCCGAGAATCAGCGCTGGAATGTCGGCACGTGCCGCCAAGTCGGAGGCCGATGCTCCCTCCAGCGAGGAAATGACATAGATCACGTAGTCCTCGGCCGCAGCCGGTTCATGTGGAGACCTCAGTGCCCGCGAGATGCCGTGCAGGAGATCGCCGGCCTTCAGCCGGGCCACCGCATCGATGTCATTGTCATCCTCGATTGCCGCCGCCATCTCGATGAGTTCCTGCCACGACATCCCTGCGGGCAGAGAGATGTGGAACTGCAGCGAGACCGCCCCATAGTTCCAGAATCGGGCAACCGAATCAGCGGGCACATAACGCGATCCGAGACGAAGTTCGAGCTTGCCGAGAGCAACCGAGACCGGAGCATCGCGAAAGATCGGCGCGTGAATACCACCTCGCGCAATCGACAGCCTCTGGGATCCAACGAGATGTTCCAGTGACGCGAGATCGATCTCCTCCGCAATGTCGAACATGCGATAGGCGACCGCCTTCCCGCGGACGATGGTCACGGAGCTCACGCATCGAAGCATAAGCCCCGCACGAACCGGAAGCACGAGCCCCGATCGCCGCCGCCGGCTCTTTTTATCGACGACGCCGAGGGTCGTGGTGCTGCCGAGCGCCAGAGGGATTCGACGGTGAACCAGCCGCTGGGTTGCCGACTCCGACAGTCGTTCATCCGGGGAATCGCCCCGCTGCTCTCCGTCGTGCCCTCGCGCGTAACAAAGTCGCGCGGGGACCTTTTCGCCGGCTCTCGAGAAATCGCCAGGCCCGGCGCCATAACGGCGGTGAATCAGACGCCTGAGTGCTGACCATGTAGAGGTCGAGGGAACGCTTATGGAAGCACGTCCCGCACCACGGTTTTCTCCAGGCATGCACCACGGCGAAATCCGGACACTTCGAACAGAGCGGCAGATCACCGCGATGCGTGTCGAGGGAGCTGGTTCCCGAACTTCTGTATCGTTCGGCGGCGGGCGGGGGGTGTTGCGGCTCGATCATGGCTGCAAGGATGAGCGTCCATTCGGAAGAAATCTTTGCGTGGCAGCGAATTCGCGGTGAAAAAGTGCGGCTTGGTCCGGACCAGTCTGGGATCGCGTTTGCGCCAGCGGCGCTGACGTGAGATTGGCTGAAGGCCCTGCCCTGCGAGCCAGCCGTCCTTGACGCCGTGCCGCTTCCCTGACCGGTCCTCACGTACTGCCTCCGTCACGCCGTAACTTCACGGCGGCTTCACAGAATGCGTACACGGCACAGCGATCATTGGAACCCCCGTGGCCATGTATGAGCACGCACCGTCTCTCGATGCATTTTTGAGAGCCGTCGAGTCCTGCGACATCAGACCCCACTTTCAGCCGATCATCGATCTCTTCACCGCCTCGATCATCGGATATGAGGTGCTCGCGCGCGGTCCCGCGCCTTTCGAGTCTCCCTCGATCCTCTTCGATCGGGCCCGCCAGCTCGGCACGACCGCGAGACTCGAGCATGCCTGCCGCAATGCGGCGTTCAGCCGTATTGGAGAGCTGGACGATGAGCAGGATCTGCAATGGTTCATCAACACCAGCCCCGAGCCCCTGTCAGAGCCCTCGCTGGACGGCCGGTCCACGGCCGAGAAAGCTCGGCGCAATGGGATCCGACCCGAGCGCATCGTTGTGGAGATTACGGAAAGCGGCGTCATCGGCGACCACGAAGTGTTTCAGGGATTGGTCCGGGATTACGCGGGAGAGGGATTTCGAATCGCACTCGACGATTTCGGCTCGGGGAGCAGTGGACTCGTGACCCTGGTCTCATGCATGCCGCACGTGATCAAGCTGGACATGGAGCTCACGCGCGGCGTGAATGTCCACCCCTATAAGCAGAACGTGGTCCGATCGCTGGCCGGGCTGGCCGCTTCCGTCGACGCGAAGCTCATCGCCGAGGGTGTGGAGACGTGGCAGGAGCTGGACATGCTCGTACGGCAGGGTGTCCGGTTTGCGCAGGGACGGCTGTTGGGCGACGCGCTCGCCGAACCGGCAAAGTTCGATCCGCAGGTGCGTACCAGCGTGCTGCGGATGATGAGCCGTTGCAACCCGGTACGCAGCAACATCGATGAAGCTGTCTTCCGCCTGGCCGTCCCGACGCTCTCGCTCCAGCGCGGAACGATGACGTGCGGCGATCTGGAGGACCTGTTTCACGCGGATCCCGGCCTCGACTGCGCCGTGGTTCTGGAAGGTCCCCGCCCGGTAGGCATCATTCCGCGCGTTCATCTGCTCGCGCAGATGAGCGGCCGCTTCGGCTATTCGCTGGCCGCCCATAAACCGATCGAGACGATGACCAAGCCGCTGACGCTTTCGGTAGACCAGCGGGCCAGCATCGTTCGACTGGCTACACTCGCGATGGAGAGGAAACGCGACGATCTGTACGATCCGGTGGTGGTCGTGTCAGACGAAGGCGCCTATCACGGGACGGTGACGATGCGGCAACTCATCATGCGCGCCGCCGAGCTCGAGCTCCAGCAGGCGCGTGAATCGAACCCGCTGACTCTCCTCCCTGGCAATCACCGGATTCAGTCGTGGATCGCGGACGCTCTTGAGACTGGCGGTACCCTGCTCTACGCCGACCTGGACCGCTTCAAGGAATTCAATGACGCCTTCGGTTTTCTCGCGGGCGACGACGCCATTCGCCTCACCGCGCGGACCCTGGCAAGACACATGGAGAGCCTCTGCCCCGGCGCGCGGCTCGGACACCTTGGCGGAGACGACTTCGTCATGGTGGCCCCCGGCGCGGTCGACCTCGATGCGTTGGGCGCTCTCTGCAGCGCGTTCGATGATGCAAAACGCGAACTCTTCGACGATGCATCGCTGACGGCCGGCCATTTCCACGCCGAGCCGCGCCGCGGCGCGCGCCTGGAGGTCCCGCTCACCACCCTCAGCATTGCGGTGGTTCCGATCAGGCAGTTCGGATCATCGGCGCACCCCGCGTTCATCTCGCAGGTCGCCGCATCGCTGAAAAAGAAGGCCAAGGAGGATTCGCGCAGACTCGGGAGAAGCGCCTTCGTCGTCGAGCAACGCCGGTTCGATTCCTCCGAGTAGCGGCCTGACCCGGGAGCTGACTCCCCGGGGGCCGGAAGTTGCGTTCCGAACCGACCGGATTGAAAACGATTGAGAAGCAGCGTTCGGAGCATCGAGCACAGAATCGCGCGCTTCGCGGTGGACCTTGCTTCTTTTCGCCGCTCGCAACCTCGCACGAACGGAATGCCCGCCGGCCGTGTTCAGGAGAGAAAGGAGGTCGCCATGACCGTGACGACAAGCACCGGTGTCATGACGCGAGTGCCCGTCTCAGTTGCTGCGATGCCGGAACCGTTTCTCTGGCGTGTGCGCCACACAGATCTGGATGATCTGGGACAGAGTGTCCGGCGCGTAGTCGCGAAGGGCGGCGAACCCTGCCGCGACGTCCTGCGCCGCGCCCGGCCGGGCGAACGTTTGATTCTGGCGAGCTTCACTCCGTTTACCGAGCCGGGGCCATACAAGGAATATGGACCGGTCTTCGTTCTGGCCGAGCCGGGCGACGAAACCGTCTGCCGCACTTTGTTGCCGCGGGCCGGGCGGCCTGAGGACTATCTGCGAGAACATTTCGTCGTTCGCGCGTACTCGGCATCCCAGGAAATCATCGACGCGGCGTACGTGGACGCGCCTTCCTTCGGACAGACAGTCGACGGTTTCTTCAATCGCGCGGGTGCCGCCTTTCTGCACGTCAGATTTCCAGCGTACGGATGCTTTGCGTTACGAATCGATCGCCGGAATGCGGATGGCGAGTGAACTTTTTTTTCGCGATTCCGTTCAGGCGACGTCCACCCAGATGCTGTCCGGACAATCGAGGCCGAGCGTCTTCTTGACGCTTCGAACGATGGCCTGTTCCAGCTCGGGATCGGAAACGAGACGATCCTCGGTGAATCGGAGTGTCTCGATCCCGCTTCGTTTGAGCAGCACCGTATCGACCCTGACGAATACCCTGTAAATGTCGAGCTGGCCCGCCTCACGACTACCGGCCTGCTTCTCGATCAGATTCATCAGTGCACGCAGACTGAGTCTCCGCGATCCGGACATGGGTCGATTCTCCTTATTGATTCCATCTGGCGGGGGCAGTGGTTTGAACCCGAAGGCCGGCTGGGCGGGCCGCGGCAGGCGAGAGGCTGCCCCCGAAGCTGCGTGAGGCCACGCGGACCGAGGGGATGTGCCGGCATGCGGCACGCTTGCGCCATCGCGAAGGGCCTGCCGCGGCGTTCCTGGGGCCTCTCCGCCTCGCCCCGCCGCGGCGTTGGGCCGCGCAGCGCGCACGAGGAATTCGACGAGCGTCTTTTCTTCGCGATCTCCGGTCGCGGCAACCGCACGCACATACTCCGACGCATTGAGCTGCTGCTCCTCGATCAGTTCGAGCGCGAAAAGTCGGGCCAATGCCTCGTCCCTCGCGGCCTCATCGGCACGCATCTCCCGTCCGATCTCCGCCGCGGTATGCGTTCCGGTGACCGCGAAATAGAGCGCCCACTCGAGAGCGGTCAGGCGCAGATCGCCCGGCAGCTCGTGCGGCGCTTTGGCACGACGGTAAACGGCCTGGGGAAGTACGAGCAGCGAAGTCATGCCGCCTCCCGAACGGCGCGCAATCCGACCACGAGGAGAGCGCGCTGGCCTCGCCACGTGATCGGCATGACGAACGTCGATGCCGGCAGATCGAGAGCCCGCACCTCCGCCAGGCTCAGAGAGCGGGGCACCGAGATACGCCAGTTGCCCCCGAACGCCTTGCTCGCATTTCCAGAAAGCACGTTCGAGAACTCCTGGCACATGTCCTTCAAATGCTCGGGCGAATCTTTCTGTTCGCCGTTGATCAGGAGAACGTCTCGCAGCATGGCCTCGGGCGAGGTCAGGTAGATGCAGCCCTGATATTCACCGTCGATTTCAATCAGGCTCGTGTAGTCGAGCAGCTCCGGTTCACCGAAGTGCATGTGTGGTTCTCCCATCGCGGGTTGCTCCGCGGGAGCGAGCTTTGCGAAGTAGTCCAGAGTGATCCTTTTGAAAAGCCTGAGTTGCTCGGGGTTCATTCATTCTCCTCAAGCGACGATCCGCCGCCGTGGTTCGCATGGTCCTCACGCACCGACCACTCCATCAGAAGGGACGATAGGCTCTGGGAGAGGCTCCCATCGACATCGCATCCGTCGATGACGCGAAGACTGTGTTCGCTCAGCGAGAGCATTGCGAAGAGAGCTTCTTTGCCTTCGATTCCTTCGATTCGCGCCTGGACCAGCCGCCCGCCCCGGAAGTACACCTCGCCAACCCTCCCTCCTCGGGACACGATGACCGTGCAGGTCTTCCGATCGGCCTCCATGATCTGCAGAAACGTCGGCAACGAAATCCCCCGCACCTGACTGACTCGTTGGAGGCGAATGGCGCGGTCGATTCTTCTCACGAGAAAATCCATGTCCGGAGGCTTGGTGATGAATTCCGCCGTATCGAGATCTCCCGCCTCGGCAGGCCCGAGGGTGGTCATCACGAAGATCGGGATGTCGGGCCAGCGGCTGGCGGCCTCGCGAATGAACGCACGTCCAGTATCGGCAGAGCGCTCGAAGACGAGTTCCGTGATGATTGCATCGAGCTCCGAATGCCTGGAAAGAACTGCCAGTGCCTCGACCGGATGATGGGTGGCGATCACGCCCCATCCCGGCCGCGACAGGGACAGTCCTGATTCGATGATCTCGATCAGAAGGTCGTCCGGATCTACGAACAGAAGGTTCCCCCCGAGAGGTATCCGACCGGCGCGCCGGTCGCGGCCGTATGGACGTTGGTCGCTCACGCCAGCGATTCCTTCGGCACCCGCCTGAACTGGAGAAGGCATCGTGTGTCCTCCATCAGCTCCGGCTCGCCGCATGTTCAGCGAGTTGATCCAGCGCTTCGGAGATCTCCCGCGGCGTGAACGGCTTGGTCAAAAAGCCGCATGCGCCGAGCGCGATGGCTTCCATGGCCGTCTTGTGACTGTTCAGCGCGGAGATCACGAGAATCGAAGTGTCGGGTGCGATGCTCCGGATGAGGCGGATCGCGCCGAGACCATCCAGCCGGGGCAGGGTCAGGTCCATGGTCACCATCTCCGGGCGCTCGCGCGTAAAAATGGACACGGCTTCTTCTCCATCCTCCGCGCGGAACACCTGGGAGATCTTTCCCGCGCCGACCGAACGTTGAATGGCATTACGCACCACGAGCGAGTCATCCACGATCAGCAGTCTCAAGACCGTTCTCCCGGTTGGAGCGGCAGAACGATCTGAAACGCGCAGAAGCGTCCCTCGTCGCTGTGCGCCAGAATCATTCCTCCGAGGCTTTCCACGTCGGCTCGGATCAGGTCGAGACCGACCCCCCGCCCCGCGTCAGAAGTGACGGCCTGGGCGGTCGAGAAGCCCGGCTCGAAGATGACCTGGGCTGCCTGCTCGTCATCGAGTCCGTCCAGCCCGAGAATCTGACTCGCCCGTACGCGAATTCGATCGAGATCGAGACCGCGTCCATCGTCCTGGAAAATGATTTCCAGCTGTCCGGGCTGTTCATGCCGGCGAACCATGAACTGCAGGACGGCCGTAAGGGGCTTTCGTGCCTCGAGCCTCTCCTGCTGCGTCTCCACTCCATGGACCATCGAGTTCCGCGTGAACTGAATCAGCGCTTCGCGGATCACACCGTGGTACGCATGCGGCAGATCATCCGTATTCCAGTGTGCGACCAAGCGGGCCGGCTTGCCGAGTCGCTCCGCCATTTCGGCGACCAATCGTTCGAGCCCCGCCACGAGATCGAGAGGACGCGCCTCGGCAGGCTCGCCTGTTTTTCTCGACACGAGCGCGGATAGACGCGCAATCAGATCCTTCGCCTCACTTCCGAGGCCGAGAAGCGACTCGAGCGATGGGTCGACACGATCGAGACCCTCCAACTCGGGCGCCGATCCGTCTCGGAGCGTTTCGATCACATCCTCGGCCTGATGCAGCGCGGATGCGAAGCTCCTCAGCCCGATCACTCCTGCCTCCCCTTTGAGACTGTGGAGAATCCGGAACATCGCATCGACGGTTGCGCGGGGAGAGCCCGCTGCCTTTGCCCGAAGCCTGCCGATCTGCGCCACTTCCGCCAGAAATCGGGTGAGATAGTCAGTCAGCGCGTCCGGCTCGATCTGCATCATCTCCATGGCGAGGTCGACGCGCCGGGCGGCCTGACGCTCCTGCACCTCGAGTTCGGCCGCCAGCTCAACCTCACGTGTTCGGTCTTCGACTCGCACCAGAATGCGGCGGATGTCCTTCCCTTCGGTCGAGCGCCGGAAGGCGAAGCCGAGATGCTGACGGGGCCGGCCACTGCTCGCGGAGATCTGGACGGACTTCAGAGGGTTAATGTCGGCGACCAGTCTTTCGATGACGTTTGGATTGAAGAGCGTCTCCAGATAGCCGCGGGCAAGCTCCGCGCGATCGGCGTCGAGGAGCTCGCCGAGCAGATCGGGGAACGGAAAGCCGGAGAGATCCGACCGTCCGAGGATTGTCTCGACGGACCTCGAGTACTCCGAAGCGATTCGATGGTCGCGTCCGACCAGCAGGAAACCTTCCTGCACGGTCGCCAGAATCTCCTGCATCTGCTGGTTCCGCAGGAACGAGATGCGGGAGTCGGCCCTCAGCAGATCGGGAAAGCCGATCAGGCGAGCGTCCCCCGATCCATTGGCCGAAATAAGGATTGGCTCATAAATCATCGTCTTGTCACGCGCCAGCGATAGGCGCACCGCGTCCTGAACGGGAGTGTTGATGTCGAGGATCAGCGGATCCCCCGAAGAGATTTCGTCGATGAGGTAACGGATGGCCCGCGGAGCAACGACCTCGCGGCCGAAGGGCCGGCTGATCGTCTGCTGAAACTGCGATCGAGAAACGGCTCCGCGCACGCCGTCGGCATCGAAAACGACGACGCCGGGCAGTTCAGGGTCTCGACGGAGCGCCAGATCGATCTCGCTTCCGAGCGCGGTCACCGGGAGGCGGACGTTCCAGGTCGGAAGCTCCGCAAGCGTCGACTGAGGCGTCAGAGATGTCAGGAATGTGGCTTCCATGGCGAAAGGGGCCGGCTCAGCGGCGGTGACGGCCCGCGGACTCCCTTCGAACCTGAACGGCGAGCGGCGAAACCATTCGATGCGCTCGGGCCAGGCCCCGCGGAGCCGGATTTTTCGCACTCTAGGCGGCCGCTTTGAAACCGGGGAGAACCGGAAGTAAAGGGGCCGTCAATTGGATGTTCCTCTGGCGCGTCCAAGGCGATCAGGGAAGGCTTCAGGCGGCGGGCAGACGCACCTCGAACGTCGCGCCACCCCCTTTCCGGTTGAAAGCCCGAATCGTTCCTCGGTGGAGGAGAACGAGATGCTTGGTGATCGAGAGACCGAGACCTACTCCGGGAACTGCCTGAGAACGGCTCCGGTCGACGCGGTAGAAGCGGTTGAAGATTCGATCGATCTCCTCCGGCCTGATTCCCTCTCCCGAATCGGAAACGCGAACGATGGCATCGCCGCCAGCGCGGGTCACTTCGATCAGGACCTCTCCCCCGCCTCCGTGTTTCCATGCATTGTCGAGAAGATTCGAGAAGATCTGCTGGAGGCGAACCGGGTCCGCAACAGCAAAAACCTGTTCACCAGTAAGCGCGAAGCTGGTTGCTGTTTCGGACGTCCGTCCCCGGAACTCGTGGCAGAGATCCGCCAGCAGGCTCTTGAGATCCACGCGCCGCTGCTCCAGCACGAGCTCGCCTGACTCGATCCTGTTCAACTCGGCCAGATCCTTGACGAGCCGTTCGATGCGGTTGAGTTGTCTCAGCATGACCTGCCGCAGTGCCTCTTCCTGCTCGACCGTGAGGCGGCCGCCTTCGATCGTTTCCGCCGCGGACCGCAGCCCCGCGAGAGGAGTTCGCACCTCGTGAGAAAAATCATCCAGGAAGTCACGGCGAATTCGCTGCAGCCGGGCCAGATCGGAAATGTCAACGAACAGCGCCACGGCACCGAGCCCGCCGGAAGAAGGAACCGAAACGACTCGCATTTCGATCTGGCGGTCATCGTGCCCCCCTGTGACGACGATCCGTCCCTCCGGCGCGCTTCCTTCCAGAGCTTTTTCGATCGCATCTGTGACCCGTTGCTTCCGGACCACCTCCAGGATCGATCGTCCCTCGAGCGGCATTTGGGTTCCAAACATCGTGGCGATCCGCGAGTTCGCGAAAACGACGCGGCCAGCGGGGCTGACGGCGAGGACACCCTCCTGCAGAGCGTCGGTGATCTGGCCGAGTGCGACCCGTTGTTCACTGAATGCGGTGCTGTGCCGCGCTATGAGATCGGAGAGCATTTCGACACTCCTGCGCAGATCATCCAGGGCGTTTTTCTGCGGTTCGGCTGGCGACAGTCCGCCATGAAGTTCCACCAGCTTCCGCGCTTGGGCGGCCAGATCGCTGATCTGCCCGGACCTCAGCCTGATCCACGTGGCTGCTGCGAGAGACGGCGCCAGAAACAATGCGAACGCCAGCAGCGCGAGTGTCAGGGCGTACGAACTGCCGGCGCCAAGACGCGTGAGCACGACGAAGAGGGCCACGCTGGCCAGTGTTCCCGCGGAGACGCAGCCTGTCAGGAGCGCTCGCATGCGAGAGACTCAGGGGGACTCGACCGGCGCCTCGAAACGATACCCGTACCCGATAACAGTGCGGATGCGGTCCTTACCGATCTTCTTGCGAAGGTTTCTGATATGGGCATCCACTGTCCTGGTCTCGACGTCGTCGGCCATCTGCCAGACCTCGGCAAGGATGCGGTCGCGGGACACGACCGCGGGCCGATTGCGGACGAGCATCCACAGAAGTTCCAATTCCTTCTTGGCGAGGCGGACCTCCTCGCCATCCACATAGACACGCAAGGTCCTGCCGTCGATGCGCAGGTGCCCGTCGTCGTAGACCGATGCATCCTGTTCGGTTCCTTTCGAGCGGCGCAGAATGGCGGTGATCCGCGCGAGAAGCTCCCTCACGCTGAAGGGCTTGGTCAGATAATCATCCGCTCCGAGTTCCAGACCCATGATGCGGTCCTGTTCCGAGGCGCGGGCGGTGAGCATCAGAATCGGCAGTGACGCGGTGGCGGAGTTCCGCCGGAGCTCTCGGCAGATCGTGAACCCGTCGAGGTCGGGCAGGTTGAGGTCGAGAATCAGAAAATCAAAACCGCCCTGCTGCACTCCAAGGAGCCCCTCGTGACCGTTGGCCCAGGTGGAGACGCCATAGCCCTCCCGTTCCAGATTCAGACGGATCGTGAATGAGAGATCGGCATCGTCCTCAATGACGCCGATTCGCGCCTGAGAACGGGGCGTCTCCGCGGCTGTGGCGTTACGGCTCATTGCTGTGTTTGATGACTTTGCCTTCGGCCAGATAGACGACCATCTCGCAGATGTTTGTCGCAGAATCGGCAATGCGTTCGAAGTACTTGCCGATGAAGGTCAGGCGGATGGCTCGGGAGATGTTCCGCGAGTCCTCGAGCATGTACGTGAGCAGCTCGCGAAACGATTGTTCCGTGAGAAGATCGACTTCATCGTCGTGCGCGATGACCTTCCGGGCGAGGACGGGGTCGCGGCGAACGAAGGCATCGAGCGCCTGCCGAAGCATGTCCTGCGACATGCGGGCAAGGCGGGGGATGTCGAT
>CALMZP010000014.1 GCA_937870635.1 uncultured Acidobacteriota bacterium | reverse complement strand
AGCGAAGAACTCGTTGACGGCGGCCTGGTTGCGAAGGTCCAGTTCCTGCCGCGTCCGGACAATGAGGTTCCGATGGCCCTCGGCCGTCAGCTTCCGAACCATCGCTGACCCGACCAGGCCCCGGTGCCCCGCCACGTAAATCCGGCTGTCTTTCGCGATGTCTGCCGCCATACCCGTAAACTATCGTACAGGATGGCCAAACGCGCACTGATCACCGGCATCACCGGCCAGGACGGCTCCTTCCTCACGGAGCTCCTCCTCGACAAGGGCTACGACGTCTTCGGCATCGTCCGCCGCGCCTCGTCCTTCAACACCGACCGCATCGACCACCTCTACCAGGACCCGCACGAGAAAGGCACCCGCCTCCGCCTCGTCTACGGGGACCTCAACGACTCGAGCTCCCTCAACACGATCCTCCGCCAGACCGTCCCCGACGAGATCTACAACCTCGGCGCGCAATCGCACGTCCGCGTCAGCTTCGACGTTCCCGAATACACCGGCGAAGTGACCGGCCTCGGCACCGTCCGCCTCCTCGAAGCAATCCGCGACGTCGGCATCAAGCCGAAGTTCTACCAGGCCTCTTCATCGGAGTTGTACGGAAAGGTTCTCGAGACTCCGCAAAGCGAGACGACGCCGTTCCATCCCCGCTCCCCCTACGGCTGCGCGAAAGCCTACGCGTACTACATCACCGTGAACTATCGCGAGTCCTACGGGCTCTTCGCCTGCAACGGCATCCTCTTCAACCACGAGTCGGAACGGCGCGGCGAGACCTTCGTCTCGCGCAAGATCACCCGCGCCGCCACACGCATCAAGCTCGGCCTCCAGAAGAAGCTCTACCTCGGCAACCTCGACGCGCGGCGCGACTGGGGCTACGCCCGCGACTACGTCGAAGCGATGTGGCTGATGATGCAGGCCGGCGAGCCCGACGACTACGTGATCGCCACCGGCGAGACTCGCTCGGTCCGCCAGTTCCTCGACGCCGCTTTCGGCCTCCTCGACCTCGACTGGAAGGAATACGTCGACATCGATCCCCGCTACTACCGCCCCGCCGAAGTCGAGCTGCTCCTCGGCGATGCGACCAAGGCACGGACGAAACTGGGATGGAAGCCGAAGGTTGGGTTCAACGAGCTCGTGAAGATCATGGTGGAGCATGATCTGGAGCTGGCTCGGGATGAGGTGACTTTGCGGGATGCTTCGCTGACGCCGGAGAAGGCGCGGAAGGAGCGGTGGACGTTGACGTGAGTTCTTCGGTTGCCGGTTCTTTGCTTCGGACCCTCGGCGGCTTCGGGGGGATTCGACCTTCGACCTTGGACCTTGGACCTTGGACCTTTCGCATCTTGAGGCCCTTCGCCGTCTTTGCGGCTCAGGGTGACGTGAATCGCGATTACGCACATCAATCATTGACACGAAGTTCGGGCTGCGTGCCACCCGGCCCCCAGGTCCCTCGCTCACGCTCGGGATGACACGGCGGTCCCTCGCTCACGCTCGGGATGACACACGGCCGGGCTCTGCCGCACAACGTGACCTGGTTCACACTTTCTCTGCGTCCCCTCTGCGTACTCTGCGACTCTGCGGTTAGCGTTTCCTGGAGGTTGCTTGCGACTTGCTGCGCGACTGGGCTCTCTCTTTCTCTTCATGATCGGAGGAACACTCTCCGCGGCGACCTACGTCGTTCCGACAGACGAAGCGATGATCGGGCGGGCGGATGCGATCGTGATCGCTCGCGCTCTCCACTCACGCGTCCGGGAATCGAAAACCACCGGCATCGAAACGGTCTACACGTTCGCCGTCGATGAGACTCTGAAATCGGACGGCGCTGTCGCCTCAGGCTTTCGCGTCCGCGTCCCCGGCGGAACGATCGCGGAGACGGGCAAGCCGGCCCGGCTCAAAATCGTCCACGGGGCGCCGCGATTCAAGGCCGCCGAGCGCGTTCTGCTTTTCCTCGTCAGGCGCGGGTCGGGCGACTATTTCGTCGCCGACCTCGCCCTCGGAGCCTTCGGCTTTTTCACCGATGCCGAGGGGCGGATGATCATCAGCCGCTCCACCCCGGACATTCACGGGTGGACCCTCAGCGGCGACCCGCATCGCGAGCCGCGCCGCGATTCGGAGAAGTTCCTCCGCTTCATCCGGGAGGTCGCACAGAAACGCCCCGCGGCAAACAACTACACGATCGAACCGTCCGGATCATCCGACGCGCCACAGAATGGACGCCTCCGCGAGCAACTCATGGAGTGCGTCAGCTGCGGCGCCAGGCAATACTCGAGCGCCAGCCCGGAAGCCGGCGACGGTTTCCGCTGGAAGACTTTTCCCGTCTCCTGGAATCAGGGCTCCGGCGCCTCGAGAGCCGGCAACGACGGCGCGGATGCCATCAACAACGCGTTCAATGCCTGGAAAACCGGTTCAACCGTGAACTACGTGCTCTCGAGCAGCGTCGCCCTGACGAACGGCATCTACGAAGGGCCCGACAACGTCAACAACATCGTTTTCGAGAAGAATATGTACGCCCACGGCGTCCTCCGCTACAGCTGTGCCTATGGCGGCACTCTCGGCGTCGCCGGCGCACAGCTCACCGTCGAGGACGAGACCAACGTCATCGACTCATCCCTGTTCTACCGGACGGTCGAAGCCGACGTCAGCATGAACGAGGGTGTGAACGAATGCATCGGCGTGACCTTCGGTTCGGCGTTCTTCAACACCGCGGTCTCCCACGAGGTCGGGCACACGCTGGGATTCCGTCACTCGGACCGATCGCGTGATGACAGCCTCCCCTGCACCGATTACGCGACCTACGACTGCGCCAGCTCCGCGGTCATGACCCAGTCCGTCGATGGAACTCATGACGGACTGCTCGCGGCGTGGGACCAGCGCGCCGTCGCGGCGATCTACCCTCCCGGCTCATCGATCTACCCACCGACGAATGTCGTCGCCACCGCGACCAGCTCGAGCTCCGTCAACGTGACCTGGTCGGCATCTTCCGGTGCCGTGAGCTATCAGGTCTGGCGAAGCGCCGGCAGCGGAGTCTGGACCCTGGCCGGCACGCCCACGACCACGTCATTCACCGATGGCGGACTGTCCGAGGGGAGCTACCTGTACCGCGTTCGAGCCGTCGCCACCGGCGGTTACCTTTCCAGTGACAGCGGCCCCGACTACGCGACGGCGTTCGAGTTCGCCGATTCGCCGCTGGTCGCCGGGATGACCGCCAGAACCCTTCATGTCCTGCAGCTGCGCATGGCCGTGAACCACCTGCGCACCCTGGCCGGCCTCGGAGACTATCCATTCACCGATCCCTCGTTCACGGCCGGCATCACACCGATCAAGGCGGTTCACCTCAACGAGCTGCGCACCGCCTTCAGCGAGGCGCGGAACGCGCTCGGGTTCATGCCCATCGGGTACTCGGAATCGATCGTGGCCGGTGTCACTCCCGTCAAGGCTGCTCACATCAATCAGCTGCGGAGTGGGGTTCAGTAGGAGACCGACCTTCACCGCAGAGACGCAGAGTACGCAGAGGGACGCAGAGAACCTCTCCGTCCCCCTCTGCGTTCTCTGCGTCTCTGCGGTTGCTTCTCCTCGTCACCGAGACAGCCTGTCGCCATCGACGGCACATCGGTTGCTAACTCGGCCGCAGACCCTATGCCACGCCGATCCCCCCTCCTCGGACTTCTCCTCCTCCTCGCCACCGTCAAGGCCAGCGCCGCGGTCTTCGTCGTCCCGGCGGATAGCGAGCTCATCGATCGGGCCGACGCGATCGTGATCGGAACGGTCTCCGAGATCCACTCCGAATTCACGGTCGAAGGGCCCATCGTCACCAACATCGACATCGAAGTCGAAGAGGTCCTGAAGGGATCCCTCGAGCGATCGGTGCCGCTCCGGCTGCGCGAGGACGGCGGTGTGATCGGCGATTTCTTCACCGCTGTGTCCGGCAGCGCCCATTACTGGACCGGCAATAGGGCCCTGATCTTTCTCGAGCGCACCGGCGACCGCCGATGGCGGACGTGGGGGATGTCGCTCGGCAAGTTCGACTTCGTGCGCGACAGCGACCAGCGCGAGCTTGCCGTGCGATGGGCAACCGGACAGGCCGACGTCCTGGCGTGGTCTCCCGAGGGGCATCCGCATGAAGAGAGGCTCCGCGACGCGGCGCTCTTTCTCGCCTTCATCCGGAGCCATGGCCGGCCGGCGCCGTTGCAGCCGCGGCTCGAAGCAGCCGTGGGGGGAGAGGGCTCGGCCGGTTACTTCGTCGACGATGTCAGGGCCGAGGAGTTGTCGTTCCTCGTCCCTGTCACCGATGCCCACTATCCCCCATCGGCTTATACCAGCGGGACCTTCCGCTGGAAGATCTTCGACGAAGGGGGCGCGGCCTCGTACCGGGCGAACGGGACACAGTCGGGGTACGACGCGGTCGGCGCTGCCCAGCGCGGTCTTGCGGCATGGACCAACGACAGCGGCTCCAACGTGAACATTCAGTACGGGGGGACGACCAGCGCCGGATTCGTGCAGGACTCGATCAACACCATCGTCCTCAACTCGGCGAGCGACGTGCCGAGCGGATCGGTCGGCTACGCGCGCTGGTTCGGGTCGGGAACCCACACGTACAAGGGTGAAACGTTCTACAGCATCGTGGAAGGCGACGTCGCCATCAAATCGGGGCTGACCGTTTCGCAGAAAGTGTTCGACGAAATCGTGACGCACGAGATCGGCCACACGATCGGCTTCCGCCACTCGGATCAGGGAACGCCGGCGTCGAACGAAGCGGTGATGAAAGCGATCCTGACGGGAAACTATGGGGCGACTCTGGGCCCGTGGGACATCGAAGCGGTGCGCCACGTCTACGAGCAGACGTCGGTCCTGGTTCCGCCGCCGGCTCCGGTGTTCACGGACGATCCCCTTGTGCCGCGGGTGACCGTCATCAAGGCGCTGCATCTGATCGAGCTCCGCAACGCTGTCAATTCGTGGCGCACGGCCGCCGGCCTGGCGCCGGTCGCGGTATGGACGGATCCAAACCCTGCCGGCGTGACCATCAAGGCGGTCCACATCCTGGAGCTGAGGAACGCCCTCGACCCTGCCCTCCGGGCGTTCGGGAGGACCCCCGCCTTCTCAGGCGGAGTGGCCGCCGGGCAGCCGGTCCTGGCGGTGCATTTCCAGGAACTGCGGAACCAGATGAAGTAGGGGCCCGGCGAAATAGGCCCGCCTCCGGACTGTTATACTGGCATCACATCCAGCAATCGTCCCCCTCTGGTCCAGGAGGCAACATGCACTCTGCGAAGCGGCTCAGCCCGTTTCTTTTGTCATTACTGATCTGCACGTCCGCGGGCGCGGCAACGTACGTCGTTCCGTCCGACGAAGTTCTCATCGGGAAAGCGAACGCCATCGTCGTCGCGCGCGCGCTCCATTCGCGGGTGGAAGAGACGAAGGAAGGCGGCATCGAGACTGTCACCGTATTCGCCGTCGAAGAACGGCTGAAAGGCGACCGCTCGATCGAGAGCGGCTTTTCCGTGCGCGTTCCGGGCGGCGTGATCGAGGAGGATGGGAAACCCGTCCGGGCGAAGGTCGTCTATGGCGCACCGCAATTCGTCGAGGGCGAGCGCGTTCTTCTTTTCACCAGCAAAGGCCGGGGTGACGATCACTACGTGACCGATTTCGGTCTGGGATTCTTCGGCTTCGCGACGGACGATCTGGGAAACCGCGTCGTGATCCGCGCCGCGACGGAGATTCATGGATGGGATCTGGACGGCAAGCCGCACCGCGAGCCTCGCCGTCACGCAGATCGATTCCTCACGTTCATTCGCGATCACGCCAGTTTCCGCCCGGCGGCGCAGGACTACACCATCGAGGCACGCGAGCTCGTGAGCCGGAGCGGGTCCATCGAGCAGACGGGCCGGCTCCGCCAGGTCACGCTGGATTGCGTGGGCTGCACGGTCACCCAGTACACGATGCCGAGCGGCAACGAGACGAGCGCCGGTTTTCGCTGGAAGACGTTTCCGGTGAGCTGGAACCGCGGCAGCGTCGCGCCGAATACGACGAACAGCGGAAACGACGCCATCAACGCCGCCTTCAACGCATGGAAGGTCGGCTCGAGCACGAACTATCAGCTCTCAACGTTCAACGCGAACACCGAGGGGATCTATCAAGCACCTGATACCGTCAACAACGTCGTGTTCGAAAAGGACATGACCGGGAACGGAATCAGCGTGTTCAGTTGCGTCAGCGGCGGCGTGCTGGGCGTTGCCGGAGTTCAGTCAGGGGTTTCGGACGGCACCAACACCGTCAATGGAGAAACGTTCTTCAGAACCACGGAAGCTGATGTGAGCATGAACCAGGGCCTTGGCGCATGCCTGCCGGCCGCCAACGACTCCTTCAACAGCGGCCTTACGCACGAGGTCGGGCACACCTTCGGATTCCGCCACGCCGACAAATCGCGTGACAACGCACAGGCGTGCACCGCCATGACGAACTACGACTGCGCCACCTCCGCGATCATGACGGCGTTCGTCACGAGCGGCCTCAATGGCGTCCTCGCAGCCTGGGATCAGCGGGCGGTCGCCGCTCTCTATCCGAGTGTCGCCCTCGCCGCGCCCACCGGCGTCGTCGCGACGGCGGCGACTGGAACGAGCGTGTCCATTTCCTGGAACGCCGTTTCCGGCGCGAGCACTTACGAAGTTCACCGCAGCGCGGCCAACAACGCCGCTTCGTTCACGGTGATCACGGCCTGCAGTTCCGCGGCGACGTCCTGCACCGATTCGACCGCGGCCGCGGGTTCCGCGTACCTGTACAAGGTGCGGGCGGGCACGACGGGCACGTTCAGCGTTCCCGATCTGGCGACGACGGTCATCTTCACCGACCCGACGCTCACCGCAACCGTCTCCACCATCCGAGCCGTCCACTTCACGGAACTGCGCACGGCGGTCGATGCCGTGCGCACGCTTGCCGCTCTCGGCGCGGGCGTGTACACCGACCCGACCCTCGACTCCACGGTAACGGTGAAACGGCTCCATGTCATCGATCTGCGCACCGCTCTCGACGCGGCTCGTTCCGCTCTGACTCTTTCCGCGGCGAGTTACACGGATCCGACGATCACCGCCAACGTCACGACAATCCAAAAGGCGCACATCGACGACCTGCGCAATGCCGTGAAATAACCTTCTCTCCTCGGGTGTGCTCAGGTGGAGCCGCGGGCGATCTCGCCCGCGGACAGCCGGCGGAGTGGAGCGCGGGCGACCTCGCCCGCGTTGCGTTCGTTCTTACGGGACCCCCGCGGGCGGGATCGCCCGCGGCTCCACTCATCGCCGGAAGTGCGATCATGGGACATGCTCCTCCGGCCGTCGGTCGCTGTCGCCCTGCTCCTCGTTTGCACGACCGCCTCCGCGGCCACCCAGGGCGGGCCGATTCCTGTTCCCCTCCCTCTCTTTCCGTCCAACAA
Organism: uncultured Acidobacteriota bacterium; assembly: GCA_937870635.1. GTDB lineage: Bacteria > Acidobacteriota > Thermoanaerobaculia > Gp7-AA8 > Gp7-AA8 > DATLEX01. Next base: position 1,003 of record CALMZP010000014.1, on the reverse strand, counting down.
CTGGTGGAACATCGACATCAGCGCGGCACCGGTCGATCCCAACTCGAACAGCTTCATCACCTTCGTCGGACCGGCGCGCGGCCTCCATCCCGACTTCGGCGGCGATGCCGGCGGCGGAAACGTGTACGGCATCCCCTTCATCCTCGTCGACGGCGCGCAGGCGAAGAAGGTCGTCGACTTCGTCTCCTATCCCGGTGAAAGCGACGGCGTCGGCGTCCCCTTCTACCCCGTGCCGGACGAGGCCATCACCATGAACGGGTGGATCGAAGGCGGTCAGCCCGGCAGCGTCGATCAGTCGGGCGACCGGCACATCCTCATCGCCGACACGACGAACAATCACCTCTACGAGCTGTTCGACGTCTGGCACAACGGCACGAACTGGGAGGCGGGTTCCGGCGCGTTCTTCGACATGAACACCAACAACCGCCGGACCGAAGGCTGGACCTCGGCCGACGCCGCCGGACTGGCCATCCTTCCCGGCCTCGTGCGATACGACGAGGTCAATGGCGAAGGCGACATCCGCCACGCGTTCCGCGTGACCGTGAGCGCCACGAACGGGCACGTCTTCCCCGCCTCGCACACCGCAGGATCGACCGCCGGCGCGCTGCCGATGGGCGCGCGCCTCCGCCTCAAGGCAAGCAAAGACATCTCGACCTACCCTGCCGACGTCCAGAAGATCTTCCGCGCGTTCAAAAAGTACGGGTTGATCGTCGCCGACAACGGCTCCGACATGTACATCAGCGGCGCCTACGACACGCGCTGGAACAACGACGTGCTGAACCCGAAGTTCGGCGAGCTCACGGCCAGCGACTTCGAAGTCGTCCAGCTCGGCTGGAAACCGTCCGTCACTCTCGTGGTGACGCTTCCGTCGGCGGCTGGCGCCGGCGACGCCGCGGACATGACCGTGACTGCGTACGATCAGAACTACAACCTCGCCACCGGCTACAGGGGCACCATTCAGTTCACGAGCACGGATGGCTCCGCGACCCTGCCTGCCAGCTAC
>CALMZP010000013.1 GCA_937870635.1 uncultured Acidobacteriota bacterium | reverse complement strand
GGCCCTGCTCGTCATCGTGTCGCTCGAGAAATCGATACCTGCACAGCCTCTCAGGATGACGTGGAATGCGGACCACGCTGCACCAAGCACCAGACACCAGGCAAATGCGGCTGCTGCTGCCGCACTCCAAAAAAAGGCAGGCCACGAGGGCCTGCCTTTCTTGAAACTGCCTGTTCGTCGCCTCAGTTCGGCCGGTGCTGGCGCTTGTCGCCGCGGCGGCCCTTGTGCTCGGCCTTCATGGCTTCGAGCTGGATACGCTGCTCGGGCGTGAGGATGCCGAGCATCGCTTCGTGCTGAGCCTTGCGGAGCTGCTGGAGCTCGCCCTTCTGGATCTCGAGCGTGGCCTTCAGCTGCTCGGCGCGCGCGGTGTCACCAGCCTTGCGGGCTTCACGGTACTGGCGCATCGTGTCCTTGTGCGTCTCGAAGCGAGCTTCGTTGGAGGCGCGGAAGTTCGCGCGCTGCTCCTTGAGCTGGGCTTTCTGCGCGTCGGTGAGATTGAGCTTCTCGGCCATGCGGGCCATTCCGGCCTCGCCGTGCATCCCGTGCCTGCCGTGATGCATGCCGCGCTTGCCTTCTCCTCCACCCGCGAACGCCAGAGAGGTGCCGAGGGCGAGTGCTACCGCAGTGGTGATCGTCTTTTTCATGTTCATTCGGTCGACTCCTTTAGTCGGTGTTCGTACAGTTAGACGCGCCAGCAGCGATTCCGCTTCCATCAGGACTACGAACGGCACCGGGATGTCATGAATTGCACGCTGAGGCTGTCAATCGCGCGCGTGGCCGCGAGCGCTCCACTAAACTCGCATTCGTGAACGGCTGGCGTCTCCGGCGCGGCGAGCTCATCGCCATCTTCCTCTTCTGGTTTGCCCTGGCAACCTTCTCAGCCGTGAACCGCCTCCTCGATCCGCGCCTGTCCGGCCTTCGCTTCATCTCCCCAACCGCCCCCATCCTCCTCGGATACCTCGAAGCGATGCTCTGGGCCGCACTCACGCCGGCGATCTTCTTCGTGAGCGCGTGGGCGATGCGGGCCAGGACGCACGTGTTGGTCCGCGCGGTGGGCATGCTCCTGGCCGGCCTGATCATCACCGCCGTCGCGAACGGCGTGCTCGACTTCCTTCGCTTCGAAATGTTTCACATGCCCCGAAGGCGCGCGGCCTTCATCACGACGATGATGTCGTTTCGCGTGTCGTTCCTGAATCAGTTCTTCGTCTACTTCGCCGTGCTCGCGGCTGGATTCGCCCGCGAGTATTCGGAACGCGACCGTCACCGACGCCAGGAAGCACTTCAGCTTCAGGGGCAGCTCGCGCACGCACGGCTGGAAGCGCTGCGCATGCAGATCAATCCGCACTTCCTCTTCAACACGCTCCATGCGATCTCGGCGCTGGTGGAACGCGACCCTGCCGGTGTTCGCAGGATGATCGCGCGGCTGAGCGATCTGCTGCGGTACACGCTCGACACGGCCGCGGCCGAGGAGGTGCCGCTGGAGCAGGAGCTCGGGTTCGTGAGGAGGTATGTCGAGATCATGAACGTCCGCTTTCAGGGGAAGCTCGACTTTCGCGAGTCGATCGAGCCCGGTCTGGGCGGTGCGCGCGTTCCATCGCTCATCCTCCAGCCGCTCGTGGAGAATGCGCTCAAGCACGGCGTCAGCAGCACTCACGGAGACGGACGGGTGATGCTCGCCGCGCGACGTGACGGCGAGCGCCTGATCATCTCGATCGAAGACGACGGTCCGGGCCCGTCGGAGAAGCCGGGCGAGCCGGGCATCGGCTTGTCGAACACACGCGAACGCCTGCGCCAGATGTACGGTGAGCGCGCGGACATCGCGCTGCGAACCGGGAGCGAGGGAGGAACGATCGCCGAGGTCGTTCTGCCGTATCGGTGATGAGCGAGAAGAAGATCAGGGCCATGGTCATCGACGACGAGCCGCTCGCCCGCCAGCGGATCGAAGACCTGCTGCACCGCGAAACGGACATCGAGATCGTGGGGACCGTGAACAACGGCGACGATGCCCCGGACGAGATCCTCGCGAAGCATCCGGACCTCGTGTTTCTCGACGTGCAGATGCCCGGCCGCAGCGGAATCGACGTGGTCGCGGAGGTCGGTGTCGAGAAGATGCCCGTGACAATCTTCGTCACGGCGTTCGACCAGTTCGCGCTGAAGGCGTTCGACCTCGCCGCGCTCGACTATCTCGTCAAGCCGTTCGATGACGAGCGGTTCGAGCAGGCGCTGCGCAGGGCGCGCGAAGAGATCGCGCGCCGCGACGCCACGTCGGTCGCCGAGCGCCTGCTCTCACTGCTCGAGTCGCGACCGGCGGGCGCCGCTCCCTCGAAGTACATGGAGCGCATCGCTGTCGAGACGAGGGGTCAGGCCCGCGTCGTGCCCATCGAGAAGATCGACTACATCACCGCGGACGGGCCATACGCGGAGCTTCATATCGGGCCGGCCAGCTTTGCCGTGCGCGAGCGGATGCATGCGCTCGAAGAGCGGCTCGACCCGGCGATGTTCTTCCGCATCCATCGGTCCGCGATCGCGCGGATCGCCCAGATCGACGCGTTTCTCAAAAAGCCCGGCGGCGATTACGCGGTGAGGCTCAAGGACGGAACGGAGCTGAGCGTGTCGAGAAACAAGCGCGAGGAGCTCGAGCGGGTGATCGGAGTCGTCGGAAGGATGAAGGATGAAGGATGAAGGATGAAGGATGAAGGATGAAGGATGAAGGATGAAGGATGAAGGATGAAGGATGAAGGCAGGACTGGGTGAAAAGGTGCCAGTTTTCGCAGAATGTGCGGCTCCGCCTCTCGAAACGCCGAGCTTCATCCTTCATCCTTCATCCTTCATCCTTCCCGGAGCCCCTATATCGAAAGTGATGCAGATCACCATACTTCCGGCATAGGCACTTCGATTGCGTCAACCGCCGGGCATGTCGACTCCAGAGGAGAGTCTGTCGCGGAGACGTAACGACGGCGAAGCCGGATACAACATCCGTATCCTTGCCGTCGACGATGACCGCGCCTACCTCCGTTACGTGAAACATGTGCTGACCCGAGCCAACTTCATCGTGGAGCTGGCCGACGACGGCGCGAGCGCGATCGAGCGCATGCGCTGCGAGCCGCCCATTGACATCCTCCTCATCGACCTGGCCATGCCCGGCCTCGACGGCATCGAGACCGTGCGCCGCATTCAGAACGAATCTTCCGCGGCTGGGCTGTATACGATCCTGCTCACCGCGAGCTCGGGCACGACCACGAAGCTCCGCGCGCTGGAGAGCGGCCTCGATGACTTCATTTCCAAGACGTCCGCGGAAGTGGAGATCATCGCGAAGATCCGCAGCGCTGCGCGCCGCGTGGAGATGGAGCGCCGCCTCCACGCCGCGAACCGCGAGCTGGAAGTGCTCGCTCTGACCGACGAGCTGACGGGTATCGCCAACCGCCGCGTCCTCTTCCGCACCGGCGAAGAGATCCTCAGGCAGGGCCGCATCGTCAGCCTCGTACTCTTCGATCTCGACCGGTTCAAAGCCGTCAACGACACCTACGGCCACCTCGCCGGCGATCGCATCCTCGCTGACGTAGCCGCCTCGTTCAAAGCGAACACGCGGTACGGAGACATCATCGGCCGCTACGGAGGCGATGAGTTCTATCTCGTGCTCCCCGATACGAGGCTGGATGAAGCGCGACAGATGGCCGAACGGCTGGCGTCGAACATCCGCGTGCTCCGATGGACGCTCAACGACACCGTGCTGACGATGAACGCACAGTACGGCGTGGCCACCTCGCCCGGGTCGGGCTCCACCGTCGCCGAGCTTCTGGCTGTATGCGACCAGGCGCTATACCGGGGAAAGCGGCGCGCCGCACCCCGGCCAAGTCCTGAGGACCGGCCGGAAGTGCGGTGATCGTCGCTCTATCCTGAGCGATAGCGAAGGATCTCCGGTGCACGAGCAGCGAACGAAATTTGAGCGCCGCAGGTGCACCGGAGATCCTTCGCTTCGCTCAGGATAAACTGATCTTCCGATGTCCCGTCGTCGCGCCATCGGCGCGGAGGTCGTTGAGGATGGCGTTCACTTTCGCGTATGGGCGCCAGACGCCTCGCGCGTCTCCGTCGTCATCGGTGACCGGGAGCGTTGGAGCGCGGTCGACCTCGCCCGCGATCAGGCGCTCGCGAAGGAGCCGCACGGTTACTTCTCCGGCCTCGTGAAGGGCGCGGGCGCGGGTACGCTCTACAAATACCGGCTCGACGACCGCGACGCCTATCCCGATCCGGCGTCGCGATGTCAACCGGAAGGTCCGCATGGTCCTTCGATGGTGATCGACCCGTCGTCGTATCGCTGGCGCGATACGGCCTGGCGCGGCGCCTCGCTGCGCGGCCAGGTCATCTCCGAGATTCACATCGGCACCTTCACGAGCGAAGGAACTTTCGCCGCGGCGATCGATCATCTCCATGACCTGTGCGATACGGGAATCACGTGCATCGAGGTCATGCCGGTCAACGAATTCGCCGGGACTTTTGGATGGGGATACGACGGCGTCGACCTTTTCGCACCGTATCGCCTTTACGGGGAGCCCGACGACTTCCGCCGGTTCGTCGACGCGGCGCACCAGCTCCGTCTCTCCGTCATTCTCGACGTCGTCTACAACCACCTAGGTCCCGACGGCTGTTATCTAGCGAAGTTCGCCGGCGACTACTTCACGAAGAAGTACACCAATGAATGGGGTGAAGCGATCAACTTCGACGGAGAGAACTCTCAGCCTGTGCGTGAATTCTTCGTCGAGAACGCGTGCCACTGGATCGACGAATATCACCTCGATGGATTGCGTCTCGACGCAACGCAGTCGCTCCACGACGCGTCACGGCCACACATCCTGCGCGAGATCAGCGAGCGTGCGCGTGAAGCGGCATCCGGCCGCACGATCTTCTTCATCGCCGAGAACGAGCCGCAGGACGTGGCCGTGATCCGTGAACACGGTATCGACGCGATGTGGAACGACGACTGGCACCACAGCACCGCCGTCGCGCTCACCGGAAAGGCCGAGGCGTATTACAGCGACTATCGGGGAAGTGCGCAGGAGCTGGTGTCGATGGCCAGGCTCGGCTTTCTCTTTCAGGGACAGCACTATCGCTGGCAGAAGAAGCGTCGCGGTACCCCCTCGGTCGATCTCGAGCCGGAGAGGCTCGTCCTTTACCTGCAGAATCACGATCAGATCGCGAACTCCGCGCGCGGAGAACGGCTTCACCAGATCGCATCCGCCGGCGAGGTCCGCGCGATGACCGCGCTCCTTCTGCTCCTTCCGCAGACTCCGATGCTTTTTCAGGGACAGGAATTCGGCGCGTCGGCTCCATGGGTCTACTTCGCCGACCACGAGCCCGAGCTCGCGGAGAAGGTCGCGCGGGGCCGTTTCGATTTCCTGTCGCAGTTTCCTTCGATCGCGTCGGTGCGCGACAAACTTCCGCTGCCCCACGACCGCGATTCGTTCGATCGCTGCAAGCTCGACTGGTCCGAGCGCCAGAGCCACGCCGCCGCCCTGCAGCTTCATCGCGACCTCCTCCGTATGCGACGCGAAGATCCGGTGTTCGCGGCCCAGCGGATCGACAATCTGCACGGCTCCGTCATCGGGAAGGACGCCTTCGCGCTGCGATGGTTCGCCGGCGGCGCGGACGACCGCCTCCTGATCGTGAATCCGCAGCGGGAGTTTCAACTCGACCCGGTACCGGAGCCGATTCTGGCGCCACCGACGGGATCCAAGGGATGGGAGATGCTCTGGTCGAGCGAGTCACCCGAGTACGGCGGATCCGGTGTGACGGAGGTCGAGAAGCAAGACACCTGGGATGTGCCGGGGCGGGCGGCGGTCGTGCTGAAGCCTTGGTAACAGGAGTGCGAGCTTGCTGCCGCTCTCCAGTGTCATCCCGAGCGTAGGCATCCCCGGCCTGCGGCCGACCACCGTGGGAGAAGATGCTCAGGCCATGATCGGGATTGACGTGGCGCCGGCTCTCCAGCCGGCGATCCCCCGGACGAAAACCGCCGGCTTGAGAGCCGGCGCCACGTCAGTCTCCGCAAGTGTCACTGATCTTCAGGGCAGCGAGGGATCTGGGGGGCCGGGTGGCGCGAACCTCACGCCTCGTGCCGCCCATCCCCCAGGTCCCTCGCTCACGCTCGGGATGAACCCAGCGAAAACCGCAGCCGTGCCCGATCTCCCAGAACGGAACCACCCTCCCCAAACCCCTGCTCGACGAAGTCCACCATCCCATCCTCGACGACGATCACCGTCGCAGCACGCGTCCCATACTTTTCACCGGCAACGAAGTGGTCGCGTGTCGGATCGCCACCAGACGGTATCGCGCGCAGAACGTGCATCAGCTCATCGATCATGGCCGCCCGATCCTGAATCTCCATCGCGGCTCGGAGTCCCTCGATGGCCGTGTCCACCTTCGGCCATGTGATCCCGGCCGGAGCGTTGCTCAGTCCATGGAAACCCGGCTCGAGCACCCGCACTGATTCCGACAGCTGCCCGAGCTCTCCCCCCATCTCGCCGATCAGTAGATGAAATCCGCCGTAGTCCGCGATCCGTGTCGAGATCCCGTCGAGATAGTCTCGTGGCGTCGCATCACCACGCACGAAGCCGGCAACCAGCTCGCCGCGCGAACGAGGCTGGTTGGTTCGAATGGCGCCGCGGAGGTTCGTGACCGCGGCGAAGCGGCCCGTTCGCGACATGGCCAGCCAGCTCCCGCCGTGAAGCGCATCGCGTCCCCCGACGATTTCCTCTCGTTCCCAGAATCCCGCGGGCAGCGACGGACGCGCGTATTCCTCGTCGCGATTTGCCGCGATGATCAACGGGAAACGGGCCGACACCCGGTGCGCGAGCACGATGAGACACATCGCGGTGGGAGTGTACGACGCCGCGCACGCTTCGAGATAAGCTCCGGCGCCGTCCAGGCATCGGGAATCCATCGCACCCTGCAGAACGCAAAGCCGCGCCGCGATCAGCCGTACCAGACGATGCAGCTCGCGCAGTTCAACTACTTCCTCGAGAAGGGCCTGATCGAAGCCGATCCGAAGACGGCCGTTCTACTTGCCGCCGCACTCCAGAAGTGCTTAATTCTCAGTCCAGAAGAATCTCGGCAGCGGTCTCTCGTCAGGCCAGATCCTCTTCAACGTTCCGGCCTCGTATACCTCGCCGTTCTTCACCACATACCGCACCTTGACCGAGTTGTGGATGTCCTCGAGCGGGTTTGCGTCGAGGACGACGAGGTCGGCGAGCTTGCCCGCTTCGATCGAACCGAGGTCCGGGAGGAAACCGATTTTGTCCGCGCCTTCGAGTGTTGCGGCGCGCAGGGCATCGTGCGGCGCCAGCGCCTTCGACCCACCCTCGCCCGCCATCGCCCAGAGCTCCCAGTGAACGCCGAGGCCCTGAAGCTGGCCGTGAGCGCCGAGGGAGACGTTGCCGCCGGCCTGGTCGATTTTGGCGACGCCTTCGGCGACCACCGGGAAGTGATACTCCGATGGATGGATCCACGGATGCCGGCGGAACTTCTCGTCGAGAATGAAATGAGGGACGAAGCGCCGCAGCATCACATCGTCGTGCGGATTGCGCGTCTGCCAGAAGTACTGCTCGCCGAACGGACCGCCGTACGACACGAGAAGTGTCGGTGTGTAGTACGTCCCTGATCTGGCGAAGATCTGGACGGCATCGTTCTTCAGCTCGACCGGCAGCGAATGCTCGAAGGCTGTGTAGCCGTCGATCGCGAACGTCGTGTCGGTGGACATCTCGCCGGCACCCTCGGCCGTGAGCAGCATCTTCTCCTGCCGCGCCGCTTCCGCGAACCACAGCCGCTGCGCGCGCCGCGGCTGCTGATACACCTTGATCATGCGCGCGCCGTACATCTTCATCCGCCGCACCTGCCGCCGCGCATCTTCCAGATCATTCACCTCGGCGAAGATGTCGGTCTGCTGCCCGCCGTAAAGCACGTCACCCGATGAGTAGACGCGGGGACCGAGCATCAGTCCGGCCTCGACGAGCTCCGCCTGCGCGAAAACATCGAGCGATGGCGCGGACGGGTCGTACACGGTCGTGACGCCATACGCGAGGTTTGCCGCGTACTCCCACTTGGTCTCCGGAAAGATCTCCAGACCGGAGTAATGCAGATGTGCGTGCGTATCGATGATGCCGGGGATGACGGTCTTTCCCGCCCCATCGATCTCACGCGCGCCAGACGGAACGGTCAGGGTTCCCGCGGGACCGACAGCCACGATGCGGTTGTTCGTCACGACGACGTCGCCGCGCTCGATGACTTCGGTGCCCTTCATCGTGATGATGCGCGCGTTCCGGATGACGAACGATCCGCTCGGAACTGCGCGCGGTCGCGACACCGCGATGGCGATCGCCTCGGACGGCGGAACCTTGAGATCAGGTTCCTCTTCCTCGGGCGCCGAGGCTCCACCCTCCGCGGGCGAGGTCGCCCGCGCTCCACTTTCCTTCCTGGCGTCGGCCTCTTTCTTCTTCGCCTCGGCCTTGCGGCGTTCTTCCTCGACGAACGCGATCGCGCGCTCGAAGGGCAGACGATGAAAATTCGCTCCGGCCGTCCAGGTGATCGTCTTGCCGCCGTCGGCCCAATCGACGTAGCCGCCGGCATTCTCCGAAAGCCGCCACACCGGCACCGACCCCTCGGTCAGGCTGAGATCGGGTGGCTCCTTCATCACGATGTTCGGCAGCGCAGCGACGTAGACGTTGTCGCGCGACGTAAAGGCCACCCACTGCTCGTCCGGCGAGGGGACGAGATCTCCGATCGCCGGGAAACGCAACAGACGCCGCCGATCGGTGCCGTCGAGGCGGACCGAGACCAGCTCGTTCTTCGGATCGTCCGTCGCTTTCGCCGGCTCGATGAACTGGCGGTAGAAAATGCGTGAGCCGTCGCTGTTCCACCACGCCTGCGGATGGAACCGGAACGTGTCGGCGATCTTCACCGTCGTCACGAACTGGGGTTCACCGCCGTTCGCGGGCATCCAGCGGATCTGGAAGAGCTGCTCTTCTTCGGGCTGACGTCCGCGGAATTCGAGACCGCTTCCCTGGATGAACACGAGACGCTGGCCGTCCGGAGACCATTCAGGGTTCGCGTAGTGTCCGGCGGTGGTCGTCAGCTTCTGCGGTGCTCCCCCACCAGTCGGCGCCTTCCAGACGTGCCCGCCGTCGGCATCGCTCCACGTCACGTACGCAACCCACCTGCCGTCTGGCGAGACCGACGGCGAATACTCGCGGCGCGGCTGCGATGAGTCGTCGCGCGTCAGGCGCCTTGCGTCACCGTTCGCCGCGCCGTCTCTGATCGATTGAATCCAGATCCGCCCGAACGTATCGAAGACCACGGCTCTGCCATCCGGCGTCTGATTAGCCCATCGCAGGATGCGCGTGCGTACCGGTCCGCTCTCGACGCGCTCCTGCCACGCAACGCGCGGCGCGAGCCACTGCTCGACGTCCGCGCTGAACGCGATCGGCTGTGCCGCGCCCGATTCGAGGTCGAGCTTCGTGATCTTTCCGTCGTTCGAGAAATAGATCGTGCGCCCGTCGCGCGTCATACCGTACGCGGGCCAGAGATCCATCTGCGCAAAGCCTTCCTGCTCGTCGCGGGTGACGTCGCGCGCGATCACGCGCTCCGCGCCGGTGTTGAGATTCCGGACGACGAGCACCGTGTGCTCATCCCGCCGGCTCACGAAGACCATCCGTTTTCCGTCGGGCGTGACCATCGGACGCACCGCGCCGCCGATGCCCGAGGTCAGCTGGACGCTGTCGCCGGTCTCGCGGTCGTAGCGATAGATCTGCCACAGGCCTCTCGAAATGTTCGGCTGATAGCTGAAGCCGCCCTTCCGGCCCGAGTAATAGATGTAGCGGCCGTCCGGCGAGAACGCCGGGCCGGAGGCGTTGTTCATTTCTTCCTTGTCGGTGAGCTTGACGCCTTTGCCGCCGTGGAAGTGGTACATCCACAGCTCGACCGGCGGGATGCCGCCGCGCTTGCCGGTCTCCTTCCGCGCGATCAGGTAGTTGCCGTCAGGTGTCCACATCGCCGTGCGGACGTAATCGTCTTTCTCCGACGTGAGAGCGCGGGGATTGCTCCCGTCCGCGGCCATCAGCCAGATGTTGTCCGTGCCGCCGCGATCGCTCGTGAACGCGATCGCCTTTCCATCCGGTGAGAAGCGGGGATGCCAGTCGTACGCAGGACCGGTCGTGATGGCCTTCGCTTTCCCTCCCCCGGCCGCCACCGTATAGATGTCGCCGAGGATGTCGATGAGGAGGGTGGATCCATCGGGAGAGAGGTCGACGGACATCCATGTTCCCTCGTCGACCGTAAACGCCGCCTTCCTCGCATCCGCACGCGGCTTGTTGATGTCCTCCGCGGGATCGAACTTCTTCGGCCGCGCGAAGGCAGCCACCGCGACGAGGGCGAGCACCGGAATCAGAACTGCGTTTTTCAAAGAAACTCCTCTCAATAGACGATGTCGGCTCTGGGCTGGATGGCGGTCATGGTGGCGGCAAAGAGAGGAAGGTGAGAAGGAGTGAGAGGGAGATTGCGAGGAATCGGGTCATTTTGGATTTTGGATTTTGGATTTGATTGTGGGATTGTGGACCGGCACCATGAAAATCCAAAATACAAAATCCAAAATCGCACTCGCTGTCCTCCTGCTTGCTGCGTGCACGACCACCTCCCGCCCTCCCGTCGACCCGGCCGAGTTGCAGCGGGCGCAGCAGCTGGCGGCCCGTCCGGAGATCGCCGCCGCCTTCGATCATGTCGAGCGCAACCGCGAGCACATCCTTCAGGAGTGGATCACCCTGACCCGCATCCACGCACCATCCGGACGCGAGACGGAACGTGCCACCTATGTCGAGCAGCAGCTGCGCGCCATGAACCTCGATTCCGTGAGGCGCGACGCGGCGGGCAACGTCATCGGAATCCGCAAGGGAACGGGCGGCGCGCAGCCGGTCGTCATCGACGCGCACCTCGACACCGTCTTCCAGCAGGAGCTCACGATCGAGCCACGCGTCGAGGACGGCCGCATCTACGCGCCGGGCGTCGGCGACAACACCCGCAACGTGGAGGCGATCCTCGCCGCCGCGCGTGCGATCGAGGCCGCCGGCATCACAACGAAGGGCGACCTCGTGTATCTCTTCACCGTGGAAGAAGAGACGTCATTCAAGGGTGTCGACCAGTTCCTGGCCGACAACAAAGGCCGCATCGGTCACTTCATCGCCCTCGACGGCGGTTACTCCGGCTTCACCTACGGCGGCCTCGGCATCAACTGGTTCGAGTTCCATTTCATCGGACCCGGCGGACACACGCGGTCGCGCACGCCGCCGTACTCCGCGTCGCTGCCGATGGCGCGCGCCATCGATCGGATCTACAAGCTCCGCGTACCCGATGATTCGAACCTCAACATCGGCATGCTCGGCGGCGCGGACGTCGTCAACGCGAAGGCGGCCGATGCGTGGTTCTCGATCGACATCCGCTCGGTGAGGAACGAGGTCATGGCCGACCTCGAGCGCCGCGCGGTGGCCATCGCGGAGGCCGAAGCGCGGCGCGCCGGCATGAAGTTCCAGCTGAAGGAGATCTCGCGGCGCGCGGCATCGATGATTCCGGGACACCGCGAAGGACCGCTGGTCACCCGCGCCGAAGCAGTCTACGAAGCGCTCGGCTTCGCCAGCCCGTCCATCACCCCCACGGCGACGAACCATGTCAACGCCGCGCTGGCCGCGGGTGTGTCGGGCATCTCGACGGGAACCACCCCCTGCCGCGACAGCCACGCCCTGACCGAGTCGTGCGAGATCGAGCCGTTCTATCGCGGCATCAAGAAGATCATCCTCCTCGGCGTGGCCATGGCGGAGGTGGACGGTTAGCAACCCTTTCCATCTTCTCCCGTATCACGCCTAACGGGGGGGCGGTTCCGCTCCGTCTCCCTGGCAGGAGAAGACGTATGTCGAAGCTATGGAAAACGCTGCTGTTCCTGATCGTTGCCGCTGCAGCGAGCGCGGGTCTCTACGCATGGACCCGTAACGACAAAGATGCAAACGGCCTCAAGCACGTCGAGGTCACGACCGGCACCATCGTCGAGAAAGCGGTGGCAGTCGGACAGATCCAGCCACGCCAGAAGTTCCAGGTGAAATCGAAGATCTCAGGCATCGTTCGCAGGACGATGGTCGAGGTCGGCGACACCGTGCGGGCGGGCGACCCGCTGTTCGAGATCGGCCCCGATCCGACGCCGCTCGAGAGAACGGAAGTCGATCGCCGCGTCGAGTCGGCCGAGGCGTCGTACAGACGCGCGGAGAGCGATTATCGGAGGGCGACGGAGCTGACCCGTCAGGGCGTGCTCCCGAAATCGGACGTCGAACAGAAGAGAGAAGCGTATGAGCTGGCGCGCGTCGCGCTTCAGAAGGCGCGTCAGGATCGCGAGCTGGTCCAGAAGGGCAACCTCTCCAGCACCGCGGGAACAGAGTCGATCATCCGCGCGCCGGCCGCCGGCACGGTGCTGACCCGCCTCGTCAATCCCGGCGATCCGATCGTTCCGCTGACTTCGTATCAGCCCGGAACGGAGATGGCCACGATCGCCGACATGAGCGACCTGATCTTCAAGGGCACCGTCGACGAGATCGATGTCGGCAAGCTCTCGGTCGGCATGGAGGCGCGCATCAAGGTCGGCGCGCTTCCGACGGACGTCGTGACCGGCAAAGTCGCGCGCATCGCGCCGCAGGCGCAGCAGAAGGAAGGAGCGACGCTCTTCGACGTCGAGATCGAGCTCACTCCCGGACAGACGATCACGCTTCGCGCCGGCTATTCGGCGAACGCGGACGTCATCATCCGCGAGAAAAAGAACGTTCTCGTCGTTCCCGAGCGTCTCGTCGCATTCGAAGACGGCGGCAAGAAGACCACGGTCGAACTGCCGGCCACTTCACCCAAGGCCGAGCCGAAGAAAGTCGAGATCAAGACCGGCGTTTCCGACGGCTTGAACATCGAAGTGGTCCAAGGCCTCCGCAAAGGGGACAAGATCGTAGAGCGGCCACCAAAAGAGATTTCGTAAAAGGTACTTCGGTTAACGGTTAACGGTTAACGGTTAACGGTTAACGAAGCGTGGCAAAGACGATTCGTTAACAGTTAACCGTTAACCGGCCCAGAGAGAAAAAGATGGTCACGTTCAAAGACGTCTTCCGGCAACTGATCCGCGACGTGCGCGGCGAGAAGCTGCGCACGTTCCTCACGATCTTCGGGATCGTGTGGGGCACGGTCGCGATCAGCCTCATGCTGGCCTTCGGCACCGGCCTGCACAAGCGGATGATCAAGAACACCGCCGGCCTCGGGGACCGCATCGTCATCGGATGGCCCGGCCTCACCGCCGTTCCTTTCGAAGGGCTGGGCAAAGGACGCCGCATCCGCGTCAGCGAGGAAGACCTGCAGGCCGTGGCAAAAGAGGTCCGCGGGCTCAACGCTATCTCGAGCGAGTACATGACCAGCCTGCGGATGGACTACGGGACCAGGACGCTGTCGGTCGACATCTCCGGTGTCTCGCACGTCTTCGGACCGATGCGCAATCTGATCCCCAAGGCCGGCGGCCGGTTCATCAATCCGATCGATGAGAACCAGCAGCGCCGCGTGATCTTCATCGGCGACGAGCTCGCCACGAACATCTTCGGAACGACCGATCCGATCGGCAAAACGGTGCTCCTCAACGGCTCGCCGTTCCAGGTCGTCGGCGTGCTGACGAAGAAGGAACAGGACTCCAGCTACAGCGGCCGTGACAAGGAGAAGGCGTTCATCCCCGGCACCACGTTCCGCGCGATCACAGGCGACAAATACATCGACAACATGATCTTCCAGGCGGAGGATACGGCCGAGACCGATCAGCTCATCGAGCGTGTGCGGACGGCGTTCGCCAAACGGCTGCGTTTCGATCCGTCCGACAAGGAAGCGCTGTCGATCTGGAACACGACCGAGCAGTTCGCCTTCTTCGACAACTTCATGCTCGCCTTCAATGCCTTCCTGGGCATCATCGGCGTGCTGACGCTCGTCGTGGGCGGCATCGGCGTCTCCAACATCATGAACGTCGTGGTCGAGGAGCGCACGCGCGAGATCGGCATCAAGATGGCCCTCGGCGCGAAGCAGCGCTGGATCCTGTCGCAGTTCCTGCTCGAGACGATGATGGTCACGGCACTCGGCGGCGCGCTCGGATTCGCGATCGCGCTCTCGGTGTGCGCGATTTTTCCCGAACAGCTCCAGGAGTTCGTCGGAAAGCCGGAAGTCTCCCCCGTCGTGGCCCTGCTCACGGCAGTGGCGCTCGGCATCGTCGGGCTGGTGGCCGGGTACTTCCCCGCTCGCGACGCAGCGCGGCTCGACCCGGTCGTGGCGATGAAGCTATGAAAACTGACGCGCACATCATCTTCACGCTGTTCCAGCGGGCCTCGCAGCTCCAGCGGAAACGCGCTTATCTGACGATCGCCGCGATCGCGTGGGGAACCGTCGCCATCCTTCTTCTGCTGGCATTCGGCGAGGGCCTGAAACGGCAGCTGGACAAGAACCGCCGCGCCATGGGCGAGAACATCTCGGTGATGTGGCCCGGCGAGACGACGAAGGGATGGAAAGGACTTCCCCCCGGACGCCCGATCCGCCCGCGCGCCGACGACGTCGAGTTCCTGCGCGCGCGCATGCCCGAGCTCAAGAGCGTTCACGGCGAGCTGACCAACTGGCGCGTTTCCATGACCTACGGCCGCAAGACGGTGAACGGCCGCGTCATCGGCACCAACTATTCGTACGGCGAATCGCGCAAGCATTACCCGCAGACCGGCGGCCGGTTCTTCGGCCCGCTCGACGAGCAGCTGCGCCGCCGCGTCGTCTTCCTCGGCGACGAGCTGGCGAAAGACATCTTCGGCGAGGAGAATCCCGTCGGAAAGACGCTGCTCGTCGGCAACGCGCCGTACACCGTCATCGGCGTGATGCAGAAGAAAATTCAGATGGGCGCATACGGCGGCCCGGACAAAGACCACGCGGTCATTCCGATCAGCACGTTCAAAGCGCACTTCGGACGCGACCGGCTCAACGTCATGGTCATCGAGACGCATGCGCCCGGCGAGATGAAGGGCGCGCTCAAGAAGTTCCACGAAGTGATGGGACCGAAGTTCGGGTACGACCCTACCGATGACCGCGCCTTCGGTACGTGGGACACCGTCAAGTCCGCTCAGATGAACCGCAACCTCACCCTCGGCATCCAGATCTTCCTCGGGATCGTCGGCGCACTGACGCTGATCATCGGCGGCGTCGGCGTGGCGAACATCATGTACGCCGTGGTCAAGGAGCGGACGCGCGAGATCGGCGTCAAGATGGCTCTCGGCGCGAAGGCGCGCTGGATCATCACGCCGTTCGTGATGGAAGGTCTCGTCTACACCTTTACCGGCGGAGCGCTGGGCATCGTGATCGCCACGCTGCTCGTCGCACTCACCGGCCTGGTCGACATCGAAAGCAACCGCGTGCTCTCGTTCCTCGGCCGTCCCACCCTCTCGATCCAGATCGGCATCGCCACATCCGCGATCCTCGGCATCATCGGCCTGCTGGCCGGCTACTTCCCCGCGCGCCGCGCGGCGCGAATCGATCCCGCGGCAACGCTGCGGTACGAATAGGAACGGAATTCATGGCAAACGACACCATCATCAAAATGGCCGAAGTTCGCAAGGTGTACGACACCGGCAAGGTGAAGGTCGAAGCACTGAAAGGCATCGACCTCGACGTCAAGAAGGGTGAGATGGTCGCCATCGTCGGACCTTCCGGCTCCGGCAAATCGACGCTCATGAACCTTCTTGGCTGTCTCGACACGGCGTCGTCCGGCGTCTACGAGCTCGGCGGTGAGAACGTCGCCGGCGTGAGTCGTGACCAGCTTGCCGAGATCCGCAACCGCCGCGTCGGCTTCGTGTTCCAGAACTTCAACCTGCTTCCCCACATCTCCGCGCAGGAGAACGTGGAGATGCCGATGCTTTTCGGCGGGAAGTCGCCGAAGGAACGGCGCGCGCGCGCGGCCGAGCTTCTCACGCGCGTCGGCCTGGGTGAGCGTCTCGATCACAAGCCGACCGAGCTTTCCGGCGGCCAGATGCAGCGCGTGGCGATCGCACGGTCGCTGGCCATGGACCCCGACATCGTGCTCGCCGACGAGCCGACGGGAAACCTCGACTCGACGAGCGGCAGCGACATCATGTCGATCTTCACCGACCTCTGGAAGCAGGGCCGCACCCTGGTGATCATCACGCACGATCCCGCCCTGGCAAAGCGCGCCAGCCGGGTGGTGGAAGTGCGCGACGGCCGCATCACCGCGGATCACGCCGGGGCGGCGTAGGGCAATTTTGGATTTTGGATTTTAGATTTTGGATTTGTTTCTTGGGTTCTGCTTGCTAATCCAAAATCCAAAATCCAAAATCTAAAATCACCATGCCAGACGCCAGACACGTTTCCCCCAAGAGCGGCGACGCCCTTCTCCTCGTCGGGACGATGAAGGGACTGTTTCTCTTTCGCGCGGACAAGGGTCGCGCGAAATGGGAGATGGGCGGGCCTTACTTTCCCGGCTTCGCTGTGTACGCGGCGGCGTTCGACTCGCGCGCCGGCCGGCATCGGCTGTGGGCCGGGCCGCAGAGCATGCACTGGGGTGGCGTCCTCCGGGCGAGCGACGACTTCGGCCACACCTGGACCAATCCGGAAGAGGCGAACATCAAGTTCCCGGCCGAGACGGGAGCGGCACTCAAGCAGATCTGGCAGATCGTTCCCGGCCGCGACTCGGAACGCGACACGCTGTACGCAGGCGTCGAGCCCGCGGCCGTGTTCGTGTCGCACGATGCAGGAGAGACCTGGTCGCTGAACGAAGGTCTCTGGAACCATCCGCAGCGGCCGCGATGGGAGCCGGGCGGCGGCGGGCTGTGCCTGCACACGATTCTGCTCGATCCCGAGCGGCCCGGACAGATGCGCATCGCGGTATCGACCGCGGGCATGTACGTGACTGAAGACGGCGGCGCCACGTGGCGGCCGTCCAACAAGGGAGTACGCGCGCAGTTCCTCCCTGACAAATATCCCGAGTTCGGCCAGTGCGTGCACAAAGTCGTGCAGTCGAAGCAGAAGCCCGACCGCATGTTCCTGCAGAATCACTGGGGCCTCTATCGCAGCGACGATCGAGGGGAGAGCTGGACGGACGTCGCCAACGGCGTTCCCTCCGACTTCGGCTTCGCCATCGCGGCGCATCCGAGGAATCCCGATCAGGCGTGGATCGTGCCGCTCGAGTCCGATGAGTTCCGCTGCACTCCCGAAGGAAAGCTGCGCGTCTACGCGACACGCGACGGCGGCCAGCGGTGGGAAGCGATGACTGGCGGGCTCCCGCAGAGCGACGCGTTCGAGACCGTGCTGCGCGACGGCATGGCCGTCGACGCGTTCGATCCGGCGGGGGTGTTCTTCGGGACGCGCAGCGGCAAGCTCTTCGGATCCGCGGACGAAGGGCGTTCATGGACCTCGATCGCCGACGGTCTTCCGCCGATCGTCGCGGTCAAGACAGCGATCGTGCCGTGATGGCCGTCAATTTCCTCATCCCCGGCCCGCTCCGCGAGTTCGCAGGGAACCGCAGCGACGTCCGCACGAGCGGGCAAGCGCGATCGGTCAACGAAGCGCTCGCGATGCTCTGGCGTGAGTGTCCCGGCCTGCGCGACCGCGTCGTCACGGAGCTCGGCGAAGTCCGTCCCCACGTGAACATCTTCGTGGACGGCGACAGCATCCGCTACATCGGTGGCCTCGAAGCCCCCGTGCGCGACGGCGCGGAGATCGTCATCCTGCCTGCGCTCAGCGGAGGGTGATCGTCCCCCGTGGCCAGCATCTCCTCGATCTCGCGCGGATCGATGTTGAACCCGCCGGAGATGATCAGATCGCTCTTTCTCCCCTGCAGGGTGTAGTAGCCGTCTTCGGATCGCGTGGCGAGATCACCGGTTCGGAAATATCCGTCCTCCGTGAACGAAGCAGGGTCGAGCAGGCGAACGTACATCGTCGGCACACCGAAGAAGAGCGACGGCTTGAAATCGAGAAACTCCTGCGCAGCGGTTCGGAGCTCTCCCTCTCCGCTTCGCGGGCGAGGTCGCCCGCGCTCCACTCGATCGTGAGCGCCGGTTCGGCATCGCGCAGAATGTGATCGCGCTCGCGGTCGCGATAGAGGACGTTGATCGGCACGAAGATCGCCCCCGGCCTGACGCACGCCAGGAAGAGATCGATCAGGTCGAGTGAGTTCGGGAGCTGGACGCCAAGCGCGCGCCGCCCCTCGAGCGAGACAGCGAACCGTTCCTCCAGATTCATCTCGCGTAATGTACTCTTCGCGCGATGTCTGACCGATACGCCGAGGTACGACACGACGTGTGGCTGCACGCCCGCCAGATGTGGGAGCAGGGGCTGGCCGTCGGGTCCGCGGGCAACGTCAGCCGCCGCGCGGACGATCATCACATCGCCATCACTCCGACGTCGATTCCTTACGACCGGATGAGGACCGAGGAGATCGTGATCGTCGATCTCGCCAGCGGCGAGGCCGTGGAGTCGGTCGCGCCGCCGTCGGGTGAGTTGCCCATGCACCGCGTCGTCTACCAGGCGCGCCCGGACATCGGCGCGCTCGTGCACACGCACGCGCCCTTCATCACCACGCTCTCCGTGCTTCGCCTCCCCCTCCCTCCCATCATCGACGAGATGTTTCTCCACCTCGGGGGAACCATCGAAGTGAGCGACTACGCATTCACGGGAACGGATGCGGTGGGAGAGAACGCGCTGGCCGCGCTCGGGCAGCGCGCCGGCGTGATCCTGGCGAATCACGGCAATCTATGCGTCGGCCGCGATCTCGATCGCGCCCTTCACGCCGCGATCGTCATGGAGTCGTGCGCGCGCGTTTACGTGCAGGCGCTGCAGATCGCGCCGCCCGCGCCGCTTCCCCTGTCTGCAGAGGAAGCGGGCCTGCGGATGTACGACGAACGGCGCCGGCGCTAGACGGCGATCAGGGCGCGAGGCCGCTGCGGACTTCGAAGCCCTGGCCGCGCCACGCCTCGAGACCGCCGAGGAGAGCAGAGACGTTGTTGAAACCCTGTCTTTGAAGGATGAGCGCCGCACCGGCGCTCGATTCTTCGTTTGGTCACGTACAGTACGCGACGATCGGCTTGTCTTTGGGCAGCCGCGAGGCCTCCGCTTCCACGCGTGCGAACGGGATGTGAATCGCACCGGGAATGTGTCCGTTGTTGTACGACACGGAGTCGCGTACGTCGACGAGAGTGATGGCGCCGGTGTCGACCATCTGCTTCAGCTGCTCGGCGTTGATGCGAGGCACCGCCCCTTCCGGCGTCTGCACCGGCGGCGGTGTCGCGCCGGCGGGCGGGACGGACGGTGGAGCGGAAGAGGTGGCGGGAGCGGGCGAGGACGTCGCGACGGTCGAGGTTTCCGGGTCAGCGGGCTCTACGGTTCGGGTCAGCGCCCATCCGACGAGCGCGGCGACGGCGATGCTGCCCGCGGTCAGGACGATCAGCGGTCCGCGAGACGGCGCCGCCGCCTCATTCTGCTGGATACGATCTTGTGTTCGTTTGGCCATGAAATTGCGTTCCTCAGTTTTTCAGCGCGCAACCGTACACGGAGAAGCGTCACAACGCAATGTCCCTTTGATCACGCTTCCCCGGGCGGACTGCGCGCGAAGGTAAGACGCATGAGCATCACAGTCAGTTTCCCTGGCGGCGTTCGGGTGGATGCGACGTACCGCGGCAACACCGTTCCCACCGACCAGCCTGAACCCATCGGCCAGAACACCGCGATGTCGCCCTTCGATCTCTTCCTGGCCTCCATCGCGACGTGCATGGGCTTCTACGCCCTGCGTTTCTGCCAGGAGCGCGCGCTGTCGACCGAAGGGCTGGCCCTGTCGCTGAATCCGGTGCGCGATCCGGCCACGAAACGCCTGACGACGATTCAGATCCATATGAAGGCGCCGGCGGGGTTCCCGGAAAAGTACGAGAAAGCGCTGCACCGCGCCGTCGATCAGTGCGCGGTGAAGAAGACGCTCTTCGATCCGCCGGAGTTCGAGATCGAGATCGCGCTGTAGGCGCACCGTAAAGGCCCACGTCATCCTGACAGGATGACGTGATCAAAACTGTCGCGACTGAGCTCTCCGTGTGCTCCGTGGTGGGATGAATTACCACGGAGACCACGGGGAGCACGGAGACCTCAGGCCCGGTTCTTGTCCACGATGGCGATGATGATCAGCACGAAGGCCAGAAGGCGGACGACGTAGAGGAGCCAGACCAGGTCTGGCGGCGCGTACGGAAGGGCCAGCCGCTGAAGGGCCAGCAGGCCGAACGCGGTTGCGAAGAGTGCGAACAGACGATCGCGCGCCGCGGTCCAGTACTTGAGGAAGAACATGGCGGCGATGAAGTACGCCATGGCCAGGGCGCCGCTGATGATCGACTGCGTCATCGCGTCTCCCAGATCATGCCGTAGAGCAGGAGCAGCACGCCGACCAGGGCCGGCACTGTGCGCCAGGTCGACAGATCGATCATCGGCGCCATCTGCACATCGATGAACAGAAGCAGATTGTTCAGCGCCAGCCCGATGAAACAGAGGCCGCTCCACAGCAGCAGAGGGACGCGGCTCCGCGCATAGCCGCGAAGGAGAAGCACGGCGCAGAGCGCGCTGGTGACGACGCACAGGCCATACACGATCAGGCCGATCACTGGTTCCCTCCGCCGCCGAGCTTGAACGCGTCGGCGAAGCTGCGCAATCGCGTCAGGTTCGCCGAGTAGATCGCGTTGATCACCGAAATGCGGTGATCGCGATACATGGAGAGCAGAGACGTGACGCTGTCCCGTATCGCAGGACTGGACGGTGCATATCGGAACACCGGTCCGGACTCCCCGGCGGCCAGGATGCCCCGCCGCACCAGCTCCCGGGCCTTCGCCGCCACGACGTCCTGGTTCAGACCCACCTGGCTCGCGATCGCCTCGGAGCTCCAGAATGTCTCTGGCGAACGGCTGAGCAGGCTGACGATCTCCACCTCTTCCACACTCTGGATGTTGGTAGCGATGAACTGGTTGAGGGCGGGAGTCAGCACGACCCCGCAAAATTACATGGAGCCCAAAGCAAGTGGCAAGTCCTTATCGCCTGCGCGGCGCCATGCCCCGGCTGAGCTCGGCCGCCATCCGCGCGTTCAGGGAGAGCTGTTCGCCCAGCGTCGCGCATACGACGTTGCATAGCTCGAATACGGACGGGTCCTCGATATGACAATAAACGAGATTCCCTTCCTGGCGGCGCCCGATGAACCCCGCTTCCTGAAGGATGCGCAGGTGCTTGCTCACGTTCGGCTGGGTCGACCCGACAGCCGTGACGAGCTCGCTCACACTCTTCTCCCCATCCTGCAACTCTTGAAGGATGCGAATTCGCAGGGGCTCCCCCAGGATCCGGAACCGGTTGGCGACCATCTCGATCGCCGCCGGCGACAGTCGTTTCGCGCTCATGGTACAGATCATACGGTTGACAATATAACTTTATGGGCATATAGTTCGCAACAAGCTGGTTTGACCAGCAGCAGGAGAATCAATCGACATGCACCTCGAACGCATCCTTCGCCTCATCGCCGGCTTCTTCATCCTCCTCTCGGTCGCCCTCGGCTGGCTCCTCAGCCCCTGGTTCTACCTCTTCACCGCCTTCGTCGGCCTCAATCTTCTCCAGTCCGCATTCACCAACTGGTGCCCGATGATGGCCGTCCTCCGCGGTTTCGGCGTTCGCGAGTGCGCCATGCATGGCGAGGTTCGGGACGCGTCGTGAGACAGCTTCTCTTCATGATGATGCTCCTTGGGGGCACGGCGACGGCCTTCGCGCAGCCTCTCACGCTGAGCCAGGCCGTTGCGGAGGCCCTCGAGAAGAATCCGGTGATGGTGTCGGCCGCGGCATCCGTCGGCATGGCTGAGGCACGTGCCGCGCGGGCCCGGTCGGGATGGCTCCCGAGAATCGACGCGACGGCGTCTTCGACGCAGAGCGACAACCCGGTCTTCGTCTTCGGGTCGCTGCTCGAGCAGGGGCGGTTCGGACAGCAGCACTTCGATCCGGCCTTTCTCAACGATCCGTCCTCCCTCCGGAACGACCGTCTCGCACTGAACATCCGCTATACGTTCTTCGATCAGTTCCGCCGGTTGAACGCCACACGCCAGACACAAAACGCGGTTTCCGGATCGAAGCACGGCGCGGAGGAGCTTCGGCAGCAGACGATCGTCGGCGTCCTGCGGGCGTATTACGGGGTCGCCATCGCCGACGAGCGTCGCGCCGTCACCGAAGCCGCCGTGAAGGCGGCGGAGGCCGAAGTCGCCTCCATCCGCGACAAACTGTCTGAAGGTCTGATCGTCGAATCGGACCTCCTCGCCGCGGAAGTGCAGCTGGCCGAGTTTCGGCAACAGCTCGTCGATGCCGAAGGGGCGGCGGCGATCGCCCGCGCGTCACTCGTCACCTTCCTGCAACGGCCCGTGCAGGAGCCGATCGAAATCTCTTCAGCGACGTCCGAGAAGGCCTTCGCCGCCGTCACTCTCGAGCATGCGATCGCCCGCGGCGCGAGCCGCGGCGACCTCGCGGCGGCCAGAGCCACCGTGGACAACGCCCGTCTCGAGCTGCAGACCGCACGGGGATCGCTGCTGCCCCGCCTCGACGGATTCGCATCGTGGGGCGCCAGCGGCCGCACGTTCACGACTTCCGGCGCGGACCGCACCTTCGGCCTCGTGGCCTCGATCGATCTCCTCGATGCCTCGAAGTTCGCGAGAGTTGCCGAAGCGCGTGCGGGACGGGAAGCCGCCCGCGCGGCAGAAGCAGCGGCGCGGGACCGCGTGACGATGGAGATCGTCACGGCCT
Organism: uncultured Acidobacteriota bacterium; assembly: GCA_937870635.1. GTDB lineage: Bacteria > Acidobacteriota > Thermoanaerobaculia > Gp7-AA8 > Gp7-AA8 > DATLEX01. Next base: position 22,994 of record CALMZP010000013.1, on the reverse strand, counting down.
GGCACCGCCTGCGGAGCGCGGAACAACGCGTTGCACTGGCCACCAAGGCCGCATCCCAGGCGGAGGCGGCCGCGCGCATCATCCGCGACCGCTACGACAACGGACTGACCACCATCAGCGACCAGCTTCGCGCCGACACGGCCGTGCTGCGCGCCCAACTCGATCTGCTCGCCGCGCGTCATGACCACGTCATCGGTCAGGCCGAGCTGCTGCGAGCCACCGGAGAATTACATGATGTCGAATCGTTTCTATAGTGCGATCGCGCTTGCGGTCGTGAGCGCGTTCGCGCTGGCATGCGGCAACGGCGACACCCCGAAACAGGAAACCGTGACGGTCTCCGCGCCGGTGAGCGCCGTCTCCGTCCAAAAAGTTCCCCGGCTCCACTCCTTCGCTGGAACGGTCCGGTCATCGGCGATCTCTTCGATCGCGGCGCGGATCGCGGGCGACGTCGTCGCCGTGCATGTCCGCGAAGGCGACCGCGTGAAGAAGGGCCAGCTCCTGCTCGAGATCGACCCCCGTGACGCCAACGCGCAGGTTGCGCTCGCGCGCGCCGGCCAGGGCCAGGCAGCGGAAGCGATCGACAGCGCAACCGCCGCGATCGCGTCGGCCCAGGCGCAGGCGGCCTTCGCGGAAGCAACGTTCAAACGGTTTGCCGCGCTTCGTGAGCGCGGCTCGGTGAGCGTGCAGGAGTATGAGCGCGCACGCGCACAGCACCTCTCCGCGGCCGCGGAGCTGGATCGCGCGCGCCAGACCCGCCAGCAACTTCTCGCCCAGCGGGATGCCGCCGGCGCTTCCGCCGCGCAGGCCGTGACGATGTCCAGCTACACCCGCGTGCGTGCGCCCTTCGACGGCGTCGTCAGCGCGCGGCTCATCGACCCCGGATCGCAGGCCGCGCCCGGCACTCCACTGCTGACCATCGACAGCGCCTCGAACTATCGCGTCGAAGCCACCGTCGACGAGACGGCGGCCGTGGCAGTCTCGGACGAAGTCATCGTCGAGATCGGCAAAGCTTCCATTCGCGGCCGTGTGGCGCACGTCGTCCCGTCGCTCGATCCACGCACCCGCACCTCACTCATCACCATCGACCTTCCCGCGGGAACGGCCTGGCGATCCGGCTCCTACGCCCGCGTGCAGGTTCGCTCGGGCGATGCTCAGGCGATCATGATCCCGCTCCGCGCGGTCGTCCGCCGCGGGCAGGTGACCGGCGTATTCGTCGTCGAAGACGAAGGCAAAGCCCTGCTGCGCCTCGTCACGCTCGGTGAGACGAGCGGCGACCGCGTTGAAGTTCTCTCAGGCCTGCGCGCCGGCGAGCGAATCGTCTCCGCTGTCAGCCCCACGCTTCGTGAAGGCGTTCTCATCTCGGAGCTGAGCCGATGAGCGCTCCCCGGGGCATGGCCGGCCGCCTCGCGGCGGCCTTCATCGACTCGAAACTGACTCCGCTCATCATCATCGCCACGATCCTTCTGGGCATCGGCGCGGTGGCGATGCTTCCGCGCGAGGAGGAGCCGCAGATCGTCGTCCCCATGATCGACGTCTTCGTGAGCTCACCGGGCGCCAGCCCGTCGGAAGTGGCTTCGCGGGTGACCAAGCCGATGGAAAAGCTCCTGTGGGAAATTCCGGGCGTCGAGTACATCTACTCCACCTCTTCGTCCGGCATGGCCATGTCCATCGTGCGCTTCAAGGTCGGGACGAATGAAGAAGACGCGATCACCCGCGTCTCGACCAAGCTCCATGCGAACGCGGACCTGATGCCGGCGGGGTCGTCCCCGCCCCTCGTCAAGCCGCGATCGATCGATGACGTCCCGATCGTCGCGATCACCCTCTCGAGCCAGCGCTACGATCATTTCGCGCTCCGTCGCATCGCGGCGCAGCTCCGCAATGAGATCAAGCAGGTCCCCGATGTGTCCGAGGTGACGCTGATCGGCGGAGAGCGCCGTCAGTTGCGGGTGACGCTCGACCCCGCGCGCGTCGCGGCGCATGGATTGTCCCCCGCTGCCATTGCCGGACGGCTGCGGGACGCCAATCGCCAGTCGGACAGCGGCAGCTTCTCGACGAACGACCGCGAAGTGCTCGTCCAGACCGGCGGGTTCATTGAATCCGCGGCCGATGCGGGGAGCATCGTCGTGAGCGGCGGCAGCACTCCTGTTTATCTTCGCGACGTCGCCACGATCACCGACGGTCCGGCGGAGCCCGCTGACTACGTCTTCTCCGGTCACGGTGACGCCATCGCCCCCGCGGTGACGATCGCCGTGGCCAAGCGCAAGGCGACGAACGCCACGAACCTTTCGCACGCAATCCTCGCGCGCGTCGATTCGATGAAGGGTTCGATCATCCCCGGCGACGTCGAAGTCACCGTGACTCGCAACTATGGTGAGACGTCCGCGGAGAAGTCGAACGAGCTGCTCCTCCACATGATCCTCGCCGTCATCTCCGTCTCCATCCTCGTCGCCGTCGTCCTCGGCTGGCGCGAATCGGGGATCGTGGCGATCGCAATCCCCGTGACGCTGGCTCTGACGCTCACGGTCTTCTATCTGGCCGGGTACACGCTGAACCGCGTCACACTCTTCGCGCTCATTTTCTCGATCGGTATCCTCGTCGACGACGCCATCGTCGTCGTCGAGAACATCGTCCGTCACTACCGCCTGCCGCACAACAAGACCCGGCCGCTCCGCGACGTCGCGCTCGAGGCCGTGGACGAGGTCGGGAACCCGACGATCCTGGCCACGTTCACCGTCATCGCCGCCATTCTGCCGATGGGCTTCGTGAGTGGCCTCATGGGTCCGTACATGCGTCCGATTCCCGTCGGCGCATCCGCGGCGATGCTGTTCTCACTCGTCGTTGCGTTCATCGTGACGCCGTGGGCGGCCGTGCGCCTGCTGCGACGGCACGACGACTCATCCCACGCGCAGGAGGACTGGAGCACGCGCATGTACCGGCGCTACATGGGCCGCATCATCGAAGACCCGCGCTGGAGGCGCCGATTCCTCGTCGTCGTCGCGGCGCTTCTCGTCGTTTCCGTATCGCTCTTCGCCGTGAAGCTCGTCCGCGTGAAGATGCTGCCGTTCGACAACAAGAGCGAGTTCCAGATCATCGTCGACATGCCCGAGGGGACGACGCTGGAGCGCACGGCCGGTGCCGCGCGCGAGATCGGCGCCGCGGTGGCGAAAGTGCCGGAGGTGGAAAACTGGCAGATGTATGCCGGCACGTCCTCGCCCTACAACTTCAACGGCCTGGTCCGTCACTACTTCCTCCGCCGCGGGCCCAATGTGGCCGACCTTCAGGTCAATCTCGTTCACGCCGGCGATCGCGATGCACAGAGCCACGACGTGGCGAAACGAGTACGGACGATCGTCGCCCCCATCGCCAAACGCCACGGTGCGCGCGTGAAGGTGGCCGAGGTGCCGCCGGGGCCGCCGGTGCTGCAGACGCTCGTGGCGGAGATCTACGGCCCCGACTACGACCGTCAGATCGCGGTCGCGCGCGACGTTCTGGCGATCTTCGACTCCACGCCCGGCGTCGTCGACGCCGATACCTACATCGAGGACGAGCAGAACCAGGTGCGCTTCGTGATCGACCGCCAGCGTGCCGCGCTCGCCGGCGTCTCGCAGGAGCAGATCGATGCGACGCTGCGCCTCGCGCTGAGCGGCCTCGCCGTCGGTCACCTTCGCGAGACCGGCGACGAAGAAGAGGTCGCGATCGTCGTCGACGTCCCCCGCGCGCAGCGCTCGGGCGTGGATCGTCTGCGGGCCCTCCGGCTCTCCGGGGCGGACGGCAGCCTCATTCCTCTCGGCGAACTGGTGCGCATCGAAGAGGTGACCGCCCCGAAGAGCATCTATCACAAGAACCTCATGCCGGTCGTCTACGTGACCGCGGATGTGGCCGGCGACGAAGAGAGTCCCGTCTACGCGATCATGAAACTCAACAAAGCGCTCGACAGAATGAAACTGCCCGAGGGCTACGCCCTGGAGCGGTTCGTGTCGAAACAGCCCGAGGGAACCGATCGCCTGGCCATGAAGTGGGACGGCGAATGGCACATCACCTACGAGGTCTTCCGCGACCTCGGCATCGCCTTCGCGGCCGTGCTCGTGCTCATCTACATCCTCGTCGTCGGATGGTTCCAGTCGTTCAGGACCCCCCTGACGATCATGGCGGCGATCCCCTTCTCGCTCGTCGGAATCATCCCCGCGCACGCGGCGATGGGAGCGTTCTTCACGGCCACGTCGATGATCGGATTCATCGCCGGCGCCGGCATCGTCGTTCGCAACTCGATCATCCTCGTCGACTTCATCGAACTGCGCCTCGCCCAGGGGATGCCGCTCGCGGAAGCGGTGATCGACGCCGGTGCCGTACGATTCCGGCCGATGATGCTCACCGCCGCGGCGGTGGTCGTCGGTGCGGGAGTGATCCTGTTCGACCCGATCTTCCAGGGCCTGGCCATCTCGCTCATGGCTGGAGAAGTGGCCTCGCTGCTGCTGTCGCGCGCAACGGTGCCCGTGCTGTACTTTTTGAGCGGGAGAAAGAGACCGTCGGGCGCAGCTTCAACGGAGATCCGCGAGGCGGCACTGGTTGAGCCGTTAACCGTTAACCGTTAACCGTTAACCGTTAACCGCAAGAGCGTAGTCTAGGCCACGTCATCCTGAGGCGCGAAGACGCCGAAGGATCTCAGGTTACGCAACTTGAGGCCCTTCGCCGTCTTCGCGGCTCAGGGTGACGTGGCCACGAGCACCGGCTTGACGGCGAAGGCCTGACGACACGCGACTACCGATGTGGTAAGCCAATGAACGGTTAACGGTTAACGGTTAACGGTTACCTCGTGGCGGCGTTCGCCATCTTCTGCAGCACCCGGTCGATCTCCACCTCGTCGATCGGCTTGTAGATCATGCCGGCGACGATCTCCTGATCGGCGGCGCTGAGGCGCTGTTCGCGGAACGCGGTCATGATGTAGATCCTGGCGTTGTTCGACCCTTTTGAACGGATGAAGTCGAGCACTCCCCATCCGTCGATGCGGGGCATCAGCAGATCGAGAAACACCAGCGCGTACTGATTCTGTTTGAGCAGCTTGATCGCTTCGGCGCCGTTGATCGCTTCGTCGAACTGAACACCTTTCTGCCGGAGCACGGTAGTGAGGATTTCGCGGGTCACGGCATCGTCATCGGTCACGAGTGCGCGCCCGACGTTCTTTCCGATGCTCGTGTCGGGCGGCCGCGCCGGTGCCTGCTGCTGGAGCGGCGCAGGTTGCACCTGTGGCGGCTGATATTGAGGGACCGGCGGCACGAAGATCGGCGTCGGTTCCATCCGCTGCGTCTGAATCTGCTGTTCACGCGTCGGCGTGCGGGCCATCGCCGAGTCGGGAGTGCCGGCCAGCGCATCGGCGAGCTCCTCGGCGGAGTAGCGATCGGCGGGCTGTTTCTCGAGCGCTTTCGCCACGATGCGCAGGAGCTCGGGCGAGGCCGCCGGTGCCAGCGCTTTGAGATCGGGAATGGGCTTGGTGAGGATCTGCAGGACGGTCTCGGTGACGTTGCCGCCCTGGAACGGACGCTGGCCGGTCAATGCCTCGAACATGACCACGCCGAGGGAGAAGACGTCGGTCTTCGTGTCCACCTTCTTGCCGAGGGCCTGCTCGGGCGACATGTAATAAGGAGTGCCGAGGATGAGCTGACCGCGTGTGAGGCTGTCGTCGGCGGAGGGGCCGATCAACTTCGCGATGCCGAAGTCGAGCACTTTGATGGTGCGCTGCAGGACGATGATGTTGTCCGGCTTGATGTCGCGATGAACGATGTGCTTCTCGTGCGCGGCGGCGAGCGCTTCCGCGGTCTGCCGGGCGATTCTGACGATGTCCGAGGGCGTGAGCGAACGCGCCGCGATCAGATCGGCGAGGGAGGTGCCCAGGACGAGCTCCATCGCGATGTACATCGTCGATTCGTGCTCGTCGACGGTGTAGATCGTGGCGATGTTGGGGTGGTTGAGCGAGGCGGCCGTGCGGGCTTCCCGGAGGAAGCGCGCTTTCCAGTCCGGATCCGAGGCGATCTTCTCGGACAGAATCTTGACGGCCGCCGGCCGCAGGAGCCGCATATCCTCGGCCCGCCAGACTTCACCCATGCCTCCGGCGCCCAACCTGTCAATGAGGCGATATGGTCCCAATTGCATTAGGGGAATTTGGCTCCGTTTTTGTTGAAAGAGAGCATAGCACCTACAGCTGGGCTCGTGGCACGACCGTTGAAGCGGATTTGGCCTACGGAGGCAACATGAAACAACTTTCAATCCTCGGAATCGTCGTCCTCGCGTTTTCTCTGACGGCTTGTGACGTCGAGCGTACGGGCGAAAACAGCGTCGAGATCTCGACCGACACGGCCGCCACGGCAGCAGCGGCAGACAGCGCCGCCACCGCCGCCCAGGCCACCGAAACCGCGCTGCGCGACGCCGCGCAGGCGACGGAAACCGCCGTACGCGAGGGAGCGCGCCAGACCGGCACCGCCCTCGAAGAAGCAGGCAAGGAGATTCAGCAGCATTCCAAGCCCGGCAACCAGCCGTAACCGATGAACAAACGATGAACGATGAAGTTCACGTCATTCTGAGCCGCGAAGACGGCGAAGAACCTCGAGTTGCGCATCTTGAGGCCCTTCGCTGTCTTCGCAGCTCAGGGTGACGTGGGGCAACAGTTGCCTTCATCGTTCATCGTTCATCGTTCAAAGCTATGCTGCCGCCATGCGTTGCTCCTGGGCCGGCGACGATCCCCTGTATCAGCAGTACCACGACACCGAGTGGGGGCTCCCCGTCGCCGATGACCGGCGACTCTTCGAGAAGATCTGCCTCGAGGGATTTCAGTCGGGACTGAGCTGGATCACGATCCTCCGCAAGCGGGAAAACTTCCGCCGCGCCTTTCACGATTTCGACATCGCCCTTGTCGCCCGCCTCGGCGCCCGCGACGTGAAGCGCCTCCTCGGCGATGCCGGCATCGTCCGTCATCGCGGCAAGATCGAATCGACGATCAACAACGCGAAGCGCGCGCTCGAGACCGCAAAGGAGCATGGGTCTCTCGCGAAATATCTCTGGCGGTTCGACGATGCGAAAGCGCTCGCAAAGGATCTCAAACGCCGCGGCTGGACGTTCGTCGGCCCAACCACCGTCTACGCGTTCATGCAGGCATGCGGGATGGTGAACGATCACGCCCCCGGCTGCCGGTGGCGCGCGGCGACAGAGAAAGCGCGCCGGAAGTTCGTGAGACCATAGCGATGGCGGAGAAAAATCTCGAGATCCTGCTCCGAACCATGAATCCCGTCGTCAACGACGGGGAATGGGTCTGGTGCGACGGCGACGTCGCAGGCGCGCTGGCCACGTTCCGCGAGCTCGAAGGCACGACCTCGATCGTCTCGCGCGAACAGGCCGATGAGCTCGGGCTCCCCTATACGTACGTCGCCGCCTGGATCACGCTCTCGGTCTACTCCGACCTCGAGGCAATCGGATTTGTGGCGGCCGTGACCACCGCGCTGGCAGCCGAGGCGATCAGCTGCAACGTGGTGTCGGCGCTGAGGCACGATCACCTGTTCATCCCCTCCGGCCGCCGCGACGACGCACTGCGCATCCTCTCTGCATTGCGGAGGTGAATGTCGTGGCCGATGCGGGGATCGCGGCGAAGGTGGCGGACTCAAGCCGCTGGCCGTGATCAAGGGCTAGCATCTTCAGAAACCCTTCACCGCAGAGACGCAGAGTACGCAGAGGGGACGCAGAGATGAGTAAGCTCTCGCGTTCCTCTGCGTTCCTCTGCGTTCTCTGCGTCTCTGCGGTGAGCGTCGTCCCTCCCCCAAAATCTGTCATTCCGTTTGCAGCGGGCAGGGCATGACCCGGACCCTTTTTGCAGCATGTCTGTTGCTGTTCGTGCCAGCGCTGGCGTCTGCCAGCCTCACCCTTTGCGCACGGCGGCAAGCCGCGGCCCGCACCGTGGTACCGGCGGATTTTCCGGAGCAGACAGACGAAGACGGTGTACCTGAAGAACCCGGTGCCGATTCAGATACGGTAACAGTCGATTTCATCCCGAGCGAAGCGAGGGATCCTCCGGTACCACCGCGGTAATTGAAGTTCGGGGAGCGCAGGAAACACCAGCTGCCGCCGGTGCTTCCGGAGATCCCTCGCTTCGCTCGGGATTGACCCTTAAGCCCACACCGCCGCCCTTTGCGGTCTTCCGTACAGGAAGCCCTGCACGTACCGGATGCCGAGGGCGCGGGCGGCGTCGACGACGCGCGGGTCCTCGACGCCTTCCAGGATCACGTCGCATCCGAAATCCTGCGCCAGGGCCACGACGTTGCGGACGATCTTCGCCTTGAAGTCGTTGCGATGAAAATCCGCGCCGAACTCCTGGCTGATCTTCATGAACGCGGGACGCACGCGCTCGAGATGCAGCAGATGCGAGTACGCGATCCCGACGTCGTCGAACGCGAACCGGAAGCCGGCCGCGTTGAGCGCGTCGATGTGCTCGAGCGTCTGCGGTAGCTCCCGCATCGCCGCCTGCTCGGTGATCTCGAGCACGACGCGCTGCGGCGCGAGACCATGCTCGGCGGTCGCAGCGATGAGTCCGTCGACGATCCGCCGGTCGGACAGCGCCGCGGGATGCAGGTTGATGAAGATCGACGTCTCCGGCGCCAGCCGCGCACCGTCACGGACCGAGTTCTCCATGCACAGCAGCTCCAGATCGGTCATGCAGCACTTGCGCGACGAGTACTCGAAGAGAAACTCGGGCGCGTGCATCGGCCCCGGCGTGTCGAGGCGCGAGAGCGCCTCGTATCCGAACGTGATCGGCTCGACCGAATCGATGGAGACGATCGGCTGGAACACGGAATAGAGCCGTGTGCCGGCGAGCACGTCTTCGATGCGCGGCACGTCGATGATGTCCGGCAGCGTCGCGCCACCCGTATCATCGCCGGTCAGAACGGCGTCGATCTGCGCGGTCGTGAAAGGCTTCTCCAGCACCGCCACCGCGCCGCGCAGCCGCGCCTCGCGCTGCAGCTCGGGCGACGACGATCCCGTCATCAGCACGACGCGGCTCTCCGGAGAATGCCGGATCACGAATTCGATGAAGCGCAGCCCGTCATCCGAGAACGGGCCGGTCAGGCGCATGTCGGTCACGACCGAGCGCACCGGCAGCCGTTCCATCACCATCTGGGCCGATTCGATGTCGCCGCACGTGACGACTCTTCGGCCAGTCGAGCCGACGGCCACGGCCACTCCGGCGCGCGTCGCCGGCTCGTCGTCGACAACAAGGACCATCTCGGTCATCCGTCGGGGATCTGACATTGAGTCCATGACGGCGCTCTGAGCGCAAACCCGACGCCAGCGCGCGTCAATCCATAACGGCCTGCAACCACGCGTCTTACGCCGGTGCCTCGGCGAAAACGACCATCGAGATCCCGACAGGTGGCCAGATTCTGGACACCTCTAGGGAACTTCAGGGGTGCCGGATTATCCTTTCCGTCACGTCCTAACGTTCGTTCGAGACCACGGAGGCTGCCGATGACTACCACCGCTGACCCCACTCAGTCGGCAAATGACCCGTCTTCATCGCGGGAGCTCGCTGCCGAGGCGACGCTGCGCGGATCGCACGATGTCGTGCGCATGCTCGCCGATGTACCGCCAGCGACGATCGTCGAAGTTTTGCAGTCGATGAATCCCGCCGCGGCGGGCGATGTTCTCGAAGATCTTCCGCCCGAGCGCCGGAACGCCGTGCTCAGCGCCGCCTCCCCGCAGCAGCGCGCGCAATGGATCCGCAATGAGCGTTATCCCGAGGACTCCATCGGCCGGCTCATGGAACTGCCGAACGCCGTGTTCCGTCCCGACCAGACCATTGCCGACACGATCGAGTTCGTGCGCGAGCTGGCCAAGAGCACGCTCGTCACTTACCTTTTCGTGGTCGACAAAGGGAAGTTCGCCGGCATCATCACCATGCGCGACCTGCTCCTCGCCGAGCGCTCCGCCCGCCTCGGTGACGTCATGCTCCGCAACCCGTTCTTCCTCACGCCGCAGATGCCGGTCGCCGACGCGATGAAGGAGGTCGTGCGCAGACACTTCCCCGTCTACCCCGTCTGTGAAGCCGACGGGACTCTGGTCGGCATGGTGCGCGGGCAGGCGATCTTCGAAGAACAGACGTACGAGATCTCCGCGCAGGCCGGACGCATGGTTGGTGTCGACAAGGAAGAACGTCTCACCACACCGTGGCTGCGCAGCCTCAAGTTCCGGCATCCATGGCTGCAGCTGAACCTTCTCACCGCATTCATCGCCGCCGCGGTCGTCGGCCTCTTTCAGGGAACGATCGACCGCATGGTCATCCTCGCCGCGTTCCTTCCTGTTCTCGCGGGACAGTCGGGCAACACCGGCTGTCAGGCTCTCGCCGTGGCACTGCGCGGCATGACCCTGGGTGAGCTGAAACCAGGCCGCGAAAAAGCTCTGGTGATGAAGGAAGCACTCCTCGGCCTCTGCAACGGTGCGCTGGTCGGAGTGAGCGCGGGCATCGGCATGTACATCACCGCACGCGCACAGCATCACCCCGCGGCGATCACACTCGCCTTCATCGTCTTCGCGGCCATGATCGGCAGCTGCGTCATCAGCGGTCTCTCCGGCGCACTGATTCCGCTTATCCTCCGCCGCCTCGGCGCCGATCCCGCGACGGCGTCGAGCATCTTCCTCACCACCGCCACCGACGTCGCGAGCATGGGCCTCTTCCTCAGCCTGGCGACGATTCTGGTGCGGTGACGATCTGATCGAGACGGTCGGTGACGCGCACGAGATCCTCGTGCGCGCCGACCAGGAAGAGCATGTCGCCCGAACGGAGACGCTCGGTTTCCGCCGGCGAGGTCATCGGCACTCCATCCCGGAGAATCGCCGGCACCGCGAGATGATCGTCCGCGATCCGCAACTCCTGCAGCGTATGCCCCTCCGCCGCCGTATCCGGCAGCACGAGATACGTCTGCGCCGTCCCCGCCGCCAGCACCGCTGACAGCCTTCTCCCCTCGGCCGTTCGCAAGGCGGGATCGCGCAGCATCCGGTAACCCTCATCGCGCAGCAGGCGCAACTGCGCCGCGACGAGATTGCCGGGCACGCCGAGGACGCGCATCAATCGCGTCACGATCTCGATCGAGGTCTCGAACTCTTCCGGAATGATCTCATTCGCTCCGAGCGCTCGCAGCCGTTCCACCTCCGACACGTAACGCGTGCGCACCAAAATGTGCAGCGTCTCGCTCTGCGCGCGGCACGCGCGCACGATGCGCCTTGTGCCGTCGGGATCGGAGATCGCGATCACGGCAACGAGGGCCTGACCCACTCCGACGGCTTCGAGCGCATCGGGGTCGGCAGCGTCGGCCACGATGACATCACCGCCATCGGCGCGCGCGACTTCCGCGCGCGTCGGATCCTCTTCGAGAATCACATGCGGGACGTTCGTCGCATTGAGGACACGAGCCACGTTCTGGCCGTTCAATCCGTATCCCACGATGATGATGTGGCTCTTGCGCCTGCGTTCCTGAGTCTCTTCATCGGGCTCCAGTCCTCCCCTCAACTTCGCGGCGAGCGCCGATCCGGCGGACAGAAGCAGCGGAGTGCTGGCCAGCGTCAGCACCGCCACGGCGATCAGCAGCTGCTCGTCGTGGACAGGCAGAACGCCCTGGCGCTTCCCTTCCTGCGCGAGAAGGAACGAGAACTCGCCGATCGGCGCGACTGCAAACGCAGCGCGCATCGATGTCCGCGGGAGCGATCCTCCCGCGCGGAACGCGGGATATGCAGCGACGATCTTCAGCCCGACCACCACCACCACGATGCCGAGGACCATGAAGATGTGCTCGAAGATGAAGCGCGGCTGGAGAAGCATGCCGATCGACGCGAAGAACAGCGCGGAAAGGAAATCGCGAAACGGACGGAGTACGCCGCCGATCTCGTGAATGAAATCGGTATCGCCGATGACGACGCCCGCCGCGAATGCGCCGAGAGCCGAGGATATGCCGAGGCGGCCGGCGATGGCGATGGTGCCGAGGATGAGGACGATCGTGGCGGCGGTGAAGGTCTCGCGGCTCCCGAGTCTCGCGATGTGCACGAAGACGCGCGGAACGACCACGCGCGCGACGAGGACCAGGACGACCACGCCAACGATCGCGAACGCCACGCGCGGCAGGACTGCGCGCAGTGGTGGAGCCGCGGCGCCGACCGCAAACGCCGGCACGAGCAGCATCAGCGGAATCACCGCGAAGTCCTGGAAGAGCGAGACTCCGAGGAAACGGCGGGCGAACGGCGCGCCCATCTCGTCGCGCGCGGTGAGAATCGGGAGCACGACCGCCGTCGATCCGAGCGCCACCATCAGCGAGTAGAAGATCGCGGAGCGAAGCTCAGCGCCGAACGGAACGGAGAAGGCCACGCCGGCGGCGAGGGTGAGCGCCATCTGCAGCGTGCCCGAAATGAACGTGGTGCGGCCGAACGTCCGCAGCTTCGCGAGCGGAACGTGCAGGCCGATGAAGAAGAGGATGAGCGCGACGCCGATCTCCGCGATCGCCTCGACGCGATGCGCATCGCGGATCCACCCCAGAGCGTGCGGCCCGATCACGATCCCGGTGACGAGATACGAGATCACCACCGGCACACGAAGCCACCGGCCCAGAAAAAGAAGCGGAAACGCCGAAGCGAGGATGATCGCGACGTCGACGAGAAGTAGGCGCTCCTCCATCCGGATGGGAACTTAGCACGGTTAGGTGGGCTAAGGCCGGATGAGGGAGGGGGGAGAGACGGAATGTTGAATGTTGAATGTTCAATGTTCAATGTTGAATGGTGAGCGTCGCGGTGGTAGGTGGAGCGCGGGCGATCTCGCCCGCGGTCAAGGCTCGATGTTGAATGTTGAATGTTCAATGTTGAATCGTGAGTTCATTCAACATTCAACATTGAACATTCAACATTCAACATTCCCGTCTCTCTCTTCCCTCGAACCCCGAACCGCGCGCCCCCCCGCCCCCCCTCATCCGCCGCTTCGCGGCCGAAGGATCCCATCCACCGAGTATCGCCCGCTCCCCATGGCCGCAATCAGCAGGAACCCGAAGCAGTACAGCACCGCCAGCTCGCCTCTATTAATGATGGGGAGGAAACCGTCGGGGGCGTGGCGGAGAAAGTAGGCCACCGCCATCGTGCCGCTGGCCAGGAATGCGGCGGGCGCGGCGAAGAACCCCACGGCGATCATCACGCCGCCAACCGTCTCGATCAGCCCGGCGAAAAATCCGAGGGTCCAGAGGGCGGCGGGGGCCTTGTCGCCGGGGAATCCGAAGAGTTTCTGCGTCCCGTGGAAGACAAAGAGCAGACCAGCGAAAAACCGAAACAATGAATAAATAACGTCGGTGTAGGGTGCGAGCAGGTTCCGCATGGCGCGCCGCAACTGGAACGTTTCACCTCACATTCCCCCGCCGGGACCGCCACACGACATGGGTGTTGATCATCACCTGCCTCCGGACAGGGAGGGCCCAACAATGCCCTCGGAACCTGAAGGAGGAACCGAATGTCACACCCGCTGCGCCGCGTCCTTGTCTGTCTGGTCGCTGGGGCTCTCGCAATGTCACTCTCGGCGGACACCGGAAGAAGACGGGCCGCCGGCCCCACAACGGGGGCTCCTGCCCCGCAAAAACCCTTCAACGCCAGTGAACTCGAGTACTACCTCACCGACGACGGGGTTGCTTATATCCGTCCCGGCCTCAACATCAAAGTCGAGTCGGTCACCATCGGCAGTGACCGCAAGCCGGTCGTCGAGCTGTCCCTGACCGACGACATGAAGCAGCCCCTCGATCGCCTCGGCCAGGTCACGCCCGGCACGATCTCGATCAGCTTCATCCTCGCGTCCTGGGATCCGAACACGCGTGAGTTCACCGCGTACACCACGCGTAACGCGACCGCGGCAGCGGGCTCTCCGAACGCCGGAAAGACGGTCGTCCAGGCTTCGGTCGATTCGGGCGGGACATGGACCGATCTCGCCACGGGACGCGCGAAGTACACGTTCCGCACGACCCTGCCCGCGGGCTTCGATCAGACGAAGACCCACACCCTGGGCATCTACGCGACGCGGAATCTCAGCCCGTTCATCACCAAGACCTACTACGAGAACGTCGAGCACGACTTCCGTCCCGACGGCGCCGCGGTCACCGCGAAGTGGGACAAGATTCGCGACACCGCGAGCTGCCTCAACTGTCACGACCCGCTGGCGATGCACGGCGGCTCGCGCCGTGAGGTGAAGCTCTGCGTCATGTGCCACAGCACGCAGACCACCGATCCCGATACCGGGAACAGCGTGAACATGGCCGAGCTGGCCCACCGGATTCATGCTCCGGGCCGCCAGAAGACCCCGTTCATCATCTGGGGTTTCGGCAACTCGATTCACAACTACTCGCGTGTCACCTTTCCGCAGGATGTGCGCAACTGCGATAACTGCCACGTCGGCACGAACGCATCGAACGTCCCGACCCAGGCTGATGTTTACCTGACGAGGCCGTCCCGCCGTGCCTGCGGCGCCTGCCACAACGACGTCAACTTCGCCACGGGCGAAGGCCACGGCCCCGGCGTTCCGCCGCAGACCGACGACTCGCAGTGCAACCGCTGCCACATTCCTGACTCCGGTCAGGAGTTCGACGCGTCGATCGTCGGCGCGCACACGATCCCCGAGAAGTCGAAGCAGCTCAAAGGCATCACTTCCACGATCGTCAGCGTGAGCAACGTCGCCGCCGGCCAGAAGCCGACCGTGGTGTTCGCGATCAAGAACGGCGACGGATCGGCCGTCGACGGAACCAAGCTGTCCACGTTCTCGCCGATCCTGGCCGGACCGACCTCCAGCTACGCCAAGTACTTCCGCGAGGACGCGAGAGCGACGGCGAAGTTTGACGCCGCCACCGGTAACACCACCTACACCTTCACCAACGCGATCCCCGAAGGCTCCACCGGCACCTGGACGTTCAGCGCGGACATCTATCGCACGGTCCAGCTGAAGGCTCCGGACGGCAGCAACCAGGGCGCAGCGGTTCGCGAAGCCGCCTACAACCCGCTCAAGTACGCCGCCGTCACAGGCGCCGTCACTCCGCGCCGCCAGGTCGTGACGACCGCGCAATGCAACCAGTGCCATGACAGGCTCGCTCTCCATGGCGGCCAGCGCCTGGAAACGCAGGAATGCGTGATCTGCCACAATCCAACCGGAAGCGATGTGGCGCGCCGTCCTGCGAACGCCGGACCAGCCGAGTCGATCTCCTTCCAGCGGATGATCCACCGCATCCACAGCGGCGAAGAGCTCACGCAGGACCTGACGATCTACGGATTCGGCGGCGCCGCGCACCACTACAATGAAGTGCTCTTCCCCGGCGACCGCCGCAACTGCGCGAAGTGCCACACCGCCAACAGCCACCAGGTTCCTCCTCCTCCCGGTGCCGCTCCGGTGATCGCGCTGCGCGATTACTTCACGCTGCAGGGTCCCGGCACCGCTGCATGCCTTGGCTGCCACGACAGCCAGGACGCCGCTGCGCACGCGTACCTGAACTCCACGACGTTCCCGAACTCGACCAATCCTGCTGAGTCCTGCGGTGTGTGCCACGGCACCAACGCGGAGTGGGCCGTCGACAAGGTGCACGCACGCTGACGTTCTCTCGTCGAGGAGGGCCGAACCGGCCCTCCTCGACGCCCTGCATGACTGAAAGGGACAAGTCGATGACACCCAAAGCGACCGGCAGACTGCTTCTCCTGCTCGTAGTCGTCCTGTTCTCCGGAGCGACGGTGGTTGCGCAGGAACCTCCTGCCACGCAGCCGCCGGCGCAGGAAACTCCGGCTGAACCGCCCGCTACCCAGGAGGAAGCTACTGCCGAGCAGCCCGCGATGAGCTGCGGAGACTGTCACGACCAGGCCAGGGACTTTCTTCACAACCCCCACGCGCGCGGCAACGTCGAGAACGGCGTCGTTTCCAACGGCGCGTGCGAAACGTGCCACGGCGACGGAACCGCGCACATGGAAGGCGGCGGAGACAAGGCCCAGATCACGGTACCGCGCGGCCGCGAAGGCGCCGACGGCACCTGCCTGATGTGCCACGACACGACGACTCACAAGAAGTCTCCCCGCTCCGGCGTTCACGCGAACTCCTCAGCGGTGAACTGCCTCAGCTGCCACTCGATTCACAAATCGGAAAATCGTCCGGCGCTGCTGGCGAAGGAAACCGAAGCGCTGTGCGCGACCTGCCATTCGACGCAGGTCGCCGCATTCCGCGGAAAGCCCTTCGCCCACCGCCTCGGACGCGGCGGCATGAGCTGCGTCTCCTGCCACGAGCCTCATGGCCGCGCCGGCCGCGAGAACATCCGCACCGTCGCCTCGGGTGAGATCGCCTGCGCTTCCTGCCACCGCGAGAAACACGGACCGTTCGTATTCGAGCACGGCGCCGTCTCGGCCGGCGATTGCAGCAGCTGCCACGAGCCGCACGGCTCGACCAACGCGCATCAGCTCAAACGGGCAACCGTGGCGCAACTCTGCCTCGAATGCCACTCCCCGACGCAGATGGCCACGGCCGGATCGCAGCCTCCCTCGTTCCACAACATCTCCAATCCGCGGTTTCAGAACTGCACGACCTGCCATGTCGCGGTCCACGGCTCCAACCGTTCCCCGCAGCTGCTGAAGTGAGGAAGAGGAAATGAACATGACCAGAACTCGCTCCCGCTTCGCCTGGCTCGTCCTGCCGCTCATGCTCGTCGCGAGCATCGCATCGGCGCAGACCATGGAGATCGAGATCGGCTACCGCTGGCTCGACCTCGATGGCAGTGAATCGATGTACCGCTCGCAGATCAACGAGCGCGACGGTTTCATCCTCCGCGCCTTCACGATGACCTCGGTCTCCGACTCCGCAATCGCCGACCGGTACAAGATCACCGCCAGTGATCTCGGCAGCACGCCGGCCGGCATGTTCCGCATCGAAGCCGCCCGCGAAGGTTCCTACCTCCTCCGCATCGGCTACCACACCGCTGACGCGTACAGCGCCATCCCCGGCTTCGCGAATCCTCTCCTCAGCCAGGGAGTGATCCCCGGACAGCACACGTTCGACCGCAGCCGCTCCACCTTCGACGCCGATCTCGAATTCATCCCGGGCCGGAAGTTCTCGCCGTTCATCGGCTACACCTATCACCAGACGAACGGTCCCGGGACCACGACGTACTTCGTGGGCCAGGACGAGTTCCGGCTCGTGTCGGATCTCGACGACACCGACCAGGAGATCCGCGCCGGCGCCAACTTCAACCTCGGCCGCGTCTACGGCCAGGTCACGCAGGGATGGCGCGACTTCAGCGGACGTGAGACGTTCAGCCTCGACGCCGGCGAAGCTTCCGGCAACAACGTCGTTCCCATCCTCGGACGCAACATCACCATCACCTCCTTCAGCCGCGACAGCCGCACCGATGTGTCCTCCCCGTTCACGAATGCGTTCGTGGTCGGCGACGTGCACAGCCGCGTGAAGCTCATCGGCAGCTTCGTCCATGCTTCGGCAGAGACCGACGGGATCGAGGACGAATCGCTCACCGGTTCGTTCGTCTCCTTCCCTCTCGGCCGCTTCTTCAGCGGCCTGAACGAGAACGTCGGCTCGCGCGCCGACAACACCACCTGGCGTGGTGAAGGGCGCGCCGAGATCTCCATCCGCGACGGCATCGACTTCATCGCCGGCTACCGCCGCGAGCACCGCGAGGTCAGCGGCGCCGCGTTCATCACCTCGATGTTCATCGACACCATCACCTTCTCCGGTGCCGACCGCTCGAACATCGAAGAGATCATCAACACCGAGAACGTCCTCGAGCGCGAGGAAGACACGCTCTCCGCGATGGTCTCCGCCCGCGCCATGGGGCCGTTCGCCCTGCGCGCCGGCTACAGCGAATCGAACCGCGACGTGACGATCACTCCCGATCTCGAAGAGGTCGTCATCGGCGGCGGCAACGGCGGCACGTTCGAGCGCAAGATCCGCACGTTCGACACCACCGGCACCTTCTCCAAAAAAGGATTCACCCTCGGCGCCACGTGGCGGCATGACACCGCCGATGAGCCGATCTTCCGCACCGACTTCGACGACCGCGACCGCATCCGCATCCGGGCGTCGTATGCGCGTCCGATGTTCAGCATCGGCGCGACGGCCGAGGAGATCGATCAGCAGGGTGTGAATCTGGATAACAACATTCAGCAGTACAGCGGTGACATCACCTTCACCCCGATCCCGGCGCTGCAGCTGCGCGCCTCGGCCGGCAAGTTCGACGTCGACAGCAACGTCTCGTATCGGCGCCCCGAGAACTTCGTGATCGAGAACTCGATCTACGCGGAACAGGGCACGAGCTACGAAGGCGGCCTGACGTTCTTCCGCGCGCCGTTCACGCTCGACGTGAATGGCGGCCGCTTCGAGAACGAAGGCACGACGCCGTTCAACGTCGACCGCTTCCGCACACGGTTGGTATACGACTTCCTCGCCCGGGCGGGCATCGCCGCGGAATGGTCACGCGACGAGTATCGCGAAGGGCTGGCAACATTCGGCGACTTCGACTCGACCAGATACGGCATCTTCCTTCGGTTCCGTCCATAAAAGCCCCATCCTCCTCCTCCACCCGAAGCCTCCCCTGCCAGTCGCGCGGGGGAGGCTTCTGGCTTTCTGGGAGTTGGTTGCGGGGACGACCTTCACCGCAGAGACGCAGAGAACGCAGAGGGACGCAGAGACGGCAGGAAAACTTCAAGGGGGACCGCCTTCACCGCAGAGACGCAGAGGACGCAGAGGGACGCAGAGACGGCAGGTACCCCCTCTGCGTCCCTCTGCGTACTCTGTGTCTCTGCGGTGAGCGCCGTCGTCCCTTTCCCTTTGGTACGGGATTCGCCTAGCCAAACCCGGCTTTCTATTACTATTCGCGCCCATGGAATGGCTATCAGACCCTCAGGCCTGGATCGCTCTCGCAACCCTGACGCTGCTGGAGATCGTCCTCGGCATCGATAACGTCATCTTCATCTCCATCCTGGCCGGCAAGCTCCCCACCCCGGCCGAGCAGAAGAAGGCCCGGAACCTCGGCCTCATCGGCGCGCTGGTCATGCGCGTGCTCCTTCTGCTCTCGATCGCGTGGATCGTGCGGCTCACCGCCCCGTGGTTCACAGTGTTCGGCCAGGAGATCTCCGGA
This sequence comes from uncultured Acidobacteriota bacterium, assembly GCA_937870635.1. GTDB lineage: Bacteria > Acidobacteriota > Thermoanaerobaculia > Gp7-AA8 > Gp7-AA8 > DATLEX01. The sequence goes on along the minus strand of CALMZP010000013.1, from coordinate 3,831 downwards.
CGCGACCTGATCCTGCTCGTCGGCGGCCTGTTCCTGATCGGCAAGGCCACGCACGAGATTCACGACAAGCTGGAGGGTGAAGAGGGCGAGAAGGTCGTGAAGGTCGCACCGAAGCTGAGCGCGATCATCATGCAGATCATGGCCCTCGACGTCGTGTTCTCCCTCGATTCGGTCATCACAGCCGTCGGTATGGCCAAAGACATCGGAGTGATGATCACCGCGGTCATCATCTCCGTCGGAATCATGCTCGTATCGGCCGGAGCCATCAGCGCGTTCGTGAACCGTCATCCGACGGTGAAGATGCTCGCGCTGAGCTTCCTTCTGCTCATCGGAACGGCGCTCGTGGCGGAAGGCCTCGAGTTCCACATTCCGAAGGGCTACATCTACTTCGCCATGGCGTTCTCGATCGTGGTGGAGCTGCTGAACATGAAGATGCGCCGGGTCAGCAAACCGGTGCATCTGCATGACGGGTATCACGAACCATCATCGAAACCCTGAGCCTGGAGGACTGTTCATGCCGCGTTTCCTCGTCGCTGCCGTCGCGATCGCGATGGCGGCGTGCACGACCGCTGTCCCTCCCGTCACGACGCCCGCTCCGGCGCCGGAGCCTGTTGCTGTGACCAGCACGAACCCGCTCCTCGCCCCCTGGTCCGGACTGCACGGCGGCGTCCCGCCGTTCGACCGGATCGAGGTCGCGCACTTCAAACCGGCGCTCGAGGCGGCGATGGCGGAGAACCTCGCCGAGATCGACCGGATCGCGAACGATCCGGCGGCGCCGGCGTTCGAGAACACGATCGCCGCGCTGGAACGGACCGGGCGCACGCTGACCCGCGTCGAGACCGCATACGGCGTCTGGAGCTCGACGCTGAACTCGCCCGAGTTCCAGGCGGTCGAGCGCGAGATGGAGCCGAAGCTCGCCGCGTTCAACGATCAGATCTACCAGAACGCGCCGCTGTTCCGCCGGATCGAGGCCGTCTACAACTCGCCCGAGAAGGCGCGGCTCACCCCCGAGCAGCAGCGCCTGACGTGGTGGTATCACAACAACTTCGTGCGCGCCGGCGCGCGGCTCGATGCGGCCGCGAAAGCGCGCGTGTCGCAGATCAACCAGGAGCTGGCGGGCCTCTTCACGCGGTTCAGCCAGAACGTCCTCGCCGACGAGACCAATCAGTTCCTCGTCATCGAGAACGAGTCCGACCTGGCCGGCCTCCCGCAGTCACTCCGTGACGCCGCGGCTGCCGCGGCGACGGCGAAGGGACATCCCGGCAAGTGGGTCATCACGAACACGCGCTCGTCGGTCGATCCGTTCCTCACCTACTCCGACCGCCGCAACCTGCGCGAGAAAGCCTGGCGCATGTTCACCGACCGAGGAGACCTCGGCGGCGCGACGGACAACAACAGAATCATCAGCCAGATCCTCCAGCTCCGCGCCGAGCGCGCCAGGCTCCTCGGATACGAGACGCATGCGCACTGGCGGCTCGAGAACACGATGGCGAAGACGCCCGAGCGCGCCGTCGAGCTGATGGAAGCCGTGTGGAAGCCGGCTGTCGCGCGCGTGAAAGAAGAAGTCGCCGACATGCAGGTCCTCGCCAATCGCGAAGGGGCGAACATCACCATCGAGCCGTGGGACTACCGCTATTACATGGAGAAGGTCCGCAAGGCGAAGTTCGACCTCGACCAGAACGAAGTGAAGCAGTACCTGCAGCTCGAGAAGCTGCGCGAGGGCATGTTCTGGGCCGCGGGTGAGCTCTTCAACTTCCGCTTCACGCCCGTCTCGAACATCCCCGTGTACCACCCCGACGTTCGCGTCTGGGAAGTCACCGACCGCACCACCGGCCAGCACGTCGGCCTGTGGTACTTCGATCCGTACGCGCGTGCGGGCAAGCGCTCCGGCGCGTGGATGAACGCGTACCGGCGCCAGGAGCGATTCCAGACGCCGACGACGACCATCGTCTCCAACAACTCGAACTTCGTGAAGGGGAACCCTGGCGAGCCGGTGCTGATCTCGTGGGACGACGCGGAGACGCTCTTCCACGAATTCGGCCACGCGCTGCACGGCCTCTCGTCGAACGTGAACTACCCGTCCCTCGCCGGCACGGCCGTGGCGCGCGATTACGTCGAGTTCCCGTCGCAGCTCCTCGAGCACTGGCTCTCCACGCCCCAGGTCCTGCAGAGGTTCGCCCTGCATCACCAGACCGGCGAGCCGATCCCGCAGCGCCTGGTCGAGCGCATCCAGCGCGCCTCGACGTTCAACGAAGGCTTCGCGACGACGGAGTATCTGGCCAGCGCGATCGTGGACATGCGCATGCACCTGGCCGGGAGCCAGAAGATCGACGCGGACGCGTTCGAGCGCCGCGTGCTCGCCGACATCGGCATGCCGCGCGAGATCGTGATGCGCCACCGCTCCCCCCACTTCCTGCACATCTTCTCCGGCGACAGCTATTCAGCCGGCTACTACAGCTACCTCTGGTCCGACACCCTGACGGCGGATGCCGCCGAAGCCTTCACGGAAGCCACAGGCTTCTACGACCCGAACGTAGCGAAACGCCTCCGCCAGTACGTCTTCTCAGTCGGCAACACCATCGACCCCGCCGAAGCGTACAAACAGTTCCGCGGCCGCGAGGCGAAGATCGACGCCCTGATGAGAAAGCGCGGCTTCCCGCAGTAGGAGTGCGGCAGCTTGCTGCCGCTGTTTTCCGTCCGCCGGGCAGCTTGCTGCCCGGCTGGTTCGGGTCGTGCGGCATGCGCCGTCCCCACGCGACTGAGATCGCGCTTGCTACAATGCTGCGGTCGGCGGGCTTCAGGGCCGGCAGAGAGGACGACGCAATGCACGTTCGCTTCGCATTCCTGACGTTTCTGTTCGCCTTTTCGATTTCCGCTCAGCAGGTACGACCCACTCTTGATCTCTGGAGAGTCGCGGGTGACGACAGCTGGTCGCTCGTCCCCATCGCCGGAAACGCGCCCGGCGCGTTCAATACGCATTTCCGCAGCGATCTGACGCTCATCAATTACCGCCCCGTCCAGCAGCGAGTCGAGATCAAGTGGCTCGCGCACGGTGTCGACAGTTTCTTCGGCCCGGAAAAGATCGTGACGGTCCCGGCCAGCTCGTTCCTTGTCATCGAAGACGTCGTGGGCGACCTGCTGGGCCAGACCGGAATCGGTGCGCTGGAGATCAAGGCGGTAACGTCCTCGGATCTCCTCGATGTCAACGCGAAAATCGATGCGACGTCGCGGATCTGGACAGCGGGCGGCGGCGGTACCTATTCGCAGAGCGCTCCAGCGGTGTCATGGACGAGCGTGAGGCGGAGCGAGCCAACGTATCTGGTCGGCCTGCGGCAGGATGAAAACTTCCGCACGAACATCGGCATCGTGAATTTCGATTCGAGTACGCCACCGCGCTCGTGGGACGTCACCGTTTCCGGAACGCGCGGATCGACGTCCTTCACGATTACCGCCCAACCCTATTCACTCATCCAAGTGCCGGTTCCCGCCGGAGCGTGGGGCCACATGATGATCACCATCAAGGCCCAACCCGCCACCATCGGATACTGGATCGCCTACGGAGCCACAGTCGACAACCGAACAGGCGACGGCTGGATGACGCCGATCGTGCAGCCATCTCCGTAGGGGTGCGGCGAGGCTCACCACGAGACGAGAATACGCTGGTTGAGCGCCTCGATGAAGGCAATCGAAGCGCTTCTGTACGCGTTGTATTCGCGAATATCGGTTGGGATTGGTGACCCATTGAAATCGTCGAAAGGCTCAGCGATTTTCACGGCGGAGAAGTCTTCGGACACAAGATCCTGGAGCAGGAAGAATTCGACGTAACCTCGG
>CALMZP010000012.1 GCA_937870635.1 uncultured Acidobacteriota bacterium | reverse complement strand
ATCGCCGACCGCGGCGCGTCGTCGCGAAGCGCCGTCACCTCCGCCGCCAGGCGGTCGGCCGTGAGCTCCTCGTCGTCGAGCATCACCGCCGCGCCTTCCTCGGCGAGGTAGCCGGCGTTGTAGCGCTGGTGGGCGCCGGCGTGCGGGTACGGGACGAGGATGGACGCCACGCCGACGGCGGCCACCTCGGCGCACGTCGACGATCCGGCACGGCCCACCACGAGGTCGGCGGCGACGAGCGCATCGGCCATGCGGTCGGTGAGGAAGGGCTCCGGCGTGTACCGCGCGCGAAGCGTCGAGGGCAGTGCCTGTCGCGCGGCACCAGCCGCCGCCATGCCGTCCTCGCCGGCGAGGTGAAGGACGTGCCACCCGGCGAGGAGCTCCGGCAGCGCGTCTGTCACCGCGGCGTTGAGCCGGGTCACGGCCTGCGACCCCCCGAACACGAGGAGCAGCCGCTCGTCGGGGCCGACGCCCAGGGCCTGGCGCGCCGCGGCACGGTCGATCCCGGCGAAGGAGCGGATCGGTGTGCCGGACACGAAGCCGTTGCCCGGGAAGGCGTCGAGGGTGGGCGGGAAGCTGACCGCGACCCGGGTCGCGTAGCGGCCGATGGCGCGCGTGGCTCGGCCGGGCAGGACGTTGCCCTCCCAGACGAGGGTGGGAATGCCCCGCGACCGCGCGGCGAGGACGAGTGGCAGGGCGAGATAGCCGCCGGTCGTGAACAGGGCCGCCGGACGGAGGCGCCCGAGCAGCCACCATGCCTGCGGAACCGAGGCGGCCAGCCGCAGCGGGTCGAGGACGGTGTGACTCGAGAGCCCCGCCGAGCGGAGCGATCGGACGACGAGCTCGTGGTAGCGCATGGCCCCGCGCAGCGGGTGGCTGGCCACGAGCCGGCGCTCGAAGCCGCGCACACCGCCGATGTAGTCGAGCTCACCGTCGGGACGGGCGTCGCGCAGGGCGCGTGCGACGGCCAGCGCGGGGTAGATGTGCCCGCCGGTCCCGCCGCCCGATACCGAATACCGCATCGCGCAGGGATCCTGTCTGAGAGGTCTCCCGGCTGATCGACAGGAGAATGCCGATCGCCGCGAGGTTGATCGTGAGCGCCGAGCCGCCGGCGCTGATGAACGGGAGCGGGATGCCGGTCACCGGCAGGAGCGCGGTGACGACCATGATGTTCACGAAGGCCTGGGCCAGCAGCCAGGTCGTGATGCCGCACGCGACGAGCCCGGAGAACGTGTCGGGCGCGGTGATCGCGATCCGGTAGCCGTGGTACGCCACGACGACGAAGAGGGCCACCACCGTCAGCGTGCCCACGAGTCCCCACTCCTCGCCGATGATCGCGAAGATGAAGTCCGTCGACGGCGCGGGCAGGTAGAGGAACTTCTGACGGCTCTCGCCGAGGCCGAGGCCGGTGATCCCCCCGAGGCCGAGGGCGAGGAGTGCCTGGACGGTGTTGTAGCCGGCGCGCAACGGGTCGCTGAACGGGTCGAGGAAGGTCGTGACGCGCTGGAGCTGGTACGCCGAGCTGCTCACCAGCAGCGTCACGACGGCGAGGACGCCCCCCACGATCGCGGTCAGGTACAGCAGGTTCGCGCCCGCCATGAAGAAGACGCTGCCGGCGATGATGACGAAGATCCCCGACGTGCCGAGGTCGGGCTCGAGCGCGATGAGCAGGAAGCCGGGGATGACGAGCATGCAGAACGGGACGAGGCCGTTCCAGAACGTCCGAACCTCACGGCCCCGGCGGTCGAGCCAATGGGCGAGGTAGAGCACGATGCCGAGCTTCGCGAACTCGGCCGGCTGGAGGGACCCGAAGCCGGGAATGACGATCCAGCGCCGGGACCCGTTGATCTCGGAGCCGATGCCGGGGACGAGGACCGCCACGAGCAGGGCGAGGGTGATCACGTAGAACGGGATCGCGAGGTAGCGGAGGTGGCGGAAGTCGATCCGCATCGCGACGAGCAAACCGGCCAGGCCGATCCCCGCCCACACCAGCTGCTCGAGGCCCTGCGCCGCCGGATCGGCGCTGCTGAAGTACGAGCGCACGCTGGAGGCCGAGTACACCATCACGATCCCGATGGCGGTGAGGGCCAGGACGGCGAGGAGGAGCGGGTAGGCGGGCTCGTGCCGCTCGCGCCGAACACCACCGCGGGCGGCCGTGCGGCGGGTCGTCGCCGCGCTGGCGGTCGCGACGGCGGCGCTCATGCGGGACCCCCGAGCCGCGCAACGGCGGCGCGGAAGGCGTCGCCGCGCGCGGCGTAGTCGGCGAACATGTCGAAGCTCGCCGCGGCGGGCGCCAGGACCACGACATCCCCCGGCCGCGCCATCCTGGCCGCGATGGCCACCGCCGCGTCCATCGAGCCGGCCCGTCGGACCGGCACCCGCCCGCCGACCAGCCGCTCGAGCAGCGGGGCGGTCTCGCCGATGAGGATTGCGGCGCGGCAGCGCTCGGCGATCGCATCGCCGAGCTCGGCGTAGTCGAGGCCCTTGTCCTTGCCGCCGCTCACCAGCACGACCGGCGCGTCGAACGCGGCGAGGGCCGCGATGGCGGCGGCGGGGATCGTGGCCTGCGAGTCGTTCACCCAGCGCACGCCGTCACGCTCGGCGACGAGCTCGAGGCGATGCGGCACGCCGCGGAATCCCCGCACGCCGTCGGCGATCGCCGGCGACGGCACGCCGGCGAGGCGCGCGCCCAGCGCCGCACCGACGACGTTGGCGAGCATGTGGCGGCCGGGAAGCGGCACCTCGTCGATTCGCAGGAGCCGCTCCCCCGCCAGGTGCACCCACCCCTCGTCGGTCGTCGCGACGAGGGACGGATCGTCGAGGCCGTACCACTGAGGGACGCCGACGAGACCTCGCCCGAGCTCGATGCACCCCGGATCGCCGGCGTTGAGGACGACCTCCCCGCCGCGGCCCGCGGTGAGCTCGGCGAGCCGGGCCTTCACCGCGCGGTACGCCTCGACGGTCCCGTGCCGATCGAGGTGGTCCTCGCCGATGTTCGTGAACACCGCCACGTCGGCGCCACGGTCGATCAGCACCCTGGCCAGGTCGCGGTTGCCGAAGAAGATCGCCAGGCCAAGCGGCGGGTAGCCGTCCTTCGAGAACTGATCGCGCAGTGACGGATCGCCGGCGAGCATTTTCATGGCTCGATCGTTGACACCAGCGGCACACGCCTCGTGAAACGACAGCGGCGCCCCGCGCTCGATGAGCAGCCCCGCCGCCTCCGGTTTGCCGTGATAGAGCGCGAGAAGGACCGCAGAGACGCCGTTTTCCGACTCTCCCAGGAGTGTCGCATCCACATCGAGAAGCTGGCCGATGCGGACGAGGTCGCCTGATTTCACGGCGTCGAGAAATTCGCTCATGCAGCTGCCTCCCGCAAAAATTCTACGCTGGGAAGAACCTCGGACAATGTTCGGCATCCCTTTTGATCTGTCGGAGGTATGAGCATGAAGAAATGCGATGTCTGTTCTCATTCGCGCGCGGCGCATGCAGACGGCATTCGCTGCGCGCTCTGCGGCTGCACCGGTGAAGAACGACAGATGACCCAGCAGACGCTGGCCTTCCGAAGCGCCATACCCGTGCGTGTGACGACAAACACGCGAAAACGGTAACCGGCTGATCTATAAGGATTGTTTGGGCACCGTTCGTGGTTGCCGAAAGGGTATGAGCGAAATCGTGAGAAGAACTCCCAAACAGATCGCCGTTTCGGAACGGAACCTTCAAAGCGCCGCGATTCGCCTCCTGCCGAAGAGCAACAAGCTGGTATCGACCGAAGTCGATTACCTGCGCCGTGTGCTCGGCGACAGGGCGACGCAGGTGGAGATCGACGAGAAAGTGATGCTCGTCCGCCGTCTGCCGTGGCGTGAGATCGTAGGCGAATAAGCGTCCCGGCACGCGGTGAGCACATCGCTCCCCCGTGACCTTCGACGTGGCCATCATCGGGGCAGGCGTGGCGGGCCTTTCTGCCGCGCGCGAGCTCTCCGGCGCCCGACGGCAGATCTGCATCATCGAGGCACGAGACCGGATCGGCGGTCGTGTCCTCACGCAGCACCTGCCCGATCTTCCCCTGCCCATCGAGCTCGGCGCGGAATTCATTCATGGCGAAGCCGATTCGACGTTCAGCATCGTCGATGCCGCCGCGCTCACGGCCTGCGAGCTTCCCGACAATCACTGGTGGTCGCGCAATGCGCAATGGCGGCTCGTCGACTTCTGGGCGCGCATCGCCAGCGTGCAATCGAGGATCGACAACCTGAAGAAGGACATGTCCTTCGCGGCGTTCCTCAGCTCGCGCCGCAATCTCTCGCGCCGCCTTCGCGAGCTCGCGCTCGGCTTCGTCGAGGGCTACCACGCCGCGCACGCGGATCGAATCAGCACGCTCGCGCTTTCCTCCGCCGACGGAGAGCAGGACGAAGGCGGCAACAAACAGTTCCGGATCCTCGGCGGTCACGACTCGCTCGTCGAATGGCTCCGCGCCGGTCTCGATCCCGGCCGATCGGAAATGATCCTCGGCACTCCGGTGACGGCGGTGGGCTGGCGCAAAGGCTCGGTCGAGATCGACGCCGGCGCGAAGAAACTTCGCGCGAGACGGGCACTGATCACGATTCCGATCGGCGTCTGGAAGGCAGCGCCGGAACAGGAAGGTACGATCCGCTTCGACCCGCCACTCCGGGAGAAGTCGAAGGCGATCGCGAAGCTCGAAGTCGGCCACGTCGTCAAGATCGTACTTCGATTCCGTGAGCGGTTCTGGGACGACCCGGCGTTTCTCCGCCGCAGGGTCGGACGCGAGGCCCGCCACGGCATGCCGCTCAACTTCGTTCACTCGAGCGATCCGTTTGTCCCGACGTGGTGGACGACGGCACCGGTGCGCAGCCCGATCCTCACGGGCTGGGCGGGCGGTCACGCCGCGGACCGGCTGCTCGCTGAAGGACCGGAAGCGCTCACCAGCCGCGCTCTCGATTCGCTGTCGAAGGTATTCGGCGTTCGCCGCCGCACGCTCGACTCGATGCTTGCCGCGACCTGGACGCACGACTGGCAACGCGATCCGTTCAGCCGGGGCGCCTATTCGTACGCTGCGGTGGGAGGCGGCGCCGCCCATCGCGCGCTGGCACGCTCCGTCGAGTCGACGCTCTTCTTCGCCGGTGAAGCGACGAGCGGCGACGAAACGGGAACGGTGGCCGGCGCGATTGCCAGCGGACGGCGCGCGGCGAAAGAGATCCTTGGGTAGATCAATCGCCGGCTTCAGCCGGCGATCAAACCCATGTCTCTCGCATACAGCCCGTGGAAGTGATGGACGCCGTTCTCGCGAGCGGGTGAATAGCGTCCGCTCTCGTATGTCCGCGACGCGAGCCCGCGCTGCACGGCCTCGCAGATCTCGATGTCCTCGAGCTGGATCTCGTCACTGAAGGCGATCGTGTCGGCGAGCGCGTTGTTCGTTGCCGCGGTTTCAGGGTCGCGGAAATACCACTCGAACACGGTGAGCGTCCGCCGCGGACCGAGGGGCAGGATCAGATTCGTGGAGAAATTGTCAGGGTAGACGTTGAGCATCAGGTTCGGATACAGCCAGAAGTAGCGAACCTGATCGTCGGCGCCCGTGGTCCGGATCCGCTCGGGCCGCCGAGTCGGAGCGAACTGAATCGAATAGTTCCGTTTCGTCTCGGTCCGGTAATTGGGATAGTCGAGCTCGCGGAACAATCCCGGGTGCACGATCGGGATGTGGTAGCCCTCCAGGTAGTTGTCTACGTAGACCTTCCAGTTGCACTCGAGCTCCCACTCCTTCCGCGCGGCGAGTCGGAAGCTGTCGTAGTCGTTCTCGGGCATATCCGATACGAGCTCGCCGAGGAAGTCACGCAGGGGCGTCGCGTCGGGATCGAGGTTGACGAAAAGCAAACCCTGCCATTCGTCGATCTGGAACGCGGGGAGAGAGAAGTCAGCGCGGTCGAAGCACTCGATTCCCTCCAGCTCCGGAGTGGCGTGCAGCTTCCCTTCGATGGTGTACGTCCACCCGTGGTATCCGCACTGGAGAACGGGCTTCTTTCCCGATCCCTTCGCCACGGGTCCGGCGCGGTGCCGGCACACATTGGACATCGCGCGGAGCACATGATCGTTCCCCCGCACGATCAGGAGCGGCTCACCTCCGACAACGGCGGTGAAGTAAGAGCCCTTCTCCCTCACCTGCCCGGCATGGCCGGCCAGCTGCCAGGTTCGTCCGAAAACCGTGCGGTTCTCTTCATCGAGGAAATGGCCCTCGGTGTAGTACTGCGACGGGATCGTCGTTGCGTACGGGAGGCGGGGATCGAAGGCGTAGGGCATTGGCGAAGCCGCACTTTCAGTTTCTCTTGATCAACAGATACGCCGGATAGCTCAGAAAGAGCAAGCCGACGGCCCAGAGACTGTTCCGCGGATCGGCGCCGATCGCCGCGAGCATGAAAGCGACCGAGCCGAGGAGAGCGAGACCCGTGGTCCATGGGTGGCCCCACGCGCGCCACGGTCGTGGCGCGTCCGGCGCGCGGCGGCGCAGCACGAAGAGCGACGTGAATGAGAGTGCGTAGTTCGCCACGAAGAAAAAGGCGAGCTTACCAATCACTTCCTCGAACGTCCCACTCACGATGAAGATTGCCGCGACCACCGTACTGATCATCAGCGCGACATCCGGCGTACCGCCCCTGTTGACCTGCGTCGCGTGTCGCCAGAACAGGCGATCCGAGGCCATGGCGAAGATGACGCGAGGCGCCATGAGGATGCTCGAGTTCACGGTGCTGAGCAGCGCCAGCACCATCAGTCCCCTCACCACCGTGTCACCGTGATATCCGAACAACGTCTGCGCGACGGCGCCGACCGCCAGGTTCTTTCCCGCGAGCGTCGGGATCGGGACGACGGCCGCGAATCCGACGTTGATCAGAATGTAGATCGCCATCACGGCGAAGAGCCCGCCGAACATGGCCCGGGGGATCACTTTCCCCGGTTCCCTGATCTCTTCGCTGAAATACACCGGAGCCGTCCAACCGTCGTAGGTGTAGATGACGGCCTGCAGCGACAGGATGAACGCGATCAGCAGCGACCCTTCCCGGTCCTCGACGAGGACGCTCGCCGCGGGATTCCGGTTCCCAAGGACGAAACATGCGGCGATGAAGAGAATCAGCACCACGCCCTTGATGAGGCTCGTCGCTGTCTGCGCGCCTCCACCCCACCGAACTCCGGCCCACTGGATGGCGGTGAGAATCCCCACGACCAGAAGCGCCACCACCTGATGGGTGCGCAGCTCGGGGAAGAGTCCGACCATGTATTCGCCGAGGACGATGGCTACGGCCGCGGTCGTGCCGCAGGTCGACAGCCAGTCGCTCCATCCGACGATGAACCCGGGGTAATCGCCGAGGCCGTGCCGCACGAACACGTACTGGCCTCCGGAGCGCGGGAGCATCGTGGCCAGCTCCGCGACGGCGTTGGTACCGAGGAGGGCGTAAAGGCCGCCGACGACCCAGACGGCCATGAAAGGCCAGAATTCGGGAAGGTGCTCCGCGATCGTGCCCGGACTTCGCAGGATTCCCGCACCGATTGTGTTCCCGACCGCCACGGCGATGCCGAACGTAAGACCGAGTACGGTCAGCAGTTTATGCGTGCCGGGCTGGACGGAGGACACTCCGGGAATTGTACGGGGGTTTTCCGGGGCATTCTCGCGGAAAGTGATGGGACCCTAGACCTTGGACCTTGGACCTTGGACCTTGGGAGTCACGTCATCCTGAGGCGCGAAGACGCCGAAGGACCTCCAGTGACGTAACCTGAGGCCCAACGCCCGCGCTGGCGCCGGCTGCTCAGGATGACGTGAACACGACCTTTGTCACTCAGTCCTAACGTCCAAGGTCCAGGGTCCAAGGTCCAGGGTCCAGGAATCCGCGCTCGAAAGTCAGGGGGTTGACGAAGATAGCGCGGCCGCGATGGCGGCCTCCTGCTCGCGCTCGATCACCGTCCTGCGGGCGAGAAACCGCTCGCGCTCGGACCGGAGTGCGCGCAGAGCATCGTCGCGGACGCGCAGCTCCTCATCCGCTTCCGCAGTGCCGGCGTCGCGAAGAGCTTTGACGTCGATGGCCAGGTCGATCTCCCGCATGCGTTCGCGTTCGAGAATGGCGCGCAACGCGACATGGAGCGCTCCCATCTCGTCGCGTCTCTTTCCGACGTCCTCCGCGTTCGACCGGACGGCCTCGATGTAGCGCTCCACCGATTCGTCGTAACGGACCGCGGCCTCATCGCGCGCGGCGAGCGACAGAAACATGATGAGCGCGAGTTCGAGCATGAAATGCGACCTCCTGCCGCTCAGCCGCCCAGATAAGCCTTCCTGACGCGGTCGGACGCAAGCAGCGCTTTTGTATTGTCGGTGAGAACGATGCGGCCCGTCTCCATGACGTAGCCGCGGTGGGCGGTGACGAGCGCCATGTGCGCGTTCTGCTCCACGAGCAGGATCGTCGTTCCTTCCGCGTTGATCTCGCGAATGACGCGGAAGATGGTCTGCACCATCTGGGGAGCGAGGCCGAGCGATGGCTCGTCGAGGAGAAGGACGGTGGGGCGCGACATGAGCGCCCGCGAGATCGCCAGCATCTGCTGCTCGCCGCCGGACAGCGTGCCCGCGCTCTGCCGGATGCGCTCTTTCAGCACGGGGAAGAGCGTGAAGACGCGCTCATACTCCTGTGCCGTGATTTTGTCTTTCCGCAGATAGCCGCCGAGCTCGAGGTTGTCGCGGACGGTGAGGTTCGCGAAGATCCCGCGCCCTTCCGGCACGTGCGAGACACCCATCTTCGTCACGATGTGTGGCTTCGAGCCGACGATGCTCCGGCCGTCGAACGTGATGTCACCCTTCCTGGGCTTCAAAAGTCCGCTGATGGTTCGCAGCGTGGTCGTCTTTCCCGCTCCGTTGGCTCCGATCAGAGTGACGATCTCTCCCTTTTCCACCTCGAGCGAAATGCCGTGAAGCGCGGCGATCGTCCCGTAGGCTACTTCGAGGTCGTGAATGGCGAGAACCGGGCTCACAGTTGCGCGGCCTCCACCGGTTCGCCGAGATACGCTTCGACGACGACCGGGTTCGTCTGGATCTGGTCGGGTGTACCCTGCGCGATCGTCTTTCCGTAATTGAGGACGATGATCCGCTCGCAGATCCCCATGACGAGCTCCATGTTGTGCTCGATGAGGAGAATCGCGACGCCGAAACGGTCGCGGATCTCGCGGATCTTCGTCATCAGCGCTGCCGTCTCGCCGGTATTGAGTCCCGCCGCCGGCTCATCGAGAAGGAGTAGACGCGGCCTGGCGGCGAGAGCACGCGCGATCTCCAGCCGGCGCTGATCGCCGTAAGGAAGATTCCTGGCGGTGTACTGCGCGCGGCTCCGCAGGTCGAAGAGATCGAGCAGGCGCAACGCATCTTCTTCAGCCTGCTCCTCGGCCGTATGAAAGCGATTGGTGTGGAGAACGGCGGAGGTGCCAGAGTACTTGTAATGAATGTGCCCGCCGGCCTTCACGTTCTCGAGAACGGTCAGCTCCTTGAAGAGACGGATGTTCTGAAACGTCCGGGCCAGGCCGAGCGCGGTGATCTGGTAAGGCTTGAAGTCTCGCGTGCTCACGGCGCCGACGCGGATGTCGCCTTCCGTCGGTTTGTACACGCCGGTGAGCATGTTGAAGATCGTCGTTTTGCCCGCCCCGTTCGGACCGATCAGGCCGACCAGCTCCCGGGGATTCACGGTCAGATCGAAATTCGACACCGCGGTCAGACCGCCGAAGCGGATCGTGACGTTCTTCGACTCGAGGATCGGTTCGGTCGCGGGCATCAGGTCACCGGAGGTCCTGCATCCCGATCGAGTTTGTCCGTTGCATCACCGGCATCGCGCGGCTCTTTCGGAATCGTGTCTTTGCGCCGGGAGAGCACGTCCCACAGTTCCCTGCGGCCGAAGAGTCCCTGCGGCCGCGTCAGCATGAGGATGATGAGCATCAGCGAATAGATGACCATGCGCGGATCGCGCCCACCGGGCATGAAATCCTTCACCCCGCGAAGCGCCTCGGGCAGGAACGTCAGGATGATCGCAGCCAGAATCGATCCTGTGATCGAGCCGAGGCCGCCCAGAACGACCATGGCCACGACCTCGAACGAGCGGATGAACGTGAACATCGTCGGGTTGAGATAAGCGGGCGAGAAATGCGCGAAAAGGCCGCCGGCGACGCCGGCCAGGCACGAGCCGATGATGAACGCCTTCACCTTGTACTTCGTCGTGTCGACACCCATCGCCTCGGCTGCGATCTCATCTTCGCGGATGGCCAGGAAGGCGCGGCCCACCGAAGAATTCACGAGGCGGATCGAGATGAGGATCGTCAAGCCGGCGAAGAAGAAGACCCAGAAGAAATTGCTCCACGGCGGAATCCCCGACAGCCCGCGGGCCGCACCGATCTTGTCGATGTTGAGGATGATGACGCGGATGATCTCGCCGAACCCGAGCGTCACAATCGCCAGATAGTCCCCGCGCAGGCGCAGCGAAGGCAGGCCCACGACGTAACCGGCGATCGCGGCGACGATGCCCCCGAGGATGACCGCGATGAAGAGAAGCACGTTCTGGAGGAGCCATTGCTGCCCCGATCCCTCCCCCAGCCTGTCGACGTACGGCCCGAAGTAGTAGAGCGTCAGGAAAGCCGCAAAGTACGCACCGACCGCCATGAAGCCGGCGTGACCGAGCGAGAACTGCCCGGCATGTCCATTGATGATGTTGAGCGATACGGCCAGCGTGATGTTGATGCCCATCATCACGAGGATGCGGTGGTAGTACCGCATCGCGGGGAAATACGTTTCCGAGTAAGCGATGAGATACGTCGCGCCGATGAGGATCGCGACGAAGATCACGAGGTAGACGAGGTCGCGCAGCCACCAGGCCCGGGGCATCATGGCTTCGTTCCGCTTCGGCGGATGATCTCGCCCTGACTTGCGATGGGACCCTGGACCCTGGACCTTGGACCCTGGGAGTCCCGCGCTGTGCCAAGGTCCAAGGTCCAGCGTCCAAGGTCCAATCGAGGCACCAGACGGGGCTCGTCAAACTCAAGCGCGAACCGCCGAAGAATGCTCACGTTCACACCTTCTCCGGTTCGTACCTGCCGAACAGCCCGGACGGGCGGAACAGCAGAATCACGATGAGGATGACGAACGCGATCCCGTCGCGGTAGCTCGAGAACTGACTGCCGCCGACGAAGGATTCGATGATTCCGATGAGAAGGCCGCCGACGACGGCGCCCGGAACGTTCCCGATGCCGCCGAGAACGGCCGCCACGAAGGCTTTGAGGCCGGGCATGATTCCCATCAGCGGGTCGATCTTCGGATACGAAAGGCCGTAGAGAATCCCGGCCACGGCGGCCAGCATCGATCCGAGGACGAACGTCATCGAGATGATGCGGTCGGTGGGGATGCCCATCAGCGAAGCCGTTTCGAAGTTGAACGACACGGCCCGGAGGGCGCGTCCGAACTTCGTCCCGTAGATGATGTACTGCAGCAGGCCCATGAAGACGATGGCGACTGCCAGGACGATGAACTGGTAGTTCGTAGTCGTGATCGTTCCGAGGTGGATGATCTTCTTCTCGACGAGCGTCGGGAAGAACTTGGGATCGGGTCCGAACACCATCTGCCCGCCGTACTCGAGGAGGAACGAAACGCCGATGGCGGTGATGAGTGAGGCGATCCGCGGGGCGTTCCTGAGCGGCCTGTAGGCGATGCGCTCATTGAGGTACCCGACGATGCCGCACACGAGCATGGCCAGCAGGAGAACCAGCGCAGCGCTGCCGAGGCTCGCCGCTTCGCCGGTCGCATGGCGAGCCATGTAGCGCCCCGCATAGAACCCGACGAACGAGCCGATCATGAAGATGTCGCCGTGCGCGAAATTGATCAGCTTCAGCACCCCGTAGACCATGGTGTAACCAAGGGCGATGAGCGCGTAGATCGATCCCGCCGCGATGCCGTTCAGCAGGTTCTGGAGGAAGTCTTCCATCCGGACTAGGTGCCGCTCTTCGCGGGCGCCGTCGTCGCCGTCGGAGCCGTGGTCGGGGCCGTCGTCGCTGCCGCGGCCGCGGCTGACGACCCCGCCGGCTCAAACGTGTCCTTCAGGACGACGTCGCCGTTTCTCACCTCGAGGATCGCCAGCTTCTTGCCGATGGGATTGCGGTCGGGTCCCAGCGTGATGACACCGGTGACACCGGGGAAGCCTTTCGTCGCCGCGATCTGATCGCGGATGGACGGGCCGTCGAGCTGAGCGGCCTTGCTCATCGCGTTCACCAGAACCTTCGCTGCGTCGTATCCGAGTGCGGCGAGTGAATCGGGAGTTTGTCCGAAACGCTCACGGTACATCTCGACGAATTGACGGACCCTCGGGTCAGGATCGCCTGCGAAGTAGTGGTTCGAGTAGAACGAGCCCTCCATCGCCTTGCCGCCGATCTCGACGAGCTTGGGCGATTCCCATCCATCGCCTCCGGCCAGCGGCTGCGTGATGCCGAGGTCGCGGGCCTGGATGGCGATCTGACCGATGTCGTTGTAATACCCCGGAATGAAGATGACCTGCGGATTCGCGCTGCGAATGGCCGTCAGCTGTGAACGGAAGTCGTTGTCGCCCTTCGCGTAGCTCTGTTTGGCGACGATGCGTCCGCCGTTGGCCACGAAGGCACTTTCGAAGAACTGCGCGAGGCCGGTCGAATAGTCGCTTTTGACGTCGACGAGGATCGCGGCGCGGTTCATCTTGAGCTGCTTGCTGATGTAGTCGGCCATCGACGCGCCCTGATACGAGTCGATGAAGCACATCCGAAAGATGTACTCGCCTTTCTCGGTCACCGCAGGGTTCGTCGAGGAGGGACTGATCATCGGGACTTTGTTGGATTGCGCGATCGGCGCGGCGGCGAGCGAGTTGGATGAGGCCACTTCGCCGAGGAGGGCGACGACGTTGTTCTGAGAGATGAGCTTGGAAACGGTGTTCGCCGCCTCCTCCGCTTTCGACTGGTCGTCCTCGGTCAGGACCTTGATCTTGCGACCCTTCACTCCACCGGCCGCGTTCACTTCGTCCATGGCCATCATGATGCCGTTATGAGTGGACTGGCCGAATGTCGCTTCCGGTCCCGTGAGGGATCCATATTCGCCGACGAGGATCTCGTTCCCGCCAGACGCGCCGGACGTCGTCTCCGAAGGAGGAGGACACCCTACGGCAAGCAATGCAACCGCGACAATCAATAGTTTCCGCATGCGTCTCCTCTTCAGCAGGTGCGCGATTCTATAGCACCACGCTGAGCGCTGCGTGTTGCGTGCCGGGGTTGGTGCGTGGTGCTTGGTGCCGGGTGCTTGGTGCTGGGCGGCACGTCATCCTGAGGCGCCAAGCGCCGAAGGACCTCAGATGCCTGGATCGTCGCATCCTGAGGTCCTTCGCCGCGCTTCGCCAGCTCAGGGTGACGTGGTCGCGATTCGCGCACACATGCTGGGTACCCAGTACCCAGCACCCAGCACCCAGCACCAAGCACCAAGCACCAAGCACCAAGTTACAGATTGACCCAGACGCTCTTGGTCTGCGTGTACTTCTCGAGGGCGTCGCGGCCCTGGTCGCGGCCGAAGCCGGACTCCTTGAATCCACCGAACGGCAGAGCCGGGTCGTAGAGGTTGTACGTGTTGACCCAGACCGTGCCTGCCTTGACCGCACGGGCGACGCGATGCGCCTTCGACACGTCGCGCGTCCACACCGCGGCCGCGAGACCGTACACGGTCGCGTTCGCCTTGACGACGGCGTCGTCGGCATCCTTGAAGCGCAGCGTGGCGAGAACGGGTCCGAAGATCTCCTCGCGGGCGATTTTCATCTCCGGCTGCACGTCGTCGAAGATGGTCGGCTTGAGAAAGTAGCCCTTGCCCGTACCGATGTCGGCGCGCTCCCCTCCCGCGACGAGTTTCGCGCCCTCGCTCTTCCCGCTCTCGATGTAGCGAAGGACCGTTTCCATCTGATCCTTCGACACGATGGCACCCAGGCGGGTTTTGGGATGGAGAGGGTCGGCGGCAACCATTTTGCCGGCGCGCTCGATGACCTTCTCCATCAGTGCGTCGTGCACCGAGTCCTCGACGAGCAGCCGCGAACCGGCGGCGCAGACTTCGCCCTTGCCGTAAAAAATCGCATTGAGAGCGCCGCGCGATGCCGCATCGAGGTCGGCGTCCGCGAGGACGATGTTTGGCGACTTTCCACCGAGCTCGAGCGAGACCTTCTTGAGGGTGCTCGCCGCACGCGCCATGAGGGCCCGGCCGACTTCGGAGGAACCAGTGAATGCGATTGCGTCGATACCGGGATGGTCGACCATGGCATTGCCGACCACGCTGCCGCCTCCGGGAATCACGTTGAGGACGCCGGCCGGCAGTCCACACTCACGCGCGTACTCGGCGAACTTCAGCAGGGACAGCGACGTGTTCGACGCCGGCTTCGAGATGACGGTGTTGCCGCATGCGAGCGCTGGGGCGATCTTCCAGACGGCGAGCATGAGCGGAAAGTTCCACGGCGTGATCGCGCCGACGACACCCAGCGGTTCGCGGAGCGTGTAGGTGAAGGCATTGTCGGCGACGGGAATCGTCTCGCCGGTGACCTTGCCCGACCATCCCGCGAAGTAGTAGAGGCATTCGGCCGCGGCAGGAGTGTCGACGAACTGCGATTCGAAAATGGGCTTGCCGTTGTCGATCGTCTCGATGCGTCCGATCTCTTCGGCGCGCGCCGTCAGCATGTCGGCGATGCGCCACATGATCTTGGCGCGGTCGCGCGGTTTCATCTTCTGCCACTCGGAGCCGGGCTCCATCTGGGCGCGCGCGGCACGCACGGCGGCGTCGACATCCTCCGCCCCCGCGGACGCAACGTCCGTGATCTTTTCCTCGGTTGCCGGATTGATGGTGGCGAACGTCTTTCCGCTGCGGGCGTCGACGAATTCACCGTTGATGAAGAGCTTGTTCTGCATGGCGGTCATGGCGGGGAATCCTACTCGACGTCACTACCGGACGCGATAGACGCGGATCGAATCGCCGACGGTCGTGACGTACCTTGCGCCGTTGGCTTCGAGATACGTGTCGTAATCGACCGGCCAGATATCGCTCGCAAGGCTGAGCCTGTAAAAATGCGTGCTCACGGCGAACCATCCGGCCGCGAGTGGCTCCGGTCCCGGCGACATGCGCACGTCGGTGCGGATGCCTTCCATTGCGGTCGGCACATCCGCGCCGCCGAAATAATGGACCGTCATCTCCCGAATGCCTCTGGAGACTGCCCAGTCACGGAGGCGCAGAAGATCCTGACCCCAGTCGAGATTCGAATCGATCAGGAATCGGTCCGCGTTTTCCTGCCGGCCGATGAACTGATTGAAGTACCCGATGTATCCCGGGTATGTTCGCAGATTTTCGGCGACGTGCCACGCGAGGAGCAGGCCGACGAGGGCTGTGGCTTTTCGCCGGCGGTCCACACGCAGCTCTCGCGCGGCCTCGGCGGTGGCGAGGACCGACCCCGCGATGACGAACGGATACATCGGAAGAACGTAGCGGACCCCGACCGCGAGCTCACTCGTGGACGCGATCACGAAGAAGAGCAGCGCGAATAGAAAACAGATCACGGCTGCGAATCGCGGCGAGGAGTCCGGTGCCCCGCGCCTCGGCAGCCGGCGAATGAGCGCGACAAGGCCGGCGAGGCCGATGAGAAGCGCGGGAATCGTCGTCTTCAGCAGAATGGCCACCGCGTAGTAACCCGGAAATCCTCCGAAGCTCACTTCGCCGAGAAGGAACTGCGGGAGGGTGTGCCCGCCTCGCAGCCAAGAGTTGATAGCCCGGATGTTTGCGATCCACTCGGCGAACGGAAGGGCCAGCCGGCCCATCGGCGACTGGAGCCGAGGAAAGTTCGCCGCAATGTACGCGTCGCTGGCGAGGCCGACGATGACCACCTCGCCCACCACCAGCGCCGCAAGCACAGCGGCGGCAAATCGCACGAAGAAGCGCCGCCGGTCATCGATTCGATTCAGCGCGAGGGCGAGGCCGATCGCTGCGATCGCGATTGGGCCGATGATGTTGCCGGAAGACTTGGTGAGAATCGCCGCGGCCGAAGAAACACCCATGCCCATGGCGACGGGGAACGACGGCGACTCGATCAGCCGCAACAGGAAGGCCACGGCCAGGAACAGGAACAGGGTTGTCGCAACGTCCACGTTCGCAAGCCGCCCGTGGGCCATGATCAGCGGGCAGAAGGCGGTCAGCGTCATGGCGCAGAGAGCCCATCCCCGGCTGCGCGCGTGATGCGCGACCATCCAGTACATCGCCACCGCCAGCGCCAGGAATGCGGCGATGCTCGGGAGCCTTGCCCGGAAGATCGCCTCCTGCGAATCGATCCCGGTTCGATACAGCAGGTATCGACCGAGCACCCACGGGTCGGTGTCGGGGTAGTAAATCGGCGGCACCCGCATTCCCCCTGCTGCGAGAGGCAGGACGCTCACAGCGCTCCATAGCGGTGGGGTACTTCGAAAGAAATCGAGGCGACCATCGAGTAGTTTGACCAATCCCGCTGCAATCACCGCCGGCTCGTCAGCGGTGGCACTGTCCCGGCGGACGCTTCCGAGCGCGAGCGCCAGTGACAGTACGAGAATCAGAACAGCGAGGAACCAGGCTGCCGTCCTGGACATACCGTCCGCCGCTTCCTCGTTCATCCGCTGCCCTCCGAATTGAACCTGACGCTCAATTCTCAATTCTTCTCAATCGACGCGATAGATGTTGATGGAGCCACCCACGGTCGTCACGTAACGCGCGCCAGAGCGCTTCAGGTAATCGTCGTAGGTCTCGCGCGAGACCGAAGGTTCGAAGCTGACCCGGTAGAAATGCCTGCTCAGCGCAAACCACGATCCCTTCGGAAGCGGCCGCCCTCCCGCCCCGTACCCTCCGATCACGCGAACGCGAAGATCCACGCCGGGCGCTCCCCCTCCGAAGTAGTGAAGAACGATCTCCTGCACGTTCTTTTCGCGGGCCCACCCGTCGAGCCGGCGCAGGTCCTGTCCCCAGTCGAGATTGGAGTCGATCAGGTAACGGTCGGCATTGCGATGCGAGCCGATGAACTGATTGAAATAGCTGATGTAGGACGGATAAGCGCGAAGGTTCTCCGCTCCATGCCAGATCACGAGCACCACTGCCACAACGGCGAGGCGCGGCACGCGCGCGATCACGATAGCCACCCACGCGTAGAGAAAAGGAAAGATGGGAAGGACATAACGGATTCCCAGCGCAAGTTCTCCCGCGGCCGCCGCGCCCGCGAAGAGCGCGACGAAGAGCAGCGCGGCGACGCCGCCGAAGGGCACGCGGCGGTCACGGATCATCACGCCGATCGCGATGGTGACGAGAAGAATGGCGGGGATGGTCGCTTTGACCAGGAACGCCGCCGGGTAGTAATACCACCAGCTCGTTCTGGAGAACTGGCCGAAGAGAAACTGCGGCAGAGCGGCGCCACGCGTGTACCAGGACCGGATCGCGCGGATGTTCTCCAGATATTCCGCAAACGGCACGAGAAGTCGCGGCGTGTCTGGGAAATTGTCGGCGATGTATCGATCGCTCCCCTCCGACAGGACGAGCACGATGATGAATCCCGCCGCCACGGCGGCGGCGAGAACGGTCATCAGAAGGACGCGCCGTCGATCGGTCACCTTCTTTCCGATGACGGCGATAACGAGGAGCAGCACGAAGTAAGGACCGAGGACGTTGGCGGACGTCTTCGACATCACCGCGGCGCCCGTGGCGACTCCCACGCCGATGGCGACGAGAGCCGACGGCGCTTCGATCAACCGCACGAACAGAGCAGCCGCGGTGAAACAGAAAAACGTCACAGCCAGATCGACCGTGGCCAGACGGCCATGCGCCATCACCGTCGGACAGAAGATCGTGAGCGCGAACGCGAACACTCCCCAGCCGCGGCTGCCCGAATGGTGCGCAACGAACAGGTAGACGACCCACCCGAGCGCGATGAACAGGGCGATCGTCGGCATACGGGCCAGGAAAAGCATCCGCTCGCCGTCATAGCCGGAGAGGTACAGAAGCCGCTGACCGTACGCCCAGTGATTGCCGCCGACCCTCCAGGCCGGGCGCATCTCGTAGCCTGAGAGCACGAGAGGCAGGGCGCTGATCGAATTCATCAGCGGCGGCTGGTCGCGGAAGAAGTCGAGCCGCCCGTGAAGGAGCTTGATCATGCCGGCGGCGATGTAGGCCGGCTCGTCCGAGGTGGCGCTGTCGAGCCGGACGCTTCCGACCGCGAGCGCCGCCGCTACGATCGAGAGAAGTATCAGACCGGCGAGCGGTCTACGCACGCTGCGCCGTCACCTCTTCGACGAAGGGTTGCACGTCGAAATTGCGGACGTACAGTGCATGCACCTCTTCCATCTCGGCGCTCGTGAGCGGCGCGTGATTCGACGCTTCCACGAACTCGTCGATCTGTTCCGGGCCGTAGATGTTCGGCAGCGCCGAGATGATCGCCGGATGCGCGTACAGCCACAGCAGGGCGAGCTGCCCGATCGTGACCCCGCGCCGCTCGCTCAACGGCTTGAGGCGATCGACCTTCTGAATCCCTTCGACCAGCCATGCGCGCGGCCGATGGGAGCGATGATCGCTCTCGTCGAACTTCGTCTCCAGCGTGTACTTCCCTTCGAGCATGCCCGACGAATGCGGCACCCGCACGAGGAACTGCGGCTCCGGATCCACCGCCCACGCACGGAACGCCTCGTCGAACGCGGCCGTCGGCTCACAGACCTTCTTGTTCGTTTTCCCGCTGGCCGCTTCCGCAGCGCCCGGATACGACGCGCCGCGGGCCGCCGCAAGGATGAACTCCCGTCCCGGATCCTGCTCGAGCATGTTGTAGATCATCTGCGTGACGGGAGCCCGCCGCACCGCCGCGCCGTAGATTCCTTCGTCTCTCCATCCGATGGCCGGACCGAGCGACGGACCGTACGAGAGGATCTTCCCTTCGCGCTTCAGTGCCTCCAGCGTGTCCCAGTGCTCGTCCTGCAACAGGATGTCGATGCGCGGATTGTGCGGCTGATAGATCGCGACGTGGTCGGTGCCGAGACGCTGGAGCGACTGCTCGAGCGCGAAGCGTATGAATTTCGGCGACATGTCCTGCGGCAGCTCGCGCTGCCCGCGTGGACGAACCGGGTTGTTGTAGAAGTCGTAGCCGAACTTCGTACCGACGATCAGCTTCGGATTTTCTTTGAGGATCGGCGCCAGGATCGTTTCGCCGCGGCCGTTCCCGTACGCGTCGGCAGTATCGATGTAGTTGATTCCCCGGTCCACGGCCTGGCGGATGAGCGTCTGCCCCTCCGCGTCCGTGTAGTTGCCCCACCACCCCGTGGTGATGGTCCAAGTGCCGAAGCCGATTTCCGAGAGTTGAAGATCAGTGCCGTGGAGGTTTCGATAGCGCATCGTCGTCCGAGATTATCACTGCTGCCGGCGTGAACGCCGTTAACCGTTAACCGCTGAGAGCGTAATCCGTTCGCCGTCGCGTCAAGAGGGCTCAGTGGAGCGCGGGCGACCCCGCCCGCGCCGGTCAACGGTCAACGTGAACGCCTACCGCCCTTTGAACTCCGCCTTCCGCTTCTCGTTGTACGCCGCCAGCCCTTCCTTTGCGTCTTCGCTGAGGAACAGCTGCTGCTGAAGCTCGCGTTCGACGGCCAGCCCGGCTTCGATTGGAATCTCCCACCCCGTCTGCACCGCGCGCTTGATCCGGCCGACGGCCTTCGAAGCTTTGTTCGGCGGGCAGAAGCTCCAGGCATACTCCATGACCCGGTCCCACCACTTCCTGCCGCCTTCGTCCGCGGGCCACACATAGTTGATGATCCCCAGGTCGCGGGCCTGCTCGAAGTCGAAGAGGTTTCCCTCGACCATCACTTCGATTGCCTTCGACTTGCCGAGGAGGCGCGACAGTCGCTGTGTGCCGCCGGTTCCAGGCAACACCCCCAGCGACACCTCGGGCAGACCAACCTTGCCGGAGCCCTGGCGTGCGATGCGGATGTCCGCCGCGAGGGCGATCTCGAGTCCGCCGCCAACGGCGTGACCGTTGATCGCGGCGATCACCAGCTTCGGGGTCTGCTCCAGCCGCAGCATCGTCTCGTTCGCGTGCAGACAGAAGTTGTATTTGAACGCCGGCGTCACCTCCGACAGCATCTTGATGTTCGCGCCGGCGGAGAAGAACTTGTCACCGGCGCCGCGAATGACGATCACGTGGACGTCGTCATCCATGCGCGCGTCGAGAATGCATGCATCGAGGTCGCGATTCATCTCATAGGTGTAGGTGTTCGCCGGCGGATCGTTCAGCTCGAAGATCGCCACGCCTTTTTCAACGCGATACCCGACTAGCTCAGACATGTTTCTCCCTTAACGGCCGTCTCCAAACGACACGCCGAGACTGCGTGCGGTGGACACCAGCTGCCCTTCCGGATCGACGAGTTTCATGTTGGAAATGGCGTCGCGGATCGGCACGTCGACGATCTGCTCCCCGCGCAACGCGACCATCCGTCCGAACTTGCCATCCGCGATGAGGTCGGCCGCAGCTTTGCCGAACTGCGTCGCGATGAGGCGGTCATACGGAATCGGCGACCCGCCCCGCTGGATGTGCCCCAGGACCGTCACTCGAATCTCGAGATCGATCTGCTGCGCGATCTCGGCTGCCACCTGATAAGCAACGCCGCCGAGCCGTCTGCTGGCCTTGTCGAGATAGGTGACTTCTCCGTCCTGGCGCAAGGCTCCCTCTGCGACCACGATGATGTCGAACTTGGCGCCCTCGCGCTGCCGCTCGCGGATCGTGTTCGCGATCGCCTCGGGGCGATACGGAATCTCCGGAATGAGAATGATGTCAGCGCCGCCGGCGATGCCGGAATGCAGGGCGATCCAGCCGGCGTCGCGCCCCATGACCTCGAGAATCATCACGCGATCGTGACTCTCGGCGGTCGTATGCAGCCGGTCGACGGCGTCGGTCGCGACCTCGACCGCGGTCATGAAACCGAAGGTGTAATCAGTCGAAGCGAGGTCGTTGTCGATCGTCTTTGGCACCGCCACCATCGGAACGCCGAGGTCACAGAGTTTCTGTGCGATCTTCAGTGTGCCGTCGCCGCCGATGGCGATGATGCCGTCGATTCCCAGCTTGCGAACGTTGTCGACGACGAGCCGCGAGCGATCTTCGAGTGTTCCGTCCGGGCCGGGGTAACTGAAGGGATTGCCACGATTCGTGGTGCGCAGAAGCGTGCCGCCTTTCGGCAGGATCCCACGAATCGACTCCGCCGTCAGAGGCACGGCTGAGCCGGTCAGCAGTCCTTCGAAGCCGAGCTGGATTCCGAGGACGCGGAAGTCGTGGTCGTTGATGGCGGTGCGGACGGCTGCCCGGATGACGGCATTGAGCCCGGGACAATCACCTCCACCCGTCAGAATCGCAATGCGCTTTTTTTTCATCGGCGCGCAGGGTAAACCATTGAGCAGCCTGGTGCCACAATCGCGCCCGGTCATCCGGCAACCTCATCTGGCACCCCTGTTGCTCTTCCGCAGGGCGAGTCTGCTCATTGGGAGCAGCTCAACTGTTGGAGGAAAGATGAACATCATTGGATGGTTGCTGTTTGGTCTGATCGTTGGCGCGATCGCCAAGTTCCTCATGCCGGGCCGCGACCCGGGTGGCTGGATCGTCACGATCCTGCTCGGTATCGCCGGCTCCTTCGTGGGCGGCTTCCTCGCCTCGACGCTGATGGGGTCTGATAATCAGGCCGCCGGCTGGATCGGCTCGATCATCGGTGCGATGGTGCTTCTGCTCATCTACCGCATGATCGTCGGCCGCCGCAGAGTCGTCTGACACAATACGCCCCGGAGATTCAGGCAAGGGCCTCGCGAAAGCGAGGCTTTTGCGTTTTCGGGGGACAGGCTCCGGGGGAGCGTCGTGGAGCGCGGGCGACCTCGCCCGCGAATCATGAGCCGGCGGGCGAAGTCCCCCGCCCTCCACTGGTTTGGCCGGCCCGGGCTCGTTCCCATTTAGTAACGGAACATTCGGACCCGCAAACGCGTCTGATACGTGTAGCGGCGCCCGCCATCCACTGGCACCGGCGCTGCACGCCGGGCACAATGTCCGGTCAGCTCACACGACATCACACGCAGCGCACCAGGAGGAGCGAACAGAAGTTATGAACCATTCGACGAAACGCATCATCTCGACGATGGCGATCGTGATCGCCTCAGTCGCATTCGGCGTCCTCATCAGCGCGGACCTCGGCCTGATGCCGCGATCCAACGCGCAGACCGGGCCGATTCAGACCGCGCAGGGTCCGGTCACCTCCGTGACCATCCCGTCTTTCGCAGATCTCGCGGCGCGCGCGATGCCCGCGGTCGTCTCGATCTCCACCACCGAGATCGTCCGCCCGCAGAGCGGTACGCGCCGCCAGTTCGGCATCGATCCGTTCGAGTTCTTCTTCCCCGATCCGCGCGACCCGCGCCGCCAGCAGCAGGACGACCAGGATAACGAGCGCCGGCAGCTGAGCGGCGGCTCCGGCTTCATCATCTCCCCCGACGGATACATCCTCACCAATAATCACGTCGTCGAAAACGCGTCCAAGGTGGAAGTCCAGTACGGCTCCGACGAGAACGGGGCCGGCGGACGGACCGTCCCGGCCACGATCGTGGGCCGCGATCCCGCGACCGACCTGGCGCTCCTCAAGATCGACGAGCAGGGACTTCCGAGCCTCGCGCTCGGAGACTCCGACCGCATTCGCCGCGGCGACTGGGCGATTGCCATCGGCAACCCGTTCCAGCTCGACAACACGCTCACCGTCGGCGTCATCAGCGCCAAGGGCCGCGCCCTCGGCATGAGCGAAGAGACCCGCTCATTCGAGAACTTCATTCAGACCGACGCCGCCATCAACTTCGGCAATTCCGGCGGCCCCCTTCTCAACATCAATGGAGAAGTCATCGGAATCAACACCGCGATCCGCGGCGGCATGGCGCAGGGCCTCGGATTCGCGACGCCGGTGAACGTCGCACGCCGCCTCCTGCCGCAGCTCAAGCAGGGCAAGGTCGTCCGCGGCTTCCTCGGCATGGAGATCCGCGAGGTCACGCAGGACATCCGTGACGCGTGGAACCTTCCTGCCGGAACCACGGGCGCGCTCGTCAACCGCGTCACTCCCGGGAAACCCGCCGATCAGGCCGGCCTGCAGCACGGCGACATCATCGTCGAGATCGACGGCCGGCAGATCCGCAGCAACCGGGAGCTCATCGACTACATCTCCTATCTCCCGGTCGGCACGAACGTGAAGGTGACGTTCCTCCGCGACGGCCAGCGCCGCACCGTGACGGCGAAAACCGCCGAGCGTCCGCCGGACGGCGCCGTCGAAGACGACGAAGCACCGTCGGCAACCGAGCCTGTGCGCAACCGCCTGGGCATGGCCGTTCAGGACCTCACGCCCCAGACGCGCCAGCTTCATGGCATCGACGACGACGTGCGGGGCGTTCTCGTCACCAGCGTCCGGAATGTCTCCGCCGCCGGCGAGGCCAACATCCTCGAGGGCGACGTGATCCAGGAAGTACAGGGACAGCGTGTGACGAGCGTCGAGCAGTTCCGCCGCATCATCGACGCCGCTCGCAGCGGTCAGAAGATCCGCATGTACGTCACGACCCCGTCGCGTCGTACGGGCGGCGACGCCTTCACGCGTTTCACGATCCTCACCGTGCCCTGAGCAATCAGCAGCAGCCAATCGAAAAAGCCGCCCGAAAGGGCGGCTTTTTCGTGGCATCGCGCAAACTGCTAGCATCCCGGCCGTGACCGACGAGCAATGCATGCGGCGCGCGCTCGAGCTCGCGGAAAACGGGCGCTACACCGTGAGTCCGAACCCCATGGTCGGTTGCGTGATCGCACGTGACGGGGAGATCGTCGCCGAGGGGTGGCACCGCCGCGCGGGTGAATCGCATGCGGAGGTCGATGCGCTGTCGTGGTGTGAGAACGCGCGCGGCGCCACGATGTACGTGACTCTCGAGCCGTGCGCGCATCATGGACGAACGCCGCCGTGCGCGCCGGCCGTCGTCGCGTCGGGCGTGAGCCGGGTCGTGATCGCGATGCGCGATCCGAATCAGGAAGTCGACGGACGAGGGATCGAACAGATCCGTGCAGCGGGCATCGAGGTCGTGACCGGCATCGGAGAAGCAGAGGCGCGGCGGCAGAACGAGAAGTTCCTCTGGAGCGTGACGCAGAAACTGCCGTTCGTCCTTTTGAAAGCAGCGATGACCCTCGACGGGAAGCTCGCCACGGCGGCGCGGGACAGTCAATGGATCACGACCGAAGCGGCGAGAGAAAAGAGCCTGGCGCTGCGTGAAGAATGCGACGCCATTCTCGTCGGCAGCGGGACGATCAAAGCCGACAACCCGCGACTCTCGCGGCGCCTGAAGCTTTCGGACACTCCCTGGACGCGCGTCGTCCTCGACGGTGATGGAGAGGTTCCGCCGCACGCGCAGGTGCTCGTCGATGGCGGGCGCACCATTCTCTTCACGTCCTCGCCCCCGCTGGACCGCGCTCCCGGTCTGGAGGTGATCCCGACCGATGGTCGCACGGACCTGCAGCGCGTGTTCGGGGAGCTGTACGCCAGGGGTATCCGCTCCGTGCTCGTGGAAGGCGGCGCGCTCGTTCACTCGGAGCTCATCGCGCGCGAGCTCTGGCAGAAGATGATCATCTTCGTCGCACCGATGGTCGTCGGCGGCCACGAGGCGCCGGCGATCTTCACCGGACCTCCGGCAATGCGGTTGACAGACGCGCACCGCTTTCGTTTTGATCGCGCCGAGTTCGTGGGGAGAGACCTCATGATCGTCGCCTATCCGGCCTAGAGGGCCACCCATCCAATGTTCACTGGAATCATTCATCACAGCGGCACCATCGAGGAGCTACAACCGCTCGACCGGGGTGCGCGCCTGCGGATTCGCACGGGCGACGACGATTCCTTTCAGCGCGGCGAGAGCCTGGCGGTCAACGGTGTCTGCCTGACCGTCCTCCCCGAGCCCGACGGTTCACTCCTCACGGATGTATCGAACGAGACCCTCGCGCGCACGACGCTGGGACGACTGGCCGCCGGCGATCGCGTCAATCTCGAACGGGCTCTCTCGCTCGGCGACCGGCTCGGCGGGCACATGGTGCAGGGCCATGTCGACGCCACCGGAACGCTGATCTCGATCGTGGAGGAAGGCGACTTCGCGGTCCATCGCTGGAGCTACCCTCCGGAGTACGCGGAGCTCGTGGTGAGCAAGGGATCGATCGCCATCGACGGCGTCTCGCTCACGATCGTCGAACCGGATTCCTCGACATTCGGGGCCGCGCTCATCCCGGAGACGCTCCGGCGCACCACGCTCGGAACAGCACGTGTCGGCGACCGGGTCAATCTCGAGTTCGACATGGTCGCGAAGTACATCCGCGGACTGGTCGCTCCCTATCTCCCGGTCAAGAGCCTCACTTGATCATCTATCGCAAAGCGGCGCAGGTCCGGGTCCGGCGGTCGGCGTTCCCGGAACCGCCGTGGTGGTACGCGACCGCCGTCATCCCTTACGGCGCGAGGCGCGCTCTGCCGGTGGCGATCGACTACCTCGATCTTCGCGCCAGCTGGAGCGAGCGTATGGAAGTCGCGGTGGCCGACGATCCGCGCGACGGCCTGGAACGGCTCGCGACGAGGCTCGAGCCTCCCGTGCTCATCGACGCGGCGGAGTTCTCGGAGTCGATCTTCCGGCGGGGCCGCGACATCGCTGCTCTTCTGGGCGAATGGCGGCTGCCGGCGACCATGCTCGTATCGACGCGTGGTGACGTCGACGACGCGAACGCCGACATGATTGCACTCGCTGCCTGGCCGGTCGATCTCGAGCGGCTGGAGATGCTCGCGGCCGGACTGGAAGGGCGTCCGTGGGGAATGGTCGTACCCGTGATGTTTCCCGCCACGACCGACCTCGGCTCGCTCGAAGCGTTGTGCCGGATCGCAGCAGGGAGGGGAGCACGCTTCTTTGCCTCCGTTTCCGTCGAGCTCGACGCCACTGCAAAGCAGGCCATGGCGCGGGTCCTGACCCTTCCTGACGACGAAGAGACCTACCAGAGCCTGTTCCACGCGGACCTCGAACCGGTCCACGTCGCCACCGAGCGCCATGTCGCAGCACTTGCGGCGGCAAATGGAATGGCCGACTTCATCGTTCCGCCCGGCTGGCCGGAACGGACGAACTGGAATGCAGCGATTCTCCTGACGTTGACGGCGGCCCGGATGCTGGCCATGCAATCCAACACCGAGCTGGCCGGCACCATTGCCCGCTCTGCGCGTGCGGTGGCCGCACTCGAAAAACCGGTGGCGCGGATCGTCGAGGCAGCGAGCCTGTCGATCGTTGAGACGCTCGACGAAGTGAGCGTCGACATTCTCACGGACTGGATCGCGGAGGGACGGTCAGCGTTCGTGGAACGGGTCAACGAGCAATGGCGGCTGAGGCGGGATGCGGGGATGGAGTGAGTGCGTGGCGCGCGTGGTGCCCAGTGCTCAGTGCTTAGTGCTTGGTGCTTGGTGCTTGGTGCTGCGTGGAGCGCGGGCGACCTCGCCCGCGCGCTGTGCCGGACAAGTGGAGCCGCGGGCGATCCCGCCCGCCGGTACACGGGGCGCGGGCGGGGTCGCCCGCGCTCCACAAAGGTGTCCCGAGCGCGATCGCCCGCGGCTCCACCAAGCACCGAGCACCGAGCACCAAGCACTACGGTTTGCTGTGCGTGACCTTGACCTTGGTCTTGATGCCGCCGCGCACGAAGAAATCGCCCTCGACTTCGAGGAAGCGCGGATCGAGCACGTCGACGAGATCGCCGGCGATGCGGTTGGTGACGGCCTCGTGGAAGGTTCCTTCGTCGCGGAATGACCAGAGATAGAGCTTGAGCGATTTGAGCTCGACGCAGCGCTGGTCGGGTACGTAGCGGATGCGCATCGTCGCGAAATCGGGCTGGCCGGTCATCGGACAGAGGCAGGTGAACTCGGGCGCCTCGAACGCGATCTCGTAATCGCGCTCCGGGTTCGGGTTCGGAAACGTATCGAGTTTTCTGGAGGGTGCGCTCGGCATCAGCGCTTCGTCGCGGAGCTGCTCATCAGCTTCTGGTTCAGCTCCTTGATCCGCTCCTGCAGCTGATTGATCTTTGCCTGCGCATCGCCCCGCAGCCGCTCGATCTCACCTTTCAGCCGGGCGATCTCTTCGTCCTTGCCGGACGCGCCGCCCTGCTGCTGCGACGCCTGCTGGCGCAGGAAGTCGAGATCGTGGCGCAGAGTCTCCATCTCTTCGTCCTTCTCGGCGAAACGCTGCCGCCAGTTCGCTTCCTGCTCCTCATAGAGGCGCTTGATGTCCATGAGCTCGGTGATCTGTGAGAAATCCGAATAGCTCGGAGCCATGTCTCCCCCCTGACGGACGCGCTCTTCGATCTGCGGGAAGAGCTTGCGGAGCTTGAGCGAGAGATCATCGGGATCGCTCGCCAGCTCCATCGCATCCTGGTACGTGATCTTCTGGTGAGCGAGGAGCGCGATGAGCGACTGGTTCATCGACTGCATCCGGTAAAGCCCGACCGAGCTTTCGAGCTCCTCGAGAATGTCCTTGGTTTGACCGTCCTCGATGAGCTTCGCCACCCGGGGCGAGTTCTTGAGGACTTCGACCGCGGCGGTGAGCTTCCCTTCGCGCGTCTTGATCAGCTTGAGCGAGATGATTCCACGGAGCACCAGCGCGAGCTGCGAGCGGATCTGCTTGTGCTGATCGGACGGAAAGGCGTCGATGATGCGGTCGATCGTCTGTGCGGCGTTGTTGGTGTGAAGCGTCGAGAAGACGAGGTGTCCGGTCTCGGCGGCGGTCAGCACGGTCTGCATCGTCTCGATGTCGCGCATCTCGCCGACCATGACCACGTCCGGATCCTGCCGCATGGAGTTGCGGAGCGCCTCCTTGAAGCTCGGCGTATCCGTGCCCACTTCGCGCTGCGAGATCGCAGCGACTTTGTCCATGAAGAGGAACTCGATCGGATCCTCGATCGTGACGATGTGCAGCGGCTCGCGGGCAGCGATGTCGGAGATCATCGCGGCGAGCGTCGTCGATTTGCCCGAGCCCGTGGGCCCGGTCACGATGACGAGGCCGTCGGGAATCTTGGTCATGTCCTGAACGGCGAGCGGAAGCTCCAGCTCGTCGATTCCCTTGATCTGGATCGGAATCCGGCGGAACACGCCGCCGACCGTTCCGCGCTGCATGTACATGTTGCCGCGGAAGCGGGCGATGCCCGGGACCCCGTAACCGAAATCCACCGACTGCACGGCGTCGAACTTCTCGCGCTGGGTCTTGTTCAGGATCGGCAGGAGGATCTTCTCCAGGTCGCCCGGCTTGAGCGCCTCGGAGCCGGGGATGGGAATCAGCCGTCCACGCACCCGGATGAGCGGCGGACGCATCGGCTTCAGATGAAGGTCCGACGCCTCCTGCTTCGCCATGTAGACGAGCATGTCATTCAGACTGGGCGGGGTGTGTGCTGCCGGAGTTGCGGCCGCGGGACTCGGGGCGGTCATCGCTCGCGATTATAGGGTACTGCCGGGATTGTCCATGGTCAGCGGTCACGTCCTTCTCATCACACTATCCAGAATCATGAGAAAGGCCTCCTGCTGCTTGGCTTCGGTCTTGTTGATCACGGCGATCGTCTCGCCGATCCGGAAACGCTCATGGAGCTCCTCGGCCGAATGCGAGGAAGTGACCACGATCCGCCGTGGGCTCAGGCCCTTCTGCCGCGCGTAGTCGACGAACTTCTTTCCGTCCATCCCCGGCATCTCCAGATCGACAATGAGGAGGTCGATCGTGTCGTCTATTTTGGGAAGCGCATCGTAGGGATGGGTGTAACGCTCGACGCGCGCGATCGGGTATCGCTCGGCGATGAAGTTCGACCAGAGGTCGCAGAAGGCCGGAGAGTCGTCGACGATGACGATTCTCTTCGTTTTCATTTCCGCGGCTTGCGCTTCCTGAGCGCCGGCTCCGATGCGCTCTCCCTCGTGTCATGCCGCAGCTCACCGCCGACGACCGTGGCCACCACGCGGCCCGTGAGGGTCTGGCCGATGAATGGGGAGTTGGCGGCTTTCGAAACGAATGAGGCCGTCACGTCCCCGCGCGATTCGACATCGAGAATGGTCACGTCGCCGATTGCCCCTGCGCGAAGCGTGCCGCCCGGCAGATTGAACACCCGCGCGGGCCCGCACGAGAGAAGGTCGATGAGACGCGGCAGCTTGATCACCTTCGCGCGGACCAGGTTCTCGTACGCAACGGCGAAGGCCGTCTCCAGGCCGATCACGCCGAACGGCGCGAGATCGAACTCGACGTTCTTCTCGTCGAAGTGATGCGGGGCGTGGTCGGTTGCGATCCCGTCGATCGTGCCGTCCGCGATAGCCTCGAGGATCGCCCGGCGATGCTCCTCCGCGCGGAGAGGAGGATTCATCTTCAGGTTGGTCGAGAAGGACTGTACCGCCTCGTCCGTCAGGGCGAGATGATGCGGCGTGACCTCACAGGTCACCTTCACACCATCGCGTCGCGCCCGGCGGATGGCCTCGATGCCGCCCGCGGTCGACAGATGGGCAATGTGCACGTGCCCGCCAGTGATGCGCGCCAGGATCACATCGCGCGCGACCAGCGTCTCTTCAGAAGCGGCCGGAATGCCGCCCATGCCGAGGAGTGTCGAGTAGAAGCCTTCGTGCATGACGCCGCCTTCATTCAGGTTGGCGTCTTCTTCGTGAGCGATGACGGGAATCCCCAGCATCGACGTGTACTCGAGCGCCCGCCGCATGAGCTGCGCGTTGTACACGGGCCTGCCGTCGTCACTCGCTCCCACGCATCCCGCCGCATGGAGATCGGCCAGCTCGGCGAGAGCTTCACCTTTCAGGCCCTTGCTCACCGCTCCGATCGGATAGACGCGGCACGCGCCGTTGCGCGCCGCTTCCGCGAGAACCATCTCCGTGACGGCGCGCTCGTCGTTCGGCGGAACCGTGTTCGCCATCGCGCACACCGCTGTGTATCCGCCCGCCACCGCGGCTCGCGTGCCCGTGGCGATCGTTTCCTTGTGCTCCTGACCAGGTTCGCGCAGATGCGTATGCAGATCGATGAAGCCCGGCGCGACGACGAGGCCCGTCGCGTCGAATACCGGGGCATCCGCCTTCAGGTTGCGGCCCGTCTCCACGACCGACCCATCCTCGATCAGGACATCGAGCTTCGAGTCGAGGTCCTGGCTGGGATCGATGACGCGGCCGCCTGTGATGAGTAAATTCATGAACAATCGGAATGTTGAATGTTTAATGTTGAATGTTTAATGTTCAACATATTCTGACACGTTAGCATTCAACATTAAACATTCAACATTCAACATTTCGCCTTCCCCTATTCGGCAAGGTGCCCTCCCGACAG
Source organism: uncultured Acidobacteriota bacterium (assembly GCA_937870635.1). Classification (GTDB taxonomy): domain Bacteria; phylum Acidobacteriota; class Thermoanaerobaculia; order Gp7-AA8; family Gp7-AA8; genus DATLEX01. The sequence goes on along the minus strand of CALMZP010000012.1, from coordinate 15,378 downwards.
CAGGTACAGCACCGCCATGCGCACGGCCACACCGTTGGTGACCTGTTCGAGAATCACCGAGTACGGGCCGTCGGCGACGTCGGAGGCGATCTCTACTCCGCGGTTCATCGGGCCCGGATGCATCACGACGACGCCTTCCTTGGCCCGGCGCAGGCGTTCCGGGGTCAGGCCGAAGGTGTTGTAGTACTCGCGGAGCGACGGAAAGCTGAGCTTTCCCTGCCGCTCCAGCTGTACCCGCAGCATCATGACCACGTCGGCGCCTTCCAGCGCCTCGTCCAGTGAATGCACCACGCGGACACCCAGGCGCTCGACTTCGGCGGGCATCAGCGTTGGCGGACCGGCCAGGGTCACGTTGGCTTTCATCTTCCTCAGCAGGTGAATGTTCGACCGGACGACCCGTGAATGCGCGATGTCGCCGATGATCGACACGTTCACTCCCTGCAGACGCCCGAGGCGTTCCCGGATCGTGAACGCGTCGAGGAGAGCCTGTGTCGGATGCTCGTGCGCGCCGTCGCCGGCGTTGATCACCGACGCCGGCAGCCGGTCGGCGAGCATCTTCGGCGACCCGGGATGCTTGTGGCGGATCACGATCATGTCCGGATGCATCGCCATCAGGTTGTCGACCGTGTCGATGAGCGTCTCGCCCTTCTCCACCGACGAGCCCGAAGCCGCGAAGTTCAGCGTGTCCGCGGAGAGGCGCTTCTCGGCGATCTCGAACGAGACGCGGGTCCTCGTCGACGCTTCCATGAAAAGATTGATGACCAGCTGGCCGCGCAGCGCCGGGACTTTCTTGACCGGCCGCTCGGAAACTTCCTTGAAGCCTTCCGCGGTATCGAGGATGAGAGTGATTTCTTCCGGAGTCAGCGCCTCGATGCCGAGGAGATCTTTGGATCGCAGCGCGGAGGTGGTCGTTCTCATTGATTCACGGGCAACCGCAACCGATTACTTCTCCATGAGCAGGACTTCGTCTTCGCCGTCGGTCTCCGCCAGCTTCACCTTGATCACCTCGTGCGCGTCGGTGGGCACGGTCTTCCCGACGACGTCGGCATGGATGGGAAGCTCGCGGTGTCCGCGGTCGATGAGCACCGCCAGCTGCACCGCCTTCGGACGCCCGAAGTCGATCAGCGCATCGAGCGCTGCGCGAACGGTTCGCCCGGTATAGAGCACGTCGTCGACCAGCACCACGACCTTCTCATCGATCGGCTCCGGAAGCTTCGTCGGCTTGACGACCGGTTGCGGGGCGATCGTCGTGAGATCGTCACGGTAAAGAGTGATGTCGATGATGCCGAACGAGACCGGCTGACCTTCCAGCTGATGGATCTCTTTCGCGATCCTTTCACCGATGGGAACTCCGCGGCTGCGGATGCCGACGATCATCAGGTCGTCGATGCCGCGGTTCTTCTCGACGATCTCGATCGCCATCCGGCGGATCGCGCGATTCATTCGTGGAGCGTCGAGCAGGCGTTTTTTGACGTTCATTCGTACTGAAAAGCGCCGGGATGGTAGCACGACCTCGCCGGGACCGCTCAGAGAAGATTTTGGATTTTGGATTTTGGATTTTGGATTTCTGATTCCCCGCAAATCCAAAATCCAAAATCCAAAATCCAAAATGGACGCGGCCCCCAATCCCGGCACTTTCCCTGCACAAACTATGGTCAATGACGAGACCAAAGATTCTCATCGTCGAGGACGATTCCGACGCCCGCCGGCTCTATGCAATCGGGCTCAACCAGCGCGGGTTCGAGGTAAAGCTTGCCGCGAACGGCGCCGAGGCCGTCGAGCGGATCACCGGCGGGGAGAAACCCGACGTGATTCTCCTGGACTGGCTCATGCCCCTCATGGACGGCCGGGAAGTGCTCGCCCGCCTCGGCAGCCAGGAGGAAACGGCCTTCATTCCGGTCATCGTCGTCAGCGGTCAGCCCGCCCCGGACAGCCTCGATCGCCGGATCCAGTGCTGGATGACCAAGCCCGTCTCCGTCGAACAGCTCGTTACCGAAATTGAGAGGCCGAGGCCCACCGCCTGAGGCCCGTCCTCCCCTCTCCTGTAGAATTCGGCACCGATGGCTAAAATATTCTTCGTCGGCCTCGACGGGACGGAGAAAAGTTACCGCCTGCAGACCCACCGTCCTTTCACGGTCGGCCGGGATCCGGGAAACGACATCATCCTCCGCGATCCGAAGGTGTCGCGCCATCACGCCGAGATCGTGTTCGAGCGCGGCTTCTTCGTGCTGCACGACCTCGCCAGCGCGAACGGCACCTATGTCAACGGCAAGCGCGTGCGCGTCGCGCCTCTCACTCACGGCGCGAAACTGCGCATGGGCAACAGCTACGGGCGTTTCTCGGAGGAGCTGCCCACCGAGACCGATCAGCCACACACCGAGTCGGCGGCGCCCTCCACGGCGCCGGTCGAACTCGACAACTTTCCGACCGCCGAGATGGATCCGATCAACGCCACCATGCCGCACGAACGGGTCGGCGACGACTTAAAAAAAAAGTAGCAACCGATCCACAGACCGAACCGATCGATCCGCTCCCCGATCCGCCGTCCGTTTCCGTCCCCCCTTCCACAGCCGTTCCGCGACCCGTTACCGCTCCACCGCCAATGTTCAGCGCCACGCGCTATTACTTCCATCCCGGCGTGCGGGCCGGCGAGACCGCCTCGATCGCCGATCGGTCGGGTAAACCTCTCCTGACGTACCGCAGCTTCGCGAGCGTCGTCGGAATCGTCGCCACCCTGGTCATCGCCATCGTCGTTCTCACAGGTCTGTCGTCTGCACTGTTCCTGAATGCCGAAGACCGGCCGGGAGCGGCAATCGCCGCGGCGATGCTCACCTTCGTGTTCGCGATCATCATCGCTGCCCTCGTGCCGCGCACGCGCGTCACGCTCTACTCCGGCAGCGATCCCGTGCTCCGGATCGTGCAAAGCTCGCGCTTCTCGTTTCCGTCGACGACATGGACCATCCGCACGCCCGACGGCGACACGCTCGCGGCTGTCCGCAAGGGAGCGTTCTCGCGCCTGACGACGAATCGATGGACGATCACCGGTCCGGCGGATCAGCGCGGCCGGGCGTACGCAACGGAGGAGTCCTTCTCGCGCGCCCTCATCCGCAAACTCCTAGGCAAATTCCGGCGGAAGTTCGAGGCCAACATCCGCCTGGTGCATGACGGCGTTCCCGGCGCGGTGATCGTGCGCCGGCCTGACGAGAAGGGAGAGGTCGATTACCTCGAGCTCACGGCCGGATCGGGCCTCGACCCGCGCGTGGCCGTGGCGCTGGCCACACTCATCTTCGGTTTGGAACCTTAGCCGCGCGCGTGACGCCGCCCCCCCCTTGCCACCGTGACGCCACCCGCCCAACCATCCGTGAAACCACGGCGGGCCGGGTGGCAGGCGTCACGGCGGCGTGGGCGGTGGCGTCACGGGTGGGCGGGCGGACGGCGTCACGTGCGGGGGGCGGGTGGCGTCACGGGGGCCGGGGCCGGGGCAATGGCGATCCCCGAGTAGTAATGCTTCAGAATTCGATCGAAGGTCCACCCGCGGAACGCGGCGCCGTACGCCCCGACCTGGCACATTCCGGTTCCATGGCCCCACCCTTTGCCGAAGAATGTGTAGCGGTCGACGCCGTCCGGATCCTTCGTCTTTTCGTACACGAAGAGGTTGTCGGGGACGTTGAGCGACCATCGGACGGGGAGACCGCGGAGCATGAACTTTCTTCCCCCTTCGGCCGTGACCTCGAGCTCCGCAATTCTGTGCGACGCGTCGACCGTCACCGGACGGATGTCGAGCAGCTCCTTGATGGGCTGCCTGCGGTTGATCGTCGTCACCAGCTCATCGGCGCGGTAGCTGCGAGTCCAGTTCGCAAAGCTCGACGTGCGGTCGAAGGAAGCGCCGTCGGCGTTTGCCAGCACGATCATGCCGACGGGACGCTTCTGGGCGTCGACGAAAATCGTGGCGCGGTCGCCGATCATGACCGGAAGCGAGCGGTACTCCTGCACGCGGTCCTGCAGTCTGCGGAACAGCGGAACGTTCGCGGGGAGCGTGAAGCGATCGAGCTTCCCAGCCGCCTTGAGCGTGACGGTGCGCCCTTCGACGGCGAAGATCTTTCCGTTCGCCTCCTGCATCGCGGAGTGCTCGCGCAGCCACGATCCGAGGAGAGCGTAGACCTCGTCGCGGGGCATGGGGGCGGAGAGGTCGACGCGGTCGATCGACTGCGCCGGCCAGATGCCGTACTTGATCAGGAAAGAAGCCGCCAGATACGCATCGTCCTCGACATTACTCGTCTGCCGGAACCAGTAAGCGCGATCTTCGGGCAGCGTGGTGGCCCGCGCTTTCCCGGCCAGGCCGAGCGTCGCGCTCAGATAACGGAGCACGTCGCCGCGCCGGCTCGACGCCGCTGCGGGGCGTGACGGCGGGTCATCGCCGAGAAGTCGCAGCGCAGCCGCAACCGCCCGGCCGACATCGCTGCCACTCCAACTGGCCGCCCGTTCCGGGATGCCGGCCAGTGCCGCGAACATGCGCGCGCCGGCCTGCGTCTCGGTGAGAAGGCCGCTCTGCGAGCGTCCGGCGATCTCCACCATCTCCATCTCCACGCAGCGCGCGCGCTTCAGCCATGGATCGGTGCGCCCGGGAAACATCGTCGCGACATCGCTCGTCTCGCCTCCGCACGTCGATGTGTAGAGCGCGTCGATCGGTTTTCCCTCGTACGTCATGATCAGCCCCGCGGTCTCGCGCACGGCCTGTGTGCTCATGGCGTGCTCGCCCGAGAATCCGACATAGGCCTGACAGGCTGGACCCGGGCAGATGTCGTAACCCTCGCCGCGGAACTGACCGAGGTTGCGGATCGCGTAGGTGCGTGCCGCAACGGCCTGCGCCTTGAGCGCTTCGAGCTCGTCGTAAACGGAGGGACCCAGCTCGGCCGGAACGACGCCGAACAGATAGTCCTCGAGATTCAGCTCGTTGATGACGTTGAAGAGTCCGCGCGCGTTGACGAAGAGCCGCGCCGCGGTCCGATACTGCTTGTCGTCGATGCGGATCGTTTCCGCGGAGACGGGCACGATGAGAACCGACTCGCCGCGGATCGTGTGCCGGTCGCCTTCATCGTCGACGATCGTGAACGCGCGCTCGAACGGCTGGTCGGAGGGGCGTCGCACGACCGTAATGTCGCGACCGTAGCCCTGGTCGACCAGCGTGGCGCGGAACGGGGTGGCCTCCTCGCTCGTCGCGAAGTCGCCCGCCAGGACGCGCCGCTGTCCGTTCGCCGGATCGAAGATGATGTCGACCCGCTGTCCCGTCTCCTTGCGCAACCTCTCCGCCAGCGCCTCGGCGCTCGGCCCGTCGGAGATCGATGCCATCTGCACGGCGAATCGTACGGTCGCGTCGGCGAGCGGCGCGTGCGCTGTAAAGCCGCGCCTCAGGATCGAGGGTCCGCCGTCGGCGACGATGTAGTAACCGTCCGCGACGCGCGGGAACGCGGCGCGAGGCTGGTCGCTGAGAAGTCCGACGCGGATGAAGGGCTCGCTGATGCTCTTCGTCATCGAGCTGACAGGGGTCAGCGCACTGGTCGGGCGCGGCGGCTCCGCAGCGGCCGGCGTCGTGGCCGGGGGCGGGGTGACGGGAGCGCAGGAGGTGAAGAGAAGAGAGGCGACCAGAAGGGAGACGGCGATTTTCATCATGACGATCCTTTTGCGCAGCAAAAAAAAGGCCCCCGCTCGCGCGGGGGCCCGAAGTGAGGCAACAAGGGAAGTTACGGCAGCGTCAGGCGGATGACGACGCGGCGGTTCCGCAGTCTGCCTTCCGCGGTGGCGTTGTCGGCGATCGGCTCGCGAGCGTCGCGGCCTTCGACCGTGATCCGCGAGGCGTCGATGCCGTGGCGGCTCACGAGGTAGTCGCGAACGGCTTCGGCGCGACGGCGATCGAGATCGGCGTTCGGTCCGGTGTTCTCACGATTGTCGGTGTATCCGATCACCAGGGCGGTCGAGGTCGGCTCCTGCTTCATACGCAGCGCTACGTCGTCCAGGATGGCCTTGGCGATGTTGGTAAGACGGGCCGAGCCCGGCTCGAAGTGGATCTCGTCCGTGCGCAGTTCCTGCGGCACGCGCGGCGGCGTGATCGGGGCCGGCTCGGGCGGCGGCAGCGGCTGCGGGACGGGTGCAGGTACGACGACCGGCGCCGGAGGCGGCGGCGGAACGACGGCCGCGAAGCGCAACGGCGCGAACGTCAGACCGACGAGGCCGGACAGAGCGCAGTCATCGAGCTCGGTGATGCGGCATTCGTCGTTGTTGTCAATGAACTTCGCCACGTTCCAGCGGACGCCGGCGTTGAGCGCCCAGCCGCTGGTTCCGAACCAGTGACGGAGACCGGTCAGGAGGAAAATCGGCGAATCGGGGCGGTTGTCACCGCCGGTGTACATGATGGCGTTCACTTCACTGATCCAGTTCGTGGTTCCGAACAGGCTCAGGGGAACATTGAGGCCGCCATCGATGCGGATCTCGTTGGGGATGCCGGAGTCGATCCCCGAAGCTTCATCCTCGCGGTCGCCGCGCGCCGTGTAGCTCGCAGCGAGAGATCCGATCCCGCGGGTGTAATGCGCGCCGACGCCGAAGGCGCCGCCGCCGGTGGTGATGCCGCCTTCGTCGTCGCCGGTCGGAAGATCGGTGAAGACGGAGAGAGCAACCCGGCCCGGAGCATCAGGGGCGGTCACACCGAACTTCGTGGCGAGGCGAAGGTTGCCCATGCCACTGTCGGTGAATTCACCGCGATACAGCCAGCCATTGATGAAACCTGCGCGATCGCCACCGTTCTGGACGATGCGATCCCACGGCAGCATGGCGCTGATCTCCCAGCGGTCGGTGAGACCGTAGCCCAGCGAAGCGCTGAGCCGATAGAGGTCATAGCTCATGTCCTGGTATCCGCGCGCCGAGGGGAACGCGAAATCGCGGGCTTCGCCAGCAAGAAGATCGTAGTCGTTGAAATAGACTCCGAACGAAATCTCGCCCTGACGCAGCGTGTCAGCGGTCACGGTCTCGAAGAGTCCCGTCTGGCCGCTCGCGCTGGGAGCAACCTGCATCAACTGTTCTTCACGGGTCAGCGTGGTCGCCGTCAGACCCTGGCCAAAAGCCGAGCCGACGACGAAGAAACACAACAGGGGAAACAGCATCCTATGTCTGAGACGCAACAAGTCAACACCTCCTAAAAGCTTCGCACGGTCTTCGTCCGCAGCTATAATCATCGCGGCCTGCTAAACGTGTGCCAGAGCCCTCAATCTTCATTTCCGTAAGGGCTTCAACCCGTTGACCTTACCATAACGTTGAGTGGGCTGCTGTCACCCTTGTCATCTGAGAGGACCCTTCCAGTTATGCGGAGTCTCGTCGTAGGTGCCGTACTCGCCGCCTCCCTTCTTTTCCACGGTTCTCTCGCTGCCCAGACTCCCGAACCCGCCCCCCCGGTCCCGGCTCCGGTTCCCGCTCCCGCTCCCGCTCCGCCGGCCGAGGAGCAGCCGCTGCCCGAGCCCCCTGAACCCACCCAGGATCCGAACATCGACGAGCCGAGCCTCCAGGAGGAGCCGCCGGCTCCTCCGGCCGCCGTCCCCGCCGCCGATCCACCGCCGGTCCTCTCCGACGCGGCGAGCAGCGCCTACGACCGCCGCGAGTCCCTCCCCGACGTCAACATCTACCTCCCCGAGATGCAGATGTCGATCAGGCTCCGCAAGCTGATTCGTAACGCCCTCTTCGAGAGCCAGATCGACTACGAATTCATCAACGGCGACATCAGCACGTACCTCCGCTACAAGTACTACTCGCGCAACTACACGTACCGCATCGGCGCATTCGACACGATCGAGTTCCCGAGCGTCGGCGAGAACAGCACGCAGGAGTTTGAGCGTGTGCGCGGCGGACTTCTCCTCGTCGGCGTCCCGAAGGACTACGACGAGCGTTACTTCTGGCTCCTCCAGGGCGACAACCTCTCGTTCGGCGATCTCCGCAATGTCGACCACCGGCGCAAGAACTTCTACACGAAGGCCGCCTACCAGTACGGCACGCAGTTCGATGAGCGCCTGAACGCGATCGTCGGCGAATCGCGCGGCCGCATCACGCCGGTGCTCACCGCGTTCCGCGACATCGGCCCTCAGCGATCGAGCTACGCGGTCGCTCTCACCCAGACCTTGAACGTCACCGGCGGCGACCTCGACATCGAGGCGGACCGGTTCGATTACTCCATCGGCGACTACCGGTACACCAAGCTCGAAGCCGAAGGGCTGAACCGCTTCGACATTCGCAACTCTTTCGTTTTCTCACGGCTGCACTTCGGCGTGTTCGCCGGCTACGACAAATTCACCAACCGTGACGATCGTCCCGAACCGGAACGCTACACCGTTCCTCGGTATGAGCTCTTCCGCCTGGGCGGCCGCGAGGCGCTGCGCGCCATCGGTGAAGCGGACGACTCCATCGGCACTCACGAGATTCACATCACCAACGAGTACTTCCGTCCCATCTTCCGCAACCGTGATTACAAGATGGGCCCTCTCCACTGGAACACTCTCTACTGCATCGGCTATCTCGGGGCCGGCATCGTCGGGTTCGGATTCGACTCGATGACCAGGACCGATCAGGCCGTCGTCGACGCAGGCCTCGGGTTCGAGGCGAGCATCGCCGTCCGCGACTTCGACGTCCTCCTCGGAGTTCTCTGGGCCTCGACCATCAAAGCGCCCGGCTGCCCCGTCGATGAAGCCACTCTCGACTGCCGCGATCTGAAGGGCAGCAAGTTCCGGTTCTCGGTGAGAACGATCCGGTAGCGGCGCCGGGGCACTTCGGCTCGAGTCGCTCAGCGCGCAAGGCGAGCGGGCTCGATTGGACCTTGGACTTGGACCTTGGACCTGGCGGCATTGTCCGGAAAACACGAACGCCGGCTGAGAGCCGGCGCCATCTTCATGCGAGAGCCACGAGCTTTCGTGACTCGCACTCGTTACTCGTTACTCGTTACCCCAAGGTCCAAGGTCCAAGGTCCGGGTCAGTTCTTGACCAGCTCCGACCGCACTTCCCTCACGCCTTTCACGCTCCGCAGGACCGCTACGGCCACGTCTTTCTGGAGGTCGTGCTGGATGCGGCCGCGCAGGTAGATGATGCCCTTTTCCGACTCGACGCTGAGCTGGCTGCCGCCCAGGGAGCGGTGCATGGCAAGCTCGCGCTCGGCTTCCCGCTGGATGGTCACGTCATTCGGAGCTTCGATGATCTGGATGAGGTTCGCGATCCGCGAATGGCCCTGCGCCTGGACGGCACGTGCGGCCGCCTCGGCTGCACCGCGGTCGTAGGTGCGGCCGCGAAGGATCACGACACCTCCGACTTCGAACACCTGCAGACGCTCCACGTCCGGAGCACTGGCGGTGAACTGAGCGGTGATGTTCCGTGCTTCAGGAGCCGCTGCGCTCGCAGGGACGATGGACAGAGCGCCCACGAGGGCAGCTGAAGCGATGATTTTCGTGAATTTCGGGGCGATGGTCATACCCTGGATATGAGCAGTCGGCATGCCAACTACAACGTTACGCCCCTCAATACTTTGCGGCTGAAGCCGGCGCCGCGCTGTAACGGACCAGAGCGGGCTCGTCAGGCACGGCGATCGATCGCTCGTGGTGCTGGTACACCCGCCACATCATCCCCAGAGCGAGTCCGAGGAGCACGATGATGCCGATCATGGCCGCGGCGCGGCGGAGGAAGCCGCCGGGAAACCGGACTTCGGCTCTGACTGGTGTCTCCACGAGCGCAACTTAGCACAGGCCATACAATCTCGCGCCCATGAGAGGCGTCATCGTCCGCGAGCACGGCGGAATCGAAAAACTCGAGATCACCGAGGTGCCCGAAGCGGTCGCGCGGCCGGGAGAGGTGATCGTGCGTGTCCGCGCGGTGGCACTCAATCATCTCGACGTGTGGGTGCGCCGCGGGGTGCCGGGCCACAAGTTCCCCCTGCCGATCATCCCCGGCTCGGAAATCTCCGGGGTCGTCGAGACGGTCACCTCGCCTGGCGGCGGCTGGAGTGCCGGCGATGAGGTCATCGTGGCCCCAGGTTTTTCGTGCGGACTTTGCGCGGCGTGCCTGAGCGGAAATGATCCCCTCTGCCGAAACTACGGGATCTACGGCGAGACTGCCGACGGCGGCTGCCGCGAGAGGATCGCCGTTCCCATACGCAATCTCCTCCGGAAGCCGTCGCAGATGTCGTTCGCCGAAGCGGCGGCGCTTCCGCTCGACATGCTGACGGCGTGGCACATGCTCGTCGCGCGCGCCCAGCTCCGTCCCGGTGAGACGGTTCTCGTTCACGCCGGCGGTTCCGGCATCGGCACGGCGGCGATTCAGGTCGCGAAGCTGTGGGGTGGGACGGTCTATGCGACCGCCGGCTCGGCGGAGAAGGCCGCGCGCGCCCGAGCGCTCGGCGCCGACGCCGTGATCGAATATCGCACTACGGACTTTCTCGCAGAAGTCCGCTCGCTCACGTCGAAGCGCGGCGTGGACATCGTCTTCGAGCATGTCGGCGCCGATACGTTCGACCGCTCGCTCCGCGCGCTGACGAAGGGCGGCCGTCTGGTGACTTGCGGCGCAACGACCGGCGCGGACGTGACGATCAACCTCCGCCTGGTCTTCTTCAAGCTGCTCTCCATCCTGGGCTCTACGATGGGTAGCATCGCCGAGCTCCACGAGATCATGAAGCACGTGGAAGCGGGCCGACTGCGACCCGTCGTCGACCGGGTGCTACCGTTGGGGGAGATTGCCGCCGGACACCGTATCTTAGAAGCGCGCGAAGCCTTCGGGAAAGTGGTTCTGGAACAACGATGATTCTTACAACGATGAATGAACGATGAACGATGAACGATGAAGACGCAGCGAGCGGAATCGACCGCCACATCATTCTGAGCCGCGAAGACAGCGAAGAATCTCCGGATACGTAACTTGAGATCCTTCGCCGTCTTCGCGGCTCAGGCTGACGTGACTTCATCGTTCATCGTTCATCGTTCAAGAACCTCAATCAAGATGATCCGCGTCCTCCCGTCTGACCTCGTCAATCAGATCGCCGCCGGCGAAGTGGTGGAACGCCCGGCGTCGGTGGTGAAGGAGCTGATCGAGAACGCGATCGACGCGGGTGCGACAGCGATCGACGTGGTGCTCGAGCACGGCGGCAGAAAGCTGATCGAGATCAGCGACAACGGCTCGGGGATGAACGAACAGGATGCCCTGCTCGCTCTCGAACGGCACGCCACCTCCAAGATTCGCGACTTCGAAGATCTCACCCGTGTGCGCACCCTCGGATTCCGGGGAGAGGCACTCCCCTCCATCGCCAGTGTGTCGCGTTTCACGCTCCTGACTTCCGACGGAAACGCCGGCCACGCCACCGAGATCGTCTGCGATCCGCTGGCCGGCACGCGCCAGGTGCGCCCCGCTGCGCGCGATCGCGGCACGACGATCTCCGTTGGTGAGCTCTTCGAGAACGTTCCCGCGCGGCGCAAGTTCCTGCGGAGCGTCGACGCCGAATTCCGCTCGATCATCACGACCGTTTCCTCGTATGCGCTCCCCTCGCCCTCGCGGTCGTTCCGCCTGATTCACAACGGCCGCCTGGTGCTCGACCTCCCTCCAGCGCAGAATCACCGCGACCGCGCGACCCAGATCCTCGGCAGCGACACGGAAGGACGTCTCGAGCCGATCGACGGAGCGCTCGAATCCGTTCGGGCAACGGGCTTCGTAACCCGTGGTTTGCGCTACGGGAGCAAACGCAATCAGTTCTTCTTCGTGAACGGGCGTCTCGTGCGCGACCGTGTGCTCACGCACGCGGCGAATCGCGCGTCGGACGCGTTCGATTTCGAAGGGCATCCCGCGATCATCCTGTTTCTCGACGTCGAGCCGGAGACGGTCGACGTCAACGTTCATCCTGCCAAGACCGAAGTGCGCTTCCGCGACTCCGGCGCGATTCATGTCGTCGTCGAGCAGTCCATCAGGCGCGCGCTCGGCGGCGCGGAAGAAGGATCGGGCCTTCTCAGCCATCCGCTGCGAGACGCGCCGATGCCCGGCGCCGCGCCCCTCGATCTGCCGGGCGAAGGTCTGTTCCCACCCGCTCGTTACGATGTCCCTCGCGTCGCAGCCGAGGTGACTCCGCTCTTCCAGAGCCGCGGCGCGGTCGTGCAGCCGCCGGCCGGCGCCCCCGCATCCGCGGTGACGGAGTCGGAACCGGCAACGGAGTTCGAAGCGCCTCCTGATCTCGGCGATCTTCGCGGCCGCGTCATCGGCCAGTACCGGATGAGCTACATCCTTCTCGACATGCCGGGCGGATTGCGACTCGTCGATCAGCACGTCGCGCACGAGCGCGTCCTTTACGACCGCTACTGGACGCGCATCGGCACGGGACAGCCTGTGACGCAACAGCTGCTCACACCCACGCTCTACGAATGCGGCGCCAGCGAGTCGGCCGTGCTCGAGTCTCACCTCGAAGAGCTTCGCGGCGTCGGCTTCGACATCGAGCGCTTCTCGGGCAATACGTTCGCGATCGCTGCGTTGCCCGCGGAGCTGGTGCGTCACGACGTCGATTCGTTTCTCAGAAAGCTCATCGACGCCTCGCTCGAGGAGAAAGGCTCGCACGTGACGCGCGTGCGCGAGCGCATCTGCGCCTCGCTCGCCTGCCAGGCCGCCATCAAAGTCCATCGCCCCCTCGGCGGCGAAGAGATGGCACGCCTCGTCGGAGAGCTCCTCGATTCCTCGAACCCGTACGCGTGCCCGCACGGCCGCCCCATCATCGTCGACATCCGCCACCCCGACATCGAGCGCCACTTCCACCGCCGGTAGAGAGCGTTATCCTCGGTTCATGCTGCTGCGACGCCGCCTCGCGACCGCGCGACTGGGACGCCTCGGCGAGCGCCGCGCCGCGTGGTTCTACCGTCTGCGCGGCTACCGTGTCGTGGCCCGCAACGTCCGCCTGCGCAGCGGCGAGATCGACCTGGTGGTGCGGCGCGGCCGCATCCTCGTGATCGCCGAAGTGAAGACGCGTCAGAGCCTCGGCGCGGGAGAGGGCCACGAAGCCGTCGATGGGAAAAAGCGCCGGCGTCTCATCGCACTGGCCGACGAATATCTGGCGAAGTACGGCGGCGGCGGGCTCGATCTCCGCTATGACGTCCTCTCGCTGTTCTGGAATGGCTGGCGGTTCGTGGTCACCCACTACGCCGACGCGTTCCGGCCGGTCGCCGATCCCTGGCGGCCGTGGAAATGGACCGCGTGAAAAACGAAGGGCCGCGACTGTCGTCGCGGCCCGGATGGCGGTCCAGTTGGAGCGGGAAACGGGACTCGAAGGTTTCGACGGTCAATCGACGAATTGAATCATCGACGCACTGACCTGCGCCGGTACTGCGCCTGCGAAACCTCTCGCACAAAGACCCGACTCGTTCCGCCATAGGGTATTTCGGGCGCGATGCGGTCATATGCCGCCACGATTCCGAAGGCTCCGGCGGCGACCGAGAAACCACCCCAGGCGATCTCCCGTTCCGGCAGGAACACCGCCGAGGCAACCGAGTCTTCAGTGATCGGACGAATACCAATGCGGCGGTGGTACAACCCCGTCCGAGCGTCCCACGCGACGAGGTAGCGTGCGCCCGCAGCGACCAGCATCGCCGCGTCGACATTCACGTCACGACTGAGGAGAGTGACCGCCGCTTGCCCGGGCGTTCCATCAGCGTCGATACGACGGCCCATGAGCCCGTTCGTCGATCGCCACGCGATCCACGAGTCGCCAGCGCCGTTCGATACCAGCGAGACACTGCCGATATGCTGATTGCTCGATTCGATCGTGACGGGCACGGAATCCGTCATGGTGCCGAACCGCCGAACGATCCGGCGCTTGAAGAGGACCCCAGACTGAAATTGGGAAACGGCGCGTTCTGGGTGACGTTCGCCACCGCCTCGGACGCAGTTCTTCGGCCTTTCACATCGTATCGGGCGGCAACGAGCGAGTACTTCCAGGCGGCGCTGTCGAATCGGGGAAAAAGGACGATGTATTCTCCGCCGTTCCACGTTGCATCGATTGCAGTCGTACCGCGATCAATTGCAACGAGCTCGGGCGATCCGACTGGCGTTCCATCGCCGGAGATGACCTGGGTTCGCAGTGATGTTCCCGTCGCAGCAACGAAATAATCCGTTCCGTTCGAGGCCAGAGTGACAGCGGCGATATCGCCGACTCCCCCGAACAGGTACCGCTCCCCAGCCTCACCAGCAGAGCTCACCCGCTGAACGGCGAGATCAATCGAGGGGCCGGTGCGTGTCAGCGTCGCGATCAGATAATCGGTGCCGTTCGTCGCCACGGCGACTGACTCCACTGCACCGAGTGGAAACCGGGTCAGGACTTCATCGTCACGACCCAGGAGGACCGCTTCGCCTCCGGGCCACGCCGCGAGAGCGGTACGACCGTTCGATGCCATGCTGATGCTCGCGATGCACAACCCCGCCGACGTCCCGATCGAGCGCTCTGGCGAGACGAAGCCTTCCGAGGTGACGCGGACGACTCCGATCGCGTCGCAGGGTGTCGTGACCGCGATCAGGTAATCGTCTCCGAAGGTCGTCATACCGGCCGGTCCAAGCTTCGTCGTCGACACACGGATTCCGAGAGGATCGAGAGGTCTGCCTTCGCGATCGAGGCGTGTTCCATACACGTCGCCGTTGCCCCGGTAGTCCATCCACGAAACGAAGCCGCCGACGCTGGATACCGCTATGCGCGGGTGCTCCTGAATGCCCGGCGCCCGGCCGGGCCTCGCAGCCGAAACGGCTACTTCGACCGGGGCCACCTGCGCATGGACGAAGGATCCGCAGAGCGACAGCAGTATCGGAACGAAGACGTTTCTCGTTAGTAATCGCACAATTATTTACAATATCGCACAGGCGGCCCCGGATCGTCGAATGGACCGAACCTGGGTTCCGCAAGGCATTGAGCGGGAGGGGGGAGGGGACACAAAAACGAACGCGGGTACCAGCCGACCGGCTGAGTACCCGCGCGTCAATGGTTACGAGTTGGAGCGGGAAACGGGACTCGAACCCGCGACATCAACCTTGGCAAGGTTGCACTCTACCAACTGAGTTATTCCCGCTTGAAGCCGGCGCAGAATAGTGAACGAGCGCCGGAGAGTCAAGCTAACGGCGGGCGGTCGGGAGCTATTCCGTTTGAGGGCTGGACCTTGGAAGGCAGAAGGCAGAAGGCAGAAGGATGAAGGATGAAGGATGAAGGATGAAAAGGGGCCCGACTGTCATCCCGAGCGTGAGCGAGGGACCTGGGGGATGGGCGGCACGAGGCATGATGTTTCGCGCCACCCGTCCCCAGGTCCCTCGCTACGCTCGGGATGACAAAGCTTCAGACCCTTCATCCTTCAC
>CALMZP010000011.1 GCA_937870635.1 uncultured Acidobacteriota bacterium | reverse complement strand
ACATTTGTTCCAGAACTAGTGTGTGCCAGGCACACACTAGTTCTGGAAGAAATGTCCAATGTCCAGACCTGACACCATGACACCATGACACCACAGGAGCGTGCAATGAAGAAGCTTTTTGCAGCAACCATCCTCGCGGCCGTTGCCTTTGCCGGCTCGGCGGAGGCGCAGATGCTCATCCGCAGGACGCCCGACGCGGGGGGTATGGCGGCCGACCGCGTCGGATTCAGCATCGGACCGCGTTACTCCAACTACTCGACTGACGTCGACATGGGATTCGTCACGGTTGAGTCGGGACGGCAGCACGCGTTCGGGCTCGTCGGCGAGCTCCGCAGCGGTCAGTTCGTCCTCGACTTCAACTGGGACCACGACCCCGAAAATGGCCTGCAGATCAGCGACCTCCTTCCGATCGACATCGGCGGCTACGAGCGCGACCGGGGCGAGTTCACAGTCGGATGGGCCGCCGCTCCGATTCTCGACATCCAGGGCGGCTTCCGCGTCGACACCGTCACCGTCGGCGGAGGCGAGTTCGCCGGCGACTTCTTCTCTTCGGAAGACTTCGACCATTCGGCGATTCTCTTCGGCGTGAACGTCCACACCCCCGAGAAGACACCGTTCGGGGTCTACGGCAAGCTTCGTGGCTTCATCGGCAGCGTCGACTTCGGCGGACGCGGCTTTGACGCCCAGGAAGATTCGACCGGATGGCGCGGCGAAGCGGGAATCGAGATCCCCATAGGCGACTCGCAGTGGACGGCGGTGCCTGGGATCGAGCTCGAGCGGCTCGAAGCGGAAGATCGGGTCGTGATGGAGACGAATCGCTTCTTCGTCAACTTCGTTTACACGTTCCCGCGGTAGCGCTACCGGACCTGCGCGAGCCGGCCGAGGAACTTGTCCGGACCTTCGAATCCGGTGAGGCGGAGATCGCGCAGCTCTTTTCCGTTCGCGTCGATGAAGACGATGGTCGGGACGCCGACCACTCCGTACTGCCGGCTGAGCTGATCATTCGTCGCGTTCGCGAGAGTGAGGTCAGCCTTCAGGCGCGTGAAGCGGTTCATCTCCGCTTTCACGCGCGGATCGTTGAACGTGTTCTGGTCGAGCTCCTTACAGGGCAGGCACCAGTCGGCGTAAAAGTCGATCACTACCGGCTTCTTCGCGGAAGCGGCCGCCGTGATCGACGAGGACTCGTACTTGGCCCACACCACACCATCGGCGCCGCCGCGAGGAAGCGCGAACGCCACACCGGCGATGAGGAGAATCGATGCCGCAGCAAGGCGCATCGTGCGTCCCGCGGTTCCTCTCGAGGCGAAGAGGAAAATCGCGCCGATCAGGAGGCTCAGGACGATCCCCCACTTGAACACGTCGTCACCGGTGAGGGGCCGGAGGAAATAGAACGCCATGGCGACGAGGACGAATCCCATCGCCTTCTTCACCTGGACCATCCATTCGCCAGGCTTCGGAAGGACGTTGAGCAGCGCGAGGTAAGGGAAACCCAGGCCGAAAGCGAGCGCCGCGAACATCACTCCGCCGATGACCGGCTTTCCGATTGCGGCGACGAGAGTCAGCAGCGAGATGACGACCGGTCCGACGCAAGGCGCGGCGACGATTCCGACGAACAGTCCCATGGTGGCGGCACCGAGAAGGCCGGCACGGCCCTGCGAACGGTTCGCGATCCAACGCGGCGGCTGGATCTCGAACGCGCCGAACATCGACGACGCCAGCACGAGCATCAGGAGCGCGAAGCCGATGAGAACGGCCGGCTGCTGCAGCCACGCGCCGAACATCTTTCCTCCGATCGCGGCCATCACTCCGAGCGTGGAGTACATGACGACGAGCCCGAGGACGTACATCGCCGAGAGAGCGAAACGGCGGGAACGGCGGCCGTCGCTCTGCATCGCGAAAAATCCGAGCGTGATCGGGACGACCGGAAGCACGCAGGGCGTCAGGTTGAGCGCCAATCCGCCGATGAAGAGCAGAAGCAGTGTCAGCGGAAGCCCGCTCGTGGCGAACGTCTTCGAGAGCCGGTCGCCGCCGGGTTGCGCAGCGGCGGCCGCGCCTTTCGGCGCTTCCGACAGCGGCACGAAGCCGGCACTGCCGGCTGACGGCGCGGCGGCCGCTTTCACCGTCGTGGCATCGATGTCCGCCGTCGCGTTCCGCGGCGGAAGGCACACGTTGTCGTTGCAGGCCTGATACCGCAGCGAAGCCTTGATGACCGAGGCGCCGCCGGCGAGAGTCGCCGAGAACGGGATTTCGATCGTGTGCTCGTAAACCGCGATCTCCTTGTCACCGCTGAAGGAGAACTTCTGCATCTTGTGCTGCGGGTACGTGACGCCGGTCAACGCCGCCGTCGCGGCATCGAGCGTCAGCTCGGTGGGAATGGCGTATTCGTCGAGCGGCTTCGCCGAGTTGATGTGCCACCCGTCTTCGATCGCGACCGTGACCACGCCCTGCACGACGGCGCCTTCGCGACTCGTCAGCGAGCCGTTGATCGTAGCCTTCGGACCGGCGTCGCCGCCGCCGAATTGCCCCGGTGCGCCCGGAGCGATGAAGAGAAAAGCGAGAATAGACGAGAGAAAGGTCCGCATCACTGCGTCGCCGCTGCCATCCGCTCGATGTTCGGGAGCATGCCGTCGACCTGCGAGATCAGCGTCGACTTCGGGAACTTCTTCTTGAAGCTCTGCAGCTCGCTGGCGGCCTGCTTGTACAGACCCTGCGCCATGTAAGCCTGCGTCAGGACGAGCCGCGCCCGTTCCAGCGTGTAGCCGTCCTTCTGCACTCTGTTGAAGTCGGAGACGGTCTTGAGCACGTCTGCGTGCCTGCCCTGGTCGAGGTACAACACGGCGAGCTCAAGATACGCCTCGTCGCGGATGGCCGGGGTGACTCCCGCTTCCGTCGCGAGCTTCTTCAATCGAAGCTCGCTCTTGTCAAACGACTGCCGCACGCGGAACTCGCGGGCGATCTGAAGCCGCCGGGCGTAATCCTTCGTATGCATCGTCTCCTGCGAGAGGAGCTTCTCGAATTCGCGATACTTCGCGACGGAGCCGTTCACCATCTCCGCGAATCGCGCGGGCGGAGCGTAGCCGCGGATGACCGCAGCGACGGCGAGATCGGAATCGAGGATGAGGAACGTCGGAAGGGAAGCCACCTGGTACTTCCTGGCGAACTGCGTCCCTTCCTTGCCATCCTCGGTGTCGAGCCGCAGGAGGACCATGCCATCCGTCGCGTTCTGGAAGGCCTCGGAGGGAACGACCTCCTTGTCGAAACGGTGGCACCAGCCACACCACTCCGCGAACATGTCCACGAAGATCAGCTGGTTCTTTTCCTTCGCCTTCTTCTGCGCGGCCGCTACTGTCTTCAGAAATGCCGCGTCTGCCCGCGGTACCAGAAAGGCGACGAGAAGAGCCGCGATGGAAATGGTTCGCTTCAAAGGAGATCCTCCGCGTCCGTTAACGGACCTGATTCAGACGCCTATTCCGCGCCCGCGCTACCAGCCGGTGACAGTTCCGCCGTCCGGCCTTTCCGGGCTTCCGCATACTCCCGCGCTGCCTTGACGAAAGCGGCAAACAGCCGGGAGGCCGAATTTTCTCCCGGCATGTCTTCGGGGTGCCACTGAACGCCGAGGAAGAACGGAAGCCGCGGATCTTCCAGCCCCTCCACGATCCCATCAGGGGCCTGTGCTGTGACGCGGAACCCCTCGGCCACGTTTCGGATGGCCTGATGGTGGGAGGAATTCACGTTCATGTTCCGTTCGTGGAGGATCGACGCGAGCCGGGTCCCCGGATGAATGGCAACGTCGTGACGCACCCTGTTCTCGGGTTCACTGGCGTGACGGATGGGCGTGCCGACCTGAGAATCGATGTCCTGGACGAGCGACCCGCCGGCGGCGACGTTCATCACCTGCAGGCCGAGGCAGATGCCGAGGGTCGGGACGCCAAGCTGGCGGGCGGCCGTGGCGAGGGCGAGATCGTTGTCCTGCCGGCGGGCATCCATCGGCTCGACGGAAGGGTGCTGCTCCTCGCCGTAAAGGGAGGGATCGCAGTCGAACCCACCCGCGAGAACGAGGCCATCGAGACTCTGGAGGATCTCCACTGCATTCTCAGGCTGCGGCGGCAGGACGACCGGGAGGGCTCCGGCGCTGCGCAACGCATCGACGTAAGTGGTGTAGGCGAACGCACGGTCGCGCTTGCCGGCGGTCACGTGCACATCAGCGCCGATCCCGATGATCGGTTTGGTCATGTTGACTTGTCTCCTGAAACGATACTTTGCCACAGCGATGCCGGGCCGTTAACCGTTAACCGTTAACCGTTTTCCAAAACAGTGGAGCCGCGGGCGATCCCGCCCGCGGGGAACCCGGGAACCAAGAAACCGCGGGCGGATCGCCCGCGGCTCCACCAGGCAGCGCACCAACGGGGCCCTCTATTTCACATGAATCTTTACCGACGCACGATTGCCGCGGTCGTCGACGGCGGTGATCATGTGGCGTCCGGGCTTCAGCGACCACTGATCGGCCGCGCGTGTATCTCCCACGTACCAGGCAGCCGGACGCGTCGCCGCGAACTCGAGTTTCTGATACTCCGAACGGAGCGTCGGGTCGATGAGGTACGTCGATCCATCGGGGGGATTGGTCACGCGGAACGACTCACCCTTCGCGACCGCGTACTGCTTGCGCGGCGCCCACTGCGCGTATTCGGCCGGGAGCTGGACATCGGTCGCGCGATGCCACGAGCAGAATTCGACAGGCGCGTCCGCGGGAAGCCACTCGTACGTCGTGGCCGGACAGTAAGGCGATGGGCGCCGCCCCGACGTGCCGCAGATCGGAAGTAGCTCGGCGCGTTCGGGCGCGACGATCGAGTCGTCGTCGCCGATCGGAAGTTTCCCCCGCACGTTCTTCGTCGCCGCGAGCATGACGGCGTGGAAGATCGGCGCCGCGCCGGTGACACCGCTCGAGTTGCGCAGCTCCGCGCGATCGAAGTTGCCCACCCAGACACCGACGGTGACGTCGCGCGTGTAGCCGACAGTCCAGTTGTCGCGATAAGCCTGCGAGGTGCCCGTCTTCACAGCCACACGAAAGGGAAAGGTGAGACTCCCTCCCCTCCCGAACGCGTACTCGCGCGCCCCGGCATCGGAGAGGATGTCGCTCACCCAGAACGCGGTGCGCTGCGAGAAAAGCCTCGGCGGCGTCAGCGTCGTTTCTCCGGCGATCATCACCGGCTTCACGGGCATCCCACCGCGTGCGAAGACGGCGTACGCCGCAACGAGCTGATCGAGCCGCACCTCGGCATCACCGAGCGTGAGTCCGAGGCCGTAGTAATCGGACGTGCGCGTAAGGCCGTCGAAGCCGGCGGCGCGCAGGAGACGCAGGAGTGCCGGCGCACCGAGCTTCGACAAGAGCGCGACCGCGGGAACGTTCTGCGATCCGGCGAGCGCGGCACGGGCCAGGAGCGGACCGCGATGCTTCCCGTCATAGTTGCGAGGCGCATAGACGACGCCCTCCTCGGCGGTCGAGAAGTGCGACGGCACATCGGCGATCACCGTCGCCGGTGAGTACCGCTGCTCGAATGCGAGCGCGTAGGTGAACGGCTTGAGCGTCGATCCCGGCTGGCGCGGCGTGACGACGCCGTCGATGGCGCCGCCGGCTTCGGCGTCGAAATAGTCGCCTGAACCTTCCCACGCCAGCCATTCGCCGCTTCGATTGTCGAGAACGGCAACCGCGACATTTCGCGCTCCGTGCTTCCTGAGCGAGGGACGATGTGCCTCGATGATGCCGGCAATCTCGCGCTGCAGCGAGGCGTCGATCGTCGTCACGCACACAAGCCGGGTTCCGCAGCGCGGCAGGGCGCGCTCGACGAAATGCTGGGCCAGAAGTGGCTGTGTGCCTCCGCGAAACACCAGCCGTTCGCGCAGCGCAATCGATCGCTCCGCGGCGCTCAACGGCATCGCGGCCAGGATGGCGCGCTGCCTCGGCCGCGCCCTTTTCTCATCGCGCAACGGGTTGAACGCACTGGGCCGCTGCGGGAGCGCAGCGAGAAACGCGGCCTGGGCCGGCGTGAGGTCGTGCGGGCGGACGCCAAAGTACGCCCGGCTCGCGCGGCCGATCCCATTGATCCGGTTTCCGTACGGAGCAGCGTTCAGGTACATCGCCAGGATCGCTGTCTTCGGCCGCCGCCGCTCGAGCCGGACCGCCAGGATCGTCTCGCGAACCTTGTTGGTGACCGATCGCTCGCCACCATTGAGAAGCAGCTTTGCCACCTGCTGCGTGACCGTCGAACCGCCTTCGACGACGCGCCCACTCCTGATGTTGTGCAGCATTGCCCGCGCGATAGCCAGCGGATCCACACCCGGATGCACGAAGAACCGCCGGTCTTCAGCCGCGATGGTCGCCGCGACGACGAGCGGCGGCAACTCGTCCGCCTGCACCGACGATCCGCGTCCTCCTGCGGGAGACAACGGCTCGTAAAGAACCACGCCGCTGCAATCGAGGACCGTCGTGGATGCGAAGCGCGACGAGTCGAGCAGCGCGGGGTCGATCGGACCGAACCGGATCCAGAGGCCGATGACGAAGGAGGCGGCGAGCGCCAGAAACAGTGGAGCGCGGGCGACCTCGCCCGCGAACACGAGCAGGCGGGCGAGGTCGCCCGCCCTCCACTGTCCACTCCACCGGTTCCTCATGGCGTTACCTGAACCGTCCTGCTCTCGGCGCGGCCGAAGACCTCCGGCTCGTACATCTCTTCCACGTGCGCCGGGGCGACGAGGAACGCGCCCACCGTCGTCGCCCGCAGCAGATACGAATAGATGTGTTCCCCTTCGGCCAGGCGTGTCGCGAACGCGTTCACGCGGTCGTCGTGACGCTCTTCGTGGTCCCAGCCGCCGCGGCGGAACCACGACGTCCAGTCGTACATCCGGTCATTTCGCGACTGCTCGACCAGATCGGTGGCGGTAGTTGCGAATGCGGTCTCGACCGGCTCGGTTCCGGCCGGGATCGGATCGGTCACGGCCACGAAGCGCCGCTCCTTCGTGTTCCGGATCTTCAGCGTCACGCGAATCAGCTGACCTGCAGCGAACGAATCTGACGGTGACGGCGCATCGCCAACGGTTTCGTAAGTCCGCTCGATCTGGAAACCGTTGTCCATCGGTTGCAGGTTCCGCTCGAGCGACGCATAGCGCAGTCTCATCATGTAGAAGAGCGTGCCCGTGCCTTCCCTCTCGAACACGACAGGCAGTGACTGGCCGGCCGGTGCTTTCGCAAGTACCTGCTGCAGCGAGAAGTCGCGTGACTTCAACTCGGTCGAGCGTCCTCGAAACTCATCGCGCGCGAGCGTCTCCGTCCCGAGGGCGACCGTCGACGCGAAGTTCGGCACTTCGGCTTCGTACCGGCGGTAGTAATCGAGCAGCGATGCCATGGCCCAGGCGTTTTCCTGCGTGTTGCCCCAGCGCCCGTCCTTGCGCGCGCGCATCAGCCAGCGGACCATCCGCTTAGAGAGCTCTTCATCCGATCCGCGTCGCACGAAAGTACCGAGGGCGATGGCCGTCGAGCGGACGTTCGAGTTCCAGAACCAGAGGAGATACGGATCGCTCAACTCCTCGACGTGCGCAAAACCTCCTTCGGGCAGAATCGCGTTGCGCATGCGCCGATGAAGGTCTTCGAGGCGAGCGTCGGCCCGGCCTGCAGCCATCGCATCGGCGAGGAACGCGATGCCGAACACCGGCATACGATCGACGTATCCGTAGATGCGGTTGATGTGGCTGTCGACGTTGCGGCCGCCTTCGGCGAGCACCTTCACGGCGAACGCCTGCCACGACGTGAACGCCGGCCACCAACCTTCATTGGGCGGACGTTCGGTACCGAGGCTGCGATCGAGATATTCGTAGGCGCGCGTGAGCATTTCGGCATCCACGTCGTACTTCAGCTTCTGCGCGCGCTGGAAGACATGAATCACGTAACTGGTCAGATAGGGAGAGACGCTCGCGCAGTTGCCCGGCCAGAATGCGAAGCCGCCGACGCCGCACTGGAATCGCTCCAGGGTGCGGAGACTGGCCTGAGCCGTCTCGCGCGATTCTCCGGGCTTGATGCCCGGCAGGCTGAAGGCCGCGCCGAGGTCGGTGACGAGCATGAGAGCGAGTGTGGTCGACGAGCGCTGCTCGGCACACCCGTAGGGATACTCGACCAGGTACCGCGCTCCCTCCGCCAGTCCGACGAGCCGCGTGGACGCCAGTTCGAGTTTCAGTCCGCCGAAACCGGGAACGACCTGTTCCGGGATCTCCAGCGTTTCCCGCGTGGTCGGATTTGCTTCGCCGTACGCGGCGACTGTCTCCGGTGAGACGAGGATCCGGACCGGGACGACGTCCTCGAATGCGTCGTTCTCGCGACCCATGGTCACGCGCATCTGAAGGCGCGCCGTGCCGACGGCATTGCCGGTCGCGCCGAATCGAACGAGCTGGCTGCCTCCGGCAGCGACGTCGAACGTGCGTTTCTCTTCGCCGGTGATCGCCAGGACGCGCGGATCGAGACTGCGGACCGTGACGGTGACGCGGCCGCGGCGTTTCGACTGGTTGTGCACGACGGCACCGACAGTCGCGCTGTCCGAAACAGAGAGGAACCGGGGGAACGCCGGCGTCAGCATGAGCGGCTTGTTGACGCGGATCTCCGCATCATCCCAGCCGAAACGAGATGCTCGATCGCCGGCCACGGCCATGATGCGATACGTCGTGAGCGACTCGGGAAGGGTCACGTTCGTGCGCGCCTGTCCCCGCGCATCGGTGACCACGGAGCCAATCCAGAATGCCAGCACGCGGAAATCCTTGCGGAGCGTTCCTGGTCCGGCGTCGGCACCGCCGCCTCCCCCTTGGCCCGCGCCTTTCGGCGTCAGCACGCGACGGCTGATGATGCGCTGTCGCGAATCTTCGTTGACGACCTGCAGCGCCTTCTTCAGGTAGATCGATTCGACGACGTCCGGTGTCCGATAAGCCGTCAGCGAGAGCACGCCGTAGTCGACGGCCCACAAGGTGACTTCGGACTGGACGGGCCCGCCGTTGACATCTCGGACGTTCACATCGATCTGCGCCCGCGAGGCGGGGCGGAATTCGTCGCGGTTCGCTTTCACCTCGACGCTGAGGCGCTTCGACGCATCTTCGACCTCGATCTCGACGTACCCGAGCCGGAACGACGGCTTGCCGGGATCGCTCGTATCCTCGGTCGTCGCGTCCAGCGTGCGCCCCTTGACCAGAAGCACGGACACATAGACATTCGGTATGTCGCGGTCGGTGATGGGAACGCTGATCGTCTGCTGCGTCGAAGTAAGCTCGAAGCGTTCGTGCGAGCGGATTCCTTCGCGCTCCGTGGTGAGCAGCGCCGTGGCGTGCTCCCACGGCGACTTGATCATGACCCGCGCCGTCTCACCCGGCTTGTACGTCTTGCGTTCCGGAACGAGGTCGATGCGGTTGTGATCGTAGCGTTCCCACGCCGTGTATCCGGGCCCGACCGCGTAAAACCAGGTCCGCGTCGTGGTGGTTCGCCCGCCGCCATCGGTTGCGCGTGCGGTCAGGCGGTACTCTCCGCCATCGGCGAGGGGGATGCGCAGCGGCACGGGCGCCGCCTGGGAATTAACAGTCCATTCGCCGGCCGGCAGCTCTTTGCGCTCCGATTGCCATTCGTAAAAGCCGTTGCCCACCGCGCGGCGGACACTGTTGTACTGGATGCGCTCGACCTTCACCTGGACGGCGACTCCGCTGACGGCCAGTCCGTCGAGGCCCGCGACCACGATCTCCGTGTCGACGCCATTCGCTGACTCCGTGAAATACGGCGGCGGCTTCACTCCAACGTAAAACTCGGCGGGGTCGGTGCGAAACGACGCGCGGTTCGCGATGCGCTGCCGCGTGACGTCCGCGACTTCGCCTTCCAGCTGATACTCGAATGGCCATCCGTCCGCTTTGGCGGTGGGGAGAACGAGATTCAGTTCCCCCTTCGCGTCCAGCTGTTCTTCCTTCGAACTGATCGTGACCGGATCGTGCGAGGTCTCGTCGTTCCATCCGAGAAAAAGGAACCGCTCGGACGGCCAGCGGTCGCGGATGGGGGCGGGGACGTCCCACACGGGCCGCTTCGTCCACTTCCACCTCACGTCGCGGTTCGACATCGAACCGCCGTAGAGATAACGGCCGGTGACTTTCCCGTTCACGTTCGTGCCGGCGACCGTGGACGGCGCGTCGACTGTCGCATCGACGCGGAAATCGGGCCGGCGATACGCGGCGACCAGGAACCCGCCGTGGACCGCGAGGCGCTGCCCCTCGACTTTCGCCTGCATCGAATAGTTGCCGAGCGGCGCCTCGGCCGGAACGCGAAACACCCATTCCGCGCTGCTCCACTCGTTCAACGAGACGGTCTCGCGGATCACATCCTTGTTCTGGCTGTCGCGGAGGAGTACCTCCACGCGCGTGCCCGCCGGAAGCAGCTGCATCCCGGCAGCAGGAGTGTCGCTGCGGATGACGACCTTCGCGTGCACTTCTTCACCGAGCTTGTAGACGCCTCGATCGCTGAAGACCGTCCCGCGGAGCAGCGGATCGGCTTCGTTGATGTCGAAGTTGACGCCGAGCTCCCACGGGGTGATCCCTTCATTCCAGTCGCTCCCGACGTAGGCGACGTCGCCGCCCTTCTCGGCGACGACGATGAAATGCAGTTCTCCGAGCGCACGCCACGACTCGTCGTACTCCTGCTCCGGCGAGGATGTTCTCACTTCGCGCAGGTTCGTGTTCGGAGCGATCGCGATGCCGTCGGTGCCAGTCACACCGCGCCAGAAAACTTCGTTCTCCGTCGTGCGGATCGATACGTTTGCGCCAGCAACGGGCTTCCCCTCGTCGAGCGTGGTGACGAGGATCAGCGTGTTCAGCGGACTGTCCTTGACGCTGATGCCGAGGTTCGTGACCTGAACGATCGTGGCACGGGTCATCGGGTCGTAGAGGTTCGAGCGCGGGATGGTCTCGTCCGGCTCGATGGCCGCCCAGAAGAGGCCTTTGCCGTCGCTGCCGACAACGGAGCTCGCGTCGAGCCCGAAAGCCTGGATCTTGTCGGGGATGACGCGAAGCGTGCGCGGTTTCGACGGTGCGTCCGGCGGAACCGAACGGAATCCGTTGCGCAGCATCTCCAGCAGCAGAGGCATCGTCTGCTCGATGCTCAGTGGCGCGAGCCACTGCCTGACGCTGCGGAAGTTCCGCGCGTGGAACGGCAGGATGGTCCCGCCGCTCGCCTCCCATACGCCCTGCCCCTCCCCGAAACTGATGAACGCCGACTTGTGCCAGACATCGATGGTGCCCATCCACGCGTAACCGAGGATCTGGCCATCCTCCGCGCGGAGCGAGGGGTCGACGCGGACGAGGTAGCGCCGCGACGGCTGAAGATCGAAGCCGAGGGTATCGAGCGAGTAGGCGCTCGATGGATAGTCATATTCGGACGTCCGCTCCTCCGCTTCAAGCTTCACCGGCTTCTTCGTATCGGTCACGTCGGTGACGCTCACGGCCTTGCGAACCTCCGCCAGGCGAACGCCGGCCTGGGTTCGGAACTCGAGATGCGTCCCCATCTCGGGATCGCATCGGGTGACGCAGCTGAGACGCTCGACGAAGAACGCCGGCTCGAGCTGGATCGTGTACTCCTGCGGGCGTCCCGCCGCGACGGAGCGTCCTGAAGCGGCGAGCTTCTCGTCGAGGAAAACCTGCAGCCACGTCTCCGGAGCGATCCCCGGCTTCGTTTCGAGAACCACGAGGTCAGTGCCCGGCTCGATGCGCTTGCGATCCCAGTCGCTGGTCAGAAAGGCGAGGACGCGTTCGCCGCCGGCGGCCGCCGTCGCGGCCGCGCGAACCCGCTTCGCTTCGAAAGCCTCCCGCTCGAGCGTCGCCGCCGGCAGCTCCGGCGCGTGGAACGGGTGTGCCACCGTTCGGAGCTGGAGATGGCTTGCCACTACCTGCGCATCGACGGCCTGGTTGAACCGCAGGCCGATCACGAGGGGCGCGCCTGCTTCCCCGCCCTTGCGATACCACTGTGTCCGCAGAAGCCGGATCGTCGGTGTCGTGAACGAGAACGTGTAGTCGCGATCGAGCGTGTTCCCGGCAGCCGAGCGCGCGCTGGCATCGACCGTCACGTTGAACTGCCGCGCGTATGGCAGCGGCTGGGGCGTGAAGATGAGCGTCGTCGTTCCCGACCAGCGGAACGTTCCCTTCACCGCGGGCTCGATCCTGAAGAACGGAGCCGTCACCGGTTGCGGGACTCTTCCCACGACCACCATCGGCTCGGAAAAAACGACGCGGACCTCGTTCGCCTCCGCCATCGAGGCCAATTCGCCGACGGGCCCCGCGCTGATCACCCGCAAGGTGTCCGCAGCGGAAAGAATCGAGGTGCAAAGAAGAAGGAGAGCCGCGAGGACGACGACACGCTTCATGCTGGAAGTCTACGACGGCCGTCGCAGCGTGCTCGAGGAAAGGTCAGGGAAACATTGTGGCGGGATTGTGATGGTAACAGGCTGGGAGAACGTCTCAAAAAGCGTGTCATCCCGAGCGTGAGCGAGGGACCTGGGGGGATGAGCGGCACGAGGCATGATGTTCGCGCCACCCGGCCCCCAGATCCCTCGCTACGCTCGGATGACAGTGGAGTGCTTCACACCTTCTCCGGCGGGAAGATCTTCACCTTCACTTCGCGCGCGTAATGCCGGAGCGGGACCGCATCGGATCGGCGAATCCCCGCCGCCCACACGAGCGTTTCGTCGAGCTCCAGCAACTCGGCCTTCTGGATCACGTAGGGCTGATGCTCGACGCGCGCTCTCCACAGCTGATAATCGGAGTCCTGCGCGTAGAGCACGTACCGCTCGACCAGAAAATGCTCCTGCGTTCCCGGCGCGGCCGGTTTCGCCGCCCCTTCCTCGGGCCGATACCGCAGATGGGCGTGGGCCGGCGTCGGCCCGCGGCCATCCTCGCGGTGAGAATTGAACTCGATGAGCGGCAGCGCTTCACCCTGGGCGCTGAACTCGATCTGCGCTTTGAAGTACGGAAGCTTGTATGCGAGCCGCGCCGCCTCGACGGCGATCGAGCTCGAGGCGTCGAGGCTGAAGAACCAGACTCCGGGATCGACTCCGTTGCGGCGCACGTACGTTCGGACGTTCACCTCATGGAACGTCGATACGCCCGGAAGGGCGGGCATCAGGACCGGGCGGACGCCGCTCAGCGTGAAAGGAATCAAACCCAACCATGCCTTGCCTTCGTGGAGATCGACGGCGAGACCGGGCGGCAGGAGCCGCTGCAGTTCCTGCGGCGGAACTTCCCAGTGCAGAAAGAGCAGGTGCCGCCAATCCTGGTGCATGACCGCTTGCTGATCCATACCCGACTCAAAGCAAGCTCGACGCCACGCGGCGGTCGTGAGGGTCGGGAGTTCTTCGGTTACCGCCGCGCGGGTTCTGAACGCTTGGCGGCTTCGGGGCGATTGGACCTTGGACCTTGGACCCTGGACCTTGGACCTTGCGCACGAGGCGTCACCGAGGGCCCAAGGTCTAAGGTCCAAGGTCCAAGGTCCAGGACCAGGGTCCAATCACGACCGGAGTCGCTGCAGGACGCGCTGGAATGAGGCGAGTGGTGCGCACCCGGCCCGCTACTCGAAGAGATCGTACTCGGCCACGGGCATCTCTTCCTGGCCCGACCAGCGCCACGTCTCGAAGACGTAGAGGTCGAAAATCAGCAGGAAGACTTCGCGGCTCATTTCCCAGCGGCTGTGCAGTCCGTTGAGAAGGCCGCGCTTCGACTCCTTGATGACGTGGCCGAGGTTGTAGATGACGGTGTTGAGCTGGCGATAGCCGGCGGCGACGCAGAAACGATTGAGCGCTGCTTCGATCTTGAAGCGCTCCATGTACTGCACCGGCACGGTTTCCCACACGGCGCGGCGCATCACGCGGATCCCCGAGAGGACCGGCCCGCAGCCCGCTTTCAGATGGAGAAAGTCGAGGACTGGTCCGCGATGGCGGATGCCGACGTTCATGTCCGCTTCGCCGCGCGCGACGGGACCGACGAGCGCTTCGATGTGCTCGCTGGTGACGTTGAACATGTCGCCGTCGACGAAGAAGAGGATGTCGTGGGTCGCCCAGGCGACACCCATGCGCATCGCATAGCCTTTTCCGTGGTTCTGCCGGAGGGCGATGGTGGTGACGTCGAATCGGCGCGCGATGTTGACGGTCTCATCCGTGGAACCATCGCTCACGACGATCACCTCGTCGATGAGCGGGCTGGCAGTCAGAGCGCCGAGAACGTCCGCGAGCGTCCCTTCTTCGTTGTATGCCGCGATGATCGCCGTCGTCCCCAAAATCACCTCTCTGCCGATTGGCCCTGCCGGTGCAACCGGCAGACCATAACATAGCCGCCCGCGCGGCCGCGCCCCCGGGCGAGCGGTTTGCAGGGGTCGCCGCCATCATGAGACGGTCTCTCTTTCAGGCGGCATTGCTCACGGGCCTGTGCATCACCCTGGCCCTCATCACGCTGGTCCTCTCGGGCTGCAACACCATCGCGAAGACCCTGAACATCGAGAATCCCAGCTATTCGCTGCGGAACATCGACCCCAGGGTCCAGATCGCGCTGCCGCTGTCGGCGTCCTCGATCGACTTCGACATGACCGTTGGAGTGAACAACCCCAATACGGTCGGACTCCGCCTGGACCGGTTCGACTTCACCCTCTATGTGAACAATTCGCGGATTCTGGACAGCATGAGCGACCAGCAGATCCGGATTCCGGCGAACGGCACGGGCGACGTCCATCTTCGCGGGAGGGTCGGCTACAGCAACATCCAGAGCCTCTGGAGCGAGATCGTTGGCCTGATCAACGGCAACCGTGCCCGTTACGAGCTCCGCGGCAACGCCTATTACAACACCCCCATCGGTCAGATGAAGTTTCCGGTGACCGTCTACTCGCGATAAGAAAAAGGATGAAGGATGAAGGATGAAGGATGAAGGTCACTGCAACCCCTTCATCCTTCATCCTTCATCCTTCATCCTTCATCCTTCATCCTTCATCCTTCATCCTTCAAAACCTACGTCCGCACGTTCCTCGTCACCGTGACCACCTCGGCCACATAGCGGCCATTGTCGTTGTGGCCGCGCACCGAGATCTCGTCGCCGCGTTCGAGATCTTCCACGCGATAGGTCTGCCCCTGATACTCGACGCGCGTGTTGTTGTCGTAATAGATCGACTGCGCGTTCTGCGTGTTGCGCAGGTTGTTCACGTACGCGACGTCCATGATGATGCGGCGTCCCGCCGTGTCGATCGAGCTGACCGTGCCTCGCACGTCCGACGCCTGCGTCGAGGACGGGCTGCCGAGGATGCCACCGAGGTCACCGAGGCCGCCGATGGAACCGCAGGCGGCCGTGAACAGCACCACCGCCGCTAAGACAAACGAGCTTTTTCGCATATCGTTCCTCCGATGACCACGACAGCAAGGTTCGAGCCTCCCGGCAGCCTCGCCCGCCCGGCGTGGTTCGCACCCACGATCGCGGCGGTCCTCTACTTCGCCCAGGGGTTCCCGTTCGGGATCGTGGACCAGCTCCTCCCGCTCTACATGCGGGTGCAGGACATCTCTCTGACGAACATCGGGCTCGTGAGCGCGGTGAGCTCAGCCTGGACGTGGAAGTTTCTGTGGTCGCCGGCCATCGACCGGTTCGGGACCTATCGCCGCTGGATCGCGGCGGCGCTGGTCGTGCTGATCGCCACGATTGCGGCTTTCGCCGTGGTTCCGCCGGAGATGACCACGCTCTTCTTCGTCATCGTGGCGGTTCTGGCCTTCGCATCGGCGACGCAGGACATCGCCATCGACGCGATGGCGGTCCGCATCACTCCCGAGCGTCAGCTCGGATACGTGAACTCGATCCGCGTGACTTCGTACCGCGGCGCGATGATCGTCGCCGGCGGCGCGCTCGCGGCGCTCACTTCCGTCATCGGCTGGAAGGCCACGTTCCTCGTCGCCGCCGCCATCATGGGCCTGGCGCTCGTGACGACGATGTTTCTGCCTCACGAATCGGGCGCCGCGACGCGGCACCAGAGCCCGTTTCGCGGCATGGGACAGTGGCTGCAGCGCAAGCACGCCTTTGCGTTCCTGGCCATCGCGTTCATTTACCGTCTCGGCGACGCAGCGCTGGTACCGATGTCCAAGCCGTTCTGGGTGGACAAGGGATTCTCGACCGCGGAGATCGGAACCGTCACCACGGTCATCGGCCTCTCGTTCCTGATCGCGGGCGCCTTCATCGGGGGTGCGTTCATCTCGCGCATCGGAATCTGGCATTCGCTGTTGTGGCTCGGCATCGTGCAGGTGCTCTCCAACGGTGGTTACGCCATCGCAGCAGGGCAGCCGGCGTCTCAGCCGATGTTCTACGGCGTGGTGATCGTGGAGAACTTCTGCAGCGGCCTCGGGACCGCCGCCTTCCTCTCATTCCTGATGGCCATCTGCGATCGCGAGTTCGCGGCCACGCAGTACGCGCTGCTCAGCGCTGCCTTCGCATTCACGCGATTCGTGATCGGTTCGTTCAGCGGCGTGCTGACGGAAAACATCGGTTACGCCCCCTATTTCTGGCTCACGCTCATCCTCGGCATCCCCGGCCTCCTCCTCCTTCCCCTCATACGCGGCGCCGAGCTGACTCCTCCCAAGAGCCGCGACGTGGTGGCGGAGGTCGGCTGATGCATCACCGCATCTTTTTCGACGGCGATCTCGGTCAGGAGGAAGTCTCGATCACCGGCGACGAGCTTCACCATGCCGCGCGCGTGGTTCGTGTGCACGAGGGGGAGGAAGTCGAGCTGCTCGACGGACGGGGCATCGCCGTGACGGGCGAAGTCGTGGCCGCGGGCCGCGAGGCGATTCGCGTCCGCATTACTGGCCCGGCCCCCTCGCGGGAATCGCCGCTCCGCATCGTCCTGGCCATGGCCATCATCCAGCTCGAGAAGTTCGAGCTCGTGCTCCAGAAGGCGACCGAACTGGGTGTGGCCGCGCTGATCCCGCTGATCACGGAACGGGTCGAAGTGCGGCCCGAGCGCTACCGCGGCAAAGCGGACCGGTGGGAGAAGATCGTGTTCGAGGCGGTGAAACAGAGTGGCCGGTCCGTCATGCCTTCGCTCGAGCCTCCTGCCGCCTTCGAGGATGTGGTCCGCCGTCCAGGGGTCAGACTCTTTTTCGACGCGGACTCGGCGCCGGGCGATCCTCCCTCGTTTCAGACCGCCACCCTGCTCGTCG
Source organism: uncultured Acidobacteriota bacterium (assembly GCA_937870635.1). Classification (GTDB taxonomy): domain Bacteria; phylum Acidobacteriota; class Thermoanaerobaculia; order Gp7-AA8; family Gp7-AA8; genus DATLEX01. The sequence goes on along the minus strand of CALMZP010000011.1, from coordinate 28,435 downwards.
GCCCGGAGGGCGGATGGGCGCAGGCGGAGATCGAGCTGGCCAGAGAGGAGCGATGCGTCTTCCAGCGCCTGGGACCGAGAAGGCTTCGCGCCGAGACCGCCGCGATCGCCGCGGCTGGAATCATCGCTGCACGGTACGGTGACATTTGATAGATTGCCGCGCGACGAAGCGCCGTATCCGCCCGGAGGAATTTTGGCCACCCAGAGTCTGACGATCACCGATAACCGCACAGGCAAGACGTACGAGATCCCCATCAGCGAAGGAACGATCAAGGCGACTGACCTGCGTCAGATGAAGGCATCCGAGGACGACTTCGGGCTGATGACGTACGACCCGGCGTTCATGAACACGGCCTCCTGCCGGAGCGCGATCACGTTCATCGATGGCGACAAAGGCATCCTCGAATATCGCGGCTATCCCATCGAACAGCTCGCGGAGAAGAGCACGTACCTCGAAACCGCGTACCTCCTGCTCAACGGCGAGCTGCCGTCGAAGAAAGAGCTGGAGACGTGGGAGTACGACATCACTCACCACACGATCGTCAACGAGAACTTCCGGAAGCTGCTCGAAGGTTTCCGGTTCAACGCCCATCCCATGGGCCGGCTCGTTTCGAGCATGGCCGCACTCGGCACGTTCTATCCGGAAGCGAAAGAGATCTTCGATCCCGCCGTGCGGAAGAAGCAGATCATCCGGATCATCGCGAAAGTGATCACGATCGCCGGTTTCCATTACCGCCACACGATCGGAATGCCTTACGCGTATCCGGACAACGACCTCTCCTACCCCGGCAACTTCCTGAACATGATGTTCAAGATGACGGAGACGAAGTACAAGCCGAACCCCGCGCTCGAACGGGCCCTCGACGTGCTCTTCATCCTCCACGCCGACCACGAGCAGAACTGCTCGACGAACGCCATGCGCGCCGTGGGCAGCTCGCAGGTCGATCCTTACTCGGCCGTCGCCGCGGCGGCCGCCGCGCTCTACGGGCCACTCCATGGCGGCGCCAACGAAGCCGTGATCCACATGCTGAACGAGATCGGTTCAGTGAAGAACGTTCCCGACTTCATCAAGAAGGTGAAGGCCGGAGAGGGCGTCCGGCTCATGGGGTTCGGACACCGCGTCTACAAGAACTACGATCCCCGCGCGAAGATCATCAAGCAGGTCGCGGACGAAGTGTTCGAGGTCACGGGACGGAATCCGCTGCTCGACATCGCGCTCGAGCTCGAGAAGATCGCGCTGTCGGATGATTACTTCGTCAAGCGCAAGCTCTACCCGAACGTCGATTTCTACTCGGGACTGATCTATCAGGCCATGCGCATCCCGATGGAGATGTTCACCGTCCTCTTCGCGATCCCGCGCGTCTCCGGCTGGCTCGCCCAGTGGCAGGAGATGCTCCTCGACCCCGACCAGAAGATCGCCAGACCGCGGCAGATTTTCACGGGACCGGAGAGACGGGATTACCCAAGGGGTTAACCCCGAGCGAAGCGAGGGATCTCCGGAAGCACCGGCAGCGGCTGACGTTGTCGATCCTGCCGGTGGTACCGGAGATCCCTCGCTTCGCTCGGGATAAACTCTTCAACCATGCTCCGGGCGCTTCTGGCGAATCGCGGCCGGAAGCTCCGCTACTTCCGCTACCCGTATCTGCGCACCGGCATGGATCTTCGGAAGAAGCGCGCGTTCGAGGATTTTCTCGAGCGTCGCGGTTACGTCAACGCTCCCGTCACGATCGACAACGACGAGTGGATCTATGCCGCGGCATACAGGACTGCGCTCGAGCGCCGCGACGCCCGGACCGCCGCGGCAGTCGCGAACGATTACGTCCGCTACATGAACGACGTATTCGATTTCTGCGAGAAGCTCTCGCGGGAAACCCTGGGGTACGAGGTTCCGCAGATCCTCCTGCTCCACGTCAACCAGCTCAACGCCGATCACCTCGATCGTCTCGTAGAGATGGCGCGCAAGCGAGGTTACGAGTTCATCTCGATGGACGAGGCGTTGCGCGACAAGGCCTATACGCAGCGCGATCGCTACGTCGGGACGCGCGGCCTCTCCTGGTTGCATCGCTGGGCGATGGACAAGGGAAAGAATCCTCCGATGCACGCCGACCCGCCCCACTGGGTGATGGATCTCTATCGCGCGCGCTGAAACAGGCCCGCCCACCACTCCCCGCGCCGCCGCTCGTCTGCCAGACGCAGCTCATGGTCCGCCGCCGCGGCCACAACGTCATCGCGTCTCTCACCGAGCACACCGCTGACGATGATGGTGGCGCCGGGGGCCATCCGCTCCACCACCGAGCCCAGAAGCGGGATGATGACTTCGGGGATGATGTTCATCGTCAGGACATCGAACGTTCCGGCGCGGAGCGCTTCCGTTCCGCCCATGAAGATCGGCATGGCCTCCTCGGGCACGTCGTTGCGAATGCGGTTGTCGCGCAGCGCCGCGAACGCGTCCGGATCATTGTCGAAGGCGACGGCCTTCCGCGTGCCGAGAAGATGCATCGCCAGCGCGAGGATTCCGCTGCCCGAGCCGATATCCAGGCCCCGCTTCCCCCGCAACTCCATCGTCTCCAGAAGCGTGATGCAGAGGGCCGTGGTCTCGTGTGAGCCCGTTCCGAACGCCTGCTCCTGCGGAACGATGATGCGCAGCCTCGCGCTGTCCCGAGGAAAGAGAGCGGCGTCGGGCGCCACGAGGAACCGCTCACCGATCTCGATCGCGTGCAGCGACTGCTGATAGCGCTCGAGCCAGTTCACGCGATCGCGATCCGCGGTCCGCACCTCGACGTCGAGCCCATCGAACGCGGCGGCGGCAGCATCACGAGCGGCCGGAGTATCGAAGTATGCCGACGTCGTCATCGTGCCGGCCGGCCCCTCGACAGACGAGCTGCCGAGCGAAGCCGTCATGTACAGCCGCGCCTGAACGGTGTCGTCCAGTGAGCTTTCGTAGGAGATCTCCAGAATGTGGTCGGGCAACGGATCAGATCTCTTCGAGGTAGGCGCGCCAGCGGCGGATCGAGTGCAGAGCGATGGCCTGGTCGAACAGCTCTCCGGTCCAGCTGTCGACGGCACGGCCGCCGATTGCCTCGATCAGCTTGACGACCGCACCGACTGCATCGTCGGACCCGCGCACATGCAGAGTCACGCCCCCGACCTCCTCGAGATCGCCAATGCTGATGTCGATCGAGTAGCCGTCCTTCTGGAGGCGGCCCCACGATGGATCTTCGAAGTCGGCGTCGGGAAAAACGGACCGGATCCGGCCGATCACATCTTCCCGCCGGCCGAGAGGATGCGGGTGGAACTCATCCGGCACGTCTTTCACGGAGCGGGCTTCCGGCGGCAGATCCTGAACGAAAATGTCCCAGCTCATTCTTTTGTGAAGGATTTCCCGCCGCCAGTTTAAAGGAATTCGGATCTCCGGGACGGCGTTGCAGCACCAGATTCAGTGGTTTGCCACACCGGAGAAGCTGAACAAAGTTCCTCTCCCAATGGCAGCACGGAAAGGAGAGAAACATGAAAGCAACCGGTACCGTCAAGTGGTTCAACGACGCGAAGGGGTTCGGCTTCATCACGACTGACGGCGGCGAAGACGTATTCGTCCACTTCAGCGCGATTCAGACGCAGGGATTCCGCTCGCTGGCCGAGGGCGCGAACGTGGAGTTCGAGATCACCCGTGGCCCGAAGGGCCTTCAGGCCGCCAACGTCAACATCATCTGAGAGTCTGGAGACTCGCAAACACAAACGGGACAGCTTCGGCTGTCCCGTTTTTTGTGCTTAGTGCTTGGTGCTTAGTGCTCGGTGCTCGGTTGCACGGTGCTTGGTGCTGAGCGCTGGTTTTACGAGACTGGCCAACCTGTCATCCGAGCTTGAGCGAGGGACCTGGGGGTCCGGGCGGCACGCAGTCGGATCCTCGCGCCCCCCCCTCTCTCCCACCCCGCACTCAGCACCAAGCACCAAGCACCAAGCACTCGCTCAGAGATATGATGCCGGCGCCGATGCCGGTTCGCTCGCGTCGTCCCTCACGTTCGGTCCTGGCCGTCGACCTCGGCGGGACGAAAGTCGCAGCGGCGGTCGTCTCACCGCGCGGCGCCATTCGCGATCGCGTCGCCGAACTGGTCGACACCTCGTCGGCTGACGCTCCGGTCGATCAGATCATTCGTCTCGCGCGCGCTGCCGGTGCAGTGGGCGGCATCGGGATCGCCGTTCCCGGACTGGCGCGTCCTGACGGGACGGTCTGGGCGCCGAACCTGCCGGGCTGGGAGCGCGTCCCTCTCGCCCGCCTCGTTCGACAGAAGCTGAAAGTTCCTGTCGTCGTGGAGAGCGACCGCAACGCGGCCGTTCTGGGCGAAGCGTGGCAGGGCGCGGCGCGCGGCCGCACAGATGTCATCGCGCTGATCGTCGGAACCGGCATCGGCGCAGGAATCCTCAGCGGCGGTCGCATCCTTCGTGGAGCGCATGAGCTCTCCGGTTGCGCGGGCTGGCTGGTGGTCACCGACCAGACCAACGAGCACACTTCGCGCGGCGGAGCGCTCGAGGCACTGGCGGCAGGACCGGCAGTGGCTCGCCTCACCGGCCTGCGATCGGCAGAAGAAGCGGCCGAAAAAGCCCGTCGCGGCGATCGAAAAGCGCAAGACGCGTTCCGCCGAGCCGGCCGACTTCTCGGATACGCCGTGGCGAATCTCATCAACACGCTCGATCCGCAGGCGGTCGTCCTCACCGGCGGCCTCACGGCGGCCTCCGATCTTTTTCTGAAGGATCTCCGCGAAGCGGTCATCGAGCGCGGCCAGCCCCTTTCGGCACCACAGGTGGAAATCACCATCAGCACTCTCGGCGGCGACGCGAACCTCCTCGGGTCGGCGCGCGCCGCATTGGCCGGACTGGAGAAACGCTCTCGATGAGCATGAACAAGTACCGCGAACAGGTCACGAAAGTCCTCGAACGCATCTGGACCACACAGACGGCGTCGATTGAGAAAGCGGCCGCGATGATGGCCGAATCGATTGCCGCCGGAGGACTCGTCCATCTGTTTGGAAGCGGACACTCCGTGCTTCCCGTCCAGGATGTGTTTCCTCGGTACGGAAGCTTCCCGGTCTTCCGTCCCCTCATGGACGCGCGCCTGCAGTGGCAGAACGTCCTCGGATCCGGCGGAGCGAAAGGTCTGCTGTGGCTCGAGCGCCGCGAAGGTTATGCAAAGGTACTTTTCGAGAATGAGCCGATCAGGAAGGGCGACATCATGGTCGTCTTCTCGCACGGCGGGATGAACGCCGTCGGCATCGAGGTGGCCATCGAAGCGCGTGAGCGCGGATTGAAGGTCGTGGCCATCACGTCGATGGACAATCAGAACCGGAGCAGGAGCACGCACTCGTCCGGGAAGAAACTCTCGGAGGTTGCGGATGTCGTAATCGACAACTGCGTACCGGCCGAGGATGCACTGGTGGCAATCGCAGGATGGAAGGCGCCGGTGGCGGCGGGATCGACCGTGGCCTTCGTGACTATCGCCAACTCGATCGTGGCAGAAGTTGCCGCGCAGATCGGCAAACGCGGAATGACGCCGCCGGTGTTCGTCTCGCCGAATGTTCCCGGTATCCCCGCCGACAACAATCCCCAGGTGTTCGCTGCATACGAAAAGGCGCTTCGCCGATGACTGCCGACCTCACTCTCGCGCCCTCGGCGCGCCGGCGGCTCTTCTGGTCGGCGTGCGGCGGAATCTTCGTCTTCGGCATCGTGCTCGCCGTCCTCGGCGTTCTTTTCGGTCTGCCGGAGATGCGCGATCGCCTCGACGTCAACCTCGCGCAGCAGGGCGATATCTTCCTGATGCTGTTCCTGGGCGTGTTCGCCGCGACGCTGATCACCGGCCCTGTTTTCGACAGCTTCGGCAGCAAGACGGTCCTCGCATCCTCGGCGGCGATCGTGGCCGCGTCGCTCGTCGCGTTTTCCGTTGCCCGGTCGTTTCCGGCCGGCGCCGCGGCGGCGTTCGCGCTCGGCTTCGGCGGCGGAGGTCTGAATACCGCGACCAATGCCCTGGTCGCTGATCTCTACACCGAAGAGCGCGGCGCGATGCTCAACTACCTCGGCATGTTCTTCGGCTTCGGCGCGCTGTTCATTCCGCTGCTCGCCGCGTCGATCACGCACGTACTGACGATCTCTCAGCTCATGATGATCGCGGCATCACTGGCGCTCGCGTGCGCGCTCGCCTACGTGCTGCTGCCGTTTCCACCGCCTCGTGACAACGTCGGCTTTTCGATTTTCGCGTCGATCGCGGCATCGCGCCGGCATGCCGGCGTGATGCTGTTCGCCAGCCTGCTGTTCTTCCAGTCGGGAAACGAATCGGCGATCGGAGGCTGGACTTCGACGTATGTCGGCTCGGTCGGCGCATCGCCGCGCGTGGCGACGTGGATCCTCGCGGGTTACTGGGCAGCCCTGATGATGGGCCGCCTGATCAGCGCCGCCTTCGTGAACAGGATCGGCAAGAACCGGCTGGTGCTCACCAGCGGGATCGGATCGGCCGCGGGTGCCGCCATTCTGTGGATGTCGCGGTCGCTGGGCATGCTCGCGCTCGGAGCCGTCGTGATCGGGCTGTCGTTTGCCGCCATCTATCCGACGACGCTGGCGATGGCCGCGGACCGATACGAGCGCAACGCCGGAACGATCTTCGGACTGCTGTTCGCCGTGGGTCTCCTCGGAGGGATGCTGTTCCCCTGGGCGCTCGGCCACATTTCGCAGTCCGCCGGCGTGCGCGCGGGGATGGTGCTCCCGCTGATCGGAGCGGTGATGATCACGATCCTGGTGCTGGTGATCGCGAAAAAGAAGCCGGCAGCAACGTAGGGGGAAGTGGAGCGCGGGCGACCTCGCCCGCGACCCTCGTCAGCTAACAGGGCGCAGCAAGCTGCGCCCTGCCCGAGCGGCAGCAAGCTGCCGCACTCCAACTTACAGGCTTCTCTTCTTGCCGCGAATGTTCCGGCGGCTGCCTTTCGGCTTCGAAGGCGGAAAACGCTCGCCGCCATAGCCACCACCACCACCGCCGAAGTCGCCGCCGCCACCACCGTAGCCGCCGCCACCTCCGCCGCTGTAGCCACCACCGCCGCCACCGCCGCCGGCACCGCGATAGCCACCGCCACCGCCTCCTCCAGCGCCGCGATAACCACCGCCGCCGCCAGCACCGGCACCGCCGCGGGGACGGTCCTCGGCTGCATTCACGCGGAGGGTCCGGCCACCCATCTGGTAACCGTTGAATTTCGTGATCGCCGCCGCGGCCTGCTCTTCCGTGGCGAACTCGACGAACGCGAACCCGCGAGGACGACCGCTTTCACGGTCCGTCGGCAGGTACACATCGCGAACCTCGCCCGCTTCGGCGAACAATGTCTGGACCTCCGTCTTGGTGGTGTTGAAATCCAGATTCCCTACAAAAACTTTCGAAGACATCTCTTCTCTTTCTCCGGCACTCAGGAGTGCACGATCTGGACGAGCTCGAGGTCGAACGTCAGGTTCTTGCCCGCCAGGGGATGGTTTGCGTCTAACGTCATCGTATCGTCATTCATCGCCGCCACGCTCATCGAGGCGGTCTGACCGTCCGGTAGGTGGATCTGCACGAGATCGCCAACCGTGAGATCCTCGCCGTCCTGCATCGCAGAACGCGGCACTTCGAAGATCAGATCATCCTGTCTCTCGCCGTAAGCCTCTTCGACGGGGATTCTCTGAATCTTGGTATCCCCGACGCTCATGCCGAGGACTGCTTGTTCAAATCCTTGGATCACCTGGAGTGCACCGATGGTGAATTCGAGCGGATCCTGCCCTTCCGACGTATCGAAAACCGAGCCATCGTCGAGACGGCCTTTGTAGTGAACCCGAACCGTATCCCCCTCGCGTGCTCCCACCTGCATCAGCACCTCCGTGGATGACGTACGTATGCGATTTCGCCGCCATCCGGACCCATGTGAGAAGGCGGGCTCGACCGCGTGCATTCCATCGGGCTGAGGTACCCTGACGCGCGCGTGAACGAGACCGACCTCAAAATCCGCGACATCCTACAAAATCCCGATCGCCGGCGCCTCGAGGCCATCCGCCGCCTGGAGTGGACCGGGCACAACATCCCGCTGTCGGAAACCGAATCGACGCTCGGCCGGGACAAGGGCCTGATCGGCGACGATCCCCGGACGACCACGATCAAGAGCCTGATCCGGCGCTTCGTGGCCTCCCCACGGCCGCTCCGCATCCTCGACCTCGGGTCGCTCGAAGGAGGTCTCTCTTTCGAGCTGGCGCGCGAGGGGTGGGATGTCACAGGGATGGAGGGGCGCGCCGGCAATCTCGAGAAGGGGGAGATGATCCGCGAATACTTTGGCCTGGATAACCTGCGCTTCGAACTTCGCGACGTAAAGACCCTCTCGCCCGAGCGCGATGGGCGCTTCGACGCGGTCGTCTGCTGCGGGCTGCTCTACCATCTCGACAATCCTTTCGCGTTCCTGCGGACGCTTCGGGCGATCACGGCGGACGACGGGCTGCTGTTCGTCGATACGCACGTGGCTCCGGACGAGACGTCGGCCCGGCACGAGACGTACGCGGCGCATCTTTCCGGCCTGGTGAGCTTCGACCATGGCGGACACCGTTACGAAGGCTGCTGGTTCGCCGAACCGTCGGGAGGTTCGACGGTCGAGCAGCAGTGGTCGGCGATCTCGAATGAACGGTCGTTCTGGCCGACACGGCGGTCGCTGATCAGCGCGACGTACCACGCCGGCTTTCCCAAAATCCTCGAGCTCTTCGGCATGTTCGACATCGACCGCGAGTTCGGCCTGCGCGAACAATTCTCGCGCCTCTACCTCGCAGCCGTGACGCGGCTGTAACGCGATCCTTTGGCACAATGCCGCGCATGAAGCTTTCCCTGCTTTCCGTCCTCGTCATTTTCACCGCGTGTACATCGACGGCACCGTCCGTGGCTGCGCCGCAGGCCCCGCGGGTAGAGATGACAACAACAGCCGGCACGCTGACGATCCGCCTCCTCCCGGAGATTGCACCGAAAACCGTCGCGCAGTTCCTGAAACTCGTCGAGGCCGGCGTGTATGACTCGATGTACTTCTATCGCGTGGAACAGCGGTTCGTCGCGCAAACGGCGACGGCCGAGGACCGGGAGGTTCCGCTGACCGATGCGCAGCGCGCCGTCATCGCGCCAATCGCGCTCGAGGCGGGTCCGCTGAAGCATCAGCGAGGCATCATCTCCCTCGCCCATGGTGATGATCCGGACAGCGGGGAGACATCCTTCTCGATTCTGCTGGCAGACGCCCCGCATCTCGACGGAGAGTTCACGGTCTTCGGCGTCATCGTCGACAGCGAGCCCGTCCTGTACAGAATCGAGGCAACGTACGATCAGCGATCGCGCGATGCGGCCGGAGAGCGGCTGCAGATCAAGAGGATGACCGTCATCCGTTGACCGCCGGCGCGAATCAGATCCAGCGCCGGACGCGCTTCCTAAAGCCTGCGTACTCCTGACCGAAGTGCTCGCGGATGACGCGCTCTTCGCGCACGACAACGAGACGGTCCAGCAGCAGGAGAAGTGGAGTTGACCCGGTTTCGTGGACACCTGATGGGAACGACGCAAAAGCGATATTCAGCGGAGTTGCAGGAGCAGTTAGTGCGGCTCGCTCCGTCCGGCCGATCCGCGAAGGAGCTGTCGCGTGAGTATGACGTCGGAGCAGACGATCCGAGCAGCGTCGTCCTGACGGCGTGTTTTTTCACTCCGATCAAGGTTGCGAGTACACGTCCATCGAGTCTGGGAAGCGATGTCGCGAAGCCGGCATACGGCCGTCGATGGGATCGGTCGGCGACTGCTTCGACAACACCAAGCACCAAGCACCAAGCACCAAGCACGATCACACCCACCGCCGCACACTTGCGATGTACGCCTCGTACTCCTCTCCGAAGTGTTCGCGAATGACTCGTTCTTCGCGAACGATCACCAGGCGATCGAGAAGCACGGCCAGCGCGGCCGCCCCGACGAAGAACCATGCTGACTCAATCATGAAGCCGGAAGCGACCACAATCAGCACCAGTGTCACGTACAGCGGGTTCCGCGTGAACCGGAACGGGCCCGTCGTCACGAGCTTCCTGGGAACATGGCCGGGCTCGAGCGGCGTGTGATGCCGCCACATCTCGTAGGCCGCCCACGATCCGAAAGTCGCGGCGGCGACGAGAATCGCGGCTCCGATTCCGACACCGACGCGATGGTCAAGCGTGACGGGCCACGGCCGCAGTCGTTCTCCCAACGAAGACGATGCGAAGCAGATCATGAAAAGAACGGGTGGCGGCAGGAAGCGAAGCATCTCCGCGATTCGCATGGTGGCGTGTTCTACCATGACCCTGAGGAGGAACGAATGAAGAGCATCCTTGCGGCTTTTCTGATTCTGCTGGCAGCCTCGTGTCAGCAGTCTGCGACGACGTCAACCACCACGGATACCTCCGCGACCACGTCCACCAGGCAGAAGACGGCCGAGGAAGAAGCGTTCGAAGCCGGTCAGCGCGCCAGGAAGAAAGCGGAGTCGATCAAACAGGAACAGGACAAAAAGAATCAGCAGGCGCTCGACGACACGAATCAGTGAGCTACGGTTCGCCGCACCAAGCACTAAGCACCAAGCCCGTTTACTGGAAGAACTCTTTGACTTTGTCGAGGACGCCTCTCTCGGGGGGATGCTCGCCTTCCATGGCGGCCAGCTGCTCGAGAAGACGGCGCTGCTCGTCCGTCAGCGAGGCCGGGATCTTCACCACGACATGCACGTAGTGGTCGCCCCGGCCGCTGCCGTCGAGGAACTGCACTCCCTTGCTCCGCAGCCGGAACACCTGATTCGGCTGCGTGCCGGGAGGAACCTTCAACGTCTCCCTGCCATCGATCGTATCGATCTTCACCTCGGCCCCCAGCGCCGCCTGAGTGAAGCTGACCGGATGTTCAGAATGGATGTCGTAGTCGCGGCGCTGGAACTTCGCGTGTTCCTTCACCGAGATGAAGACGTAAAGATCGCCCGGCGGGCCGCCGTTCCAGCCGGCCTCTCCTTCTCCGGCGACACGCAGCCGCGATCCGTCGTCGACCCCCGCGGGAATCTTCACCGAGATCGTCTTCGTTTCGCGGAGCCGCCCCGCTCCGGAACAGCTCACGCAGGGCTCCTTGATGACTTTGCCGGCGCCGCCGCACTGCGGGCATGTCCTGGCCACGGCAAAGAAACCCTGTGAGTAGCGCACCTGGCCGCGGCCGCCGCACCCGGTACACGTCACCGGCGAGGTACCCGGCTTCGCGCCGGAACCGGTGCACGTCTCGCAGACGATCGTCCGCGGGATGTCCAGCGAGACCTCCTTGCCGAACACCGCTTCCTCGAACTCGATCTGCAGGTCGTACCGGAGATCGTTCCCGCGCGCGGGACGGTTCGAGCGCCGCCGGCCTCCGCCGAAGAAATCGCCGAATCCGAAAAGGTCGCCAAGGATGTCGCCAAAGTCGGAGAACTGGCTGGGGTCGAAACCGCCCATGCCCGACATTCCCTGATGCCCGTAGCGGTCGTACCGGGCGCGCTTTTCCTCGTCGGAGAGCACGCCGTACGCTTCAGCCGCTTCCTTGAAGTGCTCCTCCGCCTGAGCGTTGCCGGGGTTCTTGTCGGGGTGGTACTTCAGCGCAAGCTTGCGGTAAGCCTTCTTGATGTCGTCGATGCTTGCGCCGCGTTCGACACCGAGGACTTCGTAATAATCGCGTTTTTCCACTGAGGCCATGGTTTTCAGGAGCTCACAGCTCACGGCTCACAGCTGACAGGAGAATTGCCCCTGAGCTGCGAGGCGTCAGCGGTGAGCTACGACGGAGTATCCGTCGGCGATCCGAGTTTCATCGGGTTGTAGAGCATCACGCCGGTGAGGATGCGCGAGGCATTCTGCAACTCGAAGATCGCGTCGTTGAGGACCTGCTTCTCTTCCGAGTTCGCCGCGTCCTTCGCCTTGGTGATGACTTTCTGGACCTTTTCGCGGTCGGCATCCGTCAGAAGTTTGCCGAACTCGCGGAATACCTTCTCGTTCGTGTAGATCATGCCCTCGAGCTTGTTCTGCACCATGCGGATCTCGCGGCGGGCCGCGTCGGTCCTCGAGAACTCGGTCGCCTCATGCAGGATGCGCTCGATCTCGTCTTTGGAGAGGCCGCCGGCCGGGTTGATCTGCACGCCGGTCGACTGGCCGGTAGCCTGGTCGCGGGCAGTGACGCTGACGATGCCGTTCGAATCGAGCGAGAACGTGACTTCGATCTGCGGGACGCCGCGAGGGGCTGCCGGAATGCCGACGAGGTCGAACTTTCCGAGGGACTTGTTCTCGCGTGCAAATTCGCGCTCGCCCTGCAGCACGTGAACCTGCACCTTGCTCTGGTTGTCGGCGACGGTGGTGAAGATGAGGGAGTTCTTGGTCGGGATCGTGGAGTTGCGCTCGATCAGTTTCGTGAAGAGACCGCCGTGCGTCTCGATGCCGAGGGAGAGCGGCGTCACGTCGAGCAGCACCATGTCCTTGATGTCGCCCCGGAGGATGCCGCCCTGGATGGCCGCGCCGACTGCGACGACTTCGTCGGGGTTGATGTTGCGGTTCGGCTCCTTGCCGAATACTTTCTGGACGGCCTCGATGACGCGAGGCATGCGGGTCTGGCCGCCGACCAGCACGACTTCGTCGACCTGGTCGGGGCGGAGTCCGGCCTGGTGCAGCGCGTCGTTCACTGGCGCGATCGTCTTCTGAACGAGGTCTTCTACCAGACGCTCGAATTCATGGCGCGTGAGAACGCTGTTGAGATGCTTCGGACCCGATGCGTCGGCGGAGATGAAGGGCAGCGTGACGCGCGTCTCGGCGGAGATCGACAACTCGCACTTCGCGCGCTCGGCGGCTTCCTTGAGCCGCTGCAGCGCCATGCGGTCCTCTGTCAGATCGATTCCGGTGTCCCGGCGGAATCCTTCGATCAGCCAGTCCATGATCCGCTTGTCGAAATCCTCGCCGCCGAGATACGTGTCGCCTGATGTGGAGAGGACCTCGAAGAGTCCGTCCTCGAGCTTGAGGATCGAGATGTCGAACGTCCCGCCGCCGAGATCGTAGACGGCGATGATCTGGTTCTGACGGTTGTCGAGGCCATATGCGAGGGCGGCCGCGGTCGGCTCGTTGATGATGCGCAGCACGTCCAGTCCGGCGATCTTTCCGGCATCGCGGGTGGCCTGGCGCTGCGAGTCGTTGAAGTACGCGGGGACCGTGATGATGGCTTCCGTCACCGGCTCGCCGAGGAACTCCTCCGCGAAGCTCTTGATCTCCATCAGCACGAACGCCGAGATCTCCTCCGGCGAAAATTCGCGATCGCGGATCTTCACTTTCACGTCGCTGTTCGACGCGGGGACCATCTGGTACGGAAGGATCTTCCGGGCGTGCCCGACCTCCTCGGATTCGAACTTCCGCCCGATGAGCCGCTTGATCGCGTAGACGGTATTGTAGGGATTCGTGATCGCCTGGCGTTTCGCGATCTGGCCGACGAGGCGCTCCCCATCCTCCGTGAAGCCGACCACAGAGGGGGTGGTGCGGCTCCCCTCCCGGTTCGGCATGACCTGCGGCGTGGTCACGTCGACGACCGCAACGCACGAGTTGGTCGTGCCGAGATCAATTCCGATGATTTTCGGCATGGAAACCTAAGTTAACAGGACTCGGGACGCTTTCTTCCACTACTGTACCTCAACGTCCCGTTCCGGTCCCCCCACGGCCACCTTCACCAGCGCCGGCCGCAGCAGACGGTCGTGAAGGAAGTAGCCCTTCTGGAGGACTTCCAGGACCGTCTGGTTCGGAACCGAATCGTTTTCTTCGCGGATGACCGCCTCATGGATGTTGGGATCGAACGTCACCTGCCGGTCTTCGATCGGGCGGAGGCCGGCCTTCCTCAGCATGTCGAACAGCTGTTTGTAGATGAGAAGCACGCCCTTGTGAAAGTCGTCCCCCTCTTCGGCATGGTCGAGTGCCCGGTCGAAGTTGTCGAGAATGGGGAGCAGGTCCTTGAACGTACCCGCCAGCGCATACTTGAAGAACTCGGTCTTCTCACGTTCCGAGCGCTTGCGGAAGTTTTCGAAGTCCGCGAGCGTCCGCAGGTAGCGGTTCTTCCATTCGGCGACGTCCGCCGACTCGGTCCCGGCCGGCTCAGGACTGGAGCTGCCGGTTGCGTCCGCGGCTTCTTCCGCGGCCACTTCCATCTCGTGCTCGATGTCTTCGATGCTCTCGCCGGTGTCTTCGATGACGTACCGGTCGTCGTCAGGCATCTTGTCGTTCGTCACTGTTTGCGCTCCTGTTCTTCCTCGATCTTGCTGCTGAGCGCGCGGCCGAGGTAGTCGACCAGCGGCGCGACGCGAGCGTACTCCATGCGCATCGGACCGATGATACCGACCATTCCCAGCGGCGCGGCCTGGTTGCCATAGCGGCGGGCCACGATGCTGAAATTGTGCACCTGGGTGAAGTCGCTTTCGGACCCGATCAGAATCTGCAGTCCGTCCTCACTCAGGAACTGCTCCAGGATCTCGATCAGTTTCTCCTTTTCCTGCAGAGCGAGGAACGTTCTGCGCATGGAGTTCGCGTCGGCATACTCCGGCTTCAGAAAGATCGAGCTCGCTCCTTCGACGTAGAGGTCATGCTCGACAGGCGCGACGTCGTTCACGGCCTCGATGCCGAGGGCGATCGTCTTCTTCAGCATGTCGTCGTGCAGGGCGCGTTCCGCCTCCGTCATACGGATGAGGCGGCGGCGGATCGCGTCGAGGGTCAGACCGCTGAACTCGGCCGTGATGTAACGGCCGATCTTCTCCAGTTCGTCGCGGGTGAACGTGAGACGGGTCTCCAGAACTTTGTTCACGACGACCCCGTTCGACCCGACGATGACGCAGATGATCTTGCTCTCGGCGACGAGGATGAAGTCGATGCTTCGCACGGTGAACTGCAGGAGCGTGGGCATGAACACCACCCCCACCTGATCGCTGAGCGTGGAGAGAAGCTTCGAAGTCAGCTGGAGGACTTCTTCGATCTGGCTGGCGTGGTTCACCTGATCATCGATCGAGTGACGCTCCTCTTCCGACAGCCGCGTCGCATTCATCATGTGATCGATGAAAAACCGGTAGCCGCGGTCGGTCGGCACGCGCCCCGCAGACGTGTGCGGCTGCTGGAGGTACCCGAGGTCCTCGAGATCGGCCATCACGTTGCGCAGGCTGGCCGGTGAAAGATGGAATCGCCCGCACTTGGCGAGCGTGCGCGAGCTGATCGCCTCGCCGCTGGCGATATGCTGCAGAATGATTTCGCGCAGGACTTCGCGGGCCCTGCTGTCGAGGTCATCGTGGATTTCCAGTTTCTGAACCATCGCCGGTTAGCACTCTACCTTGTTGAGTGCCAATGCCCAGAGTAGAAATTGGGCTCGAGAGTGTCAAGGTTAACGATTTCAATGAGAAAGCTTTTCCTGTTCGCCCTAGCGACGGCAGTCCTGCCGGGCTCAGCCGCCACAGTGGACCGGATCGCCGCGGTCATCGACGAACAGGTCCTGACCGTGACCGAAGTCGGCCAGATGGCGGACATGCGCTTTTTCCCCAGGACCCCCGGGGAGAGCGACGACCAATACCGTCGCGAGATCCTTGAGGCCCTGATCGCTCAGGCTCTCCGCCTCCGTGACGTCGAGCGGTTCGGAGCGCCCGATATCACCGCCGATTCCATCGACGCCCGTCTCCGGCAGATCCAGTCCCGCTTCGCCTCGGTTGCCGACTTCGAAGCCGCCCTGGTGCGCGCCGAGCTGAGCCTCGACGAATTCAAAGCTCTGATCAAACGTCAGCTGCAGGTCGAGGAGTACATCCAGGAGCGCTTCGCACCGCTGGTTTTCGTCTCGAACGAAGAGATCGAAGAGCGCCGCCGCCAGGGCCAGCCCGGCGTCCCCCTCGAACAGCTCCGCGCCGCCCTCCGCGGCGAGCGCCTGCAGCAGGAGATCGAACGCTGGACCAACAGGTTAAGGCTGCGCGCGAATGTGGACGTGTATGCCTGGAGATAGTGCTTAGTGCTTAGTGCTTAGTGCTGAGTGGAGCGCGGGCGACCTCGCCCGCGCAGTGCGCGCCGGATGAATGGACGCGGGCGGGGTCGCCCGCGCCCCACCAGACATTCCCAGCACCAAGCACTGAGCACTACGCACTAACCATTCATCAGCTCCAGAAACTCGTCCTCGCTGAGCACGGTGACGCCGAGCTCTTTTGCCTTGTCGAGTTTCGAGCCGGCGGCTTCCCCTGCGACCAGGTACGCGGTCTTCGACGACACGGATCCGGAGGCCTTCCCCCCCTCGCGCTCGATGAGCTTGTGAATCTCGTCACGCGTGAAGCGCGTCAGCGTCCCCGTCACGACGACCGTTTTGCCGGCGAGACGATCGCCTGTCGCTCGGGGAACGTGTCGCGGGGAGACGCCGAGGCGAAGCATCTTTTCCACCCGCTCGCGGTTGGCGGGAACGGAGAAGTAGAACGTGATCGACTCGGCCACTTTCGGCCCGATCTCTCCGACTGCGACCAGCTCTTCGGTCGTTGCGTTCATGAGCGCTTCGACGCTGCGGAAGCGTTCAGCGAGAACCTTCGCGGCCCGTTCTCCGACGAAGCGGATTCCCAGCGCGAAGATGAAGCTCGACAGCTCGTTCGTCTTCGACTTCTCCACCTGTTCGATCAGCCTCGTGGCCGAGGTTTCTCCCCACCGCTCGAGGCCGGCGAGATCTGAGGCGCGCAACTCGTACAGCGACGAGTAGTCGGTGACGAGACCTTTCTCCATGAACAGCTGGACCGCTTTCTCGCCCAGACCTTCGATATCCATCGCTTTGCGTGAGGCGAAATGGAGGATCGATCCGGTGACGATCGCAGGGCAGCCCTGATTGATGCACCGGATGGCCACTTCGCCCTCGAAACGGTGGAGCGGCTCGCCGCAGGCGGGGCACGCTTCAGGAGGCGTGACCGGTTTCGCGCCGCGCGGCCGTTTCTCCTTCATCACCTCGGTGATCTTGGGGATGATGTCGCCGCCCTTTTCGACCGATACCGTGTCGCCGATGCGCACGTCCTTGCGGCCGATCTCGTCGAAATTGTGAAGGCTCGCGTTTGTGACGCGGGTCCCTCCGATGTGAATGGGATCGAACACGGCCACGGGCGTGACCGTGCCCGTCCGTCCGACATAGAACTCGATCGCCTTCACGACAGTGATCGCCGCTTCCGGCGGGTATTTGAAGGCGATCGCCCAGCGCGGCGCTTTCGACGTGGCGCCCAGCTCGAGCTGCTCCTCCCGCCTGTTCACCTTCACGACGATGCCGTCGATCTCGAACGGCAGGTCGTGCCGGTGCTCCTGCCACTCCGCGATGAACGTCTCGACGGCGTCGAGCGTGGGGCAGAGCGCCCGCTTCGGATTGAGGGGGAATCCCATCTTCTCGAGAAGCGCGTACGCCTCCACCTGCGACTGGATCCGCACTTCATCGGCTGCAACGACGTGATAGACGAACGCGCTCAGGCGTCGCTGCGCAACCAGCTTCGGATCCTTCTGCCGCAGCGAGCCCGCCGCCGCGTTGCGCGGATTCGCGAGGGGCGCCAGCCCGGCCTCCTCGATGTCCGCGTTCAGCTTCGCAAAATCGCTCTTGGAGATGTAGATCTCGCCGCGAACTCCAAGGCGCTTCAGCTTCGTGTCGATGCGGAGCGGAAGCGACCGCACGGTGCGGACGTTCTGCGTGACGTCGTCCCCGCGGACGCCGTCGCCGCGCGTCGCAGCTCGGGCCAGGGCGCCGTTCACGTAGAGAAGATCGATCGAAACCCCGTCGATCTTCAGCTCGGCCTCGTATTCGACCACTTCCCGGCCGAGCCCGCGACGGACTCTCTCGTCCCATTCGCGCAGCTCTTCGATGGAGTAGGCGTTCTCGATCGAGAGCATCGGCGGGTCGTGCACGACGGTTTTGAACTCGCCGACGAGAGGCTGCCCTCCCACGCGCGCGGACGGCGAGTTCGGATCCGCCAGCTCCGGATGCTTCGCCTCGAGCTCCTGCAGCCGCCGCAGCATCTGGTCGAAGTCGTAGTCGCTGATCTCCGGCTGTGCGTCGACGTGATACAGGCGATTGTGACGCTCGATTTCGCGCCGGAGTTTTTCGATGTCGGACTTCGCGCTCATGAGACTCGCGAAAGATACCGCGAGCGCTCGACGACGCGCTCGACGAACCCCTGCGCGCGCAGTTTCTCGTCGACGAAGACGAGAAACTCGCGGCGGCCCTTCACGAGATTCAGATTCATCGCCACGAAGCGCATGCCGCGCGGCGTCTGGTGATAGACGATCATGCGATCGCCGCCGATCATCTGTTCCGTCCCCATGACGTCCGGCCAGCGTACCCGTGTAGGACGAATCTGATGAAGAGGCCGCAGGACCACATCCTCGTCGGTCGCTTCGGCAACCGGTCGCAGCGTACCCAGGAATACCTTGAGGCCGCCGAGCCACAGCGTGCCGACGTAGACCCACACGAAGGGCTCCCGCGCCCACCCGAATCCGGCACCAGGAAGAATGCGGTTGGCGAGCACGATCAGCACCGTCACCGCCGCGGCGACGAGAACGATGGAAGCCCCGGCCCGGCGCACCCAGGGACGGAACATCCACCGCTTTGCGTCAGCGCCGGCCGTTATCGGGGAAATGCCCATTGCTTGTGCACATCAATTCTCGTAATCTGAGCACCAGGGCGAATGCTTCAGCCCGGTATGTCTTTCGCATTGCGGGAGTTTACGAGCGGCAGAGGATGCCTGTAAGCAAGATCGACGGAACTGGACGCCGGATCCTCGTCATCGACGACGACCTGGCCATTCGCGTGCTCCTGCAGGCAGTGCTCAAGCGCATGAAATTCGAGGTCGACCTGGCCGAGGACGGCGCTGCCGGCCTCGAGAAGGTCCGAAACAAGGGTGAATTCGACCTCATCCTTCTCGACCTCATGATGCCCCGGCTCAACGGATACGAGTTCATCGAGAAGATCGGCCAGGACTTTCCGACCGGCCGTCCCCACATCGTCGTCTTCACGGCGGCCGGCAAGCGCGGCGTGGACAAGATCCCCGACTCGGCCGTGTGCAACTCCATCCTGAAACCCTTCGACCTCGACAAATTCATCGAGATCATCGGCGAATGCCTCGCCGGGCAGCACTCGGTGTCCACCGCCCGGTAGCCGGGGCATTCTGCCGCGTTCTCGTTCGGATGCGTTACCCGCGCCTGACGCCTTCATTGGGACCTTGGACCTTGGACCCTGGACCCTGGACTAGCACGTTGCCGCCGAACTCCCAAGGTCCAAGGTCCAAACGGGTGGACGCGCGGATTAGACAACCGACCGCCCTCACTCTTGACGCATGCCGCGTCGAACGGCCCACTCCAACTGCCGGACCATCCCCAGGAGGATCGTGACTTCGCGCTCGTCGAGCTCGGCACGCGCGAGAAGAGCGCGGATGTCGTCGTAAATGCGATCGGGGTTGTTCGCGTGAAGGAAGCCGGCTTCGAGCAGCAGCGCTTCGAATCGTTCGTGCAGCCGTTCGACCTGGGCGGCCGTGGCCAGCTCGCGCCGCGGCCGGGCGCGCTCGATCTGCGACAGCTCATAGCAGAACGCGCCGACCGCCTGCGCCAGGTTCATCGTCGGAAACTTCTCGTTCGTCGGGATCACCGCCGTGCGATGACAGAGCGCGAGCTCGGCAGCGGTGAGCCCGCTGTCCTCGCGGCCGAACACGAGCGCCAGGGTCTCGTGACCGGCCAGTGCCGCAAAGCGCTCCGCGAGGGTCGGCGGCGTGAAGTCGGCGGGCGTGGTCCGGCCGCGCGACGACGTGGTGGCCACGACGAGGTGAGCATCGGCGATTGCCTCGTGAAGGTTGCGGTGCTCGCGCACGTTCGCAAGCACGTCGTCGGCGCCGCTCGCCCACCACGACGATACCGGAAGAAGCTGGGGATGATCGCCGGCGATGGCCAGCTCTTCGAATCCGAAGTTCTTCATGACGCGCGCCGCTGCGCCGACGTTTCCCGCTTCGCGCGGCTCGACGAGCACGATGCGGAGCCGCGGCATCAGTTCTCGGTCTCGTCCAGCGGAGTGATGGGGTTGTATGCGTCGACGAGCGCGGCCCACGCGGCGAGATATCGATCGCGCGGCACCTTGAAGAAGCGCGGAAAGTCCGACGTGCGCGGTGCGTCGCCTTCCAGAACGTAGACGAATCCGCCGTGCTCGAACAGCATCAGGCGCCACGACTCGTCGGCATCCTCGTAAGGCTCGTCGAGCGTTCCCAGCGGGACGTCCGCCGGGATGAAGTGCCGAAGGTCACGGTCGACGTGGTCCCACGCGGGAAACCAGGCCAGCCTCTTTCCCTCCGCCACGAATTCGGCGTGGAGGTTCCCATCACCTGCGTCACGGAGCTTCACATCGAAATCATCAACGAGCGGAAACGCCCCGAGGTCGTCCTCGGACGGAAATCGCATCGGGGGAGTTTAACGGAGTGCCTGGTGGAGCGCGGGCGACCTCGCCCGCGCAGTGCCTGGTGCTTGGTGCTTGGTGGAGCCGTGGGCGATCCCGCCCGCCGTTCCACAGGACGCGGGCGAGGTCGCCCGCGCTCCACCAGACATGCCTAGCACTAAGCACCAAGTACCAAGTACTAAGCACGTGGTTCTAGTCGTTCCGCTCCATGCGGTAGTTCGGCGCTTCCTTGGTGATCACCACGTCGTGGGCGTGCGATTCGCGAAGCCCGGCGTTGGTGATGCGCACGAACTGCGCTTTCGTCCGGAGGTCTTCGATGTTCTTCGAGCCGGTGAGGCCCATGCCGGAGCGGAGTCCGCCGACGAGCTGCGGGATCATGGCGCTGAGCGATCCCTTGTAGGGAACTTTCCCTTCGATCCCTTCGGGAACGAGCTTCGATACGTCGTCGGCTTCTTCCTGGAAGTAACGGTCCTTCGATCCGGCCTGCATGGCACCGATCGATCCCATGCCGCGATAGGCCTTGAACGTGCGGCCCTGATAGAGGATGGTCTCGCCCGGCGCTTCGTCGGTGCCGGCGAAGAGCGACCCGATCATCACCGAGTGCGCACCAGCGGCGATCGCCTTGGTGATGTCACCGGAGAACTTGATGCCGCCATCGCTGATGATGGGAATGTCGTACTTCTCGGCCGCACGCACGCACTCCATCACCGCCGTGATCTGCGGGACGCCTGCACCGGCCACGACGCGGGTGGTGCAGATCGATCCCGGCCCGATGCCGACTTTGAGCGCGTCGACACCGATCTCGATCAGGTCCACCGCCGCTTCGTAGGTGGCTACGTTGCCGGCGATGAGCGGCGTGTCGGGGAAGAGCTTCTTGAACTGTTTGATGACATCCATCACGCCGGCCGAATGCGCGTGCGCGGAGTCGATGACGATGACGTCCACTTTCGCGTCGATCAGAGCGCGGGCGCGGTCGAGACCTTCCTTGCCCACGCCGATCGCCGCGCCGCAGCGGAGCCTTCCGAGCGGATCTTTCGCGGCCTGCGGATAGCGCCGCGCTTTCTGAATGTCCTTGACCGTGATCAGACCTTTGAGGTCGCCGTTGGCGTCGACCACGAGAAGCTTCTCGATGCGATGCTGGTGCAGGACCTCGCGCGCCTGTTCGAGCGTCGTCCCGACCGGAGTCGTCACGAGGCCGTCCTTGGTCATGCGCTCGGAGATAGGGAGGTCGAAACGCGTTTCGAACCGCAGGTCGCGGTTCGTCAGAATGCCGACGAGCTTGCCATTGGCATCGGTCACCGGCACGCCCGAGATCTTGTATTTCTCCATCACCTGCAGCGCTTCGGAGATGCTCTGCCACGGCCGCATGGTGACCGGATCGACGATCATCCCCGCTTCCGACCGCTTGACCTTGTCGACCTCTTCCGCCTGCCGCTCGATGGGCATGTTCTTGTGGATGATGCCCAGGCCTCCGTGCTGCGCCATGGCGATGGCCAGACGGGCCTCGGTGACGGTGTCCATTGCCGAGGAGAGGATGGGGACGTTCAGGCGGATGTCGCGGGTGAGGCGGGTCGAGACATCCACGAAATTGGGATGAAGGTCGGATTTGGCGGGCTTGAGGAGGACGTCGTCGAAGGTGAGTCCCAGAAGGATCGGCTCGGCGAAGCGTTCGGACGGAAACGCCTCGGGGCTGTCGATCTTGCGGAGCTCGATCCTGCCGATGATGGGGACCTCGTCTTTCAGTACGCGTTCGTCGCTCATATCCGCCTCGATGGATTTGAGTATAGAACAGGGCTCCGCGCATCGGAATTGCAAGCAATCTCGCAGAATGAGGGTGGTTCACGGGCGGACATGCGATTCTCGATCGAGCAGCGACACCTGACCGACGACCGCGGCAAGCCGGTCAAAGCCGTCCCCTCCGTGACGTTCCATACGTGCGAGGCGGACAGTGTCGACGACGCGGTGCGCCTCTTCGTCAAAAGGCACAACGCAGAAGTGATCGGGAACATCCTCACCTTTCCCGGATTCCAGGCGGTGGCCACGATGCGTGACCGTACGGGCGTCTACACGCTGCAGTTCACTCCTGCGAGCGGCCGGCTGCGGGTGACCGACGCCAACGAGATCAGACCCTGCTAGCGCGCAGTTCATCCCGAGCGCAGCGAGGGATCTCCGGAACCACCGGCAGGACGATCCCCACCGACATTCAACATTCAACATTGAACATTGAACATTCAACATTCCCGTCTCTGCGACGGAGGACGGGAATGTTGAATGTTCAATGTTCAATGTTGAATGTTGAATGAACCTCTCTACCCCCTCGTGACGATCTCCTTCAGCAGCTCGTCCTGCAGGCGGTACACGTCGTACACACCGACCCGGTAGCGGTTGAAGATGAACGAAAACGCGTAGATCTTTCCGCTCTGCGCGTGCACGTAACCGGAAAGGCCGACCACACCGGCGATGTAGCCGGTCTTCGCGTAGACCTGGCGCGCGTACGGAGGCCTGTCGAGGCGGTTGCCGAACTTCGAATCGGGATCGCCCGTGTACGGCATCGAGCTGACGAAGTCCTGGCGCCACGGCGTCTTCCACATGTACCGCAGCAGCCGGATGAATGCATTCGCCGATGCGCGATTGTGCCGAGACATGCCCGAGCCGTCGGCCATGCTGAACTCGCCCGGCGGGACGCCGACCTTCGTCGTCAGCCACTCGGTGACCGCGGCGTTGCCCGCTGACCACGAACCGTTCTTCTTCAACTCGGCGCCGAGAATCTTGACGACCTGCTCGGCGTAGTGGTTCTGACTTTTCTTATTGACCACGTAGATCAGCACGTTCATCGGCGTGCTGTGCTGCGAGACGGCCCGCCAGTCGGTGCGGGCGTCGCGCGGAGTAATGACGATCTTCCCTTCCACGCGAATGCCGCTGCGCGCGAACACTTCATTGGTGACCGACGCGAAATACTGCACCGGATTCTCCACCGTCAGGAACACCTCGGTTGCACCCGAGCGGGCGGGCACACCACCGCGGACGATGATCTCGTTCGAGTTGCGGTGCCGCGTGATGAACGGCAGCCCGCGTCCCGTGACACAGCTGTTCGCGACACTCACGTAGCTCGTGGGCGGCTCGAGCTGGACCACGCAGGCCTGGCCCGGCCTGCTCGGGAGGACTCGCACCTGGACGCAGCCCTCCTGCATCGAGAAGGCGGAAACCGGAGCTTCGTACCAGTTGATGAGCTGATCCTCGGGCCACGTCGGATGCACGTACTGCGTGTCCATGTAGCCGTACTCGAAAATGAGGTCGCCCGCGATCGTCTTGATGCCGGCCCGCTTGAGATCCGTCGCCCACTGCTGGATGACCTCGGTGGCGTTCCCGTCGTGGAAACGTCCGCCGATGGTTGGATCCCCCCGGCCGACGATCTTCACGTCGCCTGCGAGCGTGCCCGACGCATCGGCCTGCCCGCGGGCGGAAACGGTGGTCGTCACCTGAAAATCTGAATCGAGCAGGTCCAGCGCAGCGCCCGTCGTGAACAGCTTCATGTTCGAAGCCGGGGCGAGCGCAGCGTGGGGATTGCGCTCCGCGACCACGCGTCCGGTTTCCACTTCCGCAACCTGGATCGAGGCATCGGAGTTGGAGGCTACGCGGCCGCGCAGCAGCGACGCCAGACGCTCCTCGAGTGTCGAACCGCTGGCCACGTCCGCGCGCGGGGGCGCTTTCCGCGTGACGACTTTTCTTTTTGCGGGGGCTCTCTTTTTCTTCTTCTGCGCGAACGCATCGGGAGAGGGCGAGAGAAGCAGAAGAGCGAGGATGCTCGCAACCAGGCGAGTGGTGGACGACGTCATCGGACCGAAAATACCTTTTCCGCGAAGCGATTGTGCAATTTTGGTGCAACTCATTCGGGGATGGCCAAGCGGATCCGATCGATGAGCGACTTCGGGCAGCGCCGCCGGACCGCGTCCCGAATCTCCTGGCGTGAATAGCGGCGGCTGAAGTGCGTCAGCACGACAAGCTGGTTCTCGAACCGTGACGCGAATTCGGCGATGTCATCGAAGTGAATGTGGCGGTACATCGCCGCGCGATCCTGATGCTGGTCGCCGAGGAAGGAACACTCGATCATCAGGACTTCGGCGCGGAAGATGGCCGTGTTCTGTTCGAGGATCCCCCGGTCCGTATCGCCCGTGTAGAAGAGGATCGGGTATTCGACTTCGTCGTGAACGGCTTCTCCTGCCTTTCGTCTCGCGGCGAGCGCCGCTCCGTCGAGGCCGGCGAATTCGGGCTTGAGGTGATGGCGCAGCTCGAGGAACTCCCACGCCCGGGCCGGCACGCGATGCGTCGCCGCGTGCGCGCGGACGGCGTGCCGCCGGTCGACTCGCGCGGAGTCGCCGGGCGCCATCCCGACGATCTCGATGTTGTAGTCGGTCCCCTCCATCCGCTCGTGGATGCGCATCAGTTCATGAAGGTCGGCCGCGGCTTCCTTCGGTAGCCACACCCTCCCCGCTTCGAGCCGCTGCAACCGGCGCTGCCCGGCATAAAACGGGATCCCCGCCGCATGGTCGAGGTGTGCGTGCGTGATGAACACGTCGGGCACCGCGATGAGCTCGTCGGGACAGCGCCCGATGTCGAGCGCGATCCCCAGTTCCCGCACGCGAAACCACGTCTCATGCCCTGCACGCGATCGCCCTTCGATCGTGAGGTGCTCGGTCTGGATGAGGACGCGGTCAGAGGACATGTTTTTTTAACGATGAACGATGAACGATGAGCGATTGGGATAGCCTGTCATCACGAGCGTGAGCGAGGGACCTGGGGGTGCGGGGGGCACGGAGCAGGATCTTCGAGCCCCCTTCCCACCCAGGTCCCTCGCTACGCTCGGGATGACAGCGAAACTCTCATCGTTCATCTTTCCCCGCACAACTCTCGATCACGCCGAGGAGCTCCTGGAGTCTCGTCACCCTCGCGTGCGGGACGACTTCTTCTCCGATCTCGATTGGAGGCGCGACGGCCGTGCCTCGCACCGGCGGCACGAAGTGCACGCCGCGCATTCCGACCCGTTGTGCGCCGAACACGTCGACGTGGAGGTTGTCTCCGACGAACATCATCTCCTCGAATGCGACATCGAGCCCTCGCCGAAGCTCCTCGAAGATCGACTGCTGCGGCTTGCACACGCCGTGTTCGTTCGAGAAGACCATCACGTCGATGTACCCGGCCAGCCCGAGGCGCTCGAGAATCTGGCGAAGCGCGTACCCGGGTGTTCGACCGGTATTGCTGATGAGACCGATAGATAGTCCGCGCTCGCGGAGAGCAGGCAGGATGTCCGCTGCGCCCGGCACGACGGCCGGCGGAATCTCGACAGCGGCGTTCGCATACGCCTGCTCGAGCTCATCGAGCAATTCCTCGCTGAACGACCGCGGATCGAGCTCGAGCCCTTCCAGAAAATGTTCGATCTGGCGGCGGCACGGCACATCGCGATCCTCGGACCAGTAGAGCTGTTGGCATTGATGCCATAAGGACCGATACGCGCGCTCGATCGTCGCCGCCTCGGCGCCGTGTCCGCGTGCGCGAAGGATCGACTCCATCCGCGTGAGTCGCAGCCTCTCCTGCTGCATGGAGAGGTCCGGCGTGTCGGTGATGAGAGTCTCCCAGAGATCGAATCCGATGGCTCGCAGCATGGGAAGGCTATTGGAGCATCACCCGGCCGCCAAAGCCCTCGTCGTAACCATGGAAGAACTGGAGGGACGGCTCGGGCCAGCGCCAGCAGTAGTAGCCGCTGCCGTTGTCGAAATCGATCAGCCACAACCCTTTGACCTCGATGCCGAGGCTCATGACGCCAGCGGCCCACTCTTCGACGACGTTCTGGTATTCGTCGACGGCCGCCTCGCTCAGTGAATCGACGCGCTCGACCGCTTCGCCGGTGAGGCGCTGGACATCGGGCAGAAGGGCGGCGGCTTCCTCGTAGGAAAAGATCTTCTTGGGCACGGCGCGAGAATATACGTTGCATTCTGCATTCCGCTGCGGTTTATGCTAAAAGGCGGGCTGCATTCAGCGGACCTGAAACAGAGGAGGACGTACCCGCATGTCGGTAGAGGATAGGGTCAAGTCGATCATCGTCGAGCAGCTCGGCGTGGACGCGGAAGAGGTCACGCCCGAGGCTTCGTTCGTCGAGGATCTCGGTGCGGACTCGCTCGATACCGTTGAGCTCATCATGGCGTTCGAGGAAGAGTTCGGAGTCGAGATCTCGGATGACGAAGCGGAGAAGATCCGCAAGGTCCGCGACGCGGTCGAGTACATCGATAAGCGCGCCAAAGCTCAGTAACCTTCCGAGTCGCCACTTCGGTCAGTTCCAGGGTCGTAGCACGGGAATGAAAGTCGCACTCTCCCGTGTAGATACGATGACCCCTGGAACTGACTTTTTCTTTTCTGATGGAGTGAACTCTTGACCAGACGACGCGTCGTCGTAACCGGTATCGGCATGATTTCCCCTCTCGGCGTCGGCAACGAGGCGACGTGGCAGGGCCTCATCGAAGGACGCTCCGGCGTCGGACCGATCACGAAATTCGACGCCTCGGCGTACGCGTGCCGCATCGCTGGCGAGGTCAAGGGCTTCAACGCCGAGGAATGGATCGAGAAGAAGGAAGTCAAGAAGTCCGACACCTTCATTCACTACGCCGTGGCCGCCGCACAGATGGCCGTCACGGATGCCGGTCTCGATACCTCGAAGGAGGATCAGGACCGGATCGGCGTGATCATCGGCTCCGGCATCGGCGGGTTGCCACTGATCGAGGAGATGCACAAGAAGCTCATCGAGAAGGGCCCGTCGCGCATGTCGCCCTTTTTCATTCCCGGCCTCATCGTGAACCTCGCCTCGGGACACATCTCCATCCGCTTCGGCTGCAAGGGACCGAGCTCCGCGCCGGCGACGGCCTGCGCGACCGGCGCGCACGCCATCGGCGACTCCATGAAGATCATCCGGTACGACGAGGCTGACATCATGTTCGCCGGCGGAAGCGAGGCCGTGATCTCGCCTCTGGCCGTGGGTGGGTTCGCTGCCATGCGCGCTCTCTCGACCCGCAATGACGAGCCGCAGCGCGCTTCACGTCCCTGGGACCTCGAGCGCGACGGCTTCGTCATGGGCGAAGGAGCCGGCATCGTGATTCTCGAGGAGCGCGAGCACGCCCTGGCGCGGGGCGCGAAGATTTACTGCGAGCTCACCGGCTACGGCATGTCGAGCGATGCGTTCCAC
Organism: uncultured Acidobacteriota bacterium; assembly: GCA_937870635.1. GTDB lineage: Bacteria > Acidobacteriota > Thermoanaerobaculia > Gp7-AA8 > Gp7-AA8 > DATLEX01. The sequence goes on along the minus strand of CALMZP010000011.1, from coordinate 738 downwards.
ATCACGTCCCCGTCCGAAGACGGCAGCGGGATGGCCCGGGTCATGGCCACCGCGCTCAAGGACGCCAAGCTGCAGCCGGCGGACATCGACTACATCAATGCGCACGGAACGTCGACGCCGGTGGGCGACAGGACCGAGACGATCGCCATCAAGAAAGTCTTCGGCGAGCACGCGTACAAGCTCGCCGTCAGCTCCACGAAATCGATGACCGGTCACCTCCTCGGCGCCGCCGGCGGGCTGGAGACGGCGATCGCCGCGCTTGCGCTGAAGGAAGGAATCCTTCCGCCGACGATCAATTACGAGAACCCCGATCCGGAGTGCGATCTCGACTACGTGCCGAACAAGGCGCGCAAGGTCGACGTCCGCCACGTGATGTCGAACTCGTTCGGCTTCGGCGGAACCAATGCCACGCTCGTACTTTCCAAGCACGAGTGATTCGATTTTGGATTTTGGATTTTGGATTGAAAAACAAATCCAAAATCCAAAATCTAAAATTGCTTCTCCCACCACTCGGCGAACTCGCTTTTCCCGCGCTGTCGCGCGATATCCGCGACGCCCGTTTCCTCCGCAGTTCTGGCATCGCGATTCGCGCCGTGTGCGAGAAGGAGCTTCGCCATCTCCACATCGCCGCGCGACGCAGCTGTGTGAAGCGGTGTGAAGTCGTTCTGCTGGCGTGCGTTCGGGTCCGCGCCGCGGTCGAGCAGAAGCCGCATGATTTCGTGATCGCATAGCGCGGCC
>CALMZP010000010.1 GCA_937870635.1 uncultured Acidobacteriota bacterium | reverse complement strand
TCGACGGCCAGGTCGGCGATGCGCTCGAGCTCAGGGGTAATCTTCATGGCCGCCGCTACGAACCGAAGATCGATGGCCGCGGGCTGCATCTTGGCGATCAGCTCGATGGTGTGCTGATCGATCTCGAGCTCCATCTGGTCGATGGCGTTGTCGGCCGCGATCACGTGCTCCGCAATGGCCGTGTCGCGCTCGAGAAGCGCGCGGATCGACTCATTGATGGAATCCTCCACCATCGCTCCCATACGGAGGAGGAGTTCCTTCAGATGTTCAATTTCTCTGTCGAAATGGCGCATATGTCTGAGTGCTCACCACGGCGGGGCTGTGGCCTATCGACTCAAGCCCTATCCAAACCTTCCCGTAATGTAATCTTCAGTCAGTTTCTGCTTCGGATTCATGAAGATCGTATTCGTGTCGTCATACTCTACGAGCTTCCCAAGCATGAAGAAGGCCGTACGATCCGAGACGCGAGCGGCCTGCTGCATATTGTGCGTCACGATGACGATCGTGTAGTTGCTCTTCAACTCATAGACCAGCTCTTCGATCTTTTGCGTCGCGATCGGGTCGAGAGCCGACGCCGGCTCATCCATCAGCAACACTTCCGGATCCACCGCCAGAGCGCGGGCGATGCAAAGCCGCTGTTGCTGACCGCCAGAGAGCGCCATGGCGCTCGTATTGAGCCGGTCCTTGACTTCATTCCACAGGGCCGCGCGCTGCAGCGACCGCTCAACCACCTCGTCGAGCACGTTGCGGTCGTTCACCCCGCCGATCCGCAGCCCGTAGGCTACATTCTCGTAAACCGACTTCGGGAAGGGGTTCGACTTCTGGAATACCATTCCGACCTTGCGGCGTAGCGCGACAACATCGATCGATTTCGCGTAAAGATCCTGGCCGTCGAGAGTAATTGCTCCTCGCGCGCGCGCTCCCGGGATGATGTCGTTCATCCGGTTGATGGACCTCAGAAACGTCGATTTCCCGCAGCCTGACGGACCGATGAAAGCGGTGACCTGTTTTTCCGGGATGTCCATGACGATGTCATGGAGCACATGCAGTTCTCCGTAGAAGAAATTGAAGCCTGTCACCTCGATCTTCGGAGCAGGTTCAGGCTCCTGCCGAACGCTCTTGGTCATCGCTTCCGATCGCCGTTTCCCGGCTGACACGTCGATTGTAGTCACCTTGATCGTCCTTTAACTGCCGGATCGGAGCTTCGTTCGCGTTCGAGCGCGGATCAAAACCCCGGTTAGATTCAACAGGAACGTCAATATGAGGAGTACGAAAACCGTTCCGTACAGCACCGGCTTCGTCGCCTCGACGTCAGGGGACTGAGTCGAGAGGATGAGCACGTGATAGCCAAGGTGCATGAACTGGCTGGAGAGCGACTCCGGGAGGAACGGGAGGTAGTACGCGGCACCGGTAAACAGGATCGGAGCGACTTCACCAGCCCCTCGAGAGATCGCAAGGATGGCTCCGGGGAGGATTCCCGGAAGGGCTCCCGGAAGCACGATTCTGCGGATCGTTTCCCATCTCGTCGCACCGAGAGCGATGGAAGCCGCCCGCTGATCCGCGGGAACGGTCCTCAAAGCCTCCTCCGTTGCGACGATCACCGTCGGAAGCGTCAGTAGAGCCAGGGTGAGCGCAGCCCACAGCAGATTTCCCTGCCCCCAGACGATCTCGCCCGCCGGCTGGGTCAACCGGTCCATGGTGCCCCCGACAAACTGAATGAAGAACCCGAGTCCGAACAGCCCGAAGACGATCGACGGAACACCCGCCAGGTTCGCGACCGCGCTGCGAGTGACCTTCGCCAGAAGCGAGAGGACGACCGTGCCGAAGAGCTTTCGCCTGTCGGCTCCCTCGGCCGTCCGAAAACGGCTCCAAGCCTGCTTCGGCGTTTCCGCCGGAGTGTATTCGTGCAGGTACACCGCGGTCGCGACCCCCAGAGGAACCGCGGCAATGGTCATGAGGAGGACCAGAAAGGTGGTACCGATGATGGCCGGGTAGATGCCTCCCTCAGCGAGGCCCTGCCGGGGCGATTCGGTAATGAAGGTCCACGAGACGTGGCCGGCGCCGTGGATGATCACGTCCCCGAGGATCACGCCCAGCATCGCGAGGATGAGGACGATGCTGAAGCCGAGCAGAAAGACCCACAAATACTCCCCGATGCGCCGTCTGCGGCGGCTCGGAATGACGCGAGTCAGAGTGGAGTCGAAAGCATCACCACTGGTCACGATTCACCCTGCATGCGGCGCTGCATCCGGCCGATGAACCACTGGCCGGCCGAATTACTGATGAAGGTAATCACGAACAGCAGCGTTCCGATGAAAAAGAGCGCGGAGTAGTGCGGATCGCCAAAGACAACCTCTCCTAGCTCCGCGGCGATGGTGGCTGAGAGTGTGCGCAGCGGGTCGCCAAGGGACCATGAGGTGATCGCGGCGTTGCCGCCCGCCATCAGGAGAATCATGGTTTCTCCAATCGCCCGGCCGAAGGCCAGAACGAAGGACGCGAATACGGCCGGCAGCGCCGCGGGGAGCACGACCTTCCATGCCGTCTGAAAACGCGATGCACCGAGAGCGAGCGATCCTTCGCGATAATAGCGGGGCACGGACGACATACCGTCTTCGCTGATCGTGAACACGACTGGCAACAACGCGATCCCCAGGGCAATCCCCGCATTCCAGGCGTTGAGCCTGTAGGTGAATCCGAAGGCCTCCTGCAGCCAGGTTCCCAGCACCATCAGCGCAAAGAACCCGAGAACGACGGAAGGGATGCCGGCGAGCAACTCGATCATCGGCTTGATCCACTCGCGAAGCCGCGGGGGCGCGAACTCCGACGAAAACAGCGCGGCCGCAACTCCGAGCGGGCAGGCCACGAGCAAACCGACGAACGTCGCCTTGAGCGTCCCGAGAATCAATGGAACGAAAGAAAATTTTGGAATGTCGCCTACCGGCTGCCAGACGAAGCGCTGCTCCATCCTCTCCCCTTCGAGCTGCTTGACGAAGAACTCGTGAAGATTCGCTTCTCTGGCCACCTCCGGGTCCGTGAAAATCGGCATCGCCTCCCGGAAGGTGAAAGCAAAGATCAACGTGATGAAAAGGATGGCGAACCAGCCGGCTCCCGTGAAGACACTCGTCATCAGCCGGTCGCGAATGAATCGCCCTCTGACGCCCCTCGCGAGATTGGCCTTGCCGGGAACCGTCATTGAGTGGCGGTCTTGGGGGCATTCGACAGCGGGAAGTATCCGACCTGCTCGACGAGCTTCTGGCCATCGACGGATGTCGCCCATTGGACGAATTGCTGGATCTCAGAAGGGGCCGTACTGACCCAGTAGAAGTAGAGGTGGCGTGCGACAGGGTACGTGCCGTTCGCAACGTTTTCTTCCTTCGGCTCGACCATGGGGGACGCGGCGTCCTTCTTCACACCGATGGCTCGCACGCCCTGGGCGTACGCGATCCCGCCGTAACCGATGCCGTTCCTGTCGCGCGACACCGCGTTGATGACCGCGGCCGTTCCCTGGAGCGTCTGCGTGCGCGGAGCGAAGTCCGCCTTGTTCAGCACGTGCTCCTTGAAGTACTCGTACGTGCCCGAGCTGTTCTCGCGTCCATAAAGAACGATCGGCGCGTTTCCGCCGCCAACCTGGTTCCAGTTCGTCACTTTGCCGGTGTAGATCGCGGAAAGCTGGTCGATCGACAGCTCGCGAACCGGGTTCCCTTCATTCACGAAGACGGCCAGCGCATCGAGGGCAACCGGAGTCTCGTTGAGCTTCGCACTGCGGCGTTTCTCGACGTCAGCCTTCTCGCCGTCCTTCATCGGACGCGATGACTGAGCGAGATCCACGGTGCCATTGATCAGGGCCGCGATACCCGTACCGCTTCCGCCTCCGTTCACCTGGATCACGACGCCCGGGTTGTTCTTCATGTACTCCTCGGCAAAACGCTGGCCGAGG
>CALMZP010000009.1 GCA_937870635.1 uncultured Acidobacteriota bacterium | reverse complement strand
CAGCGACATCAGTTGCCGCAGCGGCAACTTGGCTTCGAATAGCACGGCGTCGACGGCGATCTCGGCCTGCCCGATCTCGGTGGCGAGATGGCCTTCCCAGATCGGGTCGCGGCCGAACTTCTCGCCCATGAACATCTGGAGCAGAACGGCGCGGATCGGCTCGATCGTCGCGTAAGGCAGCAGCAATTCGATATTGCCGCCGCGGTCTTCCATGTCGATGCGCAGGCGCACCAGGATGGCCGCGTTTGCGGGACGCGAGATGGCGGCAAAGCGCGGATTGGTCTCGAGGCGGTCGATGTTGAACTTCACCGGCGACAGCGGCTTGAAGGCGAGCTCGGCGTCAGCCAGCACGACCTCGATCATGCGCTTGACCAGGTTGGTCTCGATCGTGGTGTAGGGACGGCCCTCGACGCGCACCGCGCTCTGCCCGCGGCGGCCGCCGAGCAGCACATCGATGATTGAATAGATCAGGCTGGAATTGACGGTGGCGAGGCCGAAATTGTCCCACTCCTCGGCCTTGAACACCGCCAGGATCGCCGGCAGCGGGATCGAGTTGAGATAGTCGCCGAAGCGCACCGAGGTGATGCGGTCGAGCGAGACTTCGACGTTGTCTGACGTGAAATTGCGCAGGGATGTCGTCATCAGCCGCACCAGGCGGTCGAAGACGATTTCCAGCATCGGCAGGCGCTCGTAGGACACCATCGCCGAGTGCATCCAGTGCCGGGAGAAGGGCTGTCCGGTGACGCTCTCGCTCTCCAGCGGCATGGAGTTTCCGAAACTCGATCACGCGATCGCCCCTGACCGCGTTGCTTCCGCAAAGTGGCAGACGGCGCGAAATCGCGGCGAGCTTCCTACCGGCACCTCGGCCGTCCATGCGCTCGAATTCCGCGCCGATGCCGGCCAGGGCATCACGGTTTATTCAGTCGTGCTCCATCCGCGCCCGTCGAAGCTGAAGCGCGAACAGGTGCGCGAGTACATCGACCATCTCGGGATTCCGAATGCGAACGCCGCCTTCACGGAGTGGGAACGGACCGCGAAGTCGAATGAGACCGGCTACCGCTACGTGAAATACGCAAAGACGTTCGTTCGCACCGGTGCGGCGGACACGTCACGGGTGTGGGCCGAGCCGGCAGGGATGCGCCTCGAGCTGATCCCGCAGAACGATCCCACCTCACTCACTGCGGGCGTCACGCTCGAGGTCCTGCTGGCCGATCGCGGCAAGCCGCTTCCGCGCTATCCGGTGGCACTCCTCCGCGAAGGCGCGAAAGAGCCGATCAACGCCGTCACGGACGCCGAGGGCCGCGTCCGACTGGACGTGCCGGAGGCCGGCCGCTACATGCTCCGGGCCACGATCCTCGAGCCGTCCGAGGACAAGGCCGCGGCGTGGGATGTCCACTTCACGACCATGACGTTCGAGGTCAGCGCGAAGTAGCGGCATTCTCGTCGTTCTTGCAATCGCCATTGGGGATTGCTCGAGCCGAGCTGACGCGAGCCCGTTTCGCTGATCGCCATTCACACCATGTGCGCTATGTCCGAGCCATGGGACGGATACGCGAACAGCATTTCCTTGATCTGCGAGCTCGTCGTCCCCGTGCGCATCGCCATCGCGAAGAGATTGATCAACTCCTCGGCGGATGGGCCGAGAAGGTGCGCCCCGAGAATGCGCCCGCTCTCCTCGTCGATGAGAACTTTCGATCCGGAGTGCGTCTCGCCGACACGGCGCGATGAATACCATGACGACGTGTCGAGGAGATTGGCTCGAAAGCGAAGCCCCCGCTGCCGTGCGGCAACTTCCGTCAGCCCGACCGCGGCGAGCGGTGGAACCGTAAACGCGACACTCGGCACCACCGAGTAGTCGGCGTGCACGCGGTTCCCCTCGAGAAGATTGGCGGCGACGATTCGTCCCTCGTAACCGGCCACCGGTGTGAGCGCGGGACCGACGGCTGCGGCGTCGCCAGCGACGTACACAGCCGGATTCGATACGCTCTGCAGATACTCATTGAGTGCGATCCGCCCGCCGGTCACGTCGATTCCTGCCGCATGAACGTCGAGATCTTCGACGGCAGGAACGCGGCCCGCTCCATGGACGACCATGTCCGCCTCGACGATCACTTCCTCGTCTCCGTGCCTGCCATGAACGACAAGTCCGCTGTTCGCGCGCTCAATCCGCGTGACGCTGGTTTGGAGCCGGACATCGATGCCGAGAATGCGCGACTTCTCCAGGAGCCGGTCGACGAGATCAGGATCGAACAGATGAAGTGGCCGCGGCCCGCGGTGCAGGATGGTCACTTGCGCGCCCGCTCGAATCGCCACCTGCGCAAACTCGAACGAAACGAAGCCACCGCCGACAAAGACGATCCGGCGCGGGAGATCATCGATCTCGAGAAACTGCGTGCTCGTGGTCAGGAGCTCTTCGCCGGCGATTCCGAGCCGAGCGGGTTTCGCGCCGCTGGCAATGACGACGCGCCTGGCTTCGAGCAGCTGGCCTGCAACCTCGATCGTCGCAGGTCCGGTGAAGCGTGCATGTCCATGAAACACCTCGATTCCGGCACGAAGAAACCCTTCCTCTTTTCGTCCCGGCACCTCGGCGATCATCGAACGCTTGAAGCGGATGAGCTCCGGCCAGTCGATGTGCATACCGTCCTGGCGAACTCCCTTCCCTGCCAGACGCCTCGCCCCTTCGATGGCTTCCGCGCCTCCAACCAAAACCTTCTTCGGGTCGCACCCGCGAAGGGAACAGGTACCGCCGAACGGCAGCTCGTCGATGACCGCCACCGACCAGCCAGCCTTGCGACAACGGCCCGCGACCGCCGATGCCGCCGCGCCGGTCCCGATCACGACGAGCTCAAAGCGCCGAGTCATAAGTTCGTCCGCATAACGATTTCAATACAGTGCCGACTGCCGCGGCCCGTTTCAATGTGACGCTGGGAGGATCCGTTCAATGAGCGCGAACTTCAATTCTCATGCGAGGAGACCGGCGAGCCGTTGGCCGCGCGGCCGCGTCCAGCATCTCACGAAGACTAGCGAGTCCGCTCTGTCACGCGACTCTCCCACGGGTGGAAACGGAATGGCTCAGCTGCTGAAGTGGGAGTGCGACGAGCGCAATCCCACGCCAGCA
>CALMZP010000008.1 GCA_937870635.1 uncultured Acidobacteriota bacterium | reverse complement strand
CGCGGCTCAGGGTGACGTGGGCACGATCCTCGCCAGCGCGCACTTCGGTTAACGGTTAACGGTTAACGGTTAACGGTTACGGCGTCTGCGAAGCTACGCGCTCCGCTTCGTCGAGGTGCGCGGCGTGCTCGCGCGAATGGAGATCCTGGATCTTCTCCCGGATCTTCACGTCGACGCGATTGAGCGTGAACTCGCGGGCAACCCGGATCGCGTTCTTGATCGCGTTCGAGTTCGACCGGCCGTGGCAGACGATGCATCCACCGTTGACGCCCAGGAGCGGGGCGCCGCCGTATTCGGAGTAGTCCATGCGCTTCTTGAGATCGTCGAACGCGCTGCGGAGGAGCAGTGCCCCCGCCTTGCGCATCGGCCCGCGGGTCACTTCTTCGCGGAGCGTCCGGCTCACGAATTCGCCGAGCGATTCCGACGCCTTCAGCACCACGTTGCCGATGAAACCATCACAAACCACGACATCGGCGTTTCCGTTGAAGACATCCCGCCCCTCGGCGTTGCCGATGAAGTTCAGCCCGGTTTCCTTCATCACGCGGAACGTCTCTCTGGTGAGCTCGTTCCCCTTCCCCTCTTCTTCACCGATGGAGAGGAGGCCGACGCGCGGCGCAGCGAGGCCGAACAGCATCTGCGCGTAGAAGTGACCCATGACGGCGAACTGGCGGAGATGGAACGGCTTCGAATCGACATTCGCGCCGACGTCCAGAAGGACGGTGTGACCTTTCGCGTTCGGGAGGATCGCCGCGAGCGCCGGCCGGTCCACCCCTTCGATGGTGCCCAGCACCATGTAAGCGGAGGTCATGGCAGCTCCGGTGTGGCCGGCCGAGACCATCGCATCGGCCCGCTTTTCGGCGACGAGGTTCGCGCAGACGCGAATCGACGAGTTCCGCTTTTTCCGGATCGGAGCGAGCGCCTTGTCGTCCATTTCGACGACTTCGCGGGCATCGACGATCTCGAAACGAGACATGGATCCCGGAGCGAGCGCGTTCAGACGCTCGCGGATGACCTCTTGTTTTCCGACGAGGAGGATGTCGACCGGATACGCGTCGGCCGCGAGCACGGCGCCTCTGAGAATCTCATCAGGTGCGTGGTCGCCGCCCATCGCGTCGAGCGCGATGCGGCAATCTGATCGACCTCCGTCCGCCATGGGTGGCAGGGACTAGAGGACGTCCTTGACGGCGATGACTTCGCGGCCTTTGTAGTAACCGCACTTCGGACACACACGGTGCGGCTCTTTGGCCTCGTGGCACTGCGGGCAGGTCGACAGCGACTTGCTCTTCAGGAAGTCGTGAGCCCGGCGCGAGCGCGTTCTGGCTTTGGAATGGCGTCTTTTGGGATTTGGCATCGTGAAGCTCCTTATCGTTGCCGCGCGCGGCAACTCAATTTCAAACGTCCTTCTTCTTCAACTGGTCCCGCAAGCCCTTCAGCGCATCCCACCGCTCGTCGACGATCGACGTCTCACACTCGCACGCCTCACGGGACTTGTTGGATCCACACACGGGGCAAAGACCGAGACAACCCTCGTCGCACAACGGCTTCATCGGGATCGAGAGCTGAACCTGTTCCAGAGCCAGATCCTTGAGCGGAACGAGACGGTCGCTGTAAAACTCGACGTCGAGCTCCTCCGCTGCCGCGATCTCGACTTCCTCTTCTTCCTCTCCGGAAGACTCTGGACGGGGCCGGAATCTTACGTGAAAGGTCGAAGTGTTCGCAAACGGATACGGCTCGGCGCAGCGCGAACACGCCAGATCCGCCGTGAATCGCGCCGTCCCGTCGACGATGTACTCCCCGGGCAGGTCCCCGCGGTCCGCTTTCGCCTCGATGGCCACCGGCCCGACATTCTCGACTTCCGGACGGTCGATCTCCTTGAGGCTGAGATCGAACGTACCGCTGTAAGCCCGCGGACCGTTCTTGTCGATGTCGTCGAATACGATGATGTCGTTCATGGCTGGAAAAGCTGGAAAGCACACGTCGGGCCGTGGGCTGGATTACACCCTAACCTGTTGAGCCGCCGGATCTATTTCGCCTCGATCCGGACCCGGAGCTCCTCGACCCGGGCCCCTGCCGCGAGCGCCGCCTCGATCGTCTGCGCCCGCTCCAGCTGCCCGATCCAGCCCCGAAGGTTGCGGACGGATCGGTAGACCCGAGGCGCCGCGAATCGGAGCGCCAGGTTGTCGCCCAGTTTCCGGAGGATCGGGACCATCCGGGAGGGATCGATCCGCAGCGCCCACTCAGTGGCGGGAAATGCCAGCGCGCGGAACTGTTCCGCGTCAAAGGCGGGGATGCTCCGGTCGTCGAGTGCGATGAGCACGTTGTCCTGGCGGACCTCGACCTCGCCGATGAGCTCGGCCACCGTCCGAATTTTTTCAGCCGACTTGCGTGCGTCCTGGGTCGCGGGTACGACAAAAAGACCGCGCGGCCGCGGGAGCAGGCGGCCCGATTCGACGTCATAAAGAATGAAGGAGCCCCCGTTGCCGAGGAGGGTCGAGATCTTGCCGGGGATGAGGCGGTCGACGTCGCCGACGATGCGAGGTGGCTCACCAAACCAGGCACTGAGAATCGCGCTGCGAGGGAGAGTGACCGGCCGCGATGGACCAGCCTTCGGTTCGCGGTTTCGAGCGCGCGAGACGATGTCGATCTCTCGCTCGCCGACCCTCACTAAAGACACCGCTGGCCGCTCGATCGGAGGGAACATCTGCGCCTCCCCTTTCTGCACGACGAGGGCGTCGGCCCGCGGCAGCGTGGGCGCGAGGTCGAGGAGTGAGGTCAGGACCGCATCCGCCATCGGTGGGCCTTTGGAAGGGGGACCAATGAAGAATGTAGACCCCACGACCCTCGCCTCGGCCGCACTGAAGAGAAGGTAGCTCCGCACGACAAAGGCGCGGAACGGATCGAGCCGGAACGCATAGTGGTTGGCGTCACCCATGCGCCAGATCGCGAGGTCGGCCGCGCCGAGCATCCACGGCCGCGGCAGATGTGCGTCGCGCTTCCATGTGGCGGCGGCCTCGCTGGTGATGGGATTCGATTCGAACCGCTTCCACGCCGCCGAGGCGGTGGGGATCAGCGCGAATGCATCGGCGTCCGACGGAATGGAGGACAGTAATGCGCGCTGATCGGGCGTCAGAGGCAGCCGTATGCCCTCGCTGGTCCCCGGGGTCGTGGCGGCCAGGTAAATGACCACGGCCGCGACGATCGCGACGAGGATGACGATCAAAAGGATGAACTTGCGCACCTGTTACTATCCGCCTCCGTCATGTGGCCGACCGTACGCGCCGTCGTTCACACTCTGGGCCACGCGGCGGTCGAGCGCCTGCAGCGGACCTGGCGCCACGCATCGAGGCGGGATCGAAAACTGCGCGTCGGTTTCGACATCCGCCCCTTCTATGAGCCGCTGACCGGCGTGGGCTGGTACCTGTATCACCTTCTCCATCATCTCGCGCGGCGGGACGACGTGGAAATCATTCTGTTGGGAGACGCCCGCATCACGGACGAAGGACCGCGATTGCACGCCGACCTTCCACCGAATGCCCGACTCTGCGTATTCGACCTCCGAGGGAAGCCGGCCTCACGGCTGAGCCGCCCCACCACAGCTGCCGGGTACGTTGGCTGGATCTGGCTTCTCGACTGCGACGTCGTCTTCGGTGCGAACTATTTTCTGCCGCGCCTCATGTCGGCGACCGCGCGGCGCCGCGTCGTGGCGATCCACGACCTCACCTTCAAGAGGTTCCCGGAATTGCTGCAGAAGGAAACGCTGGATAACCTCGAGGCACTGATGACCCGCGAGGTGGCGCTATCGGATGCCATCATCTGCGTGTCGGAATCGACGCGTCGGGATCTCCTTCATTACTACGAGATCGACCCCTCCCGCGCTGTGACCATCCACTCGGGTCTCCCGACGTTCCCTCCGCCACAACCATTGCCGGGACTCCCATCGCGCTACATCCTCTTCGTCAGCACCGTCGAGCCGCGCAAGAACCTCGGCGTCCTCCTCGATGCATATGCCCGCCTGCGGAAGAGCGGCCGTTACGACGGGTCGCTGGTGGTCGCAGGAAAAGTGGGATGGAAGTCGGAGAGCATCGCCACGCGGCTGAGAGAACCGGGAGTCGTGCATCTCGATTACGTTCCCGCCGCACACCTCGAAACGTTGTACAGCCGCGCGGAGCTCTTCGTTTTTCCATCCATCTACGAAGGATTCGGGTTCCCGCTCCTCGAAGCCATGGCGCTCGGCACGCCGGTGATCGCCGCCGATTCGTCGTCGCTGCCGGAGATCGGCGGCGATGCCGCCCTCTACTTCCCGCCCGCGGACGTCTCGGCGCTGACCACCGCGATCGAACGCGTGACGAGCGATGAGCCGTTACGAAACGAAATGATCGCGAAGGGCAAGGCGCAGGCCGCGAAGTTCCGATGGGAGGAGGCGGCCGAGAAGACGATGGCGGTGTTGAAGAGGGTGGCCGGGAGTTAGAAAGATTTTGGATTTTGGATTTTGGATTTTGGATTGAAACCCGCTAACGAGCCGAGCCTCAATCCAAAATCCAAAATCCAAAATCCAAAATCCTCCCTACACTACCCCGATGCAGGTGGTGATCGACGGGCGGCCGCTGGTGGGGAACCGCACGGGCATCGGGGTGCACACGGCGGAGATCGCGCGGCGCCTCGACGTCACGCCGCCGCCCATCATCGGATCGCACGCCGAGATCGCGGACAGACACGGTCTCGAACATTGCCGCTTCGCTGTGGATCCGTATCCTCTCGGCGTTCTATGGCAGCAGCTCTCGATGCCGAAGATCGAAGGCGATGTCGTGTGGGGCCCGCACGGAACGCTGCCCGTTACGTTGCGCACGCCGGCGGTGGTCACGATTCACGACTTCACCTCGATCACGATGCCGGGGCGGCACCGGCTCAAGACCATCCTCTCGTTCAACCTGTTCATTGGCCGGAGCCTGGAGATGGCGCATCGCGTGGCCGCGGTGTCGAAGGCGGTCGCGGACGGGACGATGCGCGGCTTCGGAGTTCCCGCATCGCGAATCGAGATCGTGCCGAACGGTGTGGATGAATTCTGGACTCCCGGCAACGGCGCGGAGGACGACTACCTGCTCTATGCGGGGACTCTGGAGCCGCGCAAGGGCGTCGAGGATCTGATCGCGGTCTGGTCATCGCTTCCCGAGCCGCGGCCGCGCCTGATCCTCGCCGGCGATCCCGGATGGCGAACATCGATCGCCGGAGCGCCGGGAGTCGCGGTGCGGGGATTCGTGACGCGCCAAGAGCTGCGGGATCTCTATCGGGGCGCTCGCGCATTCATCTATCCATCGCGATACGAAGGATTCGGCCTGCCGCCGCTCGAGGCAATGGCTTGCGGCGCGCCCGTCATCGCCACCCGCACCGGGGCGATTCCCGATTACGCCGAAGGGGCCGCAATCCTGATTTCGCCGGCGTCGCGTGCCGAGCTCAGGGATGCGATCGTGAGAATGCTGGGAGACACAGGATTGCGGCAGGAGCTTCGCGCCAGCGGACCAGAACGCGCCTCGCACTATCGATGGGACGAGAGCGCACGAACGATGGCGCGGCTTCTCGCGGAGGCGGCAGCGTGCGGATAGGCATCGATGCGCGGAAAACCTCCGACTTCGGCATCGGCACCTACATCCGCGGCCTCCTGGGCGGCCTCTCCCGGTGCCGAGGAGACGAGGCGTACGTGGTGTTCGCGCCGGAAGCGGCGCGGCCGCTCATCCCCGGCGCGTTCGAGCATGTCATCGTCGATGCTCCGCACTACTCGGTCAGCGAGCTGGTGATCGTGGGCGGCGCGGCCCGGCGAGCAGGCATCGACCTTCTTCACGCGCCCCATTACGTCGTGCCCATCACCGCCTGTCCCGTCGTGGTGACGATCCACGACCTCATCCACCTTCATCAGAAACAGCGGAACCCCGTTGCGGCAATCTACGCTCGGACGATGATCGGCCGGGCGGTCCGGAAAAGTGTGAGGATCCTCACCGTCTCCCAGGCGGTCAGGAACGAGATCGTCCGCGAGCTCGGATGTGACGCCGCGAAGATCATCGTGACTCCGAACGGCGTGGATGACCGTTTCCGCGCCAACGCCGCGAATCCGTCGCCTTCGCCGTATTTTCTCTACGTCGGCAATGACAAGCCGCACAAGAACGTCGAGCGCCTGGTGGAGGGGCTGGCGGACGTGAGGCGAGTTCACCCTCAGGTGTCGCTGATTCTGGTTGGCGGGGAGTTCGAGCGGTATCAGGCCCGTGACGGGGTGATCACGCCCGGATTCGTGAGCGATGACGAGCTGGCGTCGCTCTATCGCGGCGCGCTGGCGCTCGTGCAGCCGAGCGTCGAGGAGGGCTTCGGTCTTCCGGCCGCGGAAGCGATGGCGTCGGGTGTGGCGGTGATCACGTCGAAGGCTTCCGCGCTCGTGGAGATCACCGGAGACGCGGCGCTGCACGTCGACGCGATGTCTGCGTCGTCGATCGCGGAGGCCATGCAGCGGATCGTGAACGACGATGTGCTGCGCCTCGATCTTGCGCGGCGCGGGATGGAAAAATCGCGCGCGATGACGTGGGATCGCTGCGCCGATACGACCCGCCGCGCCTACCTCGGCGCGTGAAACAGCGTGGAACGCCGAGTTCCGATTTCGATTTTCATAAACAAATGCTTGACAATATCTTTTATGCATCGCATATTAACGACAAGACAAATGATGATCGCCAGGAACTGGACTATGAAGTCGGTCACTGTTGAAGGTCGTCAGAGTCTTCTTCTCCATGCCCCGGGTACCCAATCCGAAAAAAGTCTGCCGGCGCAATCCGGCGTTTTTTGCCAAGTAGGCGCGACCGTGAGGTCCCGTACGGCATGAAAGGTGGTGAGCTTGATGGCCGCAAAGAAAAAGGCTGCGAAGAAGGCGAGCAAGAAGTCCTCTAAGAAGAGATAACCACCACATATCTGGGGAGTCGTTTTTGCGGGGCCGCGAGGCCCCGCATTTTTTTTGAATTCATCTCGAGCGAAGCGAGAGATCTCCGGAACCACCGCGGAGGTCGTGCCTTTGCGCTCGATTTCGCCATCTTGAGGTCCAACGCCCGCGCTTCGCCGGCTCAGAGGCTGTGACGTGGGGTTCCCGCCCCCCCCAGATGCAACTTTTTTCCCCTCCCGGACGTTCTACCTTCATATGCGCGCCTCCATTGCTGTCGCCCTCCTCCTTCTCGCCACGACCGCAGCCGCCGACGAGCGGGTGATCAACCGCTTTCAGGCGACCGCCATGCGCGGCCCGGCGAAGCGGGTGATCATCGATATCCCCACCGGCGACATCACGGTGCGCAACGGACAGGGTGACCGCGTCGTCGTCACCGGTACAGCTTCCCGCGAGCCGGACGGTCCCCGCAGCCGCAACAAGGAGCAGCGCATCGTCAGTGCTTCCTCCGTCGAGATCGTGGGGCGTAACGAGGAGCTCACCATCCGCCGGAAGTTCGGCGCCGACGCGGACGGCTTCCGGGCACAGACGTTCACCAGCTACGAGGTCGTCATCGAAGTGCCCGCCGGCCTGAACCTCGACCTCAAGACGCACACCGGCGAAGTGACGATCCATGGATCCTTCGGCGACATCGACGTCGACCTGCGCGCCGGCGAGATCGACGCGCGCCTCCCCCGCCGCGACGTCCGTGAGCTCCGGGCCTCCTGCCGGATCGGCGAGGTGCGAACGAACATCGGCAACGAGATCGTCGAGCGCGAAGGGATCTTCCCCGGCCGCACGCGTTACCTCAACCCGGAGGGGCGGTCCTTCGTGAACCTCCACACGACGGTGGGAGAGGTCAACGTCGAGCTGACGAAATAGAGACGAACGCCAGAGCGTCGTCCCGCGTCTCCACCTCGCCGCGGATCTGCGCCTCCAGGAGCGCGCGTTTGATCCGGCCCAGCTCCGGTCCCGCCGTCAGGCCCGTCGCCGCCGCGATCTCCTCGCCGCTCAGCGCGGACCGGATGCTGAAATCGACCACGGGCAACCTGTCGTCCCGCCCCAGCGCGCGCAGCACGCCGGGAAGCTGACGCGCCACCCGCTCGCCGGCGTCGTAGAGCGCGATGCGCCGGTCGCCGCCGGCCGCCACCAGGTTCTGAAGCGCGGTAACCTCGCGCAGGAGTTCCACGCTCCACCGCCACCTTTTCGCGTAGAGGCGCGGATCGGGGACGAGGAGCGCCATCGATCCGGCCAGCGACACGTCGTCAGCCAGGAAGCGCTCCTCGACGGCGCGGCCGAACAGCGTCAGGTCGAGATGCGTGCGGTGCATCAGATCGACCGCGCGCCGGAAGCGATCCGCCGAGAAGATGATGGCCAGCTCGTAGGTCACCCGCTCCGCCGCCACCCCGGCGATCTTTCCCGCTCGTTTTCGAATCGCCTGGAGGGTCTCTTCCTCGATCTCGAAGTCGAACCGGATCGCCATCCGCACGGCCTTCAGGCAGCGCAAGGGGTCGTCGTCGAAATTGGCGGGGTCGATCATCCGCACCACGCGCCGCCGCAGGTCCGCCTCTCCGCGATGCGGGTCGAGGAAGCGGCCGTCGTCGAGCGCGATCGCCATGGCGTTGATCGTGAAGTCGCGGCGCGCGAGGTCCGGACCGATCGCGCCGTCGAGAAGAGCAGCGAAGTCATAGATGTGGCCGCCGGCAGCCACACGCCATGCGCTCAGATGGTCTTCGGTGCCGAGGCGGATCGGGCGCGGGCCGACTTTGCGGGCAGCCGATTCCGGATCGTCGCAGGCGACGTCGACATCCGCCGGCTCGATACCCAGGAGGAGATCGCGAATGGCGCCGCCAACGACATAGCACCCGGCGGGAAGGTCCGCCAGGCGCGGGAAACGGCTGAGAAGCTCGTCAGATGACGACATTGCGCAACGTGCCGATCCCTGTGATCTCTACTTCGACCCTGTCCCCGCTCTTCAGCGGGCCGACGCCCGCGGGCGTCCCCGTCAGGATCACGTCGCCGGGATTGAGTGTCATCACACCGGTGATGAACTCGAAAATCCGATCGCAGCCGAAAATCATCTGGCTCGTGTTGCCATCCTGGCGCACCTCGCCGTTCACGCGGGTGACAAGCCGAGCGTTGGACGGATCGATGTCCGCCGAGAGGCAGGGACCCAGCGGCAGGAACGTGTCGAAGCTCTTCCCGCGCGTGAACTGCACGTCCTTCTTCTGCAGATCGCGGGCAGTCACGTCATTCGCGCAGGTGAATCCTGCCACGTACTGCCGCCAGTCCGCGGCCCGGACGCCCTTGGCGGTTTTTCCTACCACGATGGCGAGCTCGCCTTCAAAGTCCACCCGCTGCGACTGAGGCGGAATCACGATCATGTCGTCCGGTCCGATCACCGCACTGGGCGGCTTCAGAAAAATGATCGGTTCGGAGGGCGGCTCGTTGCCGAGCTCCCTGGCGTGATCGGCGTAATTGCGCCCGATACAGACGATCTTCCCCGGATTGACCGGCGGCAGGAGCTGCGCACCCTCCGGGACGTGCTCTTCAGGCGCCTGTTCGATTTTGCCTTCATGGAGGTACCGGCAGATCTTCATAGGGGCCGCTACGTTATCATTCGCGCCCATGGCTCAGACGACGTTGTTCTCGCGTACGCAGATCGACCAGCGGGTGGCGGAGATGGGAAAGCAGATCAGCGCCGACCTCGCCGGGAACGAAGTGATTGCCCTCTGCGTCCTCAAAGGCGCGGTTTTCTTCTGCACCGACCTCGTGCGCAGCATGAGCATCGACGTCGCGATGGATTTCATCCAGATCTCGAGCTATGGCAACCAGAAATACTCCTCCGGCGTGGTCACCATCCTCAAGGAGCCGCAGCTCGACATGAAGGGAAAGCACGTCCTCATCGTCGAGGACATCATCGACAGCGGCCTCTCCATGCGCGAGGTGTTCAACTACATCGAGAGCCGCGGCGCGGCGAAGGTCAAAACCGCCACCTTCCTCGACAAGCCGAAAGCGCGCAAGGTCCCCTTTCACGCGGACTACGTCGGCTTCTCGATCGAGCCGCAGTTCGTGATCGGCTACGGCCTCGACTTCGCCGAGAAATACCGCAACATCCCCGAGGTGCAGGTGTTGTCGGACTGAGCCCGTTAACCGTTAACCGTTAACCGAGCGTAACCCGTCCTTCCCGCGCGTCATGTGGAGCCGCGGGCGATCTCGCCCGCGCGACGCGGCGGGAGGATTCCCGCGGGCGGGATCGCCCGCGGCTCCACGAAGCATCGTTGAACGTTGAACGGTTGCCCCCTAGATGAACCCGCCCAGCAGCAGCGCCGCCATCACCACTCCCAGCGCGTACCGGTAGTAGATGAAGATGTGCGTCGTGTGCGTCCGCAGGTAGCGCAGCAGGAAGAAGATCGACGCCCAGCCTGAAATGAAGGCCACGACGATCGCCACGATCATCGGTGTCATCCCCACCGTCGCCAGATGCTCACGCTCCGAGACCAGCTCGAAGACTCCTGCGGCCGTGATGGCAGGGATGCTCATGATGAACGAAAACCGCGCCGCGTATTCGTGCGTCACACGGCGGAAGAGCGCCGTCATGATCGTCGAGCCGCTGCGGGAAGCTCCCGGAACGAGCGCGATGCACTGTCCGAGGCCCATGGCGATGGCGTCGCGCAGGTTGAACTCCTCCGCCGGGCGGAATCCCCGCCGTTTCGCATACGACTCGGCGACCTGCATCAGGATCGCCACGAAAACGAGCATGAACGTGACGACCCACGTGCTGCGGAACGTCGTCTCGATCTGCTTCTTGAGCAGAATGCCGAGGACGACGATGGGAATCGTTGCGGCGATCACGAACCAGGCCTCGCGCGAATCGGGATCCTCGAACGGCTTCCGCATCGCCAGCCCCCGGAAGAAGCCGGCCGTCAGGCGGACGATGTCGCGGAAGAAGTAAATGATCACGGCGAGAATCGTCCCGAACTGGATCACCGCGGACGCGGCTGCGCCGGGGTCGCCCCAGCCGAGAAGCTCGGGAACGATCTTGAGATGGCCGGTGGAACTGATCGGAATGAACTCGGTCAGTCCCTGGACGAGGCCGAGGACGATGGCTTGAAGAATCGACATAGTGTGTTGGAGTTACATCTCCCAGATCACGGGCAGTATCAACGGCCGGCGACCCATTGTCTTCCGGAAAAAGCGCTTGAGCGTGGCCCGCATCTTCTCCTGGAGCAGATCCGAATCCCGCAGCTCGTCCGGAGCACTTTCGGCAAACATGCCAACCAGCTGGCGCCGGAGTTCGTCGAGCATGTCTTTCGAAGCATCGACATGCACCAAGCCTCGGGTGATGATCTCCGGTTCGCGGATCAGCCGCCCGGCTGAATCGATCGCCACCACCACGATGACGAACCCGTCTTCGGCCAGATGCTGGCGGTCGCGGACGACGACTTCCGGCACTTCCTCAGCCTCACCGTCGATGAACACCTTTCCGTGCGGGACCCGGTCCGGCAACACCCGGATGGAGTTGCCGTCGATCTCCGCCGCCTGACCGTTCGTGATGACCACCCCGTGAGGCACGCCCACGCTCTCGGCGAGACGGGCATGGTGGATGAGATGGCGAAGCGTCCCGTGCATCGGCACGAAGAACTTCGGCTTCGTGACGTTGAGCATCAGTTTCAGCTCTTCCTCGCAGGCATGCCCCGAGACGTGAATGTCCTGATGCTCGTGCGAGACGACCTCCGCCCCACGGCGATAGAGGTTGTCGATGAGATGCGCCACGGCCCGTTCGTTGCCGGGAATCGTGCGCGCGGAAATGATGATCAGATCGCCCTCTTCGATCGCGATCTGCTTGTGCTCACCAATGGCCATCCGCGAAAGGGCCGACGAGGGCTCACCTTGCGTGCCGGTGGTCATGATGACGAGATGGCGCGGATCGAGATCGGCCGAGCTGGCGCGGGCTTCGCGGGGATAACGGATGTAGCCGAGCCGTTCCGCCGTCTCGACGTTGTCGACGAGAGAGCGCCCCATCATCAGCACTTTGCGATTGAACTTGCGGGCGATGTCGATCACCTGCTGCACGCGATGGATGTGCGACGCGAACGTGGTGACGATGATCCGTCCCGTTGCGTTCGCGAAGACCCGGTCCAGGCCGCTGCCGACCGATCGTTCCGAGGGGCCATGACCGGGAACCAGGGCATTGGTCGAGTCGCTGACGAGGGCCATAACACCGCGCTCGCCGTAATCGGCGAAGCGGCTGAGGTCCGTCGTCTTGGCGTCGATCGGTGTGTGGTCGATCTTGAAGTCGCCGGTATGGATCACCGTGCCGACGGGAGTCTCGATCGCGAAACCGAGCGCGTCGACGATCGAATGCGTGACGCGGATCGCCTCCACCTTGAACGATCCCGCCCGCACGATCTCGCGTGGCCGGATCGGATGGAGATCGATCCCTTCGATGCCGAACTCGTCGAGCTTGTCCTGCACGAATCCGAGGGCGAGTGGCATCCCGTAGACCGGGAGTCGAAGCCGCTCGACGAGGAACGGCACCGCGCCGATGTGATCCTCGTGACCGTGCGTCAGGAACACGGCCTTGAAGCGGGCCGCGTGGTCGAAGATGTACGTCATGTCCGGGATGATGACGTCGACGCCGAGCGTAGCGGCGTCGGGGAACATCATTCCGCAATCGACGATGATGGCTTCATCACCCGCCTCATAGACCATGAGGTTCATCCCGATCTCGCCGAGTCCGCCGAGCGGGATGATTCGCAGCGTCATCGCGTCTACGGGTAGATGCGATTGAGCATTCGTGGGTAGGGGATCGTCTCCCTCAGATGCGGTACGCCCGAGATCCACGCCACCACCCTTTCGATTCCCATGCCGAACCCGGAATGTGGGAACGTGCCGTATTTACGCACGTCGAGATACCACTGGAAAGCCTCGACGGGAAGATTGTGCTCCTTGATCCGCTGCAGGAGAAGGTCGTGGTCATGGATGCGCTGCGAGCCGCCGATGATCTCGCCATACCCCTCGGGCGCGATCATGTCCAGGCCCAGGGCAACCGTGGGATCGTCCCCGGCGGGCTGCATGTAGAAGGCCTTGATGGTCGTCGGGTAGCGCGAAATCATGACCGGGCGGTCGAACGAGTTGGCGATGACCGTCTCCTCGTCGCCGCCGAAATCGTCGCCGAACTTCGCTTCCATGCCCTTTGTCTTGAGGAGGCCGATCGCCTCGCGATAGGTGATCCGGGGGAACGGCCGCTTGACGTTCTCGAGCTTTGTGACGTCACGCTCGAGGGTCTTCAGCTCTTCAGCGCAGCGCTCGACCGCGCGTCCGACGATGTACTCGACGAACTCCTCGGCCAGCTCCTGCAAGCCGTCGAACTCGAGAAACGCGACCTCGGGCTCGATCATCCAGAATTCCATCAGATGACGGCGGGTCTTCGACTTCTCCGCGCGGAACGTCGGCCCGAAGCAGTACACCTTGCCGAACGCCGCCGCGGCCGGCTCGAGGTAGAGCTGTCCCGACTGCGAGAGAAACGCCTTCTGTCCGAAGTAGTCGGTCTCGAAGAGTGTCGACGTCCCCTCCGCGGCGTTGGCGGTGAGGATCGGTGAATCGATGAGGACAAAGTCGCGATCGTAGAAGAAATCGCGACAGGCCTTCTCCACTTCGTTGCGGATGCGCAGAATGGCGTGCTGGTTCTTCGATCGGAGCCAGAGGTGCCGCAGGTCCATGAGGAAAGCGGTCCCGTGCTCCTTCGGCGTGATCGGATAGTCCTGGACCAGGTCCATGACCTCGAACGTCTCCACGCCCATCTCCACACCGCCCGGCGCACGCTCTTCTGCTCGCACGGTGCCGGTGACGCGGACGGTCGATTCCTGCGTGACGCGGTCGGATGCGTTCCAGGTTTCCTCGGATACTTCCTTCTTGAAGACGACGCACTGCAGGTAGCCGCTGCCGTCGCGGATGATCGGGAACTGGAGCTTGCCCGAAGTTCTCTTGTTGTACAGCCAGCCGTTGACGGTGACTTTCTCACCAACGTGCCGGGGCAGATCCTTGATGCGAACCGTGGTCATAGGGCCGCGGATTATATGTTTTGAGGGTCACGTCTGCACTTCGCACTTTCTCTCCAACCGGTGGAGCGCCCACGCTGCCGCCCGACCCGCTCCACCGGTTGGAGAGAAAGTGCGAAGTGCAGACGTGACCCTCAAAGCTTCTCGACCTGCGCGTGAATCTCCCTCGCCTCGGCGTCGATGGCGGTCAGCTTCCCGGCGAAGACCTCGATCTTGGCTGATTCGGCGGCGTAGAAACGCTGGTAGGGCTCGAACGCTCCGGTGATGCCGCGCAGCATCCGGTCGATCTCCGTGTTCGACTCGCGCTCCAGCGAGTCGCGCAGGTGCTTGCGCAGTTCCTCGATCCGGCTCTGGAACTCCGTCTTGGCCTTGCTGCGCTTGTACGGAAGGATGAGGAAGCTGGTGACGAGAAGCATCGTCGCGGCGGTGAGACCGGTGACGTCGATCGCTGTGCTGCTGACCGCGGTGGTGAGCAGGTAGCCGAGTCCGAGGGCACCGGCGCCGAGTCCGAACGAGTGGAGGACGGCGCGCATGGCGTTGTCGATGATGCGGCGGCTCTCGATGTTGACGTCGTATTCGCCGAGTCGCTGCTCGGCCTGGGCGCGGATGCGGGAGTAGATCTCTTCCCGGTTGTAGGCGAACTCGCGACCAACCTTGCCGACGATGTCCTGGTCGCGCGCATCGCGCTGAGCACCCTGGTGGAACACGTCCACGGTGCTGTTCCAGAGCTTCATGTTTTCTTTGACGAGCCAGTCGACGGACTCCTGGATCGTGGAGTCGACATTGCCTTTGAATCCCTGGAAGACCTGCCGGTCGAACTCCTCACGGAAGCGCAGGCTGTCGCGGAGCAGCATCACGTGCTGGATGCGGACGTAGCGGTCGAGGAAATCGACGCCGCGGCGCTCCAGATCCATCATCAGGTTGTCGATCCGGATCACGAACTGCCGGAAGTTGCCGAGGAGGTCGGCCCGCGCGCGGTCGAGCTGGGCGGTGATCGAGTTGATGCGCGCCATGTCATCGGCGAGGATCTCGCGCCGCGACTCGATCATCGTCATCTGCTTCTTCGTCAGGCTGGCGATGGTGTCGAGCGGAGCCTGGAGCTTGATACGGATCCTCTCCTTTTCCGAGAGCACCTTGAAAATGTAGTCCTCGAGCGCCTCGAAGCGGCTGCGCGTCCAGTCTCGAGGCGTCGCCGATCCGGATTTCGCCTCGAGAGCGAGCTTGCCGCTCACCGGAAAAATCGTCGGATCGAAGCCGAAGATGGCCCGGGTGTTCGTCTTCAGGTATGCGAGGACCTGATCCACTTCTTCGTCCGTCTTCGTGTCGACCTTATTCAAGACGAAGATGACTTTCTTGCCCCACTCGCGGATGTACTCGAGAAACTTCCTCTCCGACTCGGACAACGGGCGATCGATCGACGTCACGAAGAGCACCAGATCCGCGCGGGGAATGTAGTCCTCGGTGATCTCCTGGTGGCGGAGGACGATCGAGTTCGTACCGGGCGTGTCGACGAGAGTGATGTTCCGGAGAAACTCGACCGGATAGAACTGTTCGACGACGTAGTCGGAGATCTGCCGTTTCGACGATTCTTCGGCGTGGCGCAGGACGGAGATCTGGTCGTCGACGGGGATCGGCCCCTCGACCCGCAGCTTCGAGCCGAAGAGCGCGTTGATGAGCGAGGACTTGCCGGCGTTGAATTCGCCGACGATGACGATCGTGAAGAGATCCTCGAGCGTGGCCAGCAGGTCGTCGACGCGGCGCCGCTCGTCGGCCTGCTCGCGTTCGAGGGTCTCGCGCAACTGCACGAGCAGGGCGCTCTCGCGCCGCAGCAGGGCCTGAACCCCCGGATCCACCACCGTGTCAAAAATGCCGGGCATTAGCGGAAGTGTACCGGAGCGGCTGTCATCCCGAGCGTCTCATTCCTTCGGCACCATGACCGACAGCGACTTCGGCACGGTCGTGATGATGAGGGGTGTGGCCAGGGTGAACACCTCCCCATCGATCCCGACGCGGATGATCGGTTTCGACGACTGGACTTTCAATCGCGCCGTTCGAAACGACCGGAATCCAGGCGTTTCGCGCACCCTGCCGGCCAGATAACGGGCCACAAAACGCATGAGCTTCAGTCGCGAAATGTGCGGGAGCCAGTAAACGGCGAGGCGTCCCTCTTCGAGCGTGGACCGCGGCGCTTCGATGCCGAGGCGGGAGAGATCGTAGGAATTGTTGGAGATCATGAAGACGTGCGTCTTCACGAGCTCGTGGTGGTGCTCGCTCTCGATGGCGAGCGTCACATGGCGGAACTTCCTCAGGGTGCTGTAGAGCGCATACAGCCGCGCTTTCCAGCGCGGATAGTCGCGGCCTTTCTCTTCGCGACGGCGCACCAGATCGGGGTAAAGGCCGATCGAGAGGTTGTTCACGAAAAAGCGATCGTTCGCGCGGCCCGTGTCGACGTTGCGGCGCGTTCCGTTGAGCGCGACGTCGAGAGCTTCCCGCCAGTCCAGGGGTATGCCGAGGTCGCGGGCGAAGTGGTTGTACGTGCCTTCGGGGATGACAGCCAGCGCCGCCTCGGCATGCTGAACGAGCGGCTGAAGGACGGCGTTCACAGTACCGTCACCGCCGGCCGCGACGAACAGGGTCTTCCCGCGATTGAGACGGTCCCGGACTGCACCTCCGACGTCGAAGCCCGGCGTGAGCCGGATCACTTCGAGTCCGGCTTTTTCGGCGGCAACAGCGAGATCGTCCCCTCCGCCGGACTTCGGGCCGGACTTTTCATTGAGGAAGATCGTGCCCCGCGTCACTGGCAATATCGGCTCCGCTCGGTCGGTTGAACACGGCGCGTTGCTACGTCCATGATCGAGGTTTGGAAAATGAAGAGGGTCGCGTCCGTTCTCGCGCTCCAGCTGATCACGGTGGCGGCCATGGCCGCGCCGGCCGCCACGACCTGCAACATCTGCGTCGGCATCGCCGGTAGTCAGGTTACAGCGATTGCGGAACCCGTGCCGCGGCTCATCCGCGCCAGCGCGATCGACCTCGGCGCGGTCTCCCTGGAGGGAGTCCAGCCGGAGCAGCGCCTCAAGACGGTCGTTCAGATCGAATTCTCGATCGGCAACGACGATGCCCTCATTGATGCGGACGCCAAGGCGCGCTCGGTCATCGAATGGGCGCAGAAAAACGGCCCCTTCGACGCCCTGGCGCTCGACATCCGGCATGATGACGCCGCGGTGGCCGCGTACGCCATCAAGCGCGTCGCCGTCGTCGCGCAGGGTCTCAACGTCGCCAGCCGGTTCGCACTGGCTCCCACGCCGCTCGACCGTCTCGAGAAGCTTTTCGAACATGGCGCGCAGGCCTACTTCGACGCGCTCGTCGTCCCTGGTCCGGAAGTTCAGGCGACAGCCGCGTGGCTGGCCGAGCGCGACCCGGCCAAGAAGATCTTCGCCGTGGCCTCGCCGTCGTCCGCAAACCCGCTCTATGAAGCGGCGCGGGCGCTGGCCGACGGAGCCACACTGGCCTTCATCGAGGGCTCCGTCGACGCAACCGCGGTTGCCAGCATCAATCGCGCACTTGCCGGCGACTATGCATTCGACTCGACGTCGAAGATTCCCGTGCTCGACGCTCGCGGCGCGGAGACGACGGCTCCCGCCCTCGCCTTCGTCCGTGGAGAAGATCTGCGGACGATCATCGTCCCCGCGGGCGCGCAGAGTCCGGTCATCGTCTCGCTGCCTTCCGGTCAATACGCCGAGCCGCATCGCGTGGACGCCGCGGGCGAGCGCGCCATTACCGACACCGGCGTGCGTGGCGGCCGCATGCTCGTCGCCGTCCAGCCTTCCACCCAGCCCTACCTCGTGTACGTGAACCGGGCCGAGAAACCGGAGGTGAACGTCACTCGCGAGGCGATCGACGTCGCCACTCAGCGCGGCATCACGGTCGAAGAGATCATCCGGAACCACCAGGCCTACGACGCGTTCCAGGAATCGATCGAGCCGCGCTACATCGCCCGCAACACCACGAAGCTCCGCTTCTCCGTTGGACGCGGCGGCGACGCCGTCGAGGCAACCATCGCCGGCGACTACTTCTCCTCACCGGAGGGGCAGGCCGACTGGGTGTGGCAGGACTTCTTCATCAACGGCGTGCGGTGGAAATACGGGCGCATCCCCGAACTTCCGCTGATTCAGCCGGAGAAGGTCACGCAGCTCCCGCTCGACATCCATTTCACCAACGAGTACCGGTACCAGCTGGTGCGCGAGACGACGCTCGCCGGGTACCCCGTCTATGAAGTGCGATTCGAACCACCACCGAATGCTCCCGTAGAATTGCCGCTCTACCGCGGCACGGTGTGGATCGACAAGCACACGTGGGCGCGCATCCGTGTCGCGATGATCCAGCTCAATCTCGACGGCGAGGTGCTGTCGAACGAGGAGCGCGTCGACTTTCAGCCGTTCAATCGCGAGACGAACGCTCCGTTGAGCGGGGCGGAAGTCGCAGCCGCAGATGCCCGCTCGATCCTGTGGCTGCCGGTCGATGTCACGGCCCAGCAGGTGATCTCCGCCGCCGGCCGCTCCAATCCGGTCGAGCGGAAGACGACTTTCACGAACTTCCGAATCAATCCGTCCGACTTCGTGACGTCCCACCAGCAGGTGTCCGCGTCGGAAGCGAACATGGTCCGTGAGACGGAGGCGGGTCTGCGCTACCTGGAACGCCGCGGCGATGGCGAGCGCGTCGTCAAGGAGGGATTCGACACGTCGCAGCTCTTCATGGTCGGCGGCGTGCACCATGACGCCGGTCTCGAATTCCCCGTCGTACCACTCGGCGGCGTCGACTACTTCAACTTCAATCTCTTCAATAAGGGCATCCAGACAAACGTGTTCTTCGCCGGCGTCATGGTTGCGGCCAATGCCACGCATCCGAACGTCGCCAACACGCGGACGAACGTCGGCCTCGACTTCTTCGGAATCGCCATCCCGTTCGAGAACACGATGTATCGCGGCGATGCCGAGCGTCCCGAGGAAGCGGTCAAGGTCCTTCCGCTCGTGCTCACCGCGCGGGCCGGCCATCCAGTCTTCAACTTCGGCAAGATCGATCTCTCCTTCACGGCCGCACATCTCACCTATCAGAGCGCGAAAAACACCGCCCCGGGATTCGTCGTTCCGCGGGACACTTTCCTCTTCGGCCCGACCCTCTCGGCCGAGTACGCACGCTGGGGGTACAACCTCGCCGTCTCGTGGGACCACACCACGCGTACGTCCTGGGAACCGTGGGGCAACCTCGCCGAGTATGACGACTCCCAGAAAAGCTTCATGCGCTACAGCGCCTCCCTCGGCAAGAGCTTCTATTTGCCCCGCTTCCAGCGGCTCGGCATCGACGTGAATTACCTCGACGGCCAGCGCCTGGACCGCTTCTCGAAATACGAGCTCGGGTTCTTCGGAGCGCAGCGCGTACACGGCGTCCAGTCCGGATCGGTCCGCGCCGAGCGCGCGTTCATCGGACACATCTCGTATGGGTTCGTATTCTCCGAACAGTTCCGGATCGAAGCGTTCTACGACCACGCCGTGCTCGATGACGAGAGCGCCGGCTTCCGCCGCGAACCCTTCCAGGGACTCGGCATCGCCGGCCAGACCGTCGGCCCGTACGGCACTCTCCTGCGCCTCGACATCGGCAAGACGATCGGCCGCAACGCGCAGGACGGCTTCGTGGCCAACGTGGTCTTCCTCAAGTTGTTTTAGAGGGAGACCGGCGCTCGCGGAGATTGACGTGAGCGCAGAGAATCTCCGTGCTTCTCCGTCCAAAACAAAAAGCCCGGCTTGCGCCGGGCTTTCGTTTTTCAATGTCGTGACGATTACGGGGTGTTGGTCGGGTTGAACACGTAGAAGTCGACCGAGCCGATCTCGTTCCGGTTGCCGCGCGCGTCGAGCGTGCGGACCGTGAGGCGGTGGCGCGCGTTGCTGAGCGCGGTCGTGTCCATCTGGAAGCGCCAGCCCGACGTCGCCGAGGCGACGAAGTTCGGCCACTGCTGCTGGACGTCGCCGCGAGGGAAGCCGTACTGCGCCTGTCCCACGTAATTGCCGTCAACCATCACCTCGACCGCGGCCACCGCATCCTGGTCCAGAGCCCACCCCTGGAACGTCACATTGCCGGTCACGTAGTCGTAGGTGGTCGGGATGTCGATGAAGCCAACGCTCGGGAAGTCCTGGACCGCGTCCGCGCACTTGAAGAATACCGGGATGCCGGCGGGGCCGGGCAGCTCGGTGAACGTCTGCTGCTGATCGAGGACGCGGACTTTCAGGACGTGATTGCCGGGGCGAACACCAAGGCTGATGAGCGCGCCGATGTCCAGCGTGAAGAGGAATCCGGCCCGCGGGGCGTCAGGATAGTTCGGATAGAAACGCTGCACGTCGTAACGCGGCAGCCCGTAGCAGTTCGAGAACCCGCCGAGGACCTGGCCGCAGTCGTCGGTGGAAGCCCAGCGGACTCCGTCGATGAGCAGCTCGACCATGGAGACGCGGCCCGTATCGAGCCTCGTACCGAGGTCGAGGGCCCAGCCGCGGACGGGCGTGATGTGCTGCGTCGGACGCACGAACGGCGAGACTGGCGGAACACCGAGGCCGCCGCAATCGGTGCCGAAGAGGACCGCGTCGCGTTTCGGCTCATCGAGATAGCCGAACGGCTTCAGAATCGTCTCGCTGTTGAAAACCTGAATCGTGCGACGGCCGATCAGCCGCTCGAGACCGTTCCGATCCGTCGCGGTAATCGTCAGGACATGCATGCCGTCGAGGACCCGCGTGGTGTCGACGTTCGCGATGAATCCGCTGAAGAGCGCCGCCGGGAAGTCCGCAAAGGCGGCTGCGACGTCCGGTCGAGCGTCCCCGTACATCGCCGAGCCCATGTTGGCGCCGTCGATCTGTACGTCTACGCGTGCGATGCCGTCGGCGTCCGCGGCCCATCCCACGACCGGGAAGACACCCGTGCCGTTGTAGATGCCGCTGCCATCGGGCTGGTCGACCGAGCCGAACGGCGGCTGGTTGATCGTATTGTCGATGTTGATCGTCCGGCGCCCGACTTCCTCGACCCGGCCGTCAGCCATGTGAACACGGACAGCGACGGTATGAGGACCGTTGCTGAAACGGCTCGCCATGAAGGCTGCCTGGAAGCCCGGATTGGTGTGATGCAGTCCGGGCCACTGCGGATAGGCCTCGACGACGTCGATGTACGGCAACTTGATCGTTGCGTTGTGCTGGTACTGATCGTCGACGTAGAGCTCGATCCGTGAGATCTGGATCGGGTCGTAAGCCCATCCTCGAACGAGGACAATGCCGGACTGAGTTACGCCTGGATCAGGCCGGTCAACCTCGCCAACGAATCCGGTGGGCAACTGCGCGAGCAGCGCAGGCACTGTGAGCGCTGCCAGTAAGGAGAGAACCAGGCCGCGGGTAACCCATCTCCACATATCCCCAACCTCCAACCCGAAGATGACCTTGGTATGACTTTTATCGTCAGCCGACGATACTCCGCCGGCCTTAAAAAATCAAATAATCGGCAAGCGGCAGACGCCGATCCACTTGTATTCCGGGAGTTTATACTACGCCGGGTGACATCTCCAAGCATGCCCCGCGGCTCCGCGGCCCTCCCCGTCGATATCGAGCACATCCGCGAAGCCGCCCAACGGATCGCCCCGCACATCCATCGGACCCCCCTCCTGCCGAGCCGATCCCTTTCGGACCGCGCCGGAGTCGAGGTCCGCCTGAAGTGCGAAAACCTCCAGCGCGCCGGCTCCTTCAAGATCCGCGGCGCCTTGAACGCCCTCCTCCAGCTCACGCCGGAAGAACGGGCTCGAGGGGTCGTGGCGTTCTCCTCCGGCAACCACGCCCAGGGCGTCGCCCTCGCCGCCCGGCTCCTCGGCATGAAGGCCACGATCGTGATGCCCGAAAACTCCGTCGCCACGAAAGTGGAGGCGACGAAAACCTACGGCGCCGAGGTCGTTTCCGCCGGAGTCACCGCCGCGACACGCGACAACGTGGCCAGGGAGATTGCATCGCGCACAGGCGCGAACGTGATCCCTCCTTTTGATGACGAGCGGATCATCGCCGGCGCGGGCACGGTGGGTCTGGAAATCGTCGACGAATGGCCGGACGTGGCCTCGATCCTCATCCCTCTCGGGGGTGGCGGGCTCCTTTCCGGAGTCTCACTGGCCGCGACATCGATCCGGCCGGGCGTCGAGGTCTACGGCATCGAGCCGGCGGCCGGCAACGATGGAGAGCGCTCGTTTCGCATGGGGCACATCGTGGCCATCGATCCGCCGAACACGATTGCCGACGGCGCGCGCACTCTGGCCATCGGTCAGCGGAACTTCGCGATCATCCGCGACCGCGTGAAAGACGTGACCAGCGTGGACGACGCCACGCTCCTGGAAACCGTGAAGTTCGCGATGTATCGCACCAAGCTCGTCATCGAGCCGACCGGCGCGCTCGGCATCGCCGCACTCTTTGCCGGAAAGGTGAAGCCGAAAGGACCGGTCGCCATCGTCGTCTCCGGCGGGAACCTGGATTTCGGATTGCTAGCCGCTGAATGAAGAAGTTCGAATTCAGAATTCTTCATTCGAAATTCGAAATTCGAAATTCTTCGTTCTGTCATGACCGGTAATCTTTTCGGCGAACCGCCGAACGCTACCGACGAAGCTCCACGGCCCGACGCGCCGCTCGCCGAGCGTCTCCGTCCGAAAACGCTCGACGACATCGTCGGGCTCGAGGAGCTTCTCGCTCCGGGCCGCTTCCTTCGCAACGCGATCGAATCGGACCGCATCCCTTCGATGGTTTTCTGGGGACCGCCGGGGTCGGGAAAGACCACGCTGGCCCGGATCATCGCCAGGACCACCCGCGCGCGCTTCGTCACGTTCTCCGCGACGAGCACATCCATCAAGGACATCAAGGCCCTGATGGAAGAGGCGCGGAAGTCCCGTCACGCCCGGAACGCCAAAACGATCGTCTTCATCGACGAGATCCACCGCTTCAACAAATCGCAGCAGGATGCGTTTCTCCCGTATGTCGAGGCGGGTGACATCACGCTCATCGGCGCGACCACGGAGAATCCCTCGTTCGAAGTGAACTCGGCACTGCTGTCGCGAGCGAAGGTCGTCGTCATCCCGGCGCTCGAGCGCGAGCAGGTCGTCACGATCCTCCGCCGCGCGCTCGAGGATCCGTCGGTCAGAAAATTCGGAATCAGCCTCACGGACGCAGCAGTCGACTTCATCGCCGCAACGTCAGCGGGCGATGCGCGGCAGGCGCTGACGAGCCTTCAGCTCGTGATCGAGACCGCATCCGCATCGGATCAGCCGGTCGATACGCCGGAGCTCAACACGATCCTCCAGCGGCGCTCGCTGATGTACGACAAGTCGGGCGACTCGCACTTCAACATCATCTCGGCCCTCCACAAGTCGATCCGCAACGGCGACGCCGATGCCGCCGTCTACTGGCTGGTGCGGATGCTGGAGGGCGGAGAGGATCCGATGTATCTCGCCCGCCGCCTCGTCCGTGCGGCGTCCGAGGACATCGGGAACGCCGATCCGACGGCCCTGACGCTGGCGATCTCGGTCAAGGACGCCGTGCATTTCCTGGGCATGCCCGAAGGCGGCGTCGCGCTGGCGCAACTCGTCGCGTATCTCGCGGCCTCACCGAAATCGAACGCGGCCTACATCGGCTATGGCGAAGCGGTGCACGAGGTGCGGCAGGGCGACAACCCTCCTGTCCCCCTCCAGATCCGCAACGCCCCCACGGGCCTCATGAAAGACCTCGGCTACGGCAAGGGCTACCAGTACGCGCACGACTTCGAGGAACAGACGGCGGCGATGGAGTGCCTCCCCGACTCGCTGCAGGGCCGGCGGTTCTACGAGCCGAAGGAAGTGGGCGCGGAGGCGGAGATCAGGCGCCGGCTCGAGCGGATGAGGGAGGCGAGGAAGAAGTGATTTTGGATTTTGGATTTTGGATTTTGGATTTTGGATTTTGGATTTTGGATTTTGGATTTTGGATTTTGGATTTTG
>CALMZP010000007.1 GCA_937870635.1 uncultured Acidobacteriota bacterium | reverse complement strand
AACCGTTAACCGTTAACCGTTAACCGTTAACCGTTAACCGTTAGAGAGCGTAACCGGTCCGTCCAACGCGTCAAGCCCCCACGTCATCCTGAGGCGCGAAGACGCCGAAGGATCTCAGATGCGATTGCCGTCGTTTGAGACCCTTCGCCGTCTGCGCGGCTCAGGGTGACGTGGGCACGATCCTCGCCAGCGCGACCTTCGGTTAACGGTTAACGGTTAACGGTTAACGGTTAACGGTTAACGCCTCTCTTACACCGTCACCAGTGCCTGCAGGTTCTCCGTCGACGGGACCAGGAAAGTCGATCCCTTCACTTCGATGAGGTGATTCTTCTTCAGATCGCTGAGGAGGCGGGTGACGGTCTCGCGCGTGGTGCCGATCATCTGCGCGATCTCTTCATGTGTCATGAGTACTTTGAGGCGGACGCCGCGCGGAGTCTTCTCGCCGGTTGCACACCAGTTCAGGACCAGGCGCGCGAGCTTCTCGCCCGTGGTCCGCGCCAGGCCGAAAGTCCGCAGCTCGCGCTGCGCTTCGAAGTAATCGGCGCTGAGCTGATGGGCTGCGCTGAGCATCGCCTCACGGTCATTGGCAATCATGTTCAGAAAGTCTTCCCCGCGGATGAAGTTCACCTGACACGGTTCGACGGTCTCGACGGACGTCTCGTATTCACGGTGGCTGATGACTGCACTGGCGCCGAGGAGCTCGCCGGCTTCGGCGGTGCGGAGAATGAGGTTGCGGCCTTCCGCGGAGGAGGTCGTCAGCTTGACCCGGCCGGAGCAGAGGACGTACACGCCACGGGCGGTCTCCCCTTCCACGTACAACAGCGAACCCTTCGGATAGAAGGTCGTGAACTTGCTCACGCCGGCCATTGCCTTCGGCGCCATCCGGCAGAATCTCCGATTCGCCAGCTCGGGGCACGACGTGCAGTTGTGGGTGGCCAGGTTGTACGGGTTGGGCATTTTCGGCTCCTTCGTCGCAGCGTGTTGATCGCTACGGTGACTAGTGTCGGTCATCACGTCCCCGGTCACCACGTGCCGGGGGGCAGCCGGTATTGCACGGGGGGGCGGGCCGCGACCCACCCCGCGGGGTGGGCACTCCACTAGAATCCGCGGCCGGAGGACTCAAATGCTGAAAATGGTGACGGCGGCCGCGCTGCTCTTCGCAACGGTTGCCTTCGGACAGCAGCAGACTGTGACCCAACCTATGACCGAATCCATGAGCAGGCTCGAAACCGAGCTCACCGCCCGGTACGGCGAAGCGCAGCGCCCCCGTATCACCCGCGGTCTCCGCCAGGTTGCAGACTTCTGGCGGCCCGGTGACGGCGATGCGGCGGCGTTCGAGTCATTCGTGCGGACGAACTTCGCCGGCGATCAGAAAACACTCGACGCGCTATTCGACCGGATGATGTTCGGATTCGAATCGCTCGACGGGCACATGCTCGAGATCAACCGCGACTGGCGCTGGCAGAGCGATCTCGACCTCGGCACCGTCTATCCCTTCGACGAGATCATGGCCGCGTGGAGCCCGTCCGCTCACGTTACCGATGACCTGTTCGAAAACAAGCTCGCATTCGTAGTCCTGCTCAACTTCCCCCTCACGACGCTGGAGGATCGCCTCACCGCGGGGGACAACTGGACACGCCGCGAGTGGGCGGAGGCGAAGCTCGCGCTTCGTTTCTCGAAGCGCGTGCCGTCCGAAGTCAACCTGGCGCTCGCCAAGGCGGTCGGTGAAGGCGATCAGTACGTCGCGACCTACAACATCTGGATGCATCACCTCGTCGATGACAGAGGCGCTCGCCTCTTCCCACCGAAGATGCGCCTGCTCGAGCACTGGAACCTCCGCGACGAGATCAAATCCAGCTACAGCCTTCCCCGGAAAGAAGCGCTTCCGAAGCAGCGGATGATCGTCCGGGTCATGGAGCGCATCGTCGACCAGTCGATTCCGACGGAGGTCATCGACAATCCGGCTCTCGACTGGAATCCCTACACCAACCAGGTCACTCCGGCGAAGGTGACGGACGCACCGGGCCATACTCCCTCGCACCCCCGAACCTGGGACGCCACCGGTGCGCCGCGTTACGCGGTCATTCAGAACACTTACAAAGCCGCGAAGCTCATGGACCCCTACTCGCCGACGGCGCCGACGCACATCGACCGCCGCTTCGACGAAGACCGGCAGATCCCCGAAGACCGCGTGAAGGCGATGCTCGAGAAGGTCCTCGCATCGCCCCTCGTTCCGCGCGTCGCAAAGCTCATCGAGAAGCGCCTCGGCCGGAAACTCGAGCCATTCGACATCTGGTACAACGGTTTTCGCGCGCGGAGCACGCACACCCCCGCCGATCTCGACAGAATCGTCCGCGAGCGTTATCCGGACGCGGCCGCGTACAAGCGAGACATGCCCAATCTCCTTCAGAAGCTCGGCTTCTCGAAGGAGCGCGCCGAATATCTCGCGCGGAACATCGAGGTCGATCCTGCGCGCGGCTCCGGCCACGCGATGCCGGCCGCCCGCCGCGGCGACAATCCCCGCCTGCGCACCCGCGTCGGCGCGGACGGCATGGACTACAAGGGCTACAACATCGCCGTCCACGAGATGGGCCACAACGTCGAGCAGGTGTTCTCACTCAAAGATATCGATCACTACACGCTGGCCAGCGTTCCCAACACCGCCTTCACCGAGGCTCTGGCCTTCGTCTTCCAGGCGAAGGATCTCGAACTGCTCGGCCTCTCCAGCCCGTCGGAAGAAGCGACGGCCCTGCAGACGCTGAACGACTTCTGGCAGACCTATGAGATCGCCGGCGTCGGGCTCGTCGACACCGAGATGTGGCACTGGATGTACGACCACCCCGACGCAACGCCGGCCGAGGTACGCGATGCGGTCGTGAAGATCTCGAAGGACATCTGGAACCGCTACTACGCGCGCGTCTTCAACAAACGCGACGTCACGCTCCTCGGCGTCTACGCGCACATGGTGAGCAACATGCTCTACCTCCCCGACTACCCGATCGGACATCTGATCGCCCATCAGATCGAAGAGCAGATGCACAAGGCGGGGAACATCGGCCCCGAATTCGAACGGATGTCGAAGATCGGCAGCGTCACGCCCGATCTGTGGATGAAGACAGCGACGGGCGCGCCCGTGGGTGCCGAGGCGATGCTGGCCGCCACCGAACGCGCGCTGTCGAGAATCGAGAAGTAGGTAGATGATTCTGTCATCCCGAGCGTGAGGGAGGGACCTGGGGGTGGGGCGGCACGAAAAGCGACCTTCGCGCTCCCTTCACACCCGGGTCCCTCGCTCACGCTCGGGATGACACGCTTTCGGCCTCAGGCCGTGTCCTTACTTCTCCTGGACGGCCTCGATCGCGATCATGATCTTGACCTCATCGGCCAGGAGGAAGCCGCCCTGATCGAGCGCCTTGTTCCAGTTCAGGCCGTAGTCCTTGCGGTTGAGCGTGGTCTCGAGCTCGAAGCCAGCCCGCTCTTTGCCCCATGGATCCTTGGCAAAACCGAGGAAGGTGACGGGAAGGGTGACTTCCTTGGTGACGCCCCGGATCGTGAGATTGCCCGTCACGTCGAAACGGTCTTTTCCGGCCGGGGCGATCTTCGTCCCCTTGAACGTGATCGTCGGATACTTCTCGACCTCGAAGAAGTCGGCGCTGCGCAGATGCTTGTCGCGGTTCTCGTTGGCGGTATTGATGCTCGCCGCCTGAATCGTGAAGTCGACCTTCGACGCAGCGGGGTTCGCGCGGTTGAGATCGATCGTGGCGTCGAAGTCGTTGAAGCGGCCGGTGACGCTGCTCATCATGTGGCGGACCTTGAACTCCGCCTGCGAATGCGCTTTGTCGATCTTGAAGCTCTCCGCCAACAGCGGGGTTGCGGCGAACAGGGCAGCGATGAGAAGAAAACGAACGTGTTTCATGAAATCCTCCTGTAGACATCCCTTGCTTTGTCGAGCAGCTCGATGAGCTGTTCGAGGTCGTGATTGCCAAGTGCTTGCAGCGCTGCTTCGTCCGCCTTCTGGAGCGGCGCGTCGAGCTGCCGGAGCAGCTCGAGGCCCTGCGTTGTGATGCGGCACCAGACCCGGCGCCGGTCCTTGTCGCAGCGCACACGGGTGACGAGGCCCTTCGATTCGAGGCGATCGAGAAGGCGGGTGATGCCGGGTGTCTCCTCGATCATCCGCTCCGCGATCTCGAGGGTGGGGAGCCCGGCTTCCCCTGCTCCCCGCAGGATGCGGAGGACGTTGTACTGCTGGGGGGTGATGCCGGCCGGCTCGACGACCGACGCGACGGAACGTCGCACCATATCCGCCGTGCGCATCAACGCCACGACCGCCTCGGCCGAGGGGCTCGGGAAGGGGCGGGTCTGTTTGATCTCATCCTGAATGCTCGCCACGGGGATACTTTACTAACCGATAGTTGATTAGTCAAGTAATTCGTTCGAACGAACGAGGAACGATGACCGATGACCGATGACCGATGCAGGACGCGACGAGTTAAGCGCGGTGAACGGTGAACGGGCTCACGCCTTCGCGCCAAGCACGTCCGAGACAGCCGAGCGCAACTCGGCCGGGTCGACGGGCTTCGAGATGAAGGCCTCGAAACCGGCATCGAGCGCTCGCTCGCGATCCTCCCCGCGCGCATACGCGGTCAGAGCGATCACCGGCACCTCGCTCGTCTCACGAATGGCA
Source organism: uncultured Acidobacteriota bacterium (assembly GCA_937870635.1). Taxonomy (GTDB): domain Bacteria; phylum Acidobacteriota; class Thermoanaerobaculia; order Gp7-AA8; family Gp7-AA8; genus DATLEX01. Next base: position 12,811 of record CALMZP010000007.1, on the reverse strand, counting down.
CGGAGCAGATCGAATCCGTCGCGATCGGGCATGCCGATGTCGGTCACCACGATGTCCGGCGTCCAGTCGGACATCGTCCGCAGCGCATCCTCGGCCGAGCGCTCACACCGGACATCCGCCCCGCTCATACGGAACACAGCGGCCGCGTAGTTCCTCACGTCGTCTTCATCGTCGACGACGAGAACCTTCGTTCCCTGCAACGAGCCGACGAGCGCTCCGTCGCGGGGCGCCACGATTCCCCGCACAGGTTGCCGGTCGCGAAGCACGGGGAGCCTCACCGAGAACCACGATCCTTTTTCCGGACCGTCACTGTGCGCGGCGACCGTGCCGCCGTGGAGCTCGACGAGGTGCCGGACGATCGCGAGACCAAGACCAAGACCGGTGTAAGCGCGGGTCGTCGAACTGTCCGCCTGCCGGAAACGATCGAAGACGTACGGGAGAAACTCCGGGGAAATGCCCTGCCCCGAATCGATCACGTCGAGAATCGCTTCATCCCCCTCCGCGCGGAGGCGGACCTTCACAGACCCCCTTTCGGGCGTGAACTTCACGGCGTTGGAGAGAAGGTTCCAGATGACCTGCTGAAGGCGTGCAGCGTCGCCGAGAACGTAAATCGGCGTTTGCGGAAGATCCATCTCCACGTGCAGGGCCTTCGACTCCGCGGCGGGTGAAACGGCGCTGGCGGCGACTTCGATGATGGGAGCCAGCTCGAGCGGCTCGGGATCGATCTTCATCTTGCCGGCGGTGATACGCGAGACATCGAGGAGATCTTCGATCAGCTGCGCCTGAGCGCTGCTGCTTTTCTGAATGGCGTCGACCGCCACCATGCGCGTGTCCTCATCCAGTTCTTCGCCGAGGAGTTTGGACCAGCCCATGATGGCGGTCATGGGTGTGCGGAGCTCGTGAGAGAGCGTCGCCAGAAACTCATCCTTGGCCCTGTTCGCAGCCTGAAGCTCCGCTTCCGACTCCCGCAGCGTGTCCGCGATCTCCTCGGCCCTCGCTTTGTCGCGCAGCTGGATGCGCAGCAGCGCGAAGAGGAGCACGGCGATGATGATCCCGCCCGCCGCGGTGGCCATGGTCGAGACCATCGGGCCGCGGGTCTGCGCCGTGGTCGACGCGAATCGCACGACCCAGCTCCGGCCCGCGACGGGAATCCTGTCCATCGCTTCGTAGCGGGGACGGTCAGGCAGCCGCGGTGTGCTCGCGTAGAAGAGGTTGTCGCCATCCCAGATGCTGAACGCCACGTCCTCCGGCATTCCGACGATGGCCGTGAAGAGATCGCCCGCGCGGAATGGAGCGTAGACGAATCCGTAGAGCTTGTCGCGCCGCTCGGCGAGCGTCTGTGGGACGAGGCCCGTCGCGTAAACGGGGACGTAGATCAGAAATCCACGCTGCCCTTCGAGGTCGAGTTCCTGCACCAGGCGCACCGGCGCTGTCGCGGCGGCGTCTCCGGTGTCCCGCGCCCGAACCATCGCCTCGCGGCGGACGGGATTCGTGAACATGTCATAACCGATCGCCGCGCGGTTGCGCTCGTCGAGAGGCTCGAGGAGAACGATCGCGTGATAATCCTCGCGCGGCGGCTCCTCCGGCCAGATCTTGAACTCCGGAAAATCGTTGAGTCGAAGATCGAGGATCACATCCGCCACATGTTGCGGCCGGACTCGCAATGTGAGCCCGATTCCCTGGATGCCGGGATGGCGCCTCTGGATCTCCAGCGCCGTCACGTACGATCGAAACTGATCGCGCGTGACGTTCTCGCCCGCGGCGAACAATCCCGCGGCCGCGCGCAGAACGTTGACGTAGGTGTCGAGGCGAAAACGGATGTCGTCGAGCGCGATCCGCTTGTCGCGGTCAAACCTCGCGCGAGCTGCGAGATGGGAGTTCTCCCACACGTACGCCGACGCAAAGGCGGTGATCGTCAGCAGGCTGGCCAGCACCAGCCAGGGCGCGATCGCGCCGGGAGTGATCCTACGCGGGGCCATTCGCTATGCAAGATTGGCGCAGTTCAGGCCGGCGAGGCGTCCGCTGTTCCATGCCCACTGGAAATTGAACCCGCCAATTCGTCCGTCCACATCGAGAATTTCGCCGCATAAATAGAGGCCGCGACAGCGGCGCGACTCCATCGTAGCGGATTCGATCTCGCTCAACGGCACGCCTCCCGCGGTCACCTCCGCATAGTCGAAACCGCGGTCCCGACTCACCGGAATTGGTAACTCCGTGAGAGAAAGAGCGATCCGGCGGCGCTCCTCACGCTCCAGTCGCCCCAGCGGGGTTGGCGGTGCCAGCGTCGACAGAATCCTCTCCGGCACGAGTCCGCGAAGCACACTGCTCACCGTTCCATGTGGATTCCGGCGCCCCGCGGCGACCAGTCGCTTCTCGAGCTCCTCAGCTGAGTCGCCGGGAAGGAAGTTTGCGACGAGCGTCGTCGCGCGATCTTCGTTTCGCGCCGCGATCCAGTGCCGGCTGATGTCGAGGACGACCGGTCCACTCACGCCGAAGTGCGTCAGGAGCATCGCGCCGCGCCGCCGGACGAGAACCCGCCTGCTGCCGGACCGCACGAAAAGCTCGACGTCTGCGCTCGTGCCGGTGAGATCGCGGATCCAATGGGGCTCTTCGATCACGAGAGGAACAAGCGCTGGAAAGGTCTCCGTCACGGTGTGTCCAAGCGAGTGGGCGATGGTGAAGCCGTGCCCGTCGCTGCCGGTTTTGGGCACGCTCTGACCGCCCGTCGCCAGAACCACGCGCGACGCCAGGAGCGGCACTCCGTTCGTCTCGAGCCTGAAGGACGAGCCGGTCCGGATCGCCTTGACTCTCGTTCCGGACATGATCTCCGCGCCAGCCTCCCTCGTGGCGCGCAGAAGCGCGTCGAGGACCGTGCTCGCGCGATCGGTGACCGGAAAGAGCTTGCCCGTTTCCTCACGCTTGAGCGCAACGCCGATCTCCTCGAAGAACGCGATCGTCTGCTCAACGCTGAAGGTGCGCAGCACGCGCCCGATCGTGTTGCGGTTCCCGTTGAAATCTTCGGGTGTGACCACGTCGTGAGTGACGTTGCAGCGCCCGCCGCCAGAGATGAGGATCTTCGCCCCGATCTTCCGCGCGCCATCCACCACGGCGACGCGCGCGCCGCCGCGCCCGGCAAAGATCGCCGCCATCAGCCCCGCCGCCCCCGCCCCCACCACCGCCACGTCGTAGATCATTTCGACTCTTTCGCGTTAACCGTTAGGGAGCGTAATCGGTCCGTCCGGCGCGTCAAGCCCCCACGTCATCCTGAGGCGCGTGAGACGCCGAAGGACCTCAAAATGCGAATTCCGTAGTTTGAGGTCCTTCGGCGTCTTCGCGGCTCATAACGCTGGAGCTGTTCGAGAGCGGCGCCCAGAGCAGCTTTGTACTCGGTCAAAACCGCTTCACTTGTCGGCTGCTGCAGCCGAATCGAGTCGATCCATCGGAGGTGTTTCTGCGTCCAACGAACGCCGTCGGTGTAGTAGTGGCCGTGTCGCAGCAAGAACTTGCTCAGCCGGTTACGGCAGCGAAGCACGTCCGCTCGAGCGTCCTCGCGTGCGCGCATCAGATCGCGCAGGGCCTCCTGCTCTTCGCTCGGGACATGGACGAAGGTGAGGTTTTGCCCTCGATACAAACGGGCAAGTTCGCGCGCGTCGATTCGGTTCGTTTTCACCTTTTTGCCCGGCTTCTTCGGCGTCAACGACGGTGCAGCTACTTGGCAAATGACCCCGTGGCTGGTGAGCCATCGCTGCAAGCCGTATCCGCAGGGACCGGCCTCGTAGACACAGCGCACCGTCCCCTTCAATCGTTTGACTTGCGACAGAAACCGCCGCATGCCGCGGTCGTTCCGCTCAACAACGAACTCGGCCGTTGGCCGTTCGTCTTCTCCTCGAAGAATGGCCACGCAGATCTTCTCTGCATCGTCATCAAGACCTACCCAGTAGTTATACTTTTCCATGACCGGTTCCTCCTTGCTTTGTGGCTCTACAGCTCACGCTGCAACCCACGTTCTAGCAACAGGGGCCGGTCACTTCATGGTGTCTCAGCGTGACGTGGGCACGATCCTCGCCAGCGCGAACTTCGGTTAACGGTTAACGGTTAACGGTTAACGGTTAACGGTTAACGGTTAACGGTTAACGGTTACCGGTGAACGGTTACCGCCCGGTGAACACCCTCCCCCCGGATGCTATCCTCCCGCGCCATGCGCCGCCGCTTGTCCGTTGCCCTTCTCGCCGTCCTTGTCTCTCTCGGTGCCGAAGCCCGCACGGCGAGCGAACTGCAGCTCGCTCTGCGCAAACTGAACGTCCTCGGCACCGCGCTCTACGTCGCCGCACATCCGGACGACGAGAACACCGCCATGCTCTCGTGGTTCGCGAGCGAACGTCTCTACCGGACGGGGTACCTCTCCGTGACTCGCGGCGATGGCGGTCAGAATCTCATCGGCGACGAGAAAGGCGCGCTCCTCGGCGTCATTCGCACGCAGGAGCTCCTCGAAGCGAGAACGATCGACCGCGCCGAACAGTTCTTCACGCGTGCCATCGACTTTGGCTATTCGAAAACTGCCGAGGAAACGATGGGCGTCTGGGACCGCGAGGCTGTTCTCGCAGATGTCGTCTGGACGATCCGGCGATTCCGCCCCGACGTGATCGTCACCCGCTTTCCGACGACCGGCGAAGGCGGTCACGGCCAGCACACCGCCTCGGCCATCTTCGCGGAAGAAGCATTTCGCGCGGCCGCGGACCCGACGAAGTTCCCCGATCAGCTTCGATACGTCGCGCCGTGGCAGCCGAAACGTGTGTTCTGGAACCGTTTTTCATGGCAGCGCATCGACCCGAACTCCCCCGTCGTGGCCAACGACCTCCGCGTCGACCTCGGTGCCTACAACCCGCTTCTCGGACGCGCTTACACCGAGATCGCAGCCGAGAGCCGCAGTGAGCACAAGAGCCAGGGGTTCGGTTCCGCCGAACGCCGCGGCACCGTGATCAACTATTACAAGCAGACGGCGGGCGCCCCTGCGAAGAGTGATCTCTTCGAAGGCATCGACACGACGTGGAATCGCGTGGCGGGAAGCGAGCGCGTCAGCGAGCTTTTCCGCCGCGCGCACGCGACATTCGATCCGCTCGCGCCGGGCAAATCGATTCCGCTGCTGCTCGAGGCCTACACGGAGCTCGAGCGTCTTGGCGCGACCGATTCGCCAGATCCGTGGATCGACGTGAAGCGGCGGGACCTGCTGGAAGTGATCCGCGATGCCGCCGGACTCTCCATCGACATCAGCGCGGCGGAATCCGCTGTGACACCTGGCGGCGAGATCGCGTTGAGCGTGAGCGTCGTCAACCGTTCGGACTATCCCTTCGTGCTCTCCACCGTCGCGTCGCCAAACGCGAAGCCATCGAAGGCGCCGGGTATCCGGCTCGAGAACAACGAGCCGGTGCGCACGGAGCTGACCATCGGCATTCCGGCCGACTATCCGCTTTCCCAGCCGTACTGGCTGCGCGACGAAGGGACACCGGCGATGTTCCGCGTCGACGATCAGCGGATGATCGGCCTCGCGGAGAATCCTGCTTCGATTCCCATCACCGTCTCGTTGACCGATCCTCAGAACCGGACCCTGATCTTCACCGTGCCCGCGGTGCACCGTCGCGTGGATCCGGTTGCCGGTGAGCAGGTTCGCGAAGTGGAGATCGTTCCGCCGGTCACCGTGAACCTCGACGAACAGGTCTACCTGTTTCCCGACGCGAAGCCGAAAGATATCGCGCTCAAAATGCGCAGCTTCACGGCGGCGCGAGGCGCGGTAAAGCTCATCGCGCCGGCTGGATGGAGGGTCGCGCCGGCGTCGATCCCCGTCTCCCTGGATGGCAAGGGAGCCGAAGCGAATGCGCGGTTCTCTGTCACTCCGCCCGCAACGGAGAGCAACGGTACGGTCCGCGCCGAAGTCGAGCTGGAAGGCGGGCAGAAGTTCTCGTATCAGCTCGAAGAGATCGATTACGAGCACATCGAACCGCAGCGCGTGTTTCCGTCCGCGTCCGCGCGTCTGGTGCGTCTCGATCTCAAACGGCGCGGCCAGCGCATCGGTTACATCATGGGACCGGGCGACGATGTGGCTGAGTCGCTTCGCCAGGCCGGCTTCGATGTCGTCCTGATCACGGATGCGGATCTCGATCGCGCGGACTTTTCGCGGTTCGACGCGATCGTCGCCGGCGTCCGCGCCTACAACACGCGGGAACGGCTGCGCGGCGCGCATCCCGGTCTCATGGGGTACGTCGAGAACGGCGGGACGTATGTCGTCCAGTACAACACCATGGGCGATACCGTCGTCGAAGCTCCGGGTCCATATCCGTTCAAAATCTCGCGCGACCGCGTGGCGGTGGAGGGGGCGCCGGTAACGATTCTCGCGCCCACTCATCCGGTGCTGACCACGCCGAATCGCATCACCTCGGCGGATTTCGAAGGATGGGTGCAGGAGCGGGGGCTTTACTTCCCCGGCGAATGGGATGCGAAGTACGAGACGCTCATCGCCACGAACGATCCCGGCGAGCCGTCCAAGCCGGGGAGCATCCTCGTCGCGAAGCACGGAAAGGGCGTTTTCATTTACACCGGCCTCTCGTTCTTCCGGCAGCTCCCCGCCGGCATTCCCGGCGCGTACAGGCTGTTCGTCAATCTCGTGTCTTCCAAACAATGACCGACCACCCTCCCATCGGCAAGACCTGGCCCCGCCTCTACGCGGCGGTCCTGCTCCTCCTCGCCGTGGAGGTGGTGATCTTCTACGTGTTCACGAAAGCCTTCCAATGAGAGCGGCGGACTGGGTCGTCCTGTCCGTGACGCTGCTCGGCATCGTCGCGTACGGAGTCTGGAAAGGGCGGAAGCAGAAACGGCTCGAGGGCTATCTCCTCGCCGACCGCGAGATGCAGTGGTACACCGTCGCGTTCTCGATCATGGCCACACAGGCCAGCGCGATCACGTTTTTATCGACCCCCGGCCAGGCCTACGCCGATGGCATGCGTTTCGTGCAGTTCTACCTGGGACTGCCGGTAGCGATGGTCATCCTCTCGGTGACTGCCGTTCCGATCTATCACCGCCTCAAGGTCTACACGGCGTACGAATATCTGGAGACACGCTTCGGCGTCGGAACGCGCACGCTGACGTCGATGCTGTTCCTCATTCAGCGCGGACTCTCGACCGGCATCACCCTGTACGCGCCCGCACTCATCGTCTCCGTCATCCTCGGCTGGAACATCCACGTCACGAACATCGTCATCGGCGTGCTGGTCATCATCTACACCTCGAGCGGCGGCACGAAGGCGGTGAGCTGGACGCAGACGCAACAGCTGCTGATCGCGCTCGGAGGCATGGCCATCGCTCTCATCGTGGCGATCCGGAAACTGCCGGCCGACATGGGTCTCGTCGATGCCGTGCACGTCGCGGGGCGAATGGGCCGCCTCAACGCGATCGATTTTTCGTTCGATCTCACAACACCGTACAACTTCTGGTCCGGCATGTTCGGAGGACTGCTGGTCGCGCTGTCGTACTTCGGCACGGACCAGTCGCAGGTCCAGCGTTACCTCACCGGCGAGACAGTCACGCAGAGCCGCCTCGGCCTCCTTTTCAACGGCATGGTCAAGGTGCCGATGCAGTTCTTCATCCTCTTCGTCGGCGCGATGGTCTTCGTGTTCTACCAGTTCATCGCGCCGCCCCTGTTCTTCAACCCGGTCGAGCGCGCCAAGGTAGGAGCGAGCGATCAGGCCACCGAGTACTCGAGGCTCGAGGAGAAACACCGGCGCACGTTCGATCAGAAGCGCGCGCACATCAGCGACATGCTCGGAGCGATCCGGGCCGGCGACGACGCTCGCGCCGACGCGGCAACCGAGGCCATTCATAAGCTGCAGAAGGAACACGAGGCCACGCGGAAACAGGCCATCGCGCTCATCCGGCAGAACGACGCCGCCGCTGACGTGAGCGACACGAACTACGTGTTCCTCAGCTTCGTCATCAACAATCTGCCCGTCGGCCTGGTCGGACTGCTGTTGGCCGCGATCTTCTGTGCGGCGATGTCTGCGACCGCGTCAGGGTTGAACTCGCTGGCATCGACGACGGTCGTCGACGTCTACCGGCGCCTCATCTCTCCCGACTCCTCCGAACATCAGTACGTGCGACTGTCGAAGCTGATGACGATCTTCTGGGGAATCTTCGCCATCGGCTTCGCAGAATTCGCCGGCCGCCTGGGGTCGCTCATCGAAGCGGTGAACAAGCTGGGGTCGCTCTTCTACGGGACGATCCTGGGCATCTTCCTGCTCGCCTTCTACACGAGGCACGTCGGCGGCCGCGCCACATTCCTCGGCGCCGTCGTCGGCGAGATCGCGGTGATCCTCTGCTCGATCTACACCGACATGGCCTGGCTGTGGTGGAACGTCGTCGGCTGCGTGACCGGCGTGGTGGCGGCGCTCATCTTTCAGGCGGTGATGCCGGAAAAGCGCTTAGCCAAGGCGTAGGGGGTGGAGGTGGCAGCTCAAAATCCTGTCATCCCGAGCGTGAGCGAGGGACCTGGGGGGGGGTGGGCGGCACGAACATTGATCTGCGCGCCCCCTTCACACCCAAGTCCCTCGCTACGCTCGGATGACAGGGATCCCTACTCTTCCTTCAGCTTCATCTCGAAGAACTTCACCCACTCCGCCCCGTCGGCCGAGCGCTCGCCGATCTCGATCCACTCGCCTGATTCGGTGATCTTCGTGTCGTAGCGGATCACGCCGCGCGGGCCCTTCATCTCCCACCGCCAGCCGCCGTCGGTGAGGACCAGCTCACGGTCGCCGGACGTACCGGTGGCGAGCCACGTCGTGAACCGATACTTCTGCGTCTGGGGATCGAACGAGATGACGCCGAGGGTGGTGTGGACCGGTATGTCCTTGTCGGTGCCGGGCGGCCTCGAGAAGAAGTTGCCTTCCACGAGAAGAGCGACGCCGCCCAGCTTTCGCTGGACGACTTCGCTCCCGCGGAACGTTGCGCGGCGTCCGCCGAAATCCATCCACCCTTCACCCGTCCACGTTCCGACCATCGTGTCGAGCTTCGCCAGCGCCGCTAGCTGAGCCTCCGGTTTCGGAGGCCCCTGCGCGAGAAGAACGGGTACGAGGAGGAACAGGGCAACGAGAGTCAGACGGATTCTCATGCGTTACTTCCAGGCCTGTGACTGCTTGCGGATCTCGGCCGCGAAATCCTTCTGTTCGGGCGTTGCCTTGGCGATGGCCTGCTCGGCCGTGCGAAGGGCGTCCGCCTTGCGGCCCTGCGCGTGAAGCATGCGCGCCTTCAGCCAGAGGTTCGGCAGGGTTTCCTGCTCCTTGAGCGACATGTCGAGCCACTTCTGCGCTTCATCCATCCGGTTCGCGGTGAAGGCGAAGTCGGCGGCGCGATACGGCGTCATCCAGCGGTTGGTATCCATCGCGGCGATGGCCTTCGCGGCCGCGTCCAGCGATTTCTGCGTGGCCTGCGTGTCGACGGTGAACGGAACGGCGACGTTCTCCCAGCGAATCACGACCTTCGCCGTGTCCGTCGTCATCTCCGGGATCTCGAACGTCAGCCACTCACGAAACTCGGCGCGTTCCGGCTTCGCGGTCACCCTCAGCGCGTCCTGCGCCTGGTCATAGCTGTAGCTGCCCCACTGATTCGCGGTTTTATTGAAGATCACGGTCCACTGGTCGCGGCCCGGAATGGTGTGCAGGCTGTATGAGCCCTTCGCCAGCTTCTGCCCGTTCACGAGAACGTCGTCGCTGACGACGAACTGCGTCGCCTCGTTCGCACCGGTCCGCCACACCTGGTCCCACGGCACGAGCGCGCCCCAGATCGTCCGTCCCTTCACACCGGGACGGTTGTAGTTGATGGTGATGTCGGTCGTACCGACGGTCTGCATGACGCTGCCCTTCGGGCTGACCCGGGGCAGGTTCAGCTGCTGAGCGGTGGCGGCGGTGGCCAATAGGAGCATTGTGATTCCGATGATCGCTTTACGCATGTGTGTTTCCTCCGATCGTGATTGGACCTTGGACCCTGGACCCTGGACCCTGGAGGTGCTTGGCAAGTCAACACCCAAGGTCCAAGGTCCAGGGTCCAAGGTCCAGATTTCTTCAGGAGGCGCATTTCTATCACGTATGGCTGAGGCGCGTCGTTTGCACCCGTGGCGGCCATGACGGTGATTGTTCTTTTCGGCGGCAGCTCGGATGAACGGCAGGTTTCGGTCGCGACGGGACAGAATGTTGCCCGCACGCTCGATGGGCCGATCTGCTGGTTCTGGGCGCCCAACGGGGCGGTCCATGACGTTCGCATCGGCGACCTGTTCGACCACGAGAGGCCGTTCGAGGTCGATTTCAAGCCGCGGCGTCCCGCGAGGTGGCCGACGTTCGGAGCCGCGCTCGACGCCCTGACGATCGACGATCCGGTGTTCTTCCTGGCCCTCCACGGCGGCCCTGGCGAAGACGGAACGGTCCAGCGTCTGCTCGAGCAGCGCCACCTGCCGTTCACCGGCTCCGGCTCCGCGGCGAGCGCCGCCGCATTCGACAAAGGCCGCGCCAAAGAGATCGTGAAAGGCCGCGTCAAGGTCGCGGAGTCGCGCATCGTCGCCCCCGGCGAGCCGGAACCGCTGCGCGAAGCGATCGCCGACCTGCTCAACCGTCACGAACGCATCGTCCTCAAGCCGCTGGCCGCAGGATCGAGCAGAGGGCTCTTCTTCCTCGACCGCGGAGCGCCGGTCGACGGCGTGGTCGAGTCGATCGTCCGTCTCGACCTCCCTTACATCCTCGAACAGTTCATCCGCGGACGTGAGCTCACGGTCGGTGTGGCCGACATGGGCGACGGCCCCGCCGCGCTGCCCGTCGTCGAGATCGAGGTCGACCCCGGCCACACCTTCGACTACGAAGGCAAATACCTCGGCAAAGGAACGCATGAGATCTGCCCGGCACAGATCGACGACGCCGTCGCGCGCGCCGCGCAGCAGACCGCGCTCGCCGCGCACCAGGCTCTCGGCTGCGAAGGCTATTCGCGCACCGACATCATGGCGGCCCAGGACGGGCCGTATTATCTCGAGACGAATACGCTGCCGGGCCTGACGACGAGCTCACTCGTCCCTCAGGAGCTGAAGGCCGCGGGACTCGACTTTCGCGAGTTTCTGGACCGTCAGATCGCGCTGGCGCGCAGCCGGGTCACGGGCGCGGCCGCGGATTGAGGATGGTGATGCGCCCTTCGATCTTCGGGACGATCGGCGCTCCCCGTTTCTGCAGCGCTTCGATGACGACATCGCGGATCGGCTGATCCTGATCGATCTTGATCCGTTCCGGCGGAACGGTCTTCATCACACCGCCGAATCCGTCGCCGCCCTGCACGAGAAAATCGGGCATCACGACCGAGTACAGCTTGTCGAGCTGCAGCGGCTCCCCGTTCTCGAGGGTCGCCGAGACGAAGCGGTCGCGCGGCCCGGACTTCTTGTCGAGATCCCTCGAGTCGTCGAGCGTATAGCGGATGCCGCTGACCTGCATCAGGCCGCGGTCGCCGCCGCTTGTTGCGCGAAGCACGTCGATGATCTGCTGTCCGGTCATCTGCACGGTCGCGGGATAGTTGTCGAACGGGCTGACCTCGAAGATGTCGGCGTAAATGAGATCGCCGGCGCGCAGGTTGGAGCGGATGCCGCCGGAATTCATGATGCCGATGTCCGCGCCCGCCCACTCGCGCAAAGCATCAGTGAGGAGATTACCGAGCTGCGACTCGCGAAAGCTCACGCGCGTGAACGGCGCCGATGCCGTGATGCCCAGGCGCTGGTTCCTGCGGGCGGAGACCTGGGTGAGGAAGGGCTCCACCACGTTGTGCAGCGTCGTGTCCCTCACGATTGGACGTCCCTCGAACACGCGTTGTTCGAGCTTCGCGCCCGCCGGGGCCCGGCGAGGATCGCAGCGTTCGGTCCCGGAGTAAACCATCGCGCAGATCATGGTCGGAGGGCGGATGAAGCTGCGGTCGTCGAGCACACGGTTGGCGGCGGTGTCGATCCAGAGGTCGATCATCGAGAACTCGTTGCTGTACGCCAGTGACTGTGCGGCCGGAACCCCGTTGATGAAGTGCCGCATCTGCGAGTGCGTGTGTCCCGCGAAATAGGCGTCGATGGTGTCGGTCGGAAGGTTGTTGAGCAGGTGATTCGCTTCCTGTCTTTCCTCGCAACTCGAGGAATCGCGCGGATCTTCGAGGTCCGTGCAGCGGCCGCCCATGTGGGCGATCACCACGATTGCGTCCGCGCCGGCAGCGCGGAGCTCGCGTGCCGCATCGATGGTCGCGGCGACAGGGTCGCCGAAGGCCAGTGAACGCACGTTCGATTCGATCGTCACGTTGGGCGTGTCGGGGGTGGCCAGGCCGATGATGCCGATCTTCGCTCCCTTCACCTCCACCATCGTGTACGGCTTCGCCCAGGCCGGAACCTTCCCCGTGGCACGCTCGGTCATGTTCGCGGCGAGGAACGGGAACTTCGCGATGCCGGAGTTGCGCTTGAGCGCGCCCAGCTCGTCGTCTGCCGGCGTCGAGGCGGTCACCCCCTTGCCGACCGGGCCGTAGTCGAACTCATGATTGCCGACCGCCGCGGCCGAGTAGCCAAGCGCGTTGTAAGCGAGCACGACCGGCTCGCCTTCGAAGAGATTCGATTCGAGCGTCCCCTGGAACATGTCCCCCGAATCCACCAGCACGACGTTGCCGTCGTTGGCGGCGCGGAGGGCATCGACGTAGCTGGCCAGCACCGCCACGCCGAACACGATGCGATACCAGGCGAAGGGCACGAAGCTGTGGTTGGAGACGAAGCGTA
>CALMZP010000006.1 GCA_937870635.1 uncultured Acidobacteriota bacterium | reverse complement strand
CCCATGATCCCCGGAGCGCGCGGCTCCCGGCCCAGGAACAGGTTGTCGGCGATGTAGAAATCGCTGGAGCCGGCGTTTTCCGTCCAGATGCCGACGCCCACGTCTTCGAAGCGGCAGTTGCGCACCGTGAGCGCGACGGCGCCCATCACATCCTTGTCGCCGGCGAACAAAGCCACTTCGGTGTTGCGGAATGTCAGGCCTTCGAAAATGTGATGGCTGGTCGCGATGACGTCGAATAACTTGGCGTTGCCTGCGCCGTCGAAGATCGCCTCGCCGTCGCCCGCGCCCTTGATCGTGATCGGCCTGTTGCCGGACTCCGAGGCCGGGCCCGCATCGGAGGAACCCTGGCGACGTTCACCGCCACAGGCAATGGCAACCACGAGCGAGAGAATGACCGCGTGTTTCATGGTCGCCAATCTAGGGGGCCTTCGTGGATGAGAGGAGCACGAGACGTAAATTCCGTGTAAAGGGATGCGTCCGTTCGGCCTCCTCGTTTGTCGATCCGCTCTCATGAGGCCGATTCCAGAAAGAGAAGGCGAGGAGATCGGGTTTGTGCTTGCGCTAAGCTACGCCCCCATGGCCGACCTTGATGAAGCAGTGGCCAGCGACTCGACGCCCCCGCCGTCTTCGGCGGGACCGGCTTCGGTCAAAGTCCCGCCGATCTCGGTGCCAGCTGAACCGGTGCGGCTGTTCAACCGCGAGTTCAGCTGGATCGAGTTCAACCGGCGCGTTCTCGCCGAGGCGCAGAACCCCGCTGTGCCGCTGCTCGAACGGGTGAAATTTCTCGCCATCGCGTCGAACAATCTCGACGAGTTCCTCATGGTGCGCGTCGGAGCGATCCGAGAACTGGTGTTCTCGAAGATCCAGGAGCGTTCGCTCGACGGGCTCACACCGAAGCAGCAGATCCGAGGAATCCGGGAACGCGTCACGGCCCTGATGTCAGAGATGGATGCAACGCTCGAGGCGCTGATGCCGGAGCTCCGAAAGGTCGGGATCCGGAGCGAGTCTTTCGCGGATCTCTCGAAGAAGGAGCAGGCGGCGCTCTCGGAACACTTCGAGTCGCAGATCGCCCCAATCCTCACGCCGCTCGCCGTAGACCCCGGGCATCCGTTCCCGTTCCTGACGAGCCGGGCCCTCAATATCGCGATCATCCTGGAGACCGAGCGGGGCGAGTGGCACGTAGCATTCGCCAAGGTGCCTCCCCTGCTGCCGCGGCTGATTCCAATTCCCGAAACGACGATGCGATTCGTCCGGGTGGAGTCGTTGATTGAAGCGCATCTGTCGCGCTTCTTTCCAGGGCTGAAAGTCCGGGGTGCCGTTCCGTTCCGCATCATCCGGAATGCCGACATCCTCCTTCAGGAAGACGAAGTCCAGGACCTTCTCAAGTCCGTCGAGACCGAGTTGCGACGCCGCGAGCGGAAAGAAGTGGTGTGGATGGAGATCGCGGCGGGGGCGGACCAGGCATTGCTCGACATGCTGCAGGGGTCGCTTCACCTCGCGCCCGAAGAAATCTACTTCAGCAAAGGCCCTCTCAAGCTCAGCGACTTCATGGAGATCTACCATCAGGTCGGGGCCAGCTCGCTGAAGGAAAAGCCGTTCAACCCGCGCATTCCGGCCCAGCTCGCCACGTCCGAGGATATTTTCTCGATCATCCGCAAGGGAGATGTGCTGCTGCATCGCCCTTACGATTCATTCGCGGCGGTGGTCGATTTCGTTCACAGCGCGGCCGACGATCCCGACGTCCTCGCGATCAAGCAGACCCTCTACCGCACGGAAACGGGTTCGGTCATCGTCGAAGCGCTGGCCCGCGCCGCACAACTCGGCAAGCAGGTCACCGCGATCGTCGAGCTCCAGGCGCGCTTCGACGAGATGAAGAACATTGCCTGGGCACGGCGGCTGGAGGAAGCCGGAGTGCAGGTCGTCTACGGCCTGGTTGGAATCAAGACGCATTCGAAGGTGTGCGTCGTCATCCGCCGGGAAGGAAACGTTCTACGGCGCTACGTTCACCTCTCGACCGGAAACTACAACGCGACCACCGGCCGGCAGTACACCGACATCGACCTCCTGACCGCGGACGACCAGATCGGCGACGACGCCCTGCAGCTCATGACTCTGCTCACCGGCTACAGCATCGTGACTGTGCAGGAGATCTTCGACAAACAGGCGAAAGGCTGGACGTGGCGCCGGCTCATCGTGGCGCCGATGGACTACCACGAGTGGACGCTGAGGATGATCGATCGCGAGACGAAGAACGCCAGGGAGGGCAAACCGGCACAGGTCCTCGCGAAACTCAACTCGCTCGTCGATCCGACCGTCATCGAAGCGCTCTACAAGGCAAGCCAGGCCGGAGTGAAGATCGACCTTCTCGTCCGAGGAATCTGCTGCCTCGTCCCCGGGGTCGCCGGTCTCAGCGATAACATCCGGATCTTCTCCGTCATCGACCGCTTTCTCGAGCATTCCCGCGTCTTCCTCTTCCGCAACGGCGGCAACTGCGAGATTTTTGCGTCGAGCGGGGACTGGATGCCGCGCAACTTCTTCCGCCGGATCGAAGTGACATTCCCGATCCTCAGCGACAAGGTCCGCGCGCGCCTGGAAGAACAGATCCTGGCCACCTCGCTGAGCGACACCGTGAAGGCGTGGAAGCTGCAATCGGATGGCACCTGGAAAAGACGGGCCAGCGTCGAACCAGCCGTACGCAGTCAGGAGCGATTCATCGAGATAGCGAGATCGGAAGCGATCCGCGTCGGGCCGTATGACGAGGTCATCGCCAGACCGGCGACCGTTCGCCGCAAGGCGAAACGGCACCGCAAGAAGGAGAAGACAAAGTCGTGACGACGCCGATCCCCTCAGC
>CALMZP010000005.1 GCA_937870635.1 uncultured Acidobacteriota bacterium | reverse complement strand
GCCCTCGCGAAGGGCTCGGATGGTGATGGCGCGGATGGCCGGATTCAGCCCGGGCACGTCGCCTCCACCGGTCAGGATTGCAATCGTCTTCTTCTTCGAGCTCATCACGCCATTCCCTCATCTGCGCACTTCGTCGCGTATGACGAATGCTACAGGGTGGCGTGCGCCTCTACCAGTCCGTCGGCTTGTAGTCCTTGAGGAACTGCCCCCAGACATGCTCGCCGGTGTTGATGCCGGAGATGATCGGATCGACGATGCGGGCCGCACCATCCACGATGTCCAGGGGCGGATGGAACCGGTGCTCGATCGTCTTGCGCGCCGCGATCGCGGCCGGGTCCTCGTCCGTCACCCAACCCGTATCCACGCTATTCATGTGCATGCCGTCGGCCTGATAGTCCGCCGCCGCGGTCCTCGTCATCATGTTGAGCGCCGCCTTGGCCATGTTCGTGTGCGGATGGCGGGTCGTCTTCTGGTTCCGGTAGAACTGCCCTTCCATCGCCGACACGTTGACGATGTGCTTGTCGCGGTTCGCGGTTTTCAGCATCAGCGCCTTGAGGCGGGCATTGATGATGAACGGCGCCACCGCATTGACCAGCTGCACTTCGAGGAGTTCCACGGACGACACCTCGTCCATCAGGAGCCGCCACGAATTCCGTCCGCGAAGGTCGACCTGCTGCAGGTCCTGATCGAGCAATCCCTGAGGAAACATCGAGCTGTCTGCCGTGAGGTCTTCCGGAAGGAGCGGAACCTGCGACAACTCCGCCGAGCTCACCATCGCAGCGGTCCGCTTTGAAAGGATGTCAGCGCCGCGCACGCCGTTGAAGCCGCCGAGAAGTTTTCGCTCCGCGTCCGACATCGTGTGAAGCGCCGACGTCTCCCCTTCCATCATGTGCTCGTAGAACGCCGGCGGACGCCGGACGGTCTGGCAGGCGTTGTTGATGACGAAGTCGAGGCGGTCGCGTGTCTGGACGATCTCTCGGCAGAATGCTTCGACACTCGGCGTGTGACGAAGGTCGAGTCCGAAGATCTCCAGCCGGTTCGACCATTCGGCGAAATCAGGCTCGGCCGCGTAACGAGCTGCAGAATCCCGAGGGAAGCGCGTCGTCACGATGAGGTACGCGCCCGCGCGCAGGAGCTTGAGTCCCGCCTGATACCCGATCTTCACGCGGCCACCGGTGAGGAGTGCGACCCGTCCCCGGAGGTCGGCGAGCTCGGTCCGCTTCGCGAAATTGAAGTCGCCGCAGCTCGCGCACATCTGATCGTAGAAGTGATGGACGGTCTGAAAATGCTCTTTGCAGATGTAGCAGTGCCGCAGCTCCGCGGTCGATGACTCGGGACGTTCCGCACCGGAGCGCGCTTCAGCCGAGAGGTAATAGTTCGGCGTCGTATAGACCGGCTTCCTTCGCAATGCGCGAATGCCGGTCGATGCCAGCACCTGATCGTCCTGCTCGGCCATCGCCGCCTTCCGTCTCCGAGCGCTCGCTTTCACGAGTTTCCGCCGGGCTCTCGGATCGGGATCCGAGACGACGCGCGTCGCCTGCAGGAAACGCTGCCGCTCTTCCGGCGTGAGTTGCGCCAGGATCCCCCGGTCCGCATCGATGGACTCGAGCAGCTCCGATGCGGCACGCACGCGGTCGCGCAGCGCGGCACTGCCCTCGCCGGCAAGCTGAGCGTCCGTTTCAGGGAGTTTCGTCGGCTGCGTCATCGGGCTCGGCTGTCAACGCGGGCGCGAGCCAGTCCCTTCCCGGAATCTGGACCCTGGACCCTGGAGCTTGCAAGGCAGCGCGCCTCACCTCTCCCAAGGTCCAGGGTCCAAGGTCCAAGGTCCAGGCGCAGCCTCACAGCGACAGCTCCCGGAACTCCCTCGGCGGCTCGGCCGTGAACCGGACCCTCGTTCCTGTCCGGGGATGGACGAAGCCCAGCTCCTTCGCGTGGAGGCCGAGGCGCCCGAGGGATTCGTCGCGGCCTTTGCCGTACATGGTGTCACCGACCACCGGATGCCCGGCCTCCGCCAGGTGAACACGGATCTGGTTACGCCGCCCGGTCTCGATCGTTACTTCAAGGATCGAGAAACGCCGTCCCGACGCGATGGTCCGGTAATGCGTGATGGCCTCTTTCCCCTCCGCCACATTCCCCACACTTCGCACCTTCAGATCGCGATCCTCGGCCAGGAACGAGCGGAACGTTCCCGACGGCTCGCTGAGCTTGCCGTGCACGATCGCGATGTAAACGCGGTCGATGTCGTGCGCTGCAAACTGTTTCTGCAGCCGTTCGCGCGTCCAGGTGTTCTTCGCAAAGACGAGGATGCCCGATGTGTCGCGGTCAAGGCGATGGACGTGATGGATGCGCCGGTCATTGGTCCGACCGCCGAGGTATGTGTTGAGGAATGTTTCTGCAGTCTCGTGGAGAACGTCCGCACTCGGAACGGTGAGCAGGCCGGCGGCCTTCTCGATGACGACGAGATCCTTGTCCTCGAAGACGATGCGGATGCGCGGATCGATCTCGCGTGAAGTCTTCGATGCGATCTCGATCCGATCGTCGGGTCCGATGACACGCTTCGCATCGCGCTCCGGCGCGCCGTTCACGCGTACCCGATCGCTCTGAAGCATCTTTCGAAGCGTTGTTTTCGACGAGTCGGGAAACTGGTCCTGGAGCGCGTCGAGAACCGTACGAGAGGTCATGCAGCGACGCACTGTAATGCGCTTCTTGCGGCCGCGCGAGAAACATGGATGAGCTCGAATCGCGGCGGCTGGGCCCGCCAGCATTGGCTACAGGTGTGCAAAACATCCGGCTGTTGCGCGCTCTTTTTGAGCACACAGAAATGAAGAAGGAGAAACAACCGATGAAACTCTCATTGAGACCCATGGTAGTAGCCGCTCTTGCGCTGCTGATTTCGACGGCGGCGTTCGCGCAGACCCCAGAGGTGTCAGTTCTTCCCGTGACGGAGCCCCTTGATGTCGGAGGCACGATCCTCCAGCCGGGCACGTATCACATCCGCGTGATGCCGAGCACAACGGACCGCAACAAGATCCAGGTCACCAGCGTCGACGGGACCCAGGTCTTCGCAACGGCGCTGACCGTTCCGCATCCGCTCGAGCCGGGTGAACAAGTTCCCAGCACCACGTTCATCTATTTCCCGGCCGGTGAAGGACAGCCGCGCGCCCTTCGTACCTGGTTTGCTCCGAATCCGGAAGCCAGCCAGGGTGGTCATGACATCGTGTACGACGAGGCCCGCGCCAAGCAGCTTGCCCGCCTCGCCAACTCACGCGTCGTGTATTACCCGCCGACCACCACCATCACTGAAGTCCAGACCTCCGACCTGCAGGTCGTGACGCCGGAAGCCACCGTCGAGACGTACACGTACATTCCGCCAGCGACTGTCACGGAGACTCGGACGACCACGGTCACCGAGACGCCGATGACTTCGGCCTCTACGACCGATGACGTCGAGATGCCGGCGACGGCCAGCAATGTTCCGCTGATGGCACTTCTCGGCCTGCTCTCTCTCGCCGGTGCGGTTGCGTTCCGGATGGCGCGGTAGGGACCAGGCATGCGTGACGTTTCGAACTCGCTGCGCCTGGTGGAGATCATGCTCTGGGTTCTGGGCCTGTCTCTCATTGGCGCAGCGTTCGGCGAGACGCGCGAGCGCTGGAACTATCAGGCGCAACAGGAGCGGGCCCTCTTTCAAGGAGGGCCCGCTGCTTCCGTGAGCACCGAACAGCCGATCGCGCCGGAGATCATCGCTGCACTCGGACTCCAGGAAGAGCCAAAGGCGCCTGCGCGGGCTGAAGCCGCGGGCGATTCGGCCCGCCCGGCG
>CALMZP010000004.1 GCA_937870635.1 uncultured Acidobacteriota bacterium | reverse complement strand
GAACCCGAAGGGCCACTGAAACTGCCCGGCCGTCAACGTGTGATGCCATTCCGTCCAGGGCTCGATGAGCTCGACGTACGCATCCTTCAGAACGACGCCCGACCCAGTGAGGTCAGGCTGCAGCACGAACCGGGAAGTCTTCGACGCCTGATAGGTGAACTTGATGCGCCCGCGGCGTACGGAAAACTGATCGAGGTTGCGCGTTCCGCTCGATGTCGTCTCGTCGACCGACCGCTCGCTGCGAACGTACTGGGCCTGGATGTAGCCGGTGATCTTCAGCCGGCTGAGAGCATCCAGCGCCTTGCGGAGGTCAGGCGCCTCCTGAGCACTCACCGGGACCGACACCAGAAGTACGGCGAGAAACTTTTTCATGCGGCGGATTCTGCTCGTGCAATGCAAAGAGAGGCGGCAACGCGCGTAAAGAGTATGTGAAGACGGGGCTCTGGAGTGCGGCAGCTTGCTGCCGCTGATGTCCGTCCCGGCTGGAGCGGGGAGCCGCAGCAGCAGGCTGCCGCACTCCTCCGTTGGTCAGCGCGATGACTGGCCGCCGCCCGCTTCCTTCCGCGGCAACCTCACCGTGAAGGACGAGCCCTTGCCTTCTTCGCTCGTCACGTAGATCGTGCCGTTGTGCGCTTCCACGATGGCGCGCGCGATGTAGAGGCCGAGGCCAAGGCCGCCGTAATAGCGGCTGGAGACGTTGCGCGCCCGATGGAAACGCTCGAACAGCTGCGGAATCTCATCGCGTGGAATCCCGATGCCGTGATCGATGACCGAAGTCTCGATCGCGTCCTCACACGGCCGCGCCACGACCTCGATCTCGGTGCCGTCCGGCGAGTACTTGATCGCGTTCGATAGAAGGTTGTCGATGACCTGTCGCATGCGATCGGGATCGGCATCGACGATCGTCTCTTCGGCGTCGGAGGCGAACCGGATCGTTCTCCCCGGGTTCTGGATGCGGAATGCGGACGCGCGCCGTTCGATGAACTCGACCCACCGGATCGGCTGCGGGTGAATCTGAAGCCGGTTGGTCTCGATGCGCGAAACGTCGAGGAGCTCCGAGATGAGACCCATCATCCGGTCGATCTCGCCAAGGACGGCGGTCAGATAGGTCGATCGCTCGTCGGGCCCGAGGTCGTTGATCGTCTGCGCGAGCAGCTGCGTGTATCCCTTGATGGTCGTGAGCGGCGTGCGCAGCTCGTGCGATGCCACGGAGAGAAACTCGTCCTTCTTCCGGTCGAGCTCCTGCAGCCCGGTGATGTCGCGCATCACGAGCACGGCGCCGACGATGCCGTTGCTCTCGATCGGTGCGGCCGCGATGGACAGGTCGAGGTCTTTCCCGGTGATCAGATGCCGGCCGATGGCCAGGTAGTCGGGAATCGAGCGCCCGCCGAGCGCACGCGCCT
Source organism: uncultured Acidobacteriota bacterium (assembly GCA_937870635.1). Taxonomy (GTDB): domain Bacteria; phylum Acidobacteriota; class Thermoanaerobaculia; order Gp7-AA8; family Gp7-AA8; genus DATLEX01. The sequence continues at coordinate 4,135 of CALMZP010000004.1, read as the reverse complement.
GCGGGTAATCATCTTCCGGAATCCGGCGCCCATCCGGATAACGCAGCTGAAAGGCATCGAGCGCGCCGTGCTCGACCGCTTCCGTTCGTGAGCCCAGCCCGAACATGTTGAGGGCCGCCTGATTGACGTCCACGACGCGTCCGGTGGCGTCGTAGACCCAGAGACCGTCGACCATCGATCCGAGGATCGAGTCGAGCCGCGCCGAGCGTTCCGCCATCATCTTCGCGAGGCCTTCGATCTCACGCTTTGCGCGAACCTGATCCGAAACATCCTGGACCAGGATTGTCAGGCTCTGCGTGATCCCGGAAAAGCGTCCGCGCGATGCCGAGATGATCCTGTTGATGTACGAGCGGCTGTGCTGTGGTCCGATCTCGAGAGCTTCGTCGAACCTCGTCTCGCCTGACTCGGCGACCTGCTTGAGAATCTTTTCGAACCCGGCGATGACGTCGCCGGCGCTCAATCCGATGACCTTGGTGTCCGACGCGATCTTCCCGAATTCGGACGCGAAATCCATGAAGCGCGCGTTGGCGAGCTCGAAGCGCAACTCGTCGGCAGACACGACCGCGATGCCGATGGGCGCCGTCTCGAGCACGGCTTCCAGGCGGACGCGCGCGTCGACTTCCTGCCGCGCCAGTTCTTCGGCCGCGCGATGGCCTTCGAGAGCCATCCGCGCCAGACGGTTGATGTGACTCGCCGCGCCGAGCCGCTCCGCCACCGACTGCGCGAACTCCAGATCTTCGGCATCGAAGTTATGCTTCGAATCCGATCGCGACATGACCAGTGCGCCGATGCGATCGCCGTACGCTTCGATCGGGCAGGCGATCAGACTTTCTTCGCCGAGGCGCCGGAGCATCTGCATCTCCACGAGATCGCGGCCGAAATCGACGACAGCGTCGCCCGTCACGTCCGAGTAGAGGAGTGGCCGCCCGATCTGAAACGTCGTTCCAGGAAGACCCTCGCCGGGACGAAACGGGTTCGCGGCCACGTGAGCGCGAAACGCTTCGAACGCCTCTGCGTGCGGGCCCGCAACGCCGAAGCCGGTCAGCTCGAGAACGCTGCTGCTCGGCTTGTAGATATAGAGGAAGACGGCGCCGCCGATCGTTTCCGCTACCCGCCGCGCCGCACCATCGAGGTTCTCCAGACCACCCTCGGTCACACCCATCGACTCGATGGCCAGGGCCGCGAGACCTTCGGCCCGGCGGCGGCGCCATGACTCGCGCTCGACATCGATGCGGTCCTCGATCACCTGCTCGGTGATGTCCTGGACGAGAACGGTGACGCTCTGCGTGACTCCTGAGAATCTGCCGCGCACCGGGGAGACGATGAGGTTGACGTACCGCGTCCCTTCGACACCTTCCGTCTCGAACGCATCGTCCGTCCACGGCTCGCCGGACTCGGCGACGTTCTCGACGATGTCTTCGAGTCCGGGGATGACCTCGCTGGCGCGCAACCCGATCAGCCGCTCGCCTGCTGCGATTTTTCCGTGGTGCTGCGCGTAGTCGATGAACCGGGCATTGGTCAGCTCGAAACGCAGCTCGTCGGCGGAAATGACGGCGATGCCGATCGGAGCCGTCTCGAGAACTGCTTCGAGCCGGACGCGCGCATCGACTTCGCGTCGCGCGAGGTCTTCCGCCGCGCGATGACCTTCCTGCGAAGCGCGGCGCAGCGCGTGGATGTGGCTCGCGGTGCCGATCTTGTCTGCGACAGCCTGCGCGAACTCCAGCTCCTCGGTGCTGAAGTTCCGTTTTGGATCCGATTGCGACAGAACGATGGCGCCGATGCGCTCTCCATACGATTCAATGGGGGTGGCGACGAGACTCCGTTCCCCCATCGCTTCCTTGACGCGGCGCTCCTCCACATTGCGGGCGTAATCGATGACCGCGTCTCCCCGGATGTCGTAGAACAGCAGTGGCCGGCCGATCTGAAAGACCGTTCCCGGCAGCCCTTCGCCGGGACGATACGGGTGAGAAGCAAAGAATCGCCGGAAGGCGGCCGCATCCTTTTCAACCGATCCGAAACCGACCAGCTCGAGTGCGCTGCTCGCGGCGCGGTAGAGATAGATCCGGACCGTGCCCGCGATCGCCTCGGAGATCCGGCGCGCGGCATCGTCGAGATCATCGAATGACGCCTGGACCGTGGGCGCTTCGAGTCCGAGATTGGCAAGGCACTCAGCGCGCCGGCGGCGCCACGATTCCAGCCTCGCCTGATCGGCGCGGAAATTCGGTTCGTCCGCCGCAGCGTCCGGAACCATCGGCAGCCGCGTTTTCAGGCGCGCCTGAAGGAGCATCCCGTTCAGCGCGATCGTCGCGAACCTGCCGGCCTCCTGGAACAGACCCACCTCTTCCTGGGTCCAGTTCCGAACGTCCTCGCTGTCATGGAGCCCGAACGCCCATGGCTCATCCTCATGAGGGACGAGGAGCTGCACCATCTCGGACCGGACCTTGAAGCGACGCGCGAGCTCCGGGTCGAGGTCGGGATCGCCTTCGCGGACGACGACGGGATGGATGCTCTCCGCGACACGGCGGATCAGCGAGCGCGAGCGCGCGAGTGGAACGGGTCCGGTGTCCTCCGAGGCGGCGGAAAGACCTTCCCGGTCGCTGGCGAAGGAGACTCTGGCAGCTTCCGCGTGAACCGATACCGGATGGATCAGCCATCCATGATCCGCGGACAGCTCTTCGCGGGTGACGGTGACGATGTGGCGAAGCAGCTCCCGCTGGTCGCGAATCTCGGCGAACGCTTCGAAAAGCGCGCTGAAAAACCGGTTGCGCCGGTCCCCACCCGACGCGGTCTCGGATGGCGCACCTCTTGGACGGCCGGTCAACATGAGATGACCACCGGACTGAGCTTGTCCGGAACGATGACGACCAGATTGAGCATGGACGGAGCGGGTGCCGCGACCCTCGAATCATCCTATCAGACGGCTTCCGCGGTTCGAGACGTGGATCACTGCCGCGAATGAGAGGACTAGAATTCGGGCGAGATGGCCCGCGGATCCTTTGACGACCTCGTCCGTTTGATGACCCGGCTGCGCGGCCCCGAAGGCTGCCCGTGGGACCGGGAGCAGAGCCTTTCCGACCTCAAACCGTTCGTCATCGAGGAAGCGTATGAAGTCGTCGACGCCATCGACCGCGACGACCGCGGCTCGCTGCTCGAGGAAGTGGGCGATCTGCTCCTCGAGGCGGTTTTCATCGCCGAGATCACGCGCGAGGAGAAATCCTTCGACATTTACGACTCCATTACGGCGATTCACGACAAGCTCGTGCGGCGCCATCCGCACGTCTTCGGTGATGTCGAAGCGGGCGACGCCGAGCAGGTCCTCGTCAACTGGGAAAAACTCAAGAACGAGGAGCGGAAAGCGGAGAACAAAAGCGTTCTCGCGGGCGTCCCTCAGTCGTTGCCGGCGCTGCTCAAAGCATCACGCCTGACGGAGAAGGCAGCGAGAGTCGGGTTCGACTGGCGGCGGACCGAAGATGTCTTCGACAAGATCGACGAGGAGCTCACGGAGTTGCGCGAGGCTGTCGAGGGCGGCGACACGGCATCAATCGCGGGAGAGATCGGCGACCTGCTGTTCACGATCGCCAACATCGCCCGCAAGCTCGAGATCAATCCCGAGGAGGCGCTGCAGTCGACGAATCGCAAGTTCATGCGGCGCTTCGAATCCATGGAGAGCGCCGTGCGCGCGACCGGCCGGAACCTCGACGAACTGAATCTCGAAGAAATGGACCGGCTTTGGGACGACGCAAAATCGGCCGAGCGCGACTGATCGCGGCCCTCGGCGTCCTCCTCGTGACGCTGATCGCCGCGCACGACATCGGCTCCAACCCGGGAGAAGGTTTCGCCGCACGCGCCGCGATCTCCGCCATCGATGCCTATCGCGCTACCGTCTCGCCGCGCATCTCCAGTGTCGTCACGTGCCGCTTCGTCCCGACGTGTTCCGCGTACGGCCGCGCGGCAATCGCGAAGCACGGCCTGCTGCGCGGAGGAGCGAGGACCGCCGCGCGCATCGCCCGGTGCGGACCATGGACGGCGGCCGGAACGGTCGACCTGCCGTAAGACCGGAGTGCGGCAGCTTGGAGGGCGTCTCAAAAAGCGTGTCATCCCGAGCTTGAGCGAGGGACCTGGGGGATGGGCGGCA
>CALMZP010000003.1 GCA_937870635.1 uncultured Acidobacteriota bacterium | reverse complement strand
CACGGGAACGCTGCTCCTGCTTGCCGCGCAAGCGGCGCCGGAGGCCCTGCTCGTCGGCGTCGACATCGACGATCGCATCGTCGAACGCGCGCGGCGGAAGATCGCCATCGCCGGTTTGCCGATCCGGCTCGAACGCGCCTCCGCAACCGAACTGCCGTACGGCGATGGCAGCTTCGAGCGCGTGCTCTCCACGCTGGCGTTCCATCATCTGACGCGGGACGAAAAGGCGCGTGCCTTCGCCGAGGCACATCGAGTTCTGCGGCCCGGCGGCGAGCTCCACCTCGGCGACTTCGGCGCTCCCGACACGCGGTATTCGCGCGTTGCGTCGTATCTCACCGAGAAGATCGGCGGCGAGCACGTTCAGGAAAACTACGGCGGCCTGCTTCCCGCAATGGCGCGCGATGCGGGCTTCGTCTCGGTTGAAGAAACCGGCCGCTTCGGCACCATCTTCGGTGTGCTCCGTTCCTTTCGCGCAGCCAAGCCGTCGTTCGTTTCGTGAAGAAGGAGGAAGTGATGATTCGTCGAATGTTCCTGTTTTCGATCTTTGTCCTGCTCACCGCCGAGACCTGCGCTCCGGCGCGCACCACGCAGGAGACCTCGGGCGACAGCAGCGCCGGCATGAGCTACCAGCCGCTCGTCGATCACCTGCGCTCGTCCGGACTCAAAGTCGAATCGGCGGGCGAGATCGAACAGCCGTTCTTCACGCCGAAGGCGCGGGTCATCCGCATCGGCACCACCGGCGAGGCGCAGGTCTACGAATACGCCAGCGAACAGGCGGCCGAGGCGGATGCCGCGAAGGTCAAGCCCGACGGATCGATCGGCGGGTCGATGCCGCACTGGATTGCCTCGCCGCACTTCTTCCGGCGCGGGACGCTACTCGTGCTCTACCTCGGCAGCGACGAGAACACGCTGGCGAGTCTGCGCAGCTTTCTCGGAAACGAATTCACCCAGCGCTGAGCGCGCGGCAAGGGAGCAGTAATGCAATCAGAGTCACACGCGAACAAGAGTCACTATGGCCGCCTGCTCGTAATGACGGCCATCTCCTTCATCGCCATGTACGTCCTGATGTACGCCATGGTCGACCGAATCGCCAACGTCTATCCGAACTTCAACCAGTTCTACATGGCCGGCCTGATGACGGCGGCCATGGTCATCATCGAGCTACTGGTGATGAGCGGTATGTATCCGAACAAGCGAATGAACGCGGTGCTGCTCGTCGCGAGCGTCCTCGCCTTGGCGGCGTTCTGGATGTTCATCCGAAAGCAGGCAGCGATCTCGGACCGGCAGTTCCTGAAGTCAATGATTCCGCACCACAGCGGAGCGCTGCTCATGTGCGGGGAAGCTTCGATTCAGGACCCGGACATCCAGAAACTCTGTCACGGCATCGTCCTGAGCCAGCAACAGGAGATCGATCTGATGAAGGCGAAGCTGCGCGAGCTCAACCAGTAGTTCGACGGCTCTTCCGGTGACGGGTCGTGCTGCCTCGATTCGTGCATCGCCAGCAGCTTCTTCCGCTCCTCGGTCTGCTTCTCGACGATGTTGTTGGCGATCTCCTTCAGGCCCGCATTCGTCCCCTTGCGGATCTCATCTTTCGCCATGGTGATGGCACTGGAGTGATGCTTGGGCATGCTCTCCGTAAACGCGAGATCGAACTCCTGACCTTGCGCCGCCTCGAGGCGGGCCATGTCGCGCTGCATTCTCATGGAATTGCGCACCGCGGCGATCTTGCGGTCGCAGTCTCAAGGTTGACTTTCAATTGAGACTGGACAAGGATCGTCTCGCTCAGTTGAGACAACGTCTCAACTAAATTCGCGGGTTCGCCCGTATTTCAGGGGAGTTTCATGCGTCGTGTCCTCATCCTTTTCTTCTGCGCCGCGCTTCTCCTCAGCCTGTCGCCTGCGATCGCCGCTGAGGAATCTTCCGTTCGCGGAACGGTCGTAGATCCCTCGGGCCGCGCCATCGTCGGCGCGCGTGTCGTTCTCCATTCCGCTGCAGGCGATCGCGTCGCCGTGACCGATCGCGGGGGCAGGTTCGCCTTCGATGAGGCTCCCGCCGAAGCGTCCCTCCTTATCTCCGCGGAACGATTCAAAGACATCACGCTCGATGTCACGGACAACCGGTCCGACGTTCGCGTCGTCCTCGAAGCCGCGGCCGTGGCCGACGAAATCACCGTCACTGCGCCGCCACCGCTGCCCGTCCGCAGCTCCACCGCCACGAAGACCGACACGCCCCTCCGCGACGTGCCGCAGTCCGTCACCGTCATCACCCGCGACGTCATCGCCCAGCAGACCATGCGGGGCATCGCCGACGTCGTCCGCTATGTCCCCGGCATCGGCATCGCCCAGGGAGAGGGGAACCGCGACACCCCGATCTTCCGCGGCAACAGCTCCACCTCCGACTTCTTCGTTGATGGCGTCCGTGATGACGTGCAGTACTTCCGCGACCTCTACAACGTCGAGCGCGTGGAGGCGCTGAAGGGGCCGAACGCAATGATCTTCGGCCGCGGCGGCGTCGGCGGTGTGCTGAACCGCGTCACCCGGCAGGCGGAATGGACTCCAACGCGCGAGCTTACGCTGCAAGGCGGCTCCTGGGGCGACCGCCGGGTCAGCGGCGACTTCGGTCAGCTCCTGACCGAGACCGTTTCCGCGCGCGTGACCGGCGTCTATCAGCAGTCCGAGTCGTACCGCGATGGCGCGCGACTCGATCGCTACGGGGTCAATCCCACGGTGGCCTTCGCCATCGGTTCGAACACCATGCTTCGCACCGGCTTCGAGTACTTCCACGACGACCGCACCGCCGACCGTGGCATCACCTCGTTCGCCGGCCGGCCGGTGGCCACGGAAGCATCGACGTTCTTCGGCAACCCGGATCTCAGCAACTCGCGCGCGAACGTGAAGGTCTGGTCGTCCGCTGTCGATCACCGATTCAGCGAGAACGATTCGCTGCGCAGTCGTCTCTCGTACGGCGACTACGACAAGTTCTACCAGAACGTCTTTCCCGGCGTGGTCGACGCGTCCGGAACGAACGTGAGCATCTCC
>CALMZP010000002.1 GCA_937870635.1 uncultured Acidobacteriota bacterium | reverse complement strand
TACAAAATTGGGTGTGCCGCGCGGCACACCCAATTTTGTAAGAAAAGTTGTTTTTGCAGACCTGACCCCATGACACCATTGCAGCGATGCTGTCGTTCATCCTCGCCCTTCTCCTACAGCTTGCCCCGGCGCCGCAGCGCACGTTCCTCGCGATCGGCGCGCATGCCGGCGATGTGGAGCTCACATCGGGAGCCCTGCTGCTCAAGCAGAGCAGCCGCGGCGATCGCGTGGTCATTCTTCATCTCACTCTGGGGGAGGGCGGCAACGCCAGGCTCGACGCGAAGACGTACGGCGAACAGAAGCGGCGGGAGGCGACGGCCGTGGCGAAGTCGCTGGGCGCGGAGGTCATCTTCGGCCCTTACAAAGATGGAGAGATCCCCGATGATGAAGCTACTCGCCGCTATGTCGCGGGCGTGATTCGCGACGTGAAGCCGACGCACATCATCACGCACTGGAAGAACAGCATGCACCGGGACCACGCCGCGGCGAGCGCCGTCGCGCGGGATGCCGTGCTGCTCGCATCCCTCTCCGGATGGCGGGGCGTCCGCTCGGTCTGGTACGCGGAGAACTGGGAAGATGCGGAAGGCTTCCAGCCGTACGTCTACGTCAACGTGAGCGACGTGCTCGCGAAATGGCGTGAAGCCGTCCGGCAGTACGAGTTCGTGGGCGGCAAGATCTCCTCGTTCGCGTATCTCGACTACTACACCGCGCTGGCCACGGTTCGCGGCGCCGAGGCGCGCAAGGGACAGGCGGTGGCGTTCGATATCGAATCGTGGGGAAAGAAAAGAGTGCTGGACTCAGTGGATTGAATCATCCCGAGCGCAGCGAGGGATCTCCGGAAGCACCGGCGGGATGTAGCCCATCAACCTCGAGCCTGCCGGTGGTACCGGAGATCTTTCGCTTCGCTCGGGATGCCCCTTCGGGTCACTTACTGAAGATCGTCCACACTCCGATCGCGATGAACCCTATTCCGGCCACGATCTTCAGCGTCCGCGGCGATACGAATCGTTCGACCTGCGCGCCGACGAGCACGCCGATCGCGGCGGCGACCACCAGCGCCAGCGACGCAGCCCCGAAGATCAGCCATTTGCTGACTTTTGCTTCCGAGGCGAAGAGGATCGTGGCGAGCTGGGTCTTGTCGCCGACCTCTGCAAGAAAAATCGTCGCAAAGACAGAGAAGAATGTCCGTAACATGGCGGGCATCCTACTCGCATCGGCGAGGTCATGCGCAATGCTTGGTTCGCCCTTCTGTTCATCGCGTGCACGGCCACGCCGCCCGCTCCAACTCCCCCGGCCGCTGAGAACGCGGAGAGTGGAATGACCATCACCGGCACCGTGACCGGGGAGGGTGTCGAGTGCCCGGCGGTGCGGACCGAGGACGGCAAGCTCTACACGATCGCCACAGCCGACCGCGAGAAGCTCCGCCCCGGAACGCGCGTGCGGATCACGGGCGAAGTCGCGCAGATGTCGATCTGTCAGCAGGGCACGACGATCAGCGCCGGGACGATCGAAGTACTTCCGTAACGTTTCGCTGTTCGCCGTTCACCTGCATCGCGCCAGGGCCCCGCAGGTCGACTTTCGGGCCGGTGAGAGTCTTTTGACGGGAAACCCGTCTCTTCCACATGCGGAAGCTCGTTCTGGTCGCGGCAGCCGTCGCTGTTCTCGGCACTCGCATTGCGGTGGCGGCGTCCTACACGAGCGCCGTCAACGGATCGTGGAACAGTCCCCCCACGTGGACAGGCGGACCCGCGGGTACCGTTCCGGGAGCCGGTGACACCGCCACGATCGACGGAGAGACGGTGACGCTGACCGCCGACCACGCCGTCGGCTCGTTGAATGTCACCGCCGGCGTTCTGCAGGATGACGGGCTGTCGCGCACTCTCACCATCACCGGCACGTTCGGCTGGACCGGCGGCCGCTTCGACGGCGCGGGACGGACGATCCTGGCAATCGGCTCGACCGGCACGATCGCCAACGGCATCGAGCTGATCCAGATCGACAACGGGTACACCCTGCAGAACTCCGGCACGCTCACCTGGGGGTCGGGAAACGGCGGCTTCCGCATCAACAACGGATCCAAACTCGAGAACAGCGGCGTTCTCGACCTGCAGCACGACGCGCAGATCAACTGGTCCGGCTCTGTTGGTTCGGTCGTCAACACCGGCACCATTCAGAAGACGGCGGGCATCGGCACGTTCACGTTCAACCTCCCATTCCAAAACAACGGTGGGACGGTGGACGTCGCGAGCGGCACGATCGCCGTCGCCGGCGCGTTCAGCGCGAGCGGCGGCGGACTGACGCAGGGGGAGCTGCGTCTGAACGGCGGCGGAACCAGCAGCGGCGATTTCGTGAATGCCGGCACCGTGGTCTTCGGCGGCGGAACGCATGACCTGAACAGCGGCGCCGACTGGAGCGGAACGGGGACCTATCGCACGACCGCTGGAACGGTCAACGTGAACGGGACCGCCACCATGACCGCCACGACCGTCGAGCTGCAGGGCGGCACCTTCGGCGGCAACGGGCTGACGACGGCATCGTCGACCTTCACCTGGACGGGCGGCAATCTCCGGGGGGCGGCCCCGGGCCGGCTGATCGTGGCGGCGGGCGGCACGATCAGCAACGGCTTCCTCAACGAGGTCTTCGACGGGTATACGCTCGACGTCGACGGCACGCTGACGTGGTTGGCCACGGCGGCGAACAGCGTGCGCTTCAACAACTCGACGCTGACCGTGGACGGCACCCTCGACCTGAAAAACGACCTCCCGCTGGAATGCTTCAGCGGCTCAGCCACCTGCGCGTTCACGAACAATGGCACGTTGCGGAAGTCGGCGGGCGGCGGCACGAGCAACATTGTCGGCTTCGCCTTCGCCAACAACGCCGCCACAATCGATATCCAGAGCGGTACGGTCACCCTTACCGGCCCGGCCACGCTGTCCGGAAGCGGCCGGGTCGACGGCGGCACGCTGCTTCTTGCCGGCGGCTCGGTGACGCACACCATCGCCGCCGGTGCAGACTATTCCGCGGGCACCGGCATCATCCGCAATGAGAGCGTATTCGACGTTCCCGGCAGCGCGGCGCTCCGCAATTTCACTCACGCGAAAAACCTGGTCTCCGGTGCCGGCACGCTCACCGTGACGGGCGCGTTCGGCTGGACCGCCGGCCGCTTCGACGGCGCGGGACGGACGATCCTGGCCATCGGCTCGACCGGCACGATCGCCAACGGCATCGAGCTGATCCAGATCGACAACGGGTACACCCTGCAGAACTCCGGCACGCTCACCTGGGGGTCGGGAAACGGCGGCTTCCGCATCAACAACGGATCCAAACTCGAGAACAGCGGCGTTCTCGACCTGCAGCACGACGCGCAGATCAACTGGTCCGGCTC
>CALMZP010000001.1 GCA_937870635.1 uncultured Acidobacteriota bacterium | reverse complement strand
CGCGATGAACAAGGTGGACAGTCTTGCCGGTATCACCCGCGATCACGGCGCCGCCCGTGCTCGTGTTTCCGAACGTCCTGCCGGCCGCCGATTCGTTGCGGGTGTTGCTGCCGTCCGTATCGACGCCCCACCCGCCCGCGTAACCCTTCGCGCTGACGTCGATCGTCGAATCGCAATCGATGAAAAGGTGATCGGTGATGGTGACGTCGAGTCGATGCTCCGTCGCCGTCGTCGAGGAAAGCGATTCGACGCGGCCACGGTCCAGCACGATCAGATTCTTCAGGGTGACCGGGACGTGGGTAACGAGACGTCCGGTCGCCGAGCGGACGAGAACGCTCCTGTCCGCAAACTGCGGCAGCGTGACAGCCGTGATGGCCTGCGTCGAGTCGACGACCAGGTCGACACCGACGAGATCGATGGCGATCGGGAGCTGGACGGTGTGCGCCGGATCGGCGTCGCTGATTTCGGCGCGGATGACGAATGGCTCGCCAGCGGCCGGCGTGGTCACGTTCGCCGTCGCGGTGTAGACGTCCGTTGTCCCGACTCGCGTCGCCGCGATTGCGTCCGGGATACCGGGCACGATGAACCGCACGGCGGTCACGGCGATGTCGTCGCCTGCAACCAGGCGAAGAGGAATGGACAAAGCGCTCTGCCCGGCCGGCAGCGCCGCGCCATCGACGGGACAGCTCCAGGCAGCTTTCGGCACGGACGGGTCGTTGACGCCGATGTAGACCACGTCGACGGTACGAGAGGCGCGGTTGCCGTGATGATCGATCGCCGTTGCCACGATGGGGATCCGCGTATCCACGTTCTTCGCCGGCACGGTGATGAGGGGTGAGTTGAACGTCCGCGATCCCGCGATCGGCCCCGGCGTGGATGCCGCGGCGAGCACACGCCAGCTCTGGCCATCGATGGCAAACGTCACCTCGGCAACCGCCGTTTCGGCGTCGCTCACGACGACCACGGACTGGAACTGCTGGTTGAGAGAGAAGCGCGTCTCGGGGGCGGGCGTCATCGACAGCACGACCGGGACCCCGGTATCGGCCAGCAGCGTCAGACTCTCTGTGGATGTGCCCGAAAGCCCGCGCACGTCCGTCACCGTGACCGCGACCGTCGCCGGAGCCGCGGGCGTGAGGTCGGCCGGAAGCGTGAAGACGAGATCCGTCGCTGGCCACGGAACGGCGATCGAGGATCGATTGACCTGCCTCGTCTTCGATTCCGAGTATTCGACACCATTGATCCTCGTCGCCCGCAGCGTGACCTGCACCGTCGCGACGATCCCCTCGTCTTCGAACGAGGTACGTACGGCAACGTCGTTGGCGGGATAAGCGCTCGCGGGAGCGAGGACAACGGCAATGTTCGACGGAGCGGCGTTGCGCTTGACCGGGAAACTGATCGTAGCCGGCTGTCCGCGATTTCCGGACCGGTCCACTGCGATCGCTTTCAACGTGAAGGTCGATCCTTCCGCCGGTGCCTCGGGCGCCACGAAGCGATAGCCGAACGGCGCAGCAGTCATGGTGGTGAGGAACGTCTCGGAGCCACCGTCCACGCGGAGCCATTCCACCGAGGCGACGTCCGTTGCCGGCGTCCCCGCTGCCGAGCCGTTACGGAGGTCGATTCCGAGGGTGTACTCGACACCCGAGACGAGCGCTGTTCCTTCGGGCACGGGAGCGATGAAGGTCACGTACGGCGCGGTCTCGTCGAAGGAGAAAAATTCGATCGTCTGCTCGGGAAGGAAGTTTCCCTGCAGATCGCGGACTCCGGAGAAAACGGCTCGGTAGAAAGACTCCGGCTCGATCGGAGCGTCCGGAGCGAACAGAAGCCTGGACGGATTCGCGGGATCGAGAAAAGCGCGTCCCGTGCGTTCGGCAACCGCCGCTCCGCCGGCAGCAGCGAGTCTGAAGAATCGGAACGAGGCGCCGCCGCCGGGCTGCCACGGCGCGGGATCGATCGGTTCGCTGAAGTGGAACTCGAAGGTCTGCGCGCGCACGGCCGGAGCATTCACGGCGGGAACGACCTTCACCATGCGCGGCTCCACATAATCAGAGGTGGTGAAGGTCTGGCCGCGCGTCGACGGCAGGGTGTGGCCGGTGAGATCGGAGATCTGCCCGGACACGATGATGCGGTAGAGGGTGTTGCTTTTCAGCGGGAAAGGCGCGCCCGGCGGCGGGCGCATCGTGATGATGACCCGCCCGCCGGCCTGTACGGCCGGCGGGTCGAACGAACAGAGCACCTGCCCGCTGCCGTCGGCCGGGACGAGCTGGAACATGCTGTTGTTGACGTGCTCCGGGCGAACGGCCTCGCTGAACGTGAACCGGAGGAAGGAATCGGGAGCGACGTTTGTCGCTCCGTCGGCGGGCTGGACATCGAGCAGTTGCGGGACGGTCGCGTCGATCCGCACGGTCGGAACGGTCACGACCTGCGACGCGTTCGCCGCGGTCAGCGCGACCATCTGCTGTGCGCCGATCGTCTCGCCGTCGGGTCCGGCGTAGACGAGAAGCACGCTCGTCGTCACTCCCGCCTGCGTACGGATGCCGTGGAACGAGTAACGGCCGTCCGCGTCGGTGTTCATCTCCAGAGTCCTGCCATCGAAGGTCGCGACGACTCGTGTTCCCACGGACGGCCCGCCCGCCTCCGCCTCGACCGCACCCGCGATCGCGGCGAAGGCGCCGAGGTCGAGGTCGAGGAGGAGCGGGACGGAGGAACGAGTGAGCGAACCGCTCGCAGCGCCTGAGAAAGCGCCGTCCAGCGAGCGCGCCTGCGCGGAAACGGGACCGAGCGGGATCGCGTGCGCGAGGGCGCGGCCATCGGATCCGGTAAAGAGTGTCAAACCGCTTCCGCCGGCGGCGAGATCGACGCGTGCGCCGGTCGCAGGCGCGCCGCCCTGCATCACACGCACCTCGAGGCTGCCGTATGCGCCGTGGACGAACGAGATCGGATTCGACGCCGATCCGACGGGGAAGGAGTTGCGGATGGTCATGGTTCGCTGGCGGCCGGCAAGCTCCCGCACCGTGATGGTGTACGGCTCATTGAGGAACAGCGATGGCAGCTGGACAGGATTCCCCTGCGCCGTCCGCACGTAATCTCCGTTCCGCTGTGTAGCCGTCGCCTCCACCGCGGGAGCGAGGACACCTGAGCTTGCACCCGTGTCGTCCGGCAGATAGACGGCGACATGCAGCGTCTCCGTTCGTTCCAGCTGCAGATCGACATGCGGCTGAGGATCCGCCGCGCTCAAGGTGCGCGTGGCACGGGCGCGGCGATTGGACCGCGGGTCTTTCGCGTCGAGTGCGAACGACCCCTCACGGATGCCTTCGAACAGGAACGCACCCGCGACATCGGTCGAGGCACGGCTCTGATAGTCCGTGCCTGTCAGCGTGACGGGTGCACCCGGAACGGCGGCGTTCGCCGGAATGCTTTCGGGATCGGACAACCGGCCGGTCACTTTTCCGCTGAACTCGAGGAGCACGCGCACGGACGCCGCCTGGTCGCGCGTCACGATGAATGAAGCACTGGCGCCGAGCTTTCCTAGAGCTTTGGAAAAGGCGGCGACGCTGTACGTGCCGGCGGGCACTTCGATGAACCGAGCCACGCCGGTTCCGTCCGTGCTCGCAAGATCGAACAGCCCTCCAGCGTAGAGACTCACTTCCGCGTTGGGGATCGGAAGCAGCTGCTGGTTCGGATCGACGACGGTCACCGCGATCGATCCGGTGCCGCCGTCGCCAATTCCAACGAACACACTCCGAAGCTCCCCTTCCTCGGTCAGCTCACCGGCCCATGTCCCCTCGAGCTCCTGATTGCGCGAGTCCCAGGCTCGCGCGCGTAGCGGGCCGGCGAAGACGTTCGGGATCGCGAAGCGTCCCGCGGCATCGGCGCTCAGAGGAGAGGCGTCGCTTCCGAACTCGCGGCCCGGAAAGGTAAGCTCGCGCAGCCAGAACTTCGCGAGCGGTACAGGCGCGTTGTCGGCGAGAGTTCCGGGAGTGTCGTCCGCGACATTGTTCGCAGGGTTGGAAGGATCGTAGATCCTGTAGTCCTTGTAGACGACCCGACCCTCGATGCTTCCCCGGCGTCGCAGGATCACGTTCGCGCCGGAGAGCGGTCCACCGCCGGAGGGAGTCGATCCGTGCGCGATCCCGGTCCGGAAGATGCCGCTCTGCGAGATCTCCGCGACGATCCGGAACGGCGTTGCCGCCGGAACATCGTGAAAGGCGAACGTCCCATCCGGGCCGGTCAGCTGCGTTCCCGCGTCACGCCGGCCATCCTCGATGCGCACGGTGGCTCCGGCAATCGGAGTGACTCCATCGATCGCGTAAACCGTACCGCTCACGATGGACAGGCGGTTCAACTGCAGAACGTGATCGATGAGATCGCCCTCGTACGCAAGAGTCCCGCTGGCGGCGGCGTAGCCGTAGACAGGATGGATGCTCTGTACTTCGTAGCTCTGCAGCGCAGGCACGTTCGTGAACGTCGCCCAATCGGCGGTCCCGCCGGCCGACGTGGATGCGCTCACAGTCTTGAGCGCCGCGCTCTGCTCGGCTTCGTCCCACGCTCGATAGGAGATCGCCACATCGCCGATGACATCGATGTCGGATTGCAGTTTGACGCGAACCGTTCCGTCACCGGGAAGTCGAAGAGTGATCGTGGCAACCTGGCCGGGAAACGAAAGACGCGCACTGCCGGCGGCGAACTGTTCGCCATACTGAGCCGGCCCATGAATTGCGTAGACGTTGATGTTCGAGCCGACAGGTGCGTTCCGGTATTCGTAGACACCCGGTCCCGTTTCGATGAGCGATCGCGGCGGGAATCCCGGCTCGATCAGCCGGAATCCCGCCGCGGGTGATCCGAAGGCATTCACGACGCGAACCCGGATCAGGCCTTCTCCGAACGAATCCGCCGGCAGAAAGACCGAGACATGATTCGGACCGGCTTCGGTCAACGAAGGCAGGGTCACCTTCCCGACGCGCCTCGTTTCCGGGTCCCAGGCCTGGACCGCAACGACACCACTCCATGGAAGAGGGACGCCGTCGAACGTAAACCGGCCTTCATGGTCCGTCGTTGCGGGCGGGCGATCACCCAGCCGGACCACCGCCGCGGTCACACGCGTGTAGAACGCGGAATCGCCAGGATGCAGCGGGTCCTCACGCACCACGATGCCTGTCACCGTTGCCAGCGTCACATTCGCGTTACGAACCGGAAGCACGAGGCCGACTTCGCGAGATTCATCCGTGCGCAGATCGAAATCGACGGCGACGCTCTCCGCCGCGATCGTCCACTCCGACGCGAGCAGCGTGACGAATCCGGCAGGCACACGCCTGAACTCGAATCTCCCATCCGCTCCGGTGAACGTCTCACTGAGTCCATGACCCTGCGAGAAGATCCCGACGCGAGCACCTGCTACAGGTGCCTGATCGTCAGAACGGCGCACGGCGCCGAACACCGTGCCCATTCCCGGGAATGGCCGCCGGTGGATCACGAGATCCTTCTGGGCGACCTGCCCGGGCGTGCCGATCTCGCCGGAGGCGAATGCGACGTTGCCCGCGGCATCGGTCGCGCTGAACGTCAGTGGCCCGACGGGGAGATCATCGACACGGAAACGACCGGTCACATCGGTGATCGTCCTGCGGCCGCTGTTGAACATCGTGCTGCCGACGAAGACTTCCGCATCCGCAACCCGGACGCCGTCGTCGTAGCGCACCGTACCCTCCGCGGCGCCGCGTCCGAGCAGCTGCAGATTGACGAAGTGAACGGAACCCGGAAGCCGCACCGCGCCGTTGACGATGGTGAAGCGCCCATCGGTCTGGACGCCCAGAAGGCGGTAGCCGCCGGTCAGCGCGGGATCGGCAATCGGATCGCGCGGAACGTATTCGAAGAGGAAGTTTCCGCCGCCATCCGTCAGCGCGTACTGGGGCGATTCCTCGTACGGATTGCAGTCCGGCGGAAGATCGTCGCTGAAGAGGCCGGCCGTGCACCCTCGGTAATGACCTGTGTAGAGGCGAACTTCTGCAGCCGCGATGGCCGTGTTGTCGCCTCGCAGGAACCGGCCGTAGAGGATTCCCGCGGGGCGGGTGTGATCGATCTTCGGAACCAGGGTCTGCGCGGAAACGTCTTCGACGATCGCATAGGTCGCGTTGGTGGAGAGCACGTGATCGAACGAGAGGTTGACCACATCCCGCCCGTCCTGCAGAGCGGCGGCGAAGAGGGGACGTGGTCCGTTGAAGACGACGCCGTCACGATTGAAGGCGATCGAGCCATGGAACTTCGTGATCAGGTCCGTCCCTTCCGGCACGTCCACCGGCCGGTTGAAGAGGACCGAAACCTTGTGCCCCTCCGGATCGAGATGAAGATCCTGTCTCGCTGCGATCGCGCGAAGCGGTGGAATCACGACGGGTGTCGCAGCCGCCACTGCTGCGATGCCGCCGTCTGGTGCGAGCGCCTGCAGCGTGTTCGCGCCGGCCGCCAGCGGAACACGGAGAGTCCGGCCGGACACGCCGGTGAGATCGAAATGCGCGCGAGCGCTGCCCGTCGCCCCTGGAAAAATGACGTCGGCGGAGAACGGTCCGGACACGGATGGCGTGATGAGAAGCTCGATGTTCTCGCTCCACCGGCCTGCCAGTGCAATCTCGCCGGCGAGGCCAATGGATGGAACATCGAATCGAGAGACGTCGGCGAAAGGGAGCGTTCGTTTCCAGCCGGCCGCGGCTTCGTTCGGCACATCGGCAAAACTTCCGGCCATCGTCCGCAGAGCCAGTGCGTACGGCCTCTCATTCCCTGGAACAGCGGGACCGTGAGCGACGACAGCCAGGAACGGCGCGCGATGCGCGCTGGCGGCTGCGAACGCGTCGGCGAATTCGCCCACGTTCGCGCGGCCGCTCATGCCGGCCGCGTTGAGTGCGGAAATCATGGCAGCGCCGGCGACGCGGCCGCTTCGATTGTCGCGCCGCAGCTGATCCCACTCTCGCAGCTCGACGCCGTTGCCGAGGAGGTCGAGGGAGAGATTCGCAAGAGCGTTGAAGGTCGTCGAAGGCGAGTTTTCGGCGATGAACACTCTCTGCCCCGCGCGAGAGATGTCGACGGCTCGATAAAAGACGTCGGTCTTGATCACACGCGGGAGCTTGGCGGTCGTCTCGGTCAGCGGCGCCGTCGCCACGCTGTAGCCGAGACCGAGGAGCTGGAGCTGGGAGGAGACGAGAGCGGGGGGAAGGAATTGGGCGTAGTGCGGAAGGATCAGTGTCGCCGGCGACAGCGGGACGCCGGTCTCGCTCACACCCATGTGGAGCTGGACCGCCGCCGACAGATTTTCACCGCCGATCGTCCCGGCGGTGGCGAAGACGCGCCCCGTCCGCGTCGAGCGCAGCTTGTACTCGACCATGCGCATCTCACCGGCAGCGAGCGTGATCTCGTCGGACTCCGCGCCGCTCAGCCGGCAGACATTCGCACCGGGGTTCTGATCGCAGGCAGGAAGCCCGTTCGTGATATGGATCGTCTGCTGCGCCGCGCTGGTGTTCGTGACGAATGTGTACGTCGAGTAATCGAGGCCGGCACGGACCGTATCGGGGTGGGAGAAATTGATGTTGAAGCGCGCGTCATGGACGACGACGGCCGCGCGCGGCGTCCCCCGCAGGCGCACCGGCTGCTGGCCCTCCTCGGCGTATTGCGCGGTGACATCGATCTCGATCGTGTGCGTACCCGCCGTCAGCCCTTCCAGCGTCCACTCCCCTCGGCCTCTCGCCTGAGCGACGAGGAACGTCACACCGTTCGCGGCGTCGACGATCGGAACCGGCCGCCCGAAGGCCACAGCGGGTTCAGACCTGACCACGCGCAACGCGCCGGGAACGCGGATCGATGCGCTGATCTCCTCGAGCCGCGCGCTGCTCTGGGCCGGCGCGCCGTTGCTGACGGTGAGGATGACGCCGAAGAACTGGTGAAGGGCGGCCAGAGAGCTCGGAAGGACGAGCGCAGCGGGAATGCTCGGCCGCGCGACACGCTGTCCGCCTGCAGGCTGCTGCCGTGGCGCTTCGCCCTCGAACAGTGCTGTCTCGACGGGAAACTCGAAGGGAATGATGTCGGGCGGTGTCCATCGCGGCGGCTGGAGCTGGGTCACCGGAGGCAGATGAAAAGGTGTATCGCCGCGGATGGGAGTCACTTCATGAGTGCGGGGGTCGATCTGTACGGGGAACTCGATGACCACGGCTTCGCCATCGATGAGGAACGTGAACGAGTAGGCGTAAACGTCGTAGTGCTGGCCGTTCACGATGATGCCTCGCGCGCGAAGTTCGTCAGGCGTCAGCTGCCGCACGGTCACGCTGGTCTGTAGCAGATCCGCGACGGTGATGGCAGCAACAGACGGTGTCGCCGGCAGAACGAGCTCCCTCCCCTTCACCAGGCGGACGTTCTGCAGGTAGTACACCCCTTGCCGCGAGAGCGCAGGGATCTGGAAGCGGTGACCGGGCGCCGCGGTCAACTCGATGGGCGTCTCGATTCCCGGGCCGGTCAGGTCGCCCGCCGCCATCAGCCCTTCGACGACGGGCGCCTCGGCGTTCTTGCGCCCGCCGAACTTCGTCTGCACCGTCGTCGGAATATCGACGCCGGTCGTGATGGCGACGGTCTCGACCTCGAGAGAGATCCCCTCGATGCGGAGGCTGGCTGATGCGATCTCTGCGCGCGCTGGCGCCATGACCGTCGCCCAAAGAACGACGGACACCGCGACGGCCGCGCGCAGGCGGAACATCAGAAGGTCACCTTCATTGCGGTTCCGGGCGTGGCAGGCGATCGAGCTCTTGGGTCGCACGAGGAACGGACGTCAGACGCGACTCCACCCGGCGTGATCCGGGTGGGATCGCGAGTACTTCTTCGGGCGCGAGCTGGCGATCGATGGCCGTGATCGCCGATCGGAACACGAGCTTCTCGCCGCCGAGCTCGTAGGAGATGGTGTGCTCGGAGGGCAATGCCACATCGGGTCCTGATGCCCGCATGATCGCGTCATGGACGAAACTCCGGCGATTCGGGAACGCTGCGCCGATGAGCGCTTCCGCTGCCGCCGCGGAAATGTGCATTTTCCGGTCGACGCCGACCGTGACGACGATCTGCTGATCGCCGTCCGCATTCGCAAACTCATACGACTCGAGCTGGCGTCCGTCGGCCGCCTGTCTGATGCCGCGCGTGCGAGGTTCGCTTCTCGATTTCGCGACCGGCTGCGCGCCGTGCGAGACGGCGGCCCGTGCGATGTCCTCGAACGCGGTGATGCTGAAGGTGCCGCGGCCGCGATCGATCTCCGTGACCTCGCCTCGCGCGTAGTCCGCGATCACCGTCACCGCGCCGCTTACGGTCGCAATGCGGTCGCCGCTGCAATACTCGTCGACCGTCGAAGTGATCCCGGAAATCGGATCGGTCGATTCACGTACGATGTGCAGCGGTTCCGGGAACAGCACCGCCGCGGACGCCGTCGCGGCGACGAGGAACGCCGCCCCGGTGAGAGCCGAGGGAAGTCGCACAATTTCTCCTTTGACCAGGACCCGCTGATCAAAGGAGTGCCCGGGGAAAGAAAACCCCTACCTCGGCGACGAAAAAAAGTGGAGCGCGGGCGACCCCGCCCGCGCTGTCCGTGGAGAAGCCTGCATGAGGAAGGACGCGGGCGAGGTCGCCCGCGCTCCACTGTCATCCGAGCCAACACGGGCACAGTGGAGCCGCGGGCGATCCCGCCCGCGGGGTTCAGTAGGCATTTTCTCCGCGGGCGAGATCGCCCGCGGCTCCACCCCGCGGCAGCAAGCTGCCGCATTCCAAAAAAAGCGACGGCTCAAACTCCCGCGACAGATCCTTCGCAGATCGCCCCGGCCGAGCGCGCGTTATCGCGGCGCCTAACGGTTCCGGTGCCCGTCATTTCACGACCGACCGCACATACAGACCGTACAACACGAAACCGCCGACCATTGTCACGATCACCCCAGCCTGAAACAGCGTCCCGACAGCTGCCCACGCGGGGAACGCGCTGAGCACGAATGCCAATCCTCCGCAAACGAGCGTTCCGGACGGCATAACGACTAACGCCGCGCGAAGAAGCGGCGAATCGCCCGGAAACCTGACGGTGCTCCAGACGTAAGCTGAGACGAGCCCGGCAATCACCGTGAGCGTGCCCGCTGGCACGCGCCATCCGACGCGGCCGCCACTGGCGATGAATGTAACCGCCAGACCGGCCATCAATACGATGAGCAACAGGAGAACACTCCAACGAGGCTTTTCCATGGCTGACTTCAGACTACCGGTATCACCGCTTTCGCGTGCACGAGGCGCAGCTCGGTGGACAATATCCGCAAGCGTCTGCAATGCAGGGATTCCCGGCCGCCGCGCGGCACGGCGACGCCGGCACCCCAACCGAAACTGCTCAAGGGGGCGAGGTCAGGTTGCCCGCTTCGGAGCTGCCGATCGCGGCAATGAAAGTACTAGCGTCGGCCGCGCGCATGGCGGACAACCTCCACCGCGAGTTGCACAAGCACAGCAATCGCGAACCCGACGACGAGAACTCCCAGTAGCGGTATGAGCAGACGTGCCAGCGAGCCATCATTGAACGGCGAGAGTTCGTAGGCGATACCACGCCACACCCCTAGCCTCAGTAGCAGAAAAACGGGAAACGCCGCGGACGCCACGAAGAGAATCGACCCGACAATGAAGGCCGGTCCCCACCACGCCCTCCTGGTGATCGTCTGCGCCGTCGACTTCGCCGCTGCCAAAATCACGCCCTCGTTATCGAACGATCTTCTGCATCCGGACTTGGGTATCATGTGAGATGTCGATTCCCCGCGGACCGGCCTTCTTGCCGTCACTCTCGGGCCCCGCACGGCGAGGTCAGACGCGGCGGCGTTTCCGCAGCGATGACACTCCGTTTCTTCATCATTTGTTTCATCGCTAACACCTAAGGTTGATTCTTCATGCACTCTTCATAGACTCGTCGACCTTTGGCTTGACAGATGTTTTCGAACTTAATAAACGCAAGTCCTCCCACTAAGGTAATCCCCTGACGTGCCCCCGTTTTTCGTACCACCCGATATGTTAGTCGGTTGATGAAATGGAGCTGGGGTCACCCGGCTCCGGCCTCTATTCTGCCAGCAGCGGAGGCTGTGGGAGATGTGGGAAACGCGGGCGGTGGAAGGGGGGCGTTTTCCAAGGCGTGTGGGAAGACGCGTTTCTCAGCGGCTTTCCATACGCCGGCAGCTTCTATAGCCTGGTGTTGACGTGCGAACTCGCTTGGCGTCGCGTAGCCGAGCCCACTGTGCGGCCTTTTGTCGTTGTAGTGGCGGCGGTGTTGTTCGATGATCGTGCGCGCCTCCAACAGCGAGGTGAAAACTTCGCGGTCGAGCACCTCGTCGCGGAAGCGGCTGTTGAAGGACTCGCTGTACGCGTTCTCCCATGGACTGCCTGGCTCAATGAACGCCGTTCCGATCCCCTTCGCCGCCAGCCATTCCCTGACGGCACGAGCGATGAACTCAGGTCCGTTGTCCGAGCGAATGAACTGCGGCGCGCCGTGCTTGGCCACGAGCTGCTCGAGTATCTCGATCACGCGCGCCGCAGTGATGTTGTGCGCCACCTCGATGGCCAGGCATTCTCTTGTGAAGTTGTCGACGATCGGCAGCAGCTTGAGAGCTCTTCCACTCTCAAGCTGATCGAAGACGAAGTCGTAGCTCCAGACATGATTCTTTCCCTCGGCTCGCAGCCGCGCGCACCCGTTCGCGCTGTGACCGACCCGCCGACGCTTCTTCGCGCGAACTGTGATTTTCAGACCCTCCTCGCGGCAGATCCGTCGGACGCGTTTGCGGTTGACCTTCCACGACTCCCGCCGCAGCTCCTGCGTCAGTCGGCGATAGCCATACCGAGGATGAAGCTGCGCCAGTGCGACCACCCGTGCGCGCAACCGGCGATCTTGCTTTCCCTCGACCCGCGTCGTATAGCGCTGCGTTGATCGCGGTTGGTCCATGAGCCGGCAGGCTCTTCGCTCCGAGTACTCCGAGGTCTCGACCAGATGCACAACGGCCCGCCGCCTGCCTGACGGGCCTACCATTTTTTTGAAGCAATGTCCTTGAGGGCGTCAATGTCCATCGCCTGTTCGGCGACGATCTTCTTGAGCCGCGAGTTCTCTCGCTCGAGCTCTTTCAGCCGGGCCAGATGGTCAACATCCATCGACCCGTACTGCCGTTTCCATCGGTAATACGTCTGCTCGGTCACCCCCAGCTTCTTGGTCACCATCGCCACGGTCGCGCCCTTGGCCAGCTCTACCTCGGCCTCCCGCAGCTTCTTCACGATCTGTTCGGGCGCGTGCTTGGTCTTCTTCACGAGAATCCTTTCACCCGTCTCCGGGCTGTCAGACTCTCATATCAGATGGTGTAGTTTTTGGGGAGCACGCCACGTTCGTCAACGCGATTTACACACACAAGCTCGAACCCTTGTTGGCAACCGCAGGTCTCAAGCCTGCGTTCGACGCG